>JANYHB010000002.1 GCA_025359265.1 Hyphomicrobiales bacterium | reverse complement strand
ATCAGCAACAGAATGTCCGCGTTCAGTTATTTGTTTAATCGCATCCAGCTTAAAGTCTTCAGTGAAATTACCTTGGCCCATGATCGTCTCCTTGCCTCATTTTAAAGGGGCAAAGTGTCTACAAATCTAGGGGCTATTCACCTGCTGACCCTGGGAAGCCCTGCCAGCACTGAAAGGGCTGGTGCGGAGAGGTAGACTGGCCTTGCTCCGGTCTTTGTCTCTGGAAGCAAGAGCATGGCTCTTTCGACATTCACGTCCTTCCATTGCAGTTCGAGAATTTCGTTGCGGCGGCATCCTGTGAATATCAATAGTCGGATAGCAGCAAGTGCAAAGGCTGATTCTGTGTTGTGGCGCTCGGCTCGCGCAAGCGCAACGCCCAAACGACCTAGCTCACGAGTTGACAGAAAGCGCTCTTTGCTTTTCTCAGGAAATCTCTCAACGCCTTGAACGGGGTTCGAATGCTTCGGTCTCAGGCCGCATCGCTCGCACCATGAGAACAGAGCTGAGAGTGAAGCAATAACTCGATTGGCCGTCGTGGGCGTATTGCGTAAGCCATAGTGCAGGAGGGCAATGTCGCTGAACTTGATCTGCGCGACTTTCACATCTCCCAGCTTGGGGTAGATCAAACGGTAAAGAAAGTCATTGTATAGAATTTGGGTGCCCCTTCGCCTCTTGGACACAACCGTCTCGAGAAAGATTGCGCCGACCTGTCGAAGAGTTGGATTGTTGACGCGCTCGTCTCTGATGGCTGCCGGATCGAGGTCTTTGGCAATGTCGCCCTGGATCACCTTCACGCGGTTCTCAGCGTCCGACACGGTCCAAGGTTGACCATACTTGCCAATGGCGAACCAACGCTGCCTGTTACCAATTCGACACTTGTAAACGAACACCTTGTCCCGCCGCTGATAGCGTACGCCAAAGCCAATCAGCTTGGTGTCCCAAATGATCTCACCAGACGTCATGGCATCGACAACCGATTTTGTGATATGCTTTCGAACTGAAGCCATTCGTGTGCCCACTTGATTTCTAGCAACCATCTAGCAACCAAATAACAGTGATATTTGCGGGTATCAATTGGACATGCCGGGAAATCGTGGGAAGTCATCTTATTGAATTTGTTAAAAATAATGCAATTCAGAGTAAGTGGAGGAATCATGAAAAACGGTATGGCATGCAAGAGGTCGGCGGTTCGATCCCGCCTGGCTCCACCATTCAGTTCCGGATAAAACCCCACCCCCAACCAGCGCCCGAATAACACCGACATTCCGGTCGCTTAGCCTTTTATCTTCTGCCGTATCTCGTCTCAGCTGAGACCATTGATCGGGTTCCTGGGCTTAACCTGCCGATTGTCTCGGGCGCACGGGTTCGGACAACCCATGTTTCCGGCCTCATAACCGATCTGTGTATTGCACTTGCGATGTTTGGTTCAACCGGTTCGCGAATTGAAACAAACACCCAATCGTCTTCCCATAAGAACATCCAGCTGCAGATTGCTTCACTGATTTAATCAAGGGCTCATTGCTGGCGGTTTTCATTGAGCGGCATTAAGGTGGGCGGATGGCGATTTCTGCGCACCCCGGCTCAAAGCAAACTTTTATTCACTTCTCACGTTTGATTGAGACAGCAACCAGCGCTGAGCAGTGTTGGGACGCGCTGCGGAAACTGTTTGCTGATGGCGTTGGGTGCAAGCTGTTCACGGTGATGACGGTGGACATGAAACATGAATTGGCACGGCGGGCTTACTCCAGTAACCGTGATGCCTATCCAGTGTCGGGTACCAAGCCCATTCACTATGACGCGTGGTTTGACGTGGTACATCGGCAAAAACGCAGTTTTGTGGCCAATACCATCAATGAGATCGCTGCCGTTTTTCCTGATCATGAGAAAATCCGGCTTTTGGGGTGCGGCTCGGTTGTCAATCTGCCGTTGATTGTTAAGGGTGAACTGGTGGCGACAATCAATGTGCTGGACGTTGAACGCCATTTTACGCCAGAGCGTGTGTCTTATATTGACGCAGAACTCGCCGCGCCCTCTCTGTTGGCCTATCAAAAAGCCAACGGCTTGATTTCTGACCCCCCAACGATTTGACTTGCGTTCCTACCGACGCAGGGCAGTATCAAGCGACACGGTATTTAGGGTTGGTTATGAGCGACGCCACAATTGAAAACTCACAGATGCAAACAACACTGCGCGTTCTGTCATTTGTTGGAACCCTGCTTTTGACTTTTATCGGCCTCACTGCGGTTACATTCTTTATTTCGCGGTTTATGGCAGTAGACCCCGTGCTGGGTGTGGTGGGCGACAAGGCGCCGCAAGCCGTTTATGACAAAGCACGTGAAGCAATGGGCCTCAACCAACCCATTCCTATTCAATATCTGAGTTATCTTAGCAAAATTGCCGTGGGTAATTTTGGCAAATCAGTGATGACCTCGCATCCGGTTTTAGAAGACCTTTTGCATTTTTTTCCGGCAACATTGGAGTTGGCAACAATTGCCACGCTTCTCGGCGTAGCTGTTGGCGTGCCCTCTGGTGTTGTAGCGGGGGCTAAAAAAGGCAAGTGGCCCGACCAAGTGGTTCGCATTGTGGGATTGTTTGGATATTCCATTCCGGTCTTTTGGGTGGGCTTGGTTTGTCTTTTCATATTTTATGGAAAGTTGGGCTGGGTGTCGGGGCCCGGGCGATTAGATATTGGCTATGATGATATCGTCACAGCCCACACCGGCGTGATCCTTATCGACAGCGCCATTGAAGGTGAATGGTCAGTGTTCCACAATGCCTTGAGCCACATCATCTTGCCCGCCAGCATTCTGGGCTATTTCTCCATTGCCTATATCGCGCGCATGACGCGCAGTTTCATGATCGAACAATTGAGCCAGGAATATATCGTGGCGGCACGCATCAAGGGCCGCTCTTTCTGGGGTGCTGTTTGGAAACACGCCTTTCCCAACATCATGGTTGCGCTGATCACCGTGATTGGTTTGAGTTATGCCTCATTGCTTGAGGGTGCAGTTCTCACTGAAACGGTGTTCGCTTGGCCGGGCTTGGGGCTTTATATTACCAAATCCCTGTTTAGTGCTGACATGAACGCGGTGCTAGGTGGCACACTTGTTGTCGGTGCGGTGTTTATTGGTGTGAATGCGCTTTGCGACTTTCTCTATCGGATATTCGATCCAAGGCTGAGCCGGGCATGAGCAGCGCGCAATCATCGACCATGACTTGGCATGATTGGCTTGCCAGTGAAACGCCCACATCGCGCGTGCAGGCGCTGAGCAGCCGTGTCTATCAAAGCATCGGCGCAGTGACGGCCAATCCTGCTGCCTTCACCGGGCTGATCATCATCAGCATTCTGATACTGATTGCCATGTTTGCGGGCGTGATTACCCATGGTGTGTCGCCATACGCCCAAATTCTGGCTGAGCGGCTGGCAGCGCCCAGCACTACGCATTGGTTTGGAACGGATGAACTGGGCCGCGATATATTCGCGCGCATTGTCTATGGTGCGCGTGTTACACTTACCATCGTGCTGCTCGTATCAATTCTGGTTGCACCCATTGGCCTGGCGGTAGGAACGCTTGCCGGTTACCTTGGCGGCTGGGTTGATATCGTTTTAATGCGCGTCACGGATGTGTTTTTGGCTTTCCCACGGTTGGTTTTGGCCTTGGCTTTTGCAGCAGCGTTGGGTCCGGGTATCGAAAACGCGGTTATTGCCATTTCGCTCACGGCTTGGCCGCCTTATGCACGAATGGCGCGAGCCGAAACCATAGCCATAAAGAACAGTGATTTTATTTCTGCAGTTGTGTTGCAGGGCGCATCAACAGCGCGCATTCTATTTCGTCACATTGTACCGCTGTGCATATCATCGCTGATTATTCGGCTGACACTCGATATGGCGGGCATTATTTTGACGGCGGCCGGCCTTGGCTTTCTGGGTCTGGGTGCGCAACCGCCCGCGGCCGAGTGGGGCGCCATGGTTGCATCGGGGCGCAACGTCATACTTGATCAATGGTGGGTGGCAACAATCCCTGGTTTTGCGATTTTTATTGTCAGCTTGGGTTTTAACTTTCTCGGAGACGGGTTGCGTGACGTGTTCGATCCGAAAAAATCATGAGTGAAGCCCCTCTGATTGAGGTTGAAGATCTTAACGTGACTTTCCCCGGGCGCGGCGGTGCCACCAAGGCCGTTCGCAATATCAGTTTTGCGCTGGGCCGCGAACGGCTTGGCATTGTGGGTGAATCGGGTTCTGGAAAATCAACAACGGGGCGCGCCCTTTTGGGGCTCATTCCGGCGCCGGGGATCGTTACCGCCAAACAGATGCACTTCAAAGGACAAAGCCTCGCCGGCCTGAACGACCGGCAATGGCAAGAGATGCGCGGCCAACATATTTCCATGGTAATGCAAGATCCCAAATACTCGCTCAATCCGGTGATCAAGATTGGCCATCAGATCCAGGAAACTTATCTGCTGCACCAAAAGACTTCAAAAGAAGACGCCCGCCAACGTGCTTTGATGATGCTTGAAGCCGTAAAAATTCGCGATCCCGAAGCTGTCTATCACCTTTACCCGCACCAACTCTCCGGTGGCATGGGCCAACGCGCGATGATTGCCATGATGTTGATTGCCGAACCGGAGCTGCTGATTGCCGATGAACCAACTTCGGCACTCGACGTTACTGTTCAGAACGAAGTGCTGCGAATCCTCGATGATCTGGTCACTGATCGGGGCATGGGGCTGATTTTCATAAGCCATAACTTGACGATTGTTTCAAGCTTTTGCGACCGAGTGCTGGTTATGTATGGCGGCAGAATTGTAGAAGAATGCAAGGCCAGCGAATTGCACCGCGCCAAACATCCTTACACGCAAGCCCTCATCAAAGCGGCCCCACTGCTCAACCACCCGGTTAAAACCTTGAGCGTTGTTGTGCGCGATGTGGAATGGTCGCGATGATCGAAGTGCGCGGTCTATCCGTCACATTCAAAAACAAAGGGCGTGCTGTGAAAGCCGTTCAAAATGCTTCTTTCCACGTGGCAGAAGGTGAAATCTTTGGAATCGTTGGAGAATCGGGTTCGGGCAAATCTACATTGCTCAAAGCCATTGCCGGGCTGATTGAACCATCGCCGCGTTCTTTGTTGATCGAAGGCCAAGAGATGGGTGTAAAGCGCAGCAAGGCCGATCGCAAGTTGATGCAATTTGTGTTTCAGGACCCTTACGGCTCCTTGCATCCGCGTCAAACGGTCGATGATATATTACGTGAACCGCTGATCATTCATGGCATCGTTGATATTGACACTGAGGTTTCAAAAGCCCTTGCAGACGTTGGCTTGCAACCTTTGCACCGGTACCGTTATCCCCATCAACTCTCAGGGGGCCAGCGGCAACGCGTTGCCATTGCCCGCGCACTCATCCTCAAACCGCGCATTCTGCTGCTGGATGAACCCACCTCAGCTTTGGATGTCTCAATTCAAGCTGAAATTCTCAATTTGATTTCAAATTTACGGCTGACCTACCAGCTTACCAGCATCCTTGTCAGCCATGATCTGGCCGTGGTTGCCCATCTCTGCAGTCGCATCGCCGTAATGCGACTAGGAGAAATTGTTGAAATCCTGAATGTCGAGGATCTAAGAAACCACAAGGCAACCCAGCATTATACATCCGAACTGCTTGCCGCCAGCGTCGGATATAGCCGCACCGCTTGACGCCGTACCCACTTGCCAGTTCTTGAAAAAGCGTCTTTGTTATGACTTGGCCAAAGGCATAGCGAGAAGCTGGTAAACCTTGGCAAAGCCAGTTCAGGAGAAACATCCATGTTGAATACATTCAAATTTGCACTTCTTGCCGGCGTGCTGTTTACGCTGGCCCCGCAAGCTTATGCTGAAACGCCAGCTGACACCCTGGTAATCGCCAAGACGATTGACGATATTATTTCGCTCGACCCCGCTGAAGCCTATGAGTTCATGGGTATTGAGGTGATTGCCAACACCTATGACCGCATCATGCGCTTTGAACCCACCGATATCACTAAACTGGTTCCCGGCATGGCCGAAAGCTATACGGCTAGTGCCGACGGCAAAACATTCACCTTCAAAATGCGAGCGGGCCAAAAATTTGCGTCTGGCAATCCGGTCACCGCCGCTGACGCGGTGTTCTCACTGCAGCGCGTTGTTAAACTTGACAAGACACCGGCGTTCCTCGTGGGCCAGTTGGGGTGGACCAAGGACAATGTGGAAAGCATGGTAAAGCTGGTTGATGATGCAACCTTTACAATTACGATCGGGGAGGACTACTCCCCATCACTGGTGCTGGCTTTGCTGTCTTCGGTTGTTGGCTCGGTTGTCGACAAGAAGGTGGCGATGGAACATGAGGCCTCGGGTGACATGGGCAATGCTTGGCTCAAAACCAACTCGGCTGGTTCAGGCGCCTATAATCTGAAATCTTGGAAAGCCAGCGAAAGTGTTTCGTTGGAAGCCAATGCGAATTATCGTGGTGGTGTGGCAAAGTTAAAGCGGGTCATCATCAAGCATATTGCTGAACCCGCTGCCCAGCGCCTGCTCATTGAAAAGGGCGACGTGGACATTGCGCGTGACATGCAGCCTGACCAAATTGCCGGCATCGCTGGCAACAAGGATATCACTGTCTCCACAATTCCACAGGCCGCGCTTTATTACGTGGCGATGAATTTGAAAACCGCAGAATTCCAGAACCCAAAAGTGCGGCAGGCGCTGCATTACCTCATTGACTATGAAGGCATGGCCAACTCATTTCTGAAGGGCAAAGTAAAGGTGCATCAAGCCTTCTGGCCATCAGGCTTCTGGGCTTCCCTTGATGATAATCAATACAAGTACGATCCTGTAAAGGCTAAAGCGATGCTGGCTGAAGCTGGCATCAAGGACGGCATTGAGTTCACACTCGATACGCCAAACAAAGCCCCGTTCAGCACGATAGCGCAAGCAGTGCAAGACAGTATGGCCAAAGGTGGCGTGAAGGTGACGCTTGTGCCCGGAGAAGAAAAGGCTGTGTTGACCAAATACCGCGCGCGCGGACATCAAATGTTGATTGAAAACTGGGGCCCAGACTATATGGACCCACACACCAATGCCGACACCTTCGCGCGCAACACCGATAATTCTGATGCGCCAAAGTCTAAGCCTTTGGCATGGCGGAACTCTTGGGATATTCCTGAGCTTTCCAAACGGACGGACGCGGCAGTGCGTGAACGTGATGCTGACAAGCGCAAACAAATGTATCTGGATTTGCAAAAAGACGTGATGGATCAAGGCCCCATTATGATCATGTTCCAAGATACTGTGCAGTTGGCGACACGTGCCAACATTAAGGGCTATGTGATGGGATCAAGCTCAGACGTGGTCTATTATAATCTGACAACGAAGTAGTTATAATATCAGTCGGCGTTTTTGAAGCGAGCCAACTTATTCGCGCGAAGACGCCGATTTTCTTTTGTGGAGACACTTGTGGATGAAATAAACGCCAGTATTCAACCGGTTTTTGACGGCCACAATGATGTGCTGTTGCGGTTGTTACTGAAGCATAAACCAAACGTTGAGCTGGATTTTATCAACGGTGACGGCAAGGGGCAGCTTGATCTTCCGCGTATGTTAGAAGGCAAATTCGGTGGCGGCATATTCGCCATCTATATTCAATCGCCGGGCGTGGATCTGGGCACACTTGATGACTTGATGCAAGGTGCGCGCTACGATGTGCCACTTTCGCCGCTCATAATGTCTAAAGATGCTTTGCCAGTTGCCCTGGAAATGGCGGCCATCCTGTTTCGTATCGAAAAATCCTCAAATGGCGCATTCAAGGTGTGCCGGACAGCAAGTGATTTGCGCCATTGTTTCGCAACAGGAACAATCGCTGCCGTCATGCACCTCGAAGGCGCTGAACCCATTGATGCCAATTTAGACAACCTTGAAGTTTTGTATCAGGCCGGCTTGAGGTCTCTTGGACCCGTGTGGAGCAGGCCCACGATTTTTGGCCATGGCGTGCCATTCCGCTTTCCCAGCACGGGTGACACCGGGCCCGGCCTTACGGATGCCGGACAAGCTCTAATCAGGGCCTGTGATGAACTCGGCATCGCCATTGATCTGTCGCATATGACGGAAAAAGGCTTTTGGGAGGTAGCGGAAACAAGCAAAAATCCGCTGATTGCATCGCATTCAAACCCGCACGCCATTTGCCCGCATGCACGAAATCTCACCGATAAACAGCTTGATGCAATAGCGGAAACGGGCGGCATAGTAGGAGTCAATTTTGCCACCTGTTTTCTTAATCCAGACGGCCAGCGGGACCCTACAACGACGTTTGAAATGATGCTGCGGCATATCGATTATTTGGTTTCAAAACTTGGCATCGACCATGTTGGCTTTGGATCGGATTTCGATGGCGCTATGGTTCCAAATGTCATTACAGACGTTACTGGACTGCCCAAGCTGCAAAATGCCATGCATCTGCATGGCTATGACGAAACATCAATCAAAAAAATTACGCATGATAACTGGCTGAATACGTTGGCCAAGTGCTGGTCGCCGTAAGCGGCTTCACCACACCGTCACCCCAGTTTGATTTGCAGCTTTACATCCGTTTGTCGGCCTTCGGCAGCGCGTTCAAAGGCTTTGATGCTGTCATCAAATGCAAAGGTTTCGCTGATGAGTGGTTTGAGATCTACCTTGCCTGAAGCGATCAGATCGATGGCGCGGTCATAGACGTTGGCGTAGCGAAATACAGTTTCGATGCGCAGCTCATTCACCATCGCGGCGGCCACGTCGAAAGCAACAGGATCAACGGGAATACCTACAATCACAACGGCACCACCAGGGCGCACCAGATCGAACATGGTGGGATAGACTCTGGCGCTGCCGCTTGCTTCAAACAAGACATCTACACCCCAGCCATCGGTTTGGGAGCCCACCACCTCTTCAAGTTTTTGATGGGTGATATTTACGGGAATAATTCCGGCATATTGCCCAGCGATTTTAAGTTTCGGGGTTGAAACATCAGAAATCAAAACTTTGGCACATCCGCCCGCCAGTGCCGCCAGTGCCACCATAATTCCAATGGGGCCGCAACCGGTAACCAACGCTACGTCGCCAGGCTTGATGCGCGCGCGCGTGGCGGCCTGCATGCCCACAGCGAATGGTTCCACCATTGCCCCTTCGGCAAAGGAAACATGATCTGGCAATTTATAAGTGAACGCCGCTGGGTGAACCACGTGGGGCGTGAGGCAGCCATGATCAGGGGGCGTGGCCCAAAAGGTTAAATCACGATCTAAGTTATAGAGGCCCATTTTGGCGGCGCGCGAATTCATGTTGGCCACACCTGGCTCCATGCAAACTCTATTTCCGACTTTGAAGTTTTTCACATTGGCACCCAGTTCCACTATTGTGCCTGAAGCTTCGTGGCCCAACACCATTGGCGCATTCACCACGAATTTTCCGATGGCACCGTGGGTGTAATAATGTACATCACTGCCGCAAACGCCTACAGTGTGAATAGCAATGCGGAGATCGTCGGCACCCAGCTCACTGGGGAGATCAATCTCCCGCAGCGACAGAACGCCCTTTTTTTCGAGAACCAGTGCCTTCACGAGTTAGCTCCTATAATTTTCTGCGCGTATGTCGAAGATTGTTGGTTTGATACCATTGAGAGGGTTTTCCGGATTCCAACCGAGGCTGGTTTCAAAAAATCGCGAAGATAGCGCGTCATACATTAGAATGCGGCCCGCCAGGCTCTCCCCAATGCCGAGTAGTTCTTTGATTACTTCCATCGCCTGCATAGAACCGAGGATGCCGGGAAGCGCACCCAGAATACCTGCAACCTCGCAAGCCGGAAACATGCCGGGCTGCGGCAAATCACCAATGAAGCAGCGATAAGTTGGCAGTGGGGATCCGTCTGGCATTTTCAAATACGGTTTGAAGGTTGAGATTTGACCATCGAATTGTCCCACAGCCGCCGCAACCAGCGGCTTATTGGCAAAAAAGCAGGCATCAGAAACCAGAAATCGCGTATCGAAGTTATCGGAGCAATCGGCAACCACATCATAAAGCGAAATCAAACTTAGCGCGTTTTCGGGGGTAATGCGATGATTGTGTTTTTCCACTGTCACATGCGGGTTCAAAGATTTGATGAAATGTTCGGCGCTCTCTACCTTGGCCTTGCCGATGAAACTCACGGTGTGGATGATTTGGCGTTGCAAATTTGAGAGCGCGACATGATCGTGATCGACGATGCCCAAGGTGCCCACACCCGCTGCCGCGAGATATTGTAAAACTGGCGCACCCAAGCCGCCAGCGCCAATCACCAACACGCGGGATTTTTTCAGCTTATTTTGCCCCGGACCGCCCACTTCTGGAAGCACGACGTGGCGGGCGTAACGTTCCAATTCATCAGATGAGAGGGCCATCAGCTTTTCCCCGATGATCCGAAGCCACCTTGCCCGCGGTTGGTTTCATCAAGCGATGTAACTTCGGCCAGATAAGCGTGAACAACGGGAGAAATCACCATTTGTGCAATTCGATCGCCGCGTTGGATAACAAAATCTTCTGTACCGTGGTTGATGAGCGGCACTTTGATCTCGCCGCGATAATCTTCATCAATGGTGCCGGGTGCATTGAGTATAGTCACGCCATGCTGAACTGCGAGGCCAGAGCGCGGGCGCACTTGTGCTTCATGCCGAGGCGGAAGGGCAATGGCCATTCCCGTTGGCATCAAAATGCGTGAACCGGGTTTGAGTGTTGCAGATTCGGCAGCACGAAGATCAAGTCCGGCAGCACCCGCCGTGGCATAAGATGGAAGTTGCAACCCCTTGCCATGTGCCAGCCGCATGATTTTGACTTTCATCATTTTAGAAGTCCTGCGCAAGCCGCAAGAACGCGTTGCGCTACTTCTGATTTGGAAAGCTCTGGCCAGCTTTCGACGCCCTTAGCTGAAACAAAATGCACCACGTTCTTATTGGTGCCAAACACCCCCTCTGAGACGTCATTGGCGATGATAATATCGCAGCCTTTACTTTTGAGTTTTGCTTTGGCATTGGCGATGACATTCTCTGTTTCGGCAGCGAAGCCGACAATGATTTTGGGTCGGCCTTCATGCAAACCTGC
Organism: Hyphomicrobiales bacterium; assembly: GCA_025359265.1. Taxonomy (GTDB): domain Bacteria; phylum Pseudomonadota; class Alphaproteobacteria; order Rhizobiales; family Aestuariivirgaceae; genus Aestuariivirga. The sequence continues at coordinate 160,902 of JANYHB010000002.1, read as the reverse complement.
GACACTTTTAAGAATATCAGGGGAAGGTACGAAAGAAAGCGACGGCGGCTCTGATGCATCGTTCTTCTTCAATTTTTGTCTGGCGGGGTTGGCGACTTTCCAATCCGCGACGGCCGCACAAAAGATTGCGAGATCAGTGTTTGGAATTTGCTTGACTGCCACCAACATTTCGTCTGCCGTTGTCACATCGACGCGCCTAACGCCCAAAGGCGTTGCCAGAGCGACAGGGCCGGAAACCAGTGTGACATCCGCGCCCATATTTGCCGCAGCTTCGGCCAGGGCATAGCCTTGCTTGCCGCTGGAGCGGTTGGAAATATAGCGCACTGGATCAATCGCCTCTTGGGTAGGGCCAGCGGTGATCAATACCCGCCTGCCTGTGAGAGGCTGTATCCGTGGGCTCAGCAGTGATTCGATTGCAGCAACAATCTCCATCGGCTCGGCCATGCGGCCTAAACCAAATTCACCGCAGGCCATATCGCCCTCATTTGGGCCGACAAAATGAATGCCATCTTTTTTCAATTGCGTTATATTGCGGGCTGTCGCCAAATGATGCCACATTCGCACATTCATTGCTGGCGCAAGCAGAACAGCTTTGTCTGTTGCCAAGAGGGTTGTGCTGGCCAGATCAACCGCAAGACCTGCCGCCATCTTCGCCATCAAGTCTGCGGTAGCAGGGGCAACAACAACCAGATCAGTGGAGCGTGACAACTCAATGTGCCCCATTTGGGTTTCATCGGTCAGGCTGAAGAGATCAGTAAAAACGTTCTCGCCGCTGAGTGAAACTACCGATAGTGGTGTTACAAATTGTTCGGCTGCCTTGGTCATAATCACGCGTGTTGTTATCCCACGCTTGGAAAGTTGGCGGATTAGCTCCAAACATTTGTAGGCGGCAATTCCGCCACCAATAATGAGCAGAACCGATTTTCCAATCCCCTGACTTGAGGTGGCCCTCATCTCAGCACCAGACGGGTGGCAATGACAACCAGAGCCAAAGCGCAGATGGCGAGAAACCGCGGCGGCCAAGGGTTTGCCGGCGCAGACTGGGCGGTGACGAAGGCATCCAATTTACGATGAACTTTATGGGCCTCGTCGACAAGGCGCGGCACGCGCAACGCTAAGCTTCCCAGCGTTCCAGCGCTGCCCAAGGCCTGCTCAATCTTGCCCAGCGGACCAAGCTTGCGTTCGATCCACGAGCGCACCACCGGCTCACCAGTTTTCCAAATGTTGAGATTGGGGTTCAGCGTGCGCGCAACACCTTCCGTCACCACCATGGTTTTTTGCAACAGCAAAAGCTGTGGCTGGGCTTGCATGTTGAACTGTTCGGTTACCTCAAACAACTGCGTGAGAAGGCGGGACATGGAAATTTCACCCGCAGGCAGGCCCATGATTGGCTCACCAATGGCGCGTAAGGCCTGCGCAAAGGTTTCAACATCTTCGGTTTCAGGCACATAGCCCGCATCAAAATGCACCTGCGCAATGCGGCGATAATTTCGCGTGATAAAACCATATAGAATTTCCGCAAGGAATAGACGATCGCCTTCTGAGAGGCGGCCGGTGATGCCGAAATCCAGCGCGACAAGATTGCCCGCAGGGTCCACGAATAGATTTCCCTGGTGCATATCAGCATGGAAAAAGCCGTCGCGGATGGCATGGCGCAAAAAACTTTGGATCACGGTGTCGCCCAGCAATGAAAGATCAAGTCCACGGGTGCGCAGGGCTTCCACATCTGCCATCGGCGTGCCGTCGATCCATTCGGTGGTCAGTACGCGCTTGTTGCTCAAAGCCCATTGTACTTCCGGTACACGAAAGCCTGGATCGTCTTTGGAATTCTGGGCCATCTCTGATAGGGCTGCAGCTTCCATTCGCAGATCCAATTCATGCACCATTGAGGTTTCGAGCATGGCGACCGCCGCAACAGGGCGCAGGCGCTTGCCTTCCTGGCTCCACCGTTCTGCTTGTCGAGCGGCAAAGGCAAATGATGAAATGTCGTTGGCAAAGCGGCGCTCCACATCTGGGCGCAAAATTTTCACGGCAACTTGCTTGCCCTCATGCGTTTCAGCCTTATGCACCTGCGCGATGGAGGCCGCCGCTATGGATGGCCCAAACGTTTTGAAGAGTTGTGAGACCGGTTTGCCCAGTTCGCTTTCAACAATTGCTTCGGCTTCTGCTTGTGGAAATGGCGGCAGTTTGTCTTGCAGGGCTTTCAACTCAAAGGCCCGCTTGGCGCCGATCACATCGGGCCGTGTGGCGAGAAATTGTCCAAGTTTAATATAGCTGGGGCCCAGTTTAGACAAAGCCAATGTAAGGCGATTATGTTGGCCGCCTTGCAGATTTTTTTCGGCGCCAATTTGCGCAATTTTTGAACCGATGCGCACCAGCCACGGCGCTTTAGCTGATTGATCCGGCGGCAAAAGTGCATCGTAGCGCGCGAGGATGAAGCCCGCCTTGCTCAAGCGCAGTGCATTGGTGACAGGGTTTGCCATTAAATCTTCCAACCCGAGTGAATGGCCACCACACCACCAGTGAGATTGCGATAGCTCACGCGCTCGAAACCCGCAGCGCCGATCATCTTGGCGAATTCATCCTGGTTGGGGAACATGCGGATGGATTCCACCAGATAACGATACGGTTGGCCATCACCCGTCACCACTTTTCCTACTGCGGGGATAACAGTGAATGAATAAGCGTCATAAAGTTTTTGCGCCAGATGGTTACCCAGATGCGAAAACTCCAAGCAGAGAAAGCGTCCGCCCGGCTTCAGCACACGCATCGCTTCTTTCAACGCCTTGTCGATGCGTGTTACATTGCGAATGCCGAATGCGATTGTGTAGGCATCGAAAGTATTGGACTCAAAGGCCAGCTCTTCGGCATTGCCTACAGTGAAGGTGCAGCAATCAAGCCGGCCCTCACGCTCGCCACGCTTTTTGCCTTCGCCCACCATCAGCGGCGAAATGTCAGCAATGGTCACGCGGGTTTGCGGGCCGCCGGCATCCAGAACGCGGAATGCAATATCGCCCGTGCCGCCTGCCACATCCAAAACATTGAAGGATTTGTTCTTCGGTGGGCTGAGCATGGTCATCATGTCGTCTTTCCACAGCCTGTGCAGGCCAGAGGACATGAGGTCATTCATCTTATCATAGTCAGCCGCAGCCTTGGCGAAGACGTCGTTCACTAACCCTTGGCGCTCATCTTCTGCGACGTTGCGAAAGCCGAAAGAAACGTTATGTGGATCATCTCCCATATGGTTAAGATAGGCTACCTGGAGGGGTTTTGCCATCGCGCCAATCGTCCCATCGTAAGACAAGGTAAACATGCCAGAATTGCCAGAAGTTGAGACGGTTAAACGAGCGTTAGAGCCGGTTTTGAAAGGCCGAAAGATTGAGCGGGTGGAGCTAAGGCGAGCGGGTTTGCGCTTTCCATTTCCCCAAGGTTTTGTTGAGCGGCTTTCGGGGGCCAAAGTTCAAACACTTGCACGGCGGGCCAAGTATATTCTGGCAGATTTAGACAATGGCTTCAGTTTGATCGTGCATCTGGGCATGACGGGGCGATTTACCTTGTTCTCACCGAAGGGCGTATGCAATTTGGGCGAATTTTATTTCGAGGCTGATACTGGCCAAGATATTGATGGCCCGCACGACCATGTTGTATTGCATCTCGAACAAGGCGTGCGGCTGGTCTATTCAGACCCGCGCCGCTTTGGCATGATGGATGTGGTGGAAACTTCCACAGTTGGTCAGCACAGGCTGCTCAAAGACATCGGCGTAGAACCTTTGGGCAATGAACTTTCCGCAGCTTATTTGGCCATGCAGTTCAAATCCAAAGCAGCGCCGATGAAAGCCATTCTGCTGAATCAGCGTATCATTGCAGGGCTTGGCAACATCTATGTTTGCGAGGCGTTGTTTCGCTCACGGATTTCGCCCAAGCGCAAGGCAGGCAGCGTGAAGCTTGAAAAACTCGAAGAATTGGTGCGTCACATCCGCGACATTCTCAATGAAGCCATTTTGGCCGGCGGTTCAACGTTGCAAGACTTCAAGAGCACCAATGGAGAACAAGGCTCATACCAGCGGCGCTTTTTGGTTTACGACCGGGAAGGTGAGCCTTGCTGCAATTGTGCTAAGCCGATTAAACGTCTGGTGCAATCAGGCCGCTCAAGTTTCTACTGCGCTTCTTGCCAGAAGTAAAAATTAGACCGGGCGAACTTCACTGACTTCGGGAACGAAATGTTTGAGCAGGTTTTCAATGCCGTGTTTCAAAGTGGCGGTGCTTGAGGGACAACCCGCACAAGAACCTTTCATATTCAAATAGACTACGCCTTCTTTGAAGCCTTTGAAGGTGATGTCACCGCCGTCTTGGGCGACGGCAGGGCGCACTCGGCTGTCGAGCAAGTCTTTAATGGTTTTAACGATTTCGCTGTGTTCATCAGCAAAGAATTCTTCGCCTGCCTGATCAATCGGCGCTTCGCCCATCAACATGGGCGTGCCCGAAACATAATGATCCATGATCGTGCCCAAAATGGCAGGCTTTAGATGCTGCCATTCGCCCGAACCTTTGGTGACTGTGATAAAATCATGGCCCAGAAACACGCCCGAAACGCCGATCACCGAAAACAGCTTTTCGGCCAATGGGCTTTCCAGCGCATCAGCGGCTTTGCGATATTCCCGTGTTGAACCGGGCAGTACGGGCTTGCCGGGCAGGAATTTCAAAGTGGCCGGATTTGGCGTGGCTTCGGTTTGAATAAACATAGCTGAGTATCCTTGTCGGATATTATATAGACCCTATTGAAGCAGAGTTAAAGTGGCCTTCTTCAGACAAAGCCGACGATCTTTTTCACGTCTTTCATGATGGGCGCTGCTATGGCTGATGCCCGCGTCGAGCCTTCAGTCAGCACCTGCTCAACATAGCCCACTTCAGCCAACAGCTGGTTCATCTTGGTGTTGATCGGTGAAATCTTAGCCACAGCAAGTTCTGCTAGGGCATTCTTGAAAGCAGAAAATTGCCCGCCGCCAAATTCAGTCAACACCACTTCTGTGGTGCGATCGGCCAAGGCTGCATAGATCCCCACTAAATTTTCAGCTTCAGGCCTACCTGCCAAGCCAGCCTTTTCCGACGGCAAACCATCGGCATCGGTTTTAGCTTTGCGAATTTTCTTGGCAATGTCGTCAGCGCTATCGGTCAGATTAATGCGCGACAAGTCTGATGGATCGGATTTCGACATCTTCTTGGTGCCATCACGAAGGCTCATCACGCGCGTGGCCGGGCCCATGATCACCGGCTCGGTGATAGGAAAGAAATCCACCCCGAAGTCATTGTTGAATTTAATCGCAATGTCTCGGCATAGTTCCAAGTGCTGCTTTTGATCTTCGCCCACGGGCACTTGGGTGGCACGGTAAATCAAAATGTCAGCAGCCATTAATACAGGATAAGCATAAAGGCCCACCGAGGCGTTCTCGCGGTCTTTTCCGGCTTTCTCTTTAAACTGGGTCATGCGGTTCAACCAGCCGAGTCTCGCGATGCAATTGAAAATCCACGCCAGTTCTGCATGTTCAGGCACCCGCGATTGGTTGAAGAGAATGGATTTTTTTGGATCAATGCCAGCAGCCATATAGGCCGCTGCCACCTCTAACGTCGATTTGCGCAATGCGGTCGGGCCGCCCCACACAGAAGTGGGTTGCGTGATGGCGTGCATATCCACCACACAATAAAGCGTTTCATGCGTATCTTGCATTTTGACCCAATTCACCATTGCACCGAGATAATTGCCGAGGTGCAAATTTCCAGTGGGCTGCATGCCGGAAAGCACGCGTGGGGTGAATGTGACCATAAGTTAGTTCCTTTTCAGCGCGGCCTTTAGCTCAGAAATTCGCCATGCTCCAGTGAGTTGTGAGGCGAGAAAATAGGAAATGAGCCCAATGATTACCAGCGCCACCAAGCCGAGCACGGCAGTCCAGGTGCTGGCCTGAGCGGTAAACCGGTCTTCCATGATAACCCGAGCAATAAGCAAGCTGGCGGCCATAATCAACGTGGAATGGATCATCAGGGGAATGCGTGCGCTGGAGCCTTTATCGAATTCAAAATGGCGCAGCTTGCGCAGGCGGAAATAAAGTTGTGCGGCATTCGTCCATGCGGCCAGCGAGGTGGCCAAAGCAATACCAACATGGCCAATGAAATATGAAAGCCCAATGCTGCCGATGATATTCACGAAAACCGAATAAAGTGCAAATTTCATCGGTGTTCTCGTATCACCACGCGCGTAAAACCCCGGTTGAAAAACTTTGGTCAGCGAATACGCCGGAAGGCCAATCGCGAAAGCTGTAACAGTTGGGGCCACGGCGAAAGTGTCTGTAGCTTTAAAAGCGCCGTGTTCGAATACAGTTCGCAATATTGGTACGGCGATCACGATCAATGCGGCGGCGGCGGGCAATGTCAGGAACAGAGAAAATTCCAATGCCCGGTTCTTTGCGTCCTTGGCACCACTTTCGTCACCCGCTCGTAAGCGACGCGAAAGTGTAGGCAAGAGCACCACGCCAATGGCGACACCAATTACCCCAAGTGGAAGTTGATAGAGGCGATCGGCGTAATAGAGATATGAATTCGCATGTGGGATTGCCGAAGCCAGTGAGGTGGCAATGAGCAGGTTGATCTGCATCACGCCACCCGACACAATGCCGGGCAATGAGCGGCCAATCACCTGCCTCACTTCTGGCGTGAGGCGTGGCCGCTTGGGCATAAGAGGCACGCCAGCGCGCTTGCAGGAAACTGCCAGTAAAGCAAATTGCGCGACGCCAGAAAGCGTAACTCCACCAGCAAAGATATATCCAGTGAGCGCCGAGTTCCCAGATCCAATGAGCCAAGCCACCCCGTTGGATAAGATCAAAACCAAATTGAGCAAAATGGGTGCCGCAGCTGCCGCCGTGAAGCGGTGCAAACTGTTAAGCACGCCGCCCTGTAGTGCCGTTAGGGTCATGAACAGCAGATAAGGAAAACACAGTTGCGTGAGCCCCACCACTAAAGCCATCTTTTGGGGAGATGCTTGAAAACCCCAAGCGAAGAGATAAATCAACCATGGCATAAAAGCCATGCAAAGCGCACAGAATAGCACCATCCAAATCAACATTACGGCGTAAACGTCACTTGCCAACTGACGCGCAGCAGGGAGGCCCTCGGCTTCAACTTTGCCAGCGAAGATGGGAACGAAGGCGGAATTAAACGCACCTTCGGCAAATAACGTGCGAAAGAGATTTGGAAACCGTTGCGCCACGAAGAACGCATCAGCCACATCACCGGTGCCCAAAGTGAAGGCAATAAGCTGATCGCGGATGAAGCCTAAAATGCGGCTGATCGAAGTAAACCCACCAACTTTTGCGGCAGAGCGAATGACTGACATGCCTAGAGCTTACCAAGGCAATAATTAACCAATTCACACCGTTTCATGCCGCAGGTGACATAACGGTTTGCAAGGAATTTTCGATTTGCCTGATGCGAGACTTATTCACAATTTTGGACCCGGTGAGATCGGTGACGTAAAACACATCCACCGCCTTTTCACCAAAAGTGGTGATGTGGGCCGAAACGATGTTGAGATTGAGATGATAAATCCCCTCAGTCACGGCATGGAGCAGACCGACACGGTCTAGCCCGCTAATTTCAAGTATGGTGTTCCTGTTGGAAGATGCGTTGTCCACTAACACGCGCGGCACCAAGGTGAAGGCCCTGGCGCGATCGGGCATTTGCTGAACCCTTGAAAGCACTTCGCTCAAGCGCACTTGCCCGTGCAGCACGCGCTTGATTGATTCACACATGCGAGAGGCACGGCGATTTTCGTCTTCGTCCGATGCAAACTCTCGCCGCAATAAAATTGTATCCAAGGCCATGCCATCATTCGTTGTGAAAATGTGTGCGCCAATAATGTTGCCGCCTGAAGCAGCGCAAGCACCAGTCAACATGGCCAACAAACGCGGATGATCGGGCGCAAAAACCGTGATTTCAGTTATCCCGGCAAATGCATCTGTCATTATATCTGTGACGACTTCGCCTTGCGACCAATGTGCGGTGAGTGCAAAGTGGCGCAGCTGTCGCTCGGTCGGTACGCCAAGCCAATAAGCGTCATAGTGGCGGGCGGCAAGTTTTTGCCTTTCACTTCCGTCTACAATGCCAAGGTGGTTGAAGAATGCGGCCTGCGCTTCTTGCACGCGCTGCCCGCGCGACGTCAAGGCATGGCCGCCAGAAAGCAACGGTTCAGCCTCAAAATAGAGGGAGCGCAAAAGCTGGCCCTTCCAACCGTTCCAGACACCGGGGCCTACTGCGCGAATATCGGCAACCGTCAGGATAATGAGCAGCTTCAACCGCTCCGGTGTTTGAACGATTTTCACAAAATCAAGAATGGTTTTGTAATCATTCAAATCTCGCATTTGGGATGTTTCGCTCATCAAGAGATGATAGCGAATGAGCCAGGCCACGAGATCAGTCTCCTCTGCCGCAAGGCCAAGCCGCGGGCAAAGCTCAAGTGCAATGCGCTCCCCCGCAATAGAATGATCTTCTACCCGACCCTTGGCAATATCATGCAACAGCGCCGCCACATAAAGAGCGCGGCGCGCTCTGATGGTGGGGAATAACTCAGCGGCACGCGGATGTTCATTGGCAAGCGTACCATTTTCAATGCCCGTCAAAACACCCACTGAACGGATCAAATGTTCGTCAACGGTGTAGTGATGATACATGTTGAATTGCATCATGGCGACCACTTTGCCAAACTCAGGAATGAAGCGGCCAAGAACACCTGCCTCATTCATCAAACGTAAAATTGATTCAGGCTTTTGCGAGTTACACAGAATATCCAAAAATATGGCGTTCGCTTCATGGTTTGTACGCAATTTGTCATCAATCAAACGGAACGATTTGCGCACCAGCTTCAAGGCATCAGGATGAATCTCGAACAGCGTTTCGGCAACAACCTTGAAAATTCGCAGCATGTTGATGGGGTTAACCAAAAGGATGTTTTCAACTGCAAAATTCACGCGCCCGTTGTCAAGTCTGAAACCCACAGGCAAGTTTTTTACTTTGCCTCGTTGCGGAAAAAATTTTGTGAAGATGCGCGAAATGCCTTGCACATCTTTCAAATGCTTCTGTTCCAAACTGGCGCAAAAAATGCGGGTGAGATCGCCTACGTCTTTGGCAATCAAAAAGTAATGTCGCATGAACCGTTCTACCGCCTGCAGGCCACCATGAGCTTTGTAGTGCAGCCGCTGAGCCAATTCCATCTGCCGATCAAAACTCAATCGATCTTCGCCACGACCGGCAACAAAATGCAAATGGCAGCGCACCGCCCAGAGAAAATCTTCGCATTTTAAAAACGTATGCAGTTCACTTTTTGAAAAAGCCCCTTTTACGGCCAGTTCCTGCGGTGAATTGGCGGTAAACAGAAATTTGGCAATCCAAAACAGGGTGTGTAAATCGCGCAAGCCGCCCTTGCCATCTTTCAAGTCGGGCTCTACCGCATAGCGGCTTTGACCGCTTTTTTCGTATCTGGCGTCGCGCTCAGCTAATTTTTCCGCAACAAACTTCTTTGCTTCGGTGGCGACAATGTCCGATTTAAAGCGGCATGAAAGATCTTTGAAAAGCGTTCGGTCCCCACAAATATAGCGTGATTCCAAGATTGAGGTGAGGATGGTGTTATCGGTTTTCGCAAGGCGGATACATTCATCAACCTTTCTGGTGGCGTGGCCGACCTTCAGACGTGCGTCCCATAGCGCGTAAAGCACAAATTCGACAACGGCATTCACAGCAGGAGAGGTTTCGCCTGCCAAAAGAAAAAGCAGATCAATATCAGAGCCAGGTGCCAATGTTCCGCGCCCATAACCTCCGACCGCAACAATCGCCAGTTTCAGCGCACTAGCGCCTTGAAGGTGTTGTGTAGCAAACGCAAACAGGCCTTTGATGATTTCATCTTGCGTAAACGACAGAGCCTCGGCGCAAGCCGTTCCTTTACCGTCGCGCAGCAGTTGAGCTTCGGCGGCACTTCGACTTTCGGAAAGACAAGTGCGGATAAGCGCCGATGCGGCGTTGCGTAACGATAAAGTGTAATCGCCTTTCAATACTGTCAGTTCTGTTGCGAATATGGTTTCCGGCGTACTCACAGTTTTTCCTTGGCGTTGGCTATCAACTCATAAATAAGTGCTTGCGCTTCGCGTGGTGAAAGTTCATCCGGCGAAATGGCGCCCAACATTTCACGTAAGGCATCTTTCTGTGGCATGACTTGCGCTTTCAGACTGGCTGCAAAAAGCGGCAACTCAGCCGCAAGACTTTGCGCGTTGTAAGAGCCTTTGCCCTGTTCAAGGCGCTTTAAAACCTCTGTCGCACGGTGAACGACGATGGCCGGTAAACCCGCCAATTTTGCCGCTTGAATGCCATAGCTTCGCTCTGCCGTGCCAGCTATAACTTCGTGCAAGAACACTATTTCACCTTCCCACTCTCTGACCTTCATTGTGGCACAGTGCAGGTGTTGCAATGAAGCGGTCAATGCCGTGAGCTCATGATAGTGGCTGGCAAAGAGAGCGCGTGAGCGGTTCACATCATGCAAGTGTTCTAACGTGGCCCAGGCTATAGCGAGGCCGTCAAAGGTGGCCGTGCCACGGCCTATTTCATCAAGAATAACAAATGAACGCTCGGTTGCTTGGTTCAAGATGGCGGCGGTTTCGATCATTTCCACCATGAAAGTGGAGCGACCACGCGCCAGATCATCAGCGGCGCCCACCCGACTGAACAGCTTATCAAGCACGCCAATATGCGCGGATTTTGCTGGAACGAAAGATCCGCATTGCGCCATGATGGCAATCAACGCATTCTGCCGCAAGTAGGTTGATTTGCCGGCCATGTTGGGCCCCGTGAGAAGCCATAGTCGCTTCTGGTTATCACTCAACACGCTGTCATTGGCTGAAAAGGCGCGCGCGCCTTGCGCTTTCAACGCTTGCTCCACCACAGGATGGCGGCCTGCTTCAATGAAGAAAGTGAGACTTGCATCCACTTTGGGGCGCACAAATTGTCGTTGCCTTGCGAGTGAAGCCAAGCTTGAATAGACGTCGAGGGCAGCCAAGGCAGCGGCGGCATTTGACAAGGCATATCGGTGTTGCAACACGCCATCTGCAAGTTTGCGAAAAATCTCCAGCTCTTGGCCAAGAACGCGTGCGCCTGCCACCGCAATTTTTTGCTCTAATTCACCCAGCTCGATTGTCGTAAAGCGCACAGCCGTTGCGATCGTTTGGCGGTGGATGAAATTAGGTGAAGCATTCGAGACCTTCAGCTGCGCAGCCTGTTGGGCTGTAACTTCAATAAAATAACCTAGCATATTGTTGTGCTTGATCTTGAGCGCTTTCACGCCGGTTGATTCAGCATAGGCATTTTGCAAATTGGCAATCACTTGGCGCGTATCATCGCGCAGTTCGCGGTTTTCGTCCAGTTCAGGCGAAAAGCCGTGGGCCACATACCCGCCATCTCGGGCAAGAAGCGGCAATTCATCGCCGAGAGCAGCAAGGATCTCCCGCGCAAGCGCGTTAGGGGCTGCATGAAGTTGGTCTAATAAGTCAGCAATTTGTGAAGGCAAAGCAGTTAAGTAAGTTGTAGCGCCGCGTAACGTGGCCTGCAATTTCTCGGCGGAGAGCAAGCCAGCGCCAATCGTACTCAAATCGCGCGGGCCGCCACGCCCACTGCTGAGGCGCGATAAAGCACGCTCAATATCAGGCAGACTTCGCAATATAGTGCGGATGCTTTCACTTAATGCTTCATCATCATAAAAATGGGCCACGGAATCAAGCCGCGCGTTGATGAGGCTTGGATCGGCGAGAGGTCGGGCCACAAACTCGGCAAACAAACGTGAGCCAGCGGCGGTGACAGTTGTGTCCAATGTTGCCAGAAGGCTGCCTTTGCGTTCACCGCCCAAAGTGCGTGATAATTCTAAATTGGCTCTGGTGGCAGCGTCGATTGTAAGGCCGCTTTTTTGGGTTTCAAGTTGTGGCGGCTGCATATGCGGCATATGTCCCACTTGAGTGAGATTGATGTAATCCAGCAAAGCACCCAGAGCCGATAAATCGAGGCGGCTGAAGGTGCCAAACACCTCAAGTGCTTCCACATCGAAATAAGTTTTAAGTGCGTGTGTGGCCGCACTGCTATCAAACCGACTGGCGGGCAAGAGTGTGAGGGCAGCCCCACATTCCGCAAGGTTGGCCATAACCTGAGGTAGTTCCAGCAGCCCGTCGTTCAATAAAATTTCGGAGGGCGATAATCTGGCTAAAGCCGTAGCCAATTTGCCTGCATCTGTCGGCGTTACAACCAACTTACCCGTGGAAATATCGGCGTAGGCCAAGGCCATTTCACCGGTGGACTTAACGCCCGTGAGGCAGGCCAGAAAGTTACTGACACCTGACTCCAACAGCGCATCTTCATTTAAAGTGCCGGGTGTTATGAGCCTAACGACTTGTCTGGCGACAACGGATTTATATCCGCGTTTCTTGGCCTCAGCTGGGTCTTCCATTTGCTCAGCCAAAGCCACACGGTGGCCGTTGCGAATGAGCTTTTGCAGATAATGGTCTAGGGCGTGCACCGGAACGCCGCACATGGCAATATCAGCGCCGTTGTGCCTGCCGCGTTTCGTGAGAGCGATGCCCAAGGTGGCAGAGGCCTTCACAGCATCTTCAAAAAACAGTTCATAAAAATCACCCATCCGGTAAAGCAGCAAAGCATTGGCGTGTTGGCGCTTAATCTCAAAGTATTGCCTCATCATCGGCGTGGCTGGGGCATCCGTATGAAAGTCGGTTGATGAGGTGGGCACGTCCATACCCACCCATATCAGGGGCAGGGCTTAACGCCAAGTTTTAGGCGGGGGCACCAAAGCGAGTGAAATAGCGCGGATTTATGGCAGAGACCGGAAGGATAACCAGTACGTCCACGGTGTTAAATTCGTGATCAATCACGCAGCCTTCGCCGAAATAACAGCCCAGACGGAGATAGCCCTTAATCAACGGGGGCAAACTGGCCAATACACGCTTGGCCTCGTAACTACTCTCCGGCGCCAGGTTCATATCTTGAAAGCGTTCAGGGAGCGCTTTGGTGTGCCAAACATCTGGCGTTTGAACCTTTTGTGATAGAAAGCTCAGTGCTGTTTTGTGGGCTGTTGGATCAGTACCATCAAAGCTGGCGCAACCTAACATCACATCAATTTTATAAATGCGGACGAAATTCCAAATTCCCTGCCAAAGTAATTCAACAACCGCCGTACCTCTGGCGCGTTTCAAAACGCACGATCTTCCCAGTTCGAGAAAACGCAAATTGGCGTGGCGCCGAAGCAGGGGCTGCAAATCATACTCACTGGCACTATAAAAGCCGCCATTGCCTTGCGCTTTATTCTGGGTGATGAGGCGATAAGTGCCAACCAGTGTGCCATCTTCAAGTGTAAACGGGCCAGGCTCACCGGTTAGAGGTTCAATCACCAAAAGATGTTCTGATTTACCGTCGAAGCAATCAGCATCAAGACCTTGCTCTCCACGATGAACGGCACCACATTCTTCATGAAAAACATGATAGCGCAGGCGCTGCGCCACACGCACTTCATCAGGCGACCTTGCCAATCTCACTTTCATGTGGTGGCGCATAAACGCCAATGCTTCGTGCCGCAAGTCATCCTCCGCGTTTGACTCTTTCAACGCAGAACTGTGACATTCAAATGAACAGCTTATGCGGCAATATGGGGCTGCATCAGAGACGCAATTCTTTCTTCTAGATCTAACCGGTCAAACGGTTTGGTCAGATGATCTGTCATGCCGGCTAACTTGCAGGCTGCAATATCCTCTTCCATCGCATTGGCTGTGAGTGCCAACAGCGGGAGCGTTTGGTGCGCCGCAAAGGCTTTATCATTTCGGAGTTTCTGCGCCACTTGAAGTCCACCTAAAATCGGCATTTCAACATCTAATACACCCAGATCAAAGCGCTGTGCCTGCAAAGCATTCAGCGCTGCTTGCCCATCACCAACAACGGTTACGCTATGCCCTAATTTTTCCAATATGGTTCTGGCCAATAAGGCATTCACGGCATTGTCTTCGGCCAAAAGAATTTCAAGCTTTCGAATGGGTCTGGATTTTTTGGGTTTGCCTTTTAATTGATGCATAAGAGCGCTGGTGAGCTTCAAGGCCTTGCTGTCTTTCTCCGCCAACCTTTCGAGAAGAGTTGCATGGCGCACTGGGCTAAGCAGATAACCTGCAAAAGGCGCTTGCAATAAATCAAGATGGTCTTTGCGTTCTTCGGGGCGCAGCAGAACCCAAACGATAGCTGGGGGGCCTTTGCCGTGTTTGCGTTGCTTGGCCCATCTACTGAGCATTTCGAAATAAAGACTGGCGCAGATAAATTGGGTGAGTGGCGCTGCCCGTGCAATTTCGACACCAAGCTGTTGACGATTTTCAACAAAGCTGACTGTAGCACCCAGATCGGCCAGGGTTGCCGCCAAATGATCGCGTGTAAAACCTTGGGCTAGCGCCAAAGTATAGTGGCGCCCGGAAAGGACAGTTTGTTTAGTATGGTGTTGCGTGATTTGGCTGGTGGGAAGACTTACCACAAACGTGGTTCCTGTGCCCTTTTGCGATTGAAGCGAGATATGGCCACCCAGATCTTCAACAATTTTCTTGGAAATCGTAAGGCCCAAGCCTGTGCCACCGTAGCGGCGCTGCGTGGCCTCATTGGCTTGCGCGAATTCTGTGAACAAGCGCGCGGATTCACTGGCCGTCATACCAATTCCGGAATCGCAAACGCGCATCTGGAGCGTGTTGTTCTGCCAGTCAACTGCGAGGGCAACACCGCCTTTTTCTGTGAACTTGATGGCATTGCCTGCCAGATTGAAAATAACTTGGCGCAGGCGCAATTCGTCGCTGATCAGGGCGTCTGGCACACGTGGCGAAACATAAGCCGAAATCTCAATGCCTTTCGCGTGGGCGCGCGGCGCCAATAGCTCGATGATCTTTTCAAGCTGCGGCCGCAGCTCAAAGGATTTCAACTTACCGTCATTTGCGGTTTCGGATTTTGCGGTGTCGAGAATTTCATCGATAATCGAAAGCTGTGTGCGTGCAGAGCCGTGGGCCATTTCGACGTAGTTGCGTTGTTCGGCCGTTAGGTTGGTATCGGCCAAGAGCGCCAACATGCCCGTGATGCCGTTAAGGGGGGTTCGGATTTCGTGGCTCATGGTCGCCAGCAGGCGCGATTTCTGTCGCATATTTGCTTCGGCGTTATGTTGAATCGCTTCCCCATCTCGCAGCTTTTGGCGCAGTGCTGCGAGGTTTTTCCGGTATTGGATACGCAACTTTAAAACCAGCGCGACCAAAGTTGCGAAACTCAGCACAATCAGAAGAGAGGGCGCGAAACTGCCCGCGCTTGCGCTTATATAAATAACTGCTGCGGCTGTTGCACAGAGAGCAGCTATAAAATTTAGCAACGGCTCAGACGCGTTTGATTGCTCAAAAATTTTCTGGGCTCTTGCTCGCATTGGGCTTCGGTTCTGTGGCATCGCCAATTGAAAATGGGTTCCGGTTCAGGCCCATTCTGACAGGAAGGTCTTGCTAAAAAATGACGCTCTGTAAACGCGGTAAATGCGAGATAAACGGCAAAGTTAACTACGCCGCCAAACGCATTGACGCAGGGCGCTGGCGATAAGACAGAGCTTCGGCCAAATGCAACCGCATGATGTGGTCTGATCCTGCCAAGTCGGCAATGCTGCGGGCCACGCGCAGCACACGGTGATAGCCCCGTGCGGAAAGATTCATGGCTTCGGCAGCATCACGCAGCAAGGCCATACCGGCAGTGTCTAACGGCGCAATAGTATCCAGAACTTCCCCATCAGCCTGGGCATTAGTGCGCAAATGGTCTAGTCCAAGAACACTGAAACGCAGCGCCTGAATATTTCGAGCCGATGCCACACGCCGGGCTATGTCGGCGCTGGATTCTTTAGGTGCGGGCAAAGACAGATCAGTAGCGCGAACGGCCGGCAATTCCAGTTGAATATCCATCCGGTCTAGCAAAGGGCCAGAGATGCGCGATTGATAATCTGTCGCACAACGCAGGCCCAAGCGGCAGGTATGGCCGGGCTCGCCTGCCAAACCGCATTTGCAAGGATTCATGGCCGCAATCAGCTGGAAACGCGATGGGTAAGTGACGTGATAGTTGGCTCTGGCCACCAAAGCTTCACCCGTTTCCATCGGCTGGCGCAAAGCCTCAAGAACGCGCGGCTGGAACTCTGGCAGTTCATCAAGGAACAAAACTCCATGATGGGCCAAAGCCATTTCACCGGGTTTAGGTCTGATGCCGCCCCCTACCAAGGCTGGCATAGAGGCTGAATGATGTGGTGCGCGGAAGGGCCTGCGCTTGGTCAACTGGCCATCCTTCAACTCGCCGCTTAAAGAGGCAATCATCGATACATCCAGCATCTCACGTGGATCAAGCGGCGGCAGAATAGATGGCATACGCTGCGCCAGCATGGATTTGCCAGCGCCCGGAGGACCTACCATAAGCATATGATGGCCCCCTGCTGCTGCCACTTCCAGTGCCCGCTTGGCGGCTTCCTGGCCCTTAATTTCGTTCAAATCAGGCAACTTCTGATCCAACACCGCAAGATGGGCGGTTGGGCGAGACAACACCTGTGTGCCCTTCACGTGGTTGATCAATTGAACGAGGTTTTCGGGGGCAAGTATATCTAATTTTTCACCGGCCCAGGCGGCTTCCCGGCCTGACAGTTTGGGACAAATCATCCCAAGATCTTGGGCTACAGCCGTCATGGCGGCAGGTAAGACACCTGAAACGGGTAATAGCGTTCCATCCAGCGACAATTCCCCCAACACCAGATAGCGCGATAAAAAATCTGGTGGGATAACGCCAAGGGCTGAAAGTATGGCCATGGCGATGGGTAAATCATAGTGGCTGCCCTCTTTGGGAAGATCAGCGGGTGAAAGATTGACAATCAAACGCTTACCAGGCAAGCCGAGGCCAATAGCGTGAAGCGCGGCGCGCACGCGTTCTTTGCTTTCGGAAATAGCCTTATCGCCCAAGCCAACAATATGGAAATTTACTTGCCCGTTGAGAAACTGGGCTTGCACGTCGACAGGCACTGCTTCGATGCCTTGAAATGCTACTGTTGCCGCCCGCGCTGTCATGGTTTCTTGCCCGCCCAATCAATCGTGACTCAGAGGCTAGAGTGAACCAGTCAGCAAAGTCAAGAACATTTATAGAACAGACGACAGGTCTACGATCATTTGGAGTCTTTGGGCGGCACTGCGGGCGAAGCTGTGGGTTAAAGCTTTGCGGCGCGAGGTATGCAAAGCGTGCTGTGACGCGGGCCGAATGATCTCGGCACCCCACTGATCAGCAATAACCAAGCCCGCTTCAACCGGAATGAGGCCAGCGTCCATCGTTTGTGGTATCGCAAATGAAAATTGGTCGCAGAATTCCAGATATTCGTGCCATTTGTAGTCGGCAAAAAAATCTTCTGGCGAAGACTTAACTTCGATAATCCAAAAGCTGCCATCCGGTCGCAATGCGATGACGTCAGCACGGCGACCAGAGGCCAAGGTAAACTCCGTCAGCAATACGCAATCATGATCACGCAACAGCCGTGAGAGACCGCGCCTCACCGCCAGAGCCGTTGCCGATTGGCGGCCATCAGGCTTAAGCACTAAGGCCGGCTCGCTCATTCAGTCCTCATCAAACTTTGATGCAACCAGCGCGTCTAGGGCCCGCATGGCTGCTTCGGCTTGCGGGCCCGAGGTTTCCACCTCCACGGTTGTACCGATGCTGGCAGCCAACATCATCAAACCCATAATCGACGTTCCGGGCACAGTCTGCCCATCTTTGCTAACCGAAATAGTGGCATCAAAACCCTCGGCACATTTGACAAATTTGGCAGATGCTCTCGCATGAAGCCCCCGTTGATTGACAATCGCAAAAGTGCGTTTCAGGGTGGCCATTAGTCACCTTGCAAGACTTGCGAAGCGATGTTGATGTATTTGCGGCCGGCATCTTGTGCGGCGGAGGCCGCTTTGTGCAGATTGCAATCTTTGCGCACTCGGGCCAACTTAACTAACATGGGCAAATTAAGCCCTGCCACCACTTCCACTTTGCCCTCTTCCAAAAGTGAAATCGCAAGGTTTGACGGTGTGCCGCCGAACATGTCTGTCAAAATCATCACACCAAGGCCGCGATCAACTTTTGCGATGGAAGCAGCAATATCCATGCGCCGCGAATCCATGCGGTCATCCGGGCCAATGCAAACAGCTTCGATGCCCTCTTGTTTGCCAACAACATGTTCAAGCGCGTGAATGAATTCCAAAGCCAAACGGCCATGGGTAACAAGCACTAACCCAATCATTTGCGTTTTATACCAACATAAATTGAATTCACGCTTCAACCCCGGTTTGGGGAACATGCTCT
The DNA here is from genome assembly GCA_025359265.1 of Hyphomicrobiales bacterium. Lineage (GTDB taxonomy): Bacteria > Pseudomonadota > Alphaproteobacteria > Rhizobiales > Aestuariivirgaceae > Aestuariivirga. The sequence continues at coordinate 142,452 of JANYHB010000002.1, read as the reverse complement.
AAATCATATTTGACTGAAAAAGAAGAGAATTAAAAGGTATTGTTGCGTTTAACGTGTGCAATGGCTGCTCGTAACTTGGCTGCTGCGTCAGCACATCTTCCATCAAGCACAAGCCTTGGGAGAGTAAGACTTAACAATTCAATTTCGGCATCGGTCGCCTCTGGCAGACGCACAATTGCGTTGGTTTCAGCTAAGTCTATAACCAACCGCAACTGACAAGATTTCATGTGATCCACCCGCACTATTCCGATCCCTCTAATTTCGAGTTTACCTGCTAACGCGGCCGGCGGCCTGGCCAAAATGCTCAAACCTTTGCGTTCCACCATCACCTGATCATCAGCAACAAGCCTGGCTTTAAGTTTTGTTTCCCCAATGCCAAAGCCCTCACCATCAATCACGCGCAGAGCCAGGCTGGATTTGCCAGAACCTGATGGGCCGCGAATAAGAATGCCAAAGCGGCCAAAGGCCACACAGGTGGCGTGTATGTTGATCACGCTTCGGCTTTCCACCCTTCCGGCATTGCCGGAAGGCGCAGTACAAAGCGCGCCCCTAGCACTGGTCTGATGCCGCTATTTGCTGCCTTGCCGAGACGGTTTTCTGCCCATATGCGACCCTTATGCGCCTCTATCACCTGACGTGAGATCGCAAGGCCAAGTCCGGAATTGCCGCCAAAATTTTGCTCCGGTCGATCTGTATAGAATCGCTCAAAAATGCGCTCGAGATTATCTGGTGCAATGCCCGGCCCTTGATCTTCGACACGGGTTTCAATCTCTTCACCCACGCGCCGCAGACGAATTTGTATGCTTGTACCGCTAGCCGTGAATGAGCGGGCATTGTCTATAAGGTTTCGCAAAACTTGGCCCAGCCTCGAATCATGACCCAAAACCATATAGGTTGCGTCACCGGGCTTGGCAGGTTGGAAAGTGACATTCACCTTTGCGATTGCGTCCTTGGCCATATCATTTGAGTGATTTACAATATTTTGTAACAATAGTGAAAAATCAATTGGGTGCACTTCGGCACGCGCCAGTTCGGCATCAAGGCGCGAGGCATCGGAAATATCCGAGATCAGCCTGTCCATCCGTTGCACATCGTGCACCAATATTTCAACCAGCTTTTCGCGCTGCAAATCGGTTTTTGCGTAATGAAATGTTTCAACTGCGCTGCGCAATGAAGTGAGCGGATTTTTAAGTTCATGCGCCACATCGGCAGCAAAGGCTTCAATGGCAGCAATGCGGGCATAGAGAGCATCAGTCATATGGCGTAATGAACCCGATAGCTGGCCGATCTCATCGCTTCTTCCCGTAAAATCGGGAATTTCAACCCTGCTATGATTGATGCCACGGCGAACCCTGTCGGCGGCGGCCGAAAGCCTTCGAATGGGGCGGGCAATGGTGCGGGCCAGTAAGACAGATAAGAACAGGCCGACAAAGGCCGTGAAGGCAAAAGTGAGATATACAATGCGCCTCTCGCTGCGCAATACATTATCAATATCTCCACCTTGAGTTGAAAGGAGAAGTGCGCCCTGCACCGCGCGAAACCGCTGCACCGGAACGGCCACCAAGACGATGATTTCGCGTTTTTGATTGGTGCGCACCACGCTGAGTGTGGCGCCGTTCAAGGCTGAGGCCACTTCAGGGCGTGATTGATTGTTGTCTAAGTTATAGTCTTCATGGAGCGGATAATCGTTGGAGAACAGGCGATCACTTATTGCATTTACCACATTGAGGGCGCGGTTGCGCAAGGTTGGCTGCTCGTCTGGGGAAATATTGGTTTGAATAATATCGCTGCCGCCTGTGAGGAAGCTTGAATCGACGACCATATTTCCATCATTATCAATGATTTGGCCGCGAATTGTGGTGTTTGCCAAAAGCCTTCGTAGAACCGGGCCGGCCCGATCTGGCGTGATGGCAAAATCATAATCAGTTGCTGACAAGTCTATGCTTCGATCATTGCCCGTGGCATCGCCCAATTTGCCGGGGTCTATGACGATGGAAGATGTGTCTGCGGTTGCTGCACCGGCAATTGCTGCCGCAATAATCTGGCCTTGCACTAAAAGGCTTTCGACGCGTGAATTGATGAGGCTTTGGCGAAATTGGTTGAAATACAGAATACCTGCCGAAAGGATTATCAGGCCGAGAATGTTGATGAGTGCAATGCGCGTGGCAAGGCTGGCGAGGCCAAACCATTTGCGTTTTGGCAAAGCGGGCTTGGCTTTGCCATCGTCATCCGCTGCAAAACCATCATCAAATTCATTGGCTTGCGGGTTGTCCAAGGCCTGAACCGTTATTGTTCCTTGAAGCGGTAACCAACACCGTAAAGTGTTTCAATGCCGTCAAAAGTTTCGTCTACTTGGGTGAATTTCTTGCGCAGGCGTTTGATATGGCTGTCGATCGTGCGATCATCCACATAGACCTGGTCATCATAGGCCGCATCCATCAAAGCGTCGCGGCTTTTCACAATGCCGGGGCGCAAGGCCAAGGCCTGCAGGATCAGAAATTCTGTAACAGTTAGAGTGACTTGCTGGCCAGACCACGTGCAAGCATGGCGATCTGAATCCATTGCCAATTTGCCCCGTTCAATGATTTTGGTTTGATCACTGGGGGTGGCGCTGCCTTCTCGCGTTGCAGCGCGGCGCAAAACGGCCTTGACCCGCTCAACCAGCAGGCGTTGCGAAAATGGTTTTTTCACGAAGTCGTCAGCCCCCATTTTGAGGCCGAAAAGCTCATCAATTTCATCGTCTTTGGAGGTTAGAAAAATCACTGGCAGATCAGTCTTTTGCCGGATGCGGCGCAGCAGTTCCATGCCATCCATACGGGGCATTTTGATATCAAAAATGGCCATATCCGGTGGATTATCCTGCAGGCCCTGAAGGGCGGCGGCGCCGTCGGAGTATTTTTGTACGGTATAACCTTCGGCCTCCAGTGCCATTCCGACTGAGGTTAGGATGTTGCGGTCGTCATCTACTAAGGCCACTGTGGACATGTGTTTTACTCTCTTTTTGGCGACTTTTTGGCGACTTTTCGTCGACTTTCATCGACTTTTGTCGACTCTGGGGCGTTAAGGATGAAACTGGAACAAATTGTGGCAGGGGTTTAGCCCGAAGTTTGTGTTAAAGCCAGAGCATGAGTGAAAATGGCAAACTGGCAAGGGCGGCGCTGGAGCGCGGGTACCATGGTGCACTGGCGGTGATGGAGCCTGAAAGCGGGGGGCCCTATGTTGCACTGGTGAATTATGCCTGTGACGAAAGGGGGCTGCCGATTTTCCTTTTCTCCAGTTTGGCGCGTCACACGCAATGCTTGTTAAAGGATCGCCGCGCCAGTTTGTTGGTTGCCGAAATTCCATCAGAAGGTGATGCGTTGGCCGGGCTGCGGGTGAATTTCAGCGGGATCATGACTGTGGCAAAACTTGATGTTAAGGCCCGTTATATTGTTAAACACCCCTACGCGGCCGGATATGGCGAGTTCAGCGATTTTGGCTTCTGGACATTGACGCCAGACTGGGTGCATCTCATCGGCGGATTTGGGCGCATTGAAACGCTGAAAGCCGAAGCGGTATTTTAGCCCTCGGCCTTAGAAACGCCGACCATGGCGGGGCGCAAACACCGATCACCCACGGCATAGCCTGCCTGCATTTCCTGCATCACCATGCCGGGGGGTTTTTCAGAGGTGGGCACTTCGAAGATCGCCTGGTGAAAATTGGGGTCAAACTTCTGGCCCACGGTTTCCAATCTGCGGATGCCATGACGCTGAAACACGTTGGACAATTCCCGCTCTGTCACGTCCACACCAGCAATCAAATTCTTTTCAATTTCGCCCGCGTGTTCGCGCTCATCCTGCGGCAATGCCTCAAGCGCGCGGCGCAAGTTGTCGGCAACCGTTAAAAGATCACGCGCGAAATTAGTGGCGGCATAAAGCGTTGCCTCAGCTTTTTCACGATCTGTGCGCTTGCGCAAGTTTTCCATTTCGGCGGCCAGACGCAGCAGGCGATCTTTGGTTTGGGCCACCTCTTCCTGCAAGCCACTGATTTCCACATCGCGTGGATCAACAACAACATCCGGGGCAACGGCTTCCTCGGGTGTTTCTGGAATTTGGTTATCTTCGCTCATGCGCCCGCATATCGGCAATTGTGCGCCAAAAATCAAGAGAGGAGATGGCCCACCAGTTTGGCTGTGTAATCCACCATTGGAATGATGCGGGCATAATTCAGGCGCGTGGGGCCAATAACACCCAGAACACCGACAATTTCTTCGTGCCGATTTTTGAAGGGCGCAACGATCATCGAGGAACCGGACATCGAAAAAAGCCGATTTTCAGAACCAATAAAGATGCGCACCCCTTCAGCTTTTTCGGCCAGCCCCAAAACCTCAACCAGCTCTTTCTTATTTTCAATATCTTCAAACAAACGCCGAATTCGCTCTAGATCCAGTGCCGCGCCCTGTTGGTCAATCAAATTGGCCTGGCCGCGCACAATGAGATTTTTAGCTGATGATCCATCACCGCCGCTCCACACCGCCAGGCCACTTTCGACCAGTTTTGCCGACAGTTCATCAAGTTCACGGTGCAGCCCTTCAACTTGCCCGGCAACCAGCTTTTGCACATCATCAATACTGCGGCCATTGGCAATACTGGAAAGATAGTTGCTGGCCTGAACAAAGGTTGAAGCCGGAAGGCCGGGCGGAACATCAACGAGCCGGTTTTCAACGCTGCCGTCTTCGCTGACGATAATCACCAAGGCCCGGCCCGGTGAAAGCGACACAAATTCGATATGCTTCAGCTTGGCGTTAAATTTGGGGCTCATCACCAGAGAGGCGCACTGCGACAGGCCCGACAGCATCGTGGAAGCCTCGCCCAAAACCTCTTCAACGCGGCGCTGGCGATGCGAGGCTTTGACTTCGGCATCGATGCGGCTGCGCTCCGCATCATCAATGGTGTTTATTTCCAGAAGCGCATCGACGAAAAACCGCAACCCCAGTTGGGTTGGCAAGCGGCCGGCCGATGTGTGGGGCGCATAGATCAGGCCTGAGTCTTCCAAATCCATCATCACGTTGCGGATGGAAGCGGGCGATAGATTGGCGCCAGACGTGCGCGCGATTGTGCGCGAGCCCACCGGTTCACCATTGGCCAAATAAGCCTCTACGATATTGCGAAAAATCTCGCGTGAGCGCGGGTCAAGGCCAGCCAGGCTGGCCTGATCCACAAAGGGGGACGGTGGCTTGATAATTGCCATATCAGCCGCTGTTCGCATCCAGTGATTCATCAGCCGGATGGAGCGTGGCGCGTCCATGAATGCGCACGCGCTTTATCCGCCGGGCATCAGACTCAATGATCTCAAATTCAATGCCGGACGTGTGTTTGATTATTTCGCCGCGGGCTGGCACACGGCCAGCCAATTCAAAAACCAGCCCGGCCAAGGTGTCGACCGCTTCTTGTTGATCCTCGGCCAGCAGCTTTAAGCCCAGCGCGTCCTCGACATGGGCAATCTCAGCCTGACCATTGGCCAGCCAGGTTTGGTCATCCATCTTGATCAGCATATCGCTTTGCTCGTCGGTATCATGTTCATCAGAAATATCACCGACGATCACTTCAACAAGGTCTTCCAGCGAAACAATTCCGTCGGTTCCGCCATATTCATCCACCACGATGGCCAAATGAATATGCGAGGCTTTCATTTTCAACAGCAAATCAGGGGCCGGCATCGATGGCGGGACAAAAAGCACGTCACGCTTCAGGCTGCCGTGTTGCTTGACTGCCGATGAGAGTTCCCTCGCCGCAAGTTCGATGCCCATTTCAGCGCTGCCGCGGGCCTTTTTCTTTTTGCCTTTAGACGTCATCCACCGCAAAAAATCCTTCACGTGAACCATGCCGATCACGTCATCGAGAGACTCCCGGAAGATGGCAACGCGGGAATGGTTGGCGTCGATAAACAGGCTCAAGAGTTCACGCATCGTGCCATCTTCATCCAAGGCGGTGATGTTGGCGCGGGGCACCATAAGATCCTTGATGCGAATATCAGCAAAACCAATGACATTGCGCATCATCGAACGCGCGTCACCATCCAGTGTGGTTTCACCGGTGGCTTCAGCATGGGTGTCAATCACCGTATCAATGGTTTGCTCAAGATCAACGTTCTTGGTGCCAAGCCGGCGTTTCAGCTTGGTGAGCAGCGATGGCTTTCGAGGTTCACTCATCGCCGTCAACTAGCACATATGGATTGGCAATGCCCAATTTTGCAAGAATGCGAATTTCTTTGGTTTCCATGCGCTTTGCATCACCATCGGTTTCATGGTCATAACCGGCCAGATGAAGCAGGCCATGCACGATGAGGTGTGTGGTGTGATCAGCCAAAGTTTTGCCGGTTGCCTTCGCTTCTTTGGCGCAAGTTTCGTAGGCGATAGCAACATCGCCCAAGGCCTTCAATTCGCCGCGCGGCAGGTTAATTGACGCTGCGGGGAATGATAAAACGTTGGTGGGCTGTTTCTTGCCGCGCCACTTGTAATTCATTTTCTGCACCGTGCTGTCATCGGTCAACAGAACGGCAGTGCGTTTGGCTCTCAGGCTTTTGGTCAAGCTCAAGGCATGGATTTGTTCGATGCGCTTGACGAGTTTGGGAATCCGCCTCCAGCGCCGGTCAGCAAAAGCGATGTCGATTGGCATCAACGCCTACCTTTTGGGCGCCTTGGCCTGCAGCTTGTCGTAAGCCTGCACGATGCGGCCAACGAGAGGGTGGCGCACGATATCCAAATTGACAAAGCGGGTAATGCCAATGCCTTTAACCCCGTCGAGAATTGAGGAGGCTTCAACCAATCCTGAACCCACGCCCGACGGCAAATCGATTTGGCTTGGATCACCCGTTACGACCATGCGGCTGCCTTCACCGAGGCGGGTGAGAAACATCTTCATTTGTTGGGGCGTGGTGTTTTGGGCTTCGTCGAGAATGATGAAGGCAGACGCAAGGGTGCGGCCACGCATAAAGGCCAAAGGCGCAATTTCAATCTGGTTTTCAGCCAAGCTCTTTTGCACCAGGCTTTGCGGCATCATATCATAAAGCGCATCATAAAGCGGGCGCAGGTAAGGATCGACTTTTTCCTTCATGTCACCGGGCAGAAAGCCCAAGCGTTCCCCGGCTTCAACCGCGGGGCGTGAGAGGACAATGCGGTCTACTTCGCCATTCATCAAGGCTTCGGCGGCACAGGCCACCGCAAGATAGGTTTTGCCCGTACCTGCGGGCCCGATGCCGAAGGTGAGCTCATTGCGGCGGATCTGTTCGATGTAGGCTTGTTGGTTGGGCGTTCGGGCATTGATGGTTTTGCGGCGCGTGCGCACGCCGCCTTCTGCCGGTGCTTTTTGCTCGGCGGTTTTGACCATGCGAATGGCACCGTCTACTTCGCCTTTATTGATTTCACCGCCTCGGGCTGCCTTGCTGTAAAGATGCAACAGGACAGCGCGGGCCAATTCCGACTGTTCTCTATCACCTTTAATGGAAATACGGTTGCCACGCGGGGTGATGGCCACACCCAATCGGTGTTCAATCTGCGCCAGATGGCTGTCATGCTCACCCAAAAGCTGGGCCATAACGCGGTTGTCATCGAAGGCGAGCGACAAGGCGCTCTCATCCAGTTCAGCGGCTCTTAGAGCGACGGCGTTGCGGTTCAAAAGCTATAGGCTCCTTTATCGATTAAACTCTCCCCACCCCATCATACTGCCCCGAAAGCGAGTTGGAGCCAACTGATTTGATGGATATGGGAACGATATCGCCGATTTTAAGTTCCGGCGAAGAAATGTGGACAGATTGCAGATAAGGCGAGCGACCGATGAGCTGCCCTTCCTGGCGGCCGGGCTTTTCCAGCAAAACCGCGAGGTTTCGGCCAACGCAGGCCTGGTTGAAAGTTGCCGTTTGTTGCAGGATGAGGGCTTGCAGGCGCGACAGCCGCTCATTTTTAACCGCTTCTGGAACCTGGTCTTCACGCTCTGCGGCCGGAGTTCCGGGACGCGGTGAATACTTAAAACTGTAAGCTGCGGCATAGCCAACATCGCGCACAATTTGCAGCGTATCGGCAAAGGCCGCTGCGGTTTCGCCCGGGAAGCCCACAATGAAATCACCCGAAATTGCCATATCCGGCTTGGCCTTTCGAACGCGCTCAATGAGTTTGCGATAGTGGCTGGCGGTGTGGCCACGGTTCATGGCTTTCAAGACGCCATCATTGCCGGATTGAGCGGGCAGATGCAGATAAGGCATCAGCTTTTCATTTTGCGCATGGGCCGCAATCAAATCATCACTCATATCGCGCGGGTGGCTTGTGACATATCTGATGCGTTCAATACCCCGCACCTGTGACAGGTGGGTGACAAGGCGCGCCAGGCTTTCTGGCCCGTTATCACCCGCGCCGCGATAGGCATTGACGTTTTGGCCAAGTAAAGTGACTTCTCGTACACCCTTGGCTGCCAGCTTTTGGGCTTCTTCGATGATTTGCTGGAGGGGCCGCGAGTATTCTGCGCCGCGCGTATAAGGCACCACGCAAAAGGTGCAGAATTTATCACAGCCTTCCTGAATGGTGAGAAAGGCCGCAACCGATTGGATGGCGGTGGGTTGGGATTGCAGAGCAACGAACTTGTTGGCAACTTCAAATTCTGTTTCAACCACCGCTGCGCCGGTATCGCCGCGTTGTTTCAACAACTCTGGCAGGCGGTGATAGGTTTGCGGGCCGAAGACCAGATCAACGGCCGGGTTGCGACGGGTGATTTCAGCCCCTTCGGCTTGGCCAACGCAGCCTGCCACGGCAATCATCATCGCACGGCCATTGGCCGCGCGTTGCAGTTTCATATCTCGCAACCTGCCGAGTTCTGAGTAGACTTTCTCGGAAGCCTTTTCACGGATGTGGCAGGTGTTGAGGACTACAAAATCGGCCGCGTCGACATTTTCGGTGGGTTCATAGCCCAGCGGTGCGAGCACGTCCTGGATGCGAGATGAATCATAAGCATTCATCTGGCAGCCATAGGTTTTGATCAGCACCTTTTTCATCATGGGCATTGCCCTAGCCTATTTTTGCGCCAGCGTGAAGGTTGGCGCGAATGGCCTGTTCAGCAGCGTGCGCCATGGCTTTTCTGTGACCCGTTTTTGGCAGGGGCTGAAAGATGACTTTGACCGACAATGGGGTGTGGCGCAACAGGTGCCAGAGACTTGGCAAAAGGGATTGGCCGCCTGTCCATGAGACGTTGGCCCATTGTCTCTGGGTAAGGGGCAGCCCCTGGCGCGCCTCATAAATAATTGTGGCCAGGGTTATGGCGATATCACTGTTCTCAACCGCCCCAAAATAGGCAGACTTGAAGGGTAAAAGTTTACGGCCATTGCCGCTGGTGCCTTCGGGAAACAGCACCAATGTTTCGCCTTGCAGCAATCTTTTTCTGATGCGATCGGTGCTTGGCCTGGTGCTTTGCCGGCTTTCGCGGTTGACAAATTCACAGCCTTGCAAATTGGCCAGCCAGCCGAAAAAAGGCCAGTGCGAGACTTCACGCTTGGCAATGAAAGTTAAAGGGCATGTTGCAGAAAGCACGACAATGTCTGTCCACGAGACATGGTTGGAAACCACCAGTCCATGCCGGGGAACAGCGCCTTGGACCGACACTCTGATTGCAATAATTTTACACAGCAAGCGATGATAAAAGTGCGGCAGGGTTTTGGCGTGCGCGAGGTTCAGCTTTTGTAAAACCAATTGCATGGGCATGAGCGGGATGGTGAGAAGCAAGAACCCCAGCAGCCGAAAAACCGCCGTGCAGGTTTGAATCAAGGCAAGCTCCGCGACATCACAATCGCATCCTCGCCATTGCTGTAATAGGCTTGGCGCCGACCGGTTTCAGCGAGCCCTGCCTTAAGATAAAGATTGCGTGCTGAAATATTGGATTGGGCCACCTCAAGAAACAGCGTGCGCGCGCCCAGCGCCCGGGCTGCTGCGATGGCGTGGTTGAGAAGTTTTGCCCCGATGCCGGTGCGCTGCCTGGCGGGCAAAGTGGCGATGGTGAGAATTTCAGCTTGTGCGGCTATCGTGCGCGTCAACACCATGCCCGCAGGTTCATTGGCGATTTCAGCGAGGAAGCCTTGGGTTCCCACAATGGCAAACATTTGTGCAATTTCCGAGGTTGGCCAGCCGCGCGAAAATACCGCGTGATGGACGGCGGAAAGTGCTGCTGCGGCTTCGGCCGCCACTGGCCTGACCATGATTGGCAGTTTGGCATCAGGCTCGCGGATATAAACCGGCTCTGGCATGGCGGCGGGAATGGGTTGTGCGGATGCCCAGTTTGCCAGCCGTGCGAGATCCGGAAAGCCGCTGAGCAGAGGTTGATTTTCCAGCCCGCTGATTGGCACAAGTTCGATAGCATCAGAACCTAACCGCAACACATAGGCAAAATTGCTGTGGCCAGCGCTCAAGGCCAAAACCCTTTGTGCATCCATACCAAGACGAAATGCGTGCAGCGTAGCCAGCCCGAGGACGGGGATGTTGAGCGCGAGGCCCAAAGCGCGCGCAAAACTGAGGCCGATGCGCAGGCCGGTGAAGGTGCCGGGGCCGGTGGTTAGTGCAATGCGATCAAGATTTTTCAGATGCTGGCCGGCGGCGGCGATGGCGCGTTGCACCATGGGTGCCAAGGCCTCGGCATGGCCGCGTTCCATATCTTGCCGCGCTTCAGCCAACACCTGATTTTTAGTGCTGTCAAAAACACAAACGGCACAGCGCGCAAGGCATGTATCAATGGCTAAAACCAGCATGGGCGCTTCATCGGGCCTGGCATGGCAAAGATCAAGAGTGGATGACGCCCTTCCTGAGAACGATATTTCCGTAAAGCCGTTTCTCGGAGGATGCGACCACCGCATAGCAGCCTTTGACGCGGGCGTAGAATTCTGCGCCGACGAGTGTTGTGATGTGGCGCCTCGGCTCCCACTTTTTCACAATCTTTTCGAAATCTTCAAAGACCGGCTCCATGCGCTGGGGATCGAGACCCGCAGCCGGACGGAAGACGGCATCCGGCACCATTTCATCCAGCGGCATAACCGAAAGAACCGCATCCAAAATGGCCGTTGCAGAATGGCCGTCCATGCGCACCAAGCGCTTAGCATCGGTTTCGGCCGGGTAGTTGCCATCAACAATGGCAATCTCATCGCCGTGGCCCATGGCCCGCAGCACCCGCAACAGATCTGGCCCCAAGAGTGGGTTTAGTCCCTTCAACATCACGCAGCCCCTTTGAATAATACATTACGGTCAATGGCGAAATTTGCCATCAACGACAAGGCAGCGCCGCCCAAGGCACGCGCATCGGCGCCAATGCTGCCCGCAATGATGGATAACGGTGCCGTTCCCCGGCGATCAAGCGTGGCAAAATAACGATTGGTGGCCGCCACAACTTGCGCACGGATGGTGACAGGCATTGCGCCGTCAACAATGATCGCCTCGAAATCAATAAGGCCCGCCGCTGCCAGGGCAGCCTGCGCCAGATTTTTGCCGGTATCTTCGACCCACTGATCAATGTCCTGCCCCAGGCCTGCCCAGTTTTCCGGGTTTTGCGATAAAACCAGTTCGCCATGGCCCTGCTTGATCAAACGCCGCTCCAACAGATAAAGCGAGGCGTGCCTGATCAATTGCTCACTGCCCGTGGGTGATGGCACCGGTATGGGGCCGATGGCGCCGGCGCTGCCCGTGCGGCCCTGATAAAGACTGCCGTTGAGAACAATGCCGCCGCCGACAAAAAACCCGACATAAAAATAGGCAAAATCGCGGTAGTTGCGACCATGGCCAAAGAACAATTCAGCAGCGCAGGCCGCACTTGCATCATTGCAGAAAAGAACGGGCCATTTGCCGAGCTTGGCGATCTCCGAGGTTAAATCAAAATCGCGCCAGGTTTCAAGAACATCACGGGGCGCGCCCACTTCTTCTTCCCAGTTCCAAAGTTCGAAAGGCGAAGCGATGCCAAGACCAGAGATGCGCGCGCGCGCGCCGCGCGGCAAATCAGCCAGCAATTTCGCCATGCCGGTTTTGGCAAAGGCCAAGAATTCTTTTGGCGTGGGAAAATGATAGGGTTGGCGGACAATTTTTCGCACTTTTCCGGCAAGATCGAGCAAAATCAAATCCCCCGAGCGGCGGCCCACTTTAAGGCCGATGGAAAACGCCCCATCGGGATTCAGCCGGAAGGGAACCAGCGGCTGACCGACTTTGCCCCGTTGTTTTTCGCCTTTGATGACCAGCTTGTCGCGTTCCAATTGCCTGACAATAACCGACACCGTTTGGGCGGAAAGCCCCGTCAGCCTCGCGATTTCCGCCTTGGGCAACTGGCCATATTGGCGAATGAGCGAAAGGGCCAATCGCTCATTATACAGACGCATGCCGAGCTGGCTGGTGCCTCTGGCATCGTTTGGCTTGGTATCGTTGTTTCCCGGTTCAATATTCATTTTTGCTGCTTTTGAAACAGACCATCCAGCACAGGCGAAGCGCTGTCAATAATAAATCAGAGCGATTTACTTATTGACAGAGCGCTAAAAAAGATTCCATGATGTTTTGGAAATCTGGCAGGCCTCGAGGACTGCTGGCGTTCGACGTGTAACTTAGTAAGCTTCGCGAAGCGAAGCACCATGGGAGAAACTTAAATGAAAGCACTCGTCAAAACAGCACTGGTCGGCATCGCTCTTGCTGGCTTTGCGACAACCGCATCGGCTGGCACGCTGGCCTGCTTGATCACCAAAAACAACACCAACCCGTTTTTCGTCAAGATGAAGGAAGGCGCTGGCGCTATGGCCAAAACTGCGGGTCTCGATTTCCAGGCTTACGCTGGCATCAAGGATGGCGATGCTGCCCCCCAACTCACCGCCATTGAAAATTGCGTTGCCGCGGGTGCCAAGGGCATTCTGATTACAGCTTCTAATGACGATGTCATTCCTGCGCTCAAGGCTGCTCGAGCCAAGGGTGTTCTGGTGATCGCTCTTGACACCGCAATTGGTGACAAGGATGCGCAGGATATGACCTTTGCCACCGACAATTTTGAAGCGGGCACGCTGATCGGTTCTTGGGCCAAAGCCATGATGGGCGACAAGGCCAAGGAAGCCAAGATTGCCATGATCGACATTAATAAAGACAACATCTCGGTTGATGTTGCGCGTGATACAGGCTTCCTGAAAGGCTTCGGCGTGGATGTTCCAAACGGCAAAGTGCTGGCATCTGAAAAGGATCCACGCGTTGTTGGGCACGAATCTGGACAAGCAAGCCCTGAAGGCGGCCAGAAGGCTATGGAAACCTTGCTTGCCAAGAACCCTGACATCAATGTCGTCTACACTATTAACGAGCCAACGGCTGAAGGCGCCTTTGCTGCCCTCAAAGCCGCTGGAAAGGAAAAGCAGGCCCTCATTGTTTCCGTTGACGGTGGCTGCCCAGGTGTAAAAAGTGTTGTGAGCGGCGTGATCGGCGCAACTTCGCAACAATATCCATTGTTGATGGCCTCCAAAGGCATTGAAGCCATTGCCGCTTTTGCCAAGGATGGCACCAAGCCGAAGGCAACTGATGGTCTGAACTTCTTCAACACTGGCGTTAACTTAATCACCGATAAGCCAGCCAATGGCGTAAAATCGATCGACTCCAAGGAAGGCACTGCGAAGTGCTGGGGCTGATCGTCCTTTAAATACTTGAAATAAGCGAAGGGCGGCTTTACAGTCGCCCTTCGTGTATCAAGTGCCCGCAGAGGCACCATTTACAAAGGAAACGTTACGAGGGGTTTATGAGCGACACACCGACCAAAACCATATCCGATTTCGAAGCCAAATTGAGCGAAGCCGACAAGAACGTTGCCAGCTTCGAAAGCGATGACAATACTTTGGTCGCCAGAGCGCGCCAGTTTTTGGGTGCCAACCCCACTGCCATTCCATTTATCATTTTGGTGGTGAGCGTCTTGGGCTTTGGCTTGATTGCCAATAATTTCCTCTCGGCAAGCACGCTTTCCCTGATTCTGAAACAGGTCACTGTTACCGGAGTCATTGCGATTGCCCAAACGATTGTCATTCTCACAGCAGGCATTGATTTGTCGGTTGGCGCAATGCTGGTGATTTCAGCCATGGTGATGGGGCGTTTTGCGACTTTGGCCATGTATCAATATCCGCTTTTTGTGGTTATTCCCATGGGCATTGCCATTGGCGGGTTAATGGGCACATTCAATGGCCTGCTCGTGACCAAGGCCCGCATTCCCCCCTTCATCGTAACGCTGGGCACGCTTTACATTTTTAACTCGCTTAAACTTTGGTACACAGGTTCAGAATCTGTTCGCAACGCTGACCTTGAACAATTTGCACCGGGCCTGTTGTGGTTTGGCACGCCCTTTAACCTGGGCAACTCTGCCATCATCTATGGCACGATTGCGATGTTAATCCTGGCTGGCGTTGCCTGGTACATGCTCAACCGCACGGCTTGGGGCCGCCATGTGCACGCTGTGGGTGATGATGCGGATGCTGCCATGTTGTCTGGCATTCAAGTCGATCGCACATTGATTTCAGTTTATGCTCTGGCCGGTTTGATTTGCGGCATCGGGGCCTGGATTGCCATCGGGCGCGTGCAGTCCATGTCGCCCATTGCATTCGAAACCGTGAACCTCGATTCAATCACCGCTGTGGTGATTGGCGGCACGTCGCTGTTTGGTGGCCGCGCGTCAATTGCAGGTTCAGTTCTGGGGGCCATCATCGTGGGCGTGTTTAACACGGGTCTGTCACTGGCAGGCGTTGACAGTTACTGGCAGTTGTTTGCCTCGGGCTGCTTGACGATTATCGCCGTGGCAATTGATCAATGGTTGCGGAGGGCTTCGAAGTGAGCGCCAAGAAAGCGCCAAGAAAGTGATTGCAAAAAAGAGGCCGGTAAAAAAACCAGCCGCGAAAGTTGTGCATTTTGAAGCCGTGAGCAAAGCGCCCAACAATCCGAACTTGGAGAAGGGCGAGCCGATACTCAAGGCGCGCAGCCTGTTCAAGCGCTATGGCACTGTGGTGGCACTGAACGGCGCAGACTTTGACCTTTATCCCGGCGAAGTCTTGGGTGTGATTGGCGACAATGGCGCTGGCAAATCCAGCCTGATCAAAGCCATCACCGGTGCTGTAACCCCTGACCACGGTGAGATCACACTGGAAGGCAAGGTGATCAACTTCAAAGGGCCGCAAGAGGCCAGTGCCGCTGGCATTGAAGCGGTTTATCAAAACCTGGCCTTGTCGCCGGCTTTGTCGATTGCCGACAACATGTTTCTGGGGCGTGAATTGAAGAAGGCGGGTTTTCTGGGCAAATTTTTACGGATGTCGGACCGTGCCGCCATGCAGAAATTTGCGCGTGATAAACTAACCGAATTGGGGCTGATGACGATTCAGAATATCAACCAGCCCGTAGAAACCCTCTCAGGTGGCCAACGCCAAGGTGTGGCCGTGGCACGGGCCTGTGCGTTTGGTTCCAAAGTTGTGATCATGGACGAACCCACGGCAGCGCTTGGCGTGAAGGAATCGCGCCGGGTTTTGGAACTCATTCGTGATGTGAAAAAGCGCGGGCTGCCCATTGTTCTGATCAGCCACAACATGCCGCATGTGTTTGAGGTGTGTGACCGCATTCACATTCACCGCTTGGGCAAACGGCTGTGCGTGATCAATCCGAAGGAATATTCCATGTCGGACGCCGTGGCCTTCATGACGGGGGCCAAAGAACCGCCGAAGGAATTGCTGGCCGGTTGATGCTTTCTGTTGGTGAGATCACAGAAAAGCTTCGCCACCAGGCAGAGCCTTTTTCGCGCTATATCATTGGCATTGCCGGGCCGCCAGCGGCAGGCAAATCCACAAGGGCAGCAGAGCTGCGGGACGCTTTCATCGCCATGGGGGAAAGCGCCATTGTGGTGCCAATGGATGGGTTTCATTTCGATGATGCGGTTTTGAATGCCCGAGGCCACAGACCGCGCAAGGGGGCGCCCTTTACCTTCGACGTTTCTGGATTTGAGGCTTTGCTGAAGCGCATCAGGGCGAGAGAACCTGATATTGCCATTGCGGTGTTTGATCGCGCGATGGAACTTTCACGCGCCGGGGCCGATATCATTTCAGCAGAAACCAAATTCATTTTGGTGGAAGGGAATTATTTGCTGTTGAAAAGTGCGCCGTGGAGCAACTTGAAGCCGCTGTTTGATTTCACACTTTATATTGATGTTCCCGAAGCCTTGTTGGTGCGCCGCCTGATGCAGCGCTGGCATGCGCTTGGCTTTGATGAGGCTTATGCGAAGAACTGGATTGCCAGCAATGATCTGCTGAACATCCGCACCATTCAGGCCAATAGCATTGCGGCTGACTTGGTGATTTAACCCCCATCGCCAACAAATCCAGAGGCCGCATTTCAAGGCATGGTCACGCGTCTCAGTGTTAGATTTATCCTGCCACCTTCTTTCAACAAAGTGGAAGTTCCGCTCAACACGCGATCAATGCCGTGAAAGCACAGGCGCGATGCTCCGCCCATCACCAGCACATCACCGGATGAGAGCTTCAGAGTCTGCGTTTTGCCGCCGCGGGTTGTGCCGCCGAAACGGAACACTGCGGTGTCGCCCAATGAAACGCTCAACACGGGTGCCGCGAAATCTTCTTCATCGCGATCTTGGTGCAGGCCCATTTTGGCGCCTTGCTGATAAAAGTTTACCAGACAGGCTTCTGGCAAACGGGGATAGTTCGCAAAGCGCTGCCAAATATCCAAGACGACGTCCGGCATGGCAGGCCACGGTTGGCCCGTTTCGGGATGGTGCGGCTGATAGCGATAACCGGCCTTGTCTGAAACCCAGCCGAGGGAGCCCAGATTGGTCATGCGCACGCTGAAGGGCCTGCCCGTGCGCGGCATGACGGGTGTGAACAACGGAGCTGCTTGCACCGCTATCCGCAGGGCTTCCACCAGCGCCGCTTGAGCGGGGCGGTCGAGAACGTTGGGATGGTAATTGATGCCTTCAAACATCCTATAGAGCGCTCATACAAAAAACTTCATTTCCCAGCCTTGATGGGCTATGGGGCGCTGCCTATATAGCCCCTTGAACGCCAATTGCGGGTGGAATCACTTTGCAAGGCAGATATCAACAGGGGGCTGGCTTGGGTGCTTAATTTGGGGCCTGAGCAAAAGCCTGCCAGAGGAGAAATAAACATGGGTAAAGTTATTGGTATTGATCTTGGCACCACGAACTCTTGCGTGGCGGTTATGGAGGGCAAGAACCCAAAAGTGATCGAAAACGCGGAAGGTGCACGCACCACGCCGTCGATTGTGGCCTTCAACGCTGAGGGCGAAACACTGGTGGGGCAGCCCGCCAAGCGCCAGGGTGTGACCAATCCTGAAAATACGTTCTTTGCCATCAAGCGCCTGATTGGCCGCCGCATGGATGACCCGATGGTGGCCAAAGACAAGAAGCTGGTGCCTTACAGCATTGTCAAAGCCGACAATGGTGATGCCTGGGTGGATAGCCGCGGCACAAAATATGCCCCTTCGCAGATTTCGGCTTTCACCCTCACCAAGATGAAGGAAACGGCTGAGCGCTATTTGGGTGAGCCGGTGACGCAAGCCGTGATCACCGTTCCGGCCTATTTCAACGACTCGCAGCGCCAGGCCACCAAAGATGCCGGCCGCATCGCTGGTTTGGAAGTGTTGCGCATCATCAACGAGCCTACGGCTGCGGCTTTGGCCTACGGCCTTGACAAGCGCCAAGCCGGCACGATTGCTGTTTACGATTTGGGCGGCGGCACATTCGACGTTTCGGTTCTCGAAATCGGCGACGGCGTATTTGAAGTGAAATCCACCAATGGCGACACATTCCTTGGCGGTGAAGACTTCGACATGCGCATTGTTGATTTTCTCGCTGACGAATTCAAAAAAGAAAATACGATTGACTTGCGCAAAGACAAGTTGGCCTTGCAGCGCCTGCGCGAAGCGGCGGAAAAGGCCAAGGTGGAACTTTCATCGGCTATTCAAACCGAAATCAATTTGCCTTTCATCACCGCCGATGCCTCTGGGCCCAAGCATCTTACGGTGAAGCTCACCCGCGCCAAGTTGGAAGCGCTGGTGGATGATCTGATCCAGAAGACGGTTGAACCATGTCGGCAAGCGTTGAAAGATGCCGGGGTTTCAGCCTCACAGATCGACGAAGTGGTTCTGGTGGGCGGCATGACGCGCATGCCCAAGGTGATTGAGATCGTCAAATCTTTCTTCGGTAAAGAACCGCACAAGGGGGTGAACCCTGATGAAGTGGTGGCCATTGGTGCTGCCATTCAGGGCGGCGTTCTCAAGGGCGAAGTTAAAGACGTGTTGTTGCTGGATGTAACACCGCTGTCACTTGGCATTGAAACGCTGGGTGGCGTGTTCACCCGTTTGATTGATCGCAACACCACCATCCCAACCAAAAAGGGCCAGACTTTCTCAACTGCTGATGACAATCAGACGGCTGTAACCATCCGCGTGTTCCAAGGAGAGCGCGAAATGGCAGCGGATAACAAATCTCTTGGCCAATTCGATTTGATGGGCATTCCATCGGCACCGCGCGGTGTGCCGCAGATTGAAGTGACGTTTGATATAGACGCCAACGGCATTGTGAATGTTTCTGCCAAAGACAAGGCCACCAACAAGGAACAGCAAATCCGCATCCAGGCCTCTGGCGGTCTCTCTGATGCGGAGATCGAAAAGATGGTGAAGGAAGCCGAAGCCAACGCCGTTGACGACAAGAAGCGCAAGGATGCGGTGGAAGCCAAAAACCAGGCCGAAAGCCTGATTCATTCCACGCAGAAGACGATCAAGGATGCTGGTGACAAGGTGCCGGAATCTGACAAGTCTGCCATTGAAGCTTCGATCGCTGATCTCAAGTCTTCCATTGATGCCAATGATGCTGAAGCCATCACCACAAAGACCACGGCGCTGATGCAGCTTTCCATGAAGCTGGGCGAGGCCCTGTACAAGGGCGGTGGTGCAGGGGCTGAGCCGCACTCTGGCGCTCCGGACGGCGACCATGAACACGACGCTGAGCCTCCACGCGACGAGTTTGACGATGTGCTTGATGCTGAGTTCACCGAAATCGACGAGAAGAACAAGAAGAAGTAATTGGGCGCGGGGTTGGCGTTTTGAGCGCCAAACCCCGCTCTCTCCCGCAAAATGGCCAAGCGCGATTATTATGAAATTTTGGGAGTTGCCAAAGGTGCCGATGAAAAGGCGCTAAAGACGGCTTATCGCACTCTCGCCAAAAAACTGCATCCTGATGCCAACCATGGCAGCAGTGAAACCGATGCCAAGTTCAAAGAATTGAACGAGGCTTACGATATTCTCAAAGATCCGCAAAAAAAAGCCGCCTATGACCGGTTCGGCCATCAGGCCTTTGAAGGGGGTGGAGGCGGCGGTGCGCGTGGGCCGGGCGCTGCCGGTTTCGGGCCGGGCTTTAACTCTTCGATGTCTGACATGTTCGAAGATCTCTTCGGTGACTTTATGGGTGGTGCGGGAGGCCGCCAACAAAAGGGCCGCGGCGCCAGCGGCGCGCAACGCGGCAGCGACCTGCGCTATAATCTTGAAATCAATTTGACTGAGGCCTTTACGGGCAAGACAGCGCAAGTGCGGGTTCCATCATCGGTTGCATGCGACACCTGCAAAGGCTCTGGCGCCAAGCCCGGCACGCAGCCCACCACCTGCCGCACCTGTGGTGGCGCTGGTGCGGTGCGTTCGCAGTCTGGCTTCTTTACCGTTGAACGGGCTTGCCCCACGTGCAATGGACGCGGGCAAGTGATCGCTGATCCGTGCAGTGTGTGCCACGGCCAAGGGCGCGTCACCAAAGAACGCAATCTTTCCGTCAACATTCCGCAAGGGGTTGAAGATGGCACGCGCATTCGCCTTGCCGGTGAAGGCGAAGCGGGTTTGCGCGGCGGGCCGACGGGTGATCTTTACATTTTCCTGTCGATGCGGCCCCATGAATTCTTCAAGCGCGAGGGTGCCGATTTATTCTGCCAAGTGCCGATTTCCATGACGGCAGCCTCCTTGGGCGGCGAAATTGAAGTGCCGACGATTGATGGCAAAAAGGCCCGCGTCACCATTCCCGAGGGTGCCCAACACGGCAAACAATTTCGCCTGAAGCAAAAGGGCATGCCGGTGCTGCGTTCCAGCCAACATGGCGACATGTATATTCAGGTGAGCGTGGAGACGCCCGTAAACCTGACGCGCAAGCAACGCGAGCTGCTGAAGGAATTCGACAAGGATTCGCACCAGAACAGCCCCGAGTCCGAAGGCTTCTTCGCCAAGGCGAAGGCCTTCTGGGATGGGTTTGGGGGCTAGAGCTAAACGCACATAAACCACGAAATGCTTTTGCAATCGAAAAGCTAGATCTGAAAGGGGCTTACGATGAAACATTTAGCAGTCAGTTTTGCGCTTGTTGTTGCTCCATTGTCTGCATTTGCTGATTGTAATTCAGATTTCACCGCATTGACGCACCGAAACTTGAGCGTTGGCAAATATCGGATGGTGCTGAGTTTTAATGTTACCGAAGATGGCAAAAGCAGTTGGTACAAGACCGATACTAAAATCCAGCTCCCAGATTCCGCAACGATCGTAAGAAGCGATAGCTCGCATGGAATAACAAAAGAAACGATCGTGGCTGGCGGCAAGGGTCAGCGCCGGACCGACGGTGGCAAATGGGAGCCACTTTCAAATGAGGCTACCCGCTCCATTTTTGACGCAGCACGCGACAGTGGATTCACGGGCAGTGGTTTGGAAGATGTTTCCTGCCAAGGGATCCAAGGTTTCGGTCAAGAGGCTAAGGCCATCTATAGCTACACCATCAAACCTGATCAAGTTAGCCACTTTCAGATGAAAATATTCGTCGACCTCGAGACAAATTTACCCGCTCTCGCTGAAGGCATGTTTCAAAAGTCGCCGGATAGTAGATTGAATGTGAAGATAGAATATTTTTACGGCGACGACGTGCGGATGGAGCAGTTAAACTGAAATTTGATCGATACAACTTCATCAGCAAGGCCAAGGCCTTTTGGGATGGGTTTGGGGGTTGAGCCGTAACGGGCTCAAAAGAATTTCCACAAATCGCGCGATGCCCGCTGGATATGAACAATATCAAGCCGTCCGGAATGGACACGGTAGAAGATAAGATATTCCCCATGCACCTTGCGCCGCAATCCTGATGTTTCCCGACCCTCGACCAATTGGTATTTGTCGGGAAAATTCAAAATTTCGGCGCAAGATTCACGAAGTTCTGCGATGAAACTCTTGGCACGCGCTGAATTGTGATGGGCAATCCAGTCTCCAATTGATTGCAAATCTTCCAGCGCCTCGTCCGTGAGGGCGAGCTTCATTTCATCGCGCCATATTTGGCTTCAAGACGGGTAAAAACTTCCTCTGCATCCGTCACGCGGCCAGCTTCGGAATCGGCGAGACCCCGATCGAGGGATGCATTCAGGGCTGCAAGCCTTGCTTCGCGTTCCTGAACCAGTCGAAGCCCCTCCCGCAAGACCTCGCTTTTTGAATTATAACGCCCTTCTTCAACAAGCTTGCTCACGTAGTTTTCTAAAACTGGTCCTAGATCAGCGCTGATTGCCATTTGAAGTGCTCCTTTGGTGGCATATTATCGTCAATAACAGTTATTGACAACTATTCTACTTATTTGACCAGCGCCATTGCAAAACCTACTAAATAACCATACAGTTACTTGAAAAAGGATATCTTGCATGAACACCATCCCCCCCTTTGGTTTCGGCACGTGGAACCATCCTGAGGATGAGACTTACCGCATCGTGCGCGAGGCGCTGGAGATTGGCTATCGCCATATCGACACGGCTGAAATGTATGGCAATGAGCGCGCGGTGGGCCGCGCGATCAGAGATTCTGGCATTGCGCGAGATGCGCTTTTTATCACCACGAAAGTAGCCCCGGAACATTTTGCACCGGGGCAGATTGTGCCCTGCGCCAAAGCCTCACTGGAAAAATTGGGGCTTGATAAAGTTGATCTTTATTTGTTGCACTGGCCTTCACCACAAGACCGCCATGATGCCAATGATTATGTCGCCCAGCTTGGTGAAGTTCACGACAAGGGCCTTGCCATGCAGATTGGTGTTTCCAATTTCACCAAGAAATACCTTGATGTGGCGCTGCGCATTTTGGGCCCAAAGCGCATCGCCACCAACCAGGTGGAATGCCATGTTCTCATGCAAAATCGGCTGATCGTGGATTATACCAAAGCCCAAGGCATCAGCGTTACGGCCTATTGCCCTTTGGCGCGGGGGCATCTTTCGGAAAGTGCGGGGCTGGTGGACATAGCCAAAAAACACGGCGCACCGCCAGAGCAAGTGGGCCTGGCCTTCTTGCTGGCGGAAGGCCTCATCGTCATTCCATCATCGTCAAAACGGGACCGCATTCAAAGCAACTGGGACGCCCAGAAGCTGAAGCTAACAGCCGAGGATGTGAGCGCCATCCGCAAACTTGATCAAAACCACCGACTGGTGAATGGGGCGTGGTGCCCAGTGTGGGATACTTAAGCACTTTCGCTGTTGCCTTGACATTGCTAAAGCATTTTTCATGACCATCAAACTCGCTATCGCCGGTGCCGCTGGCCGCATGGGGCGCGAACTGGCCCGTATCGTTCTGGAAACCGACGGCACCGCGCTTGCGGGCGGGCTTGAGGCGCCCGGTTCACCTGATGTGGGCAAAGACTATGGCGAGCTGATGGGTGTGGGCAAGAATGGCGTCATCATCAGCGCCAACCCGGAAATGGTTTTGGCTGCTTGCGATTGCATTATAGATTTCACCATTGCTCCCGCCACGCTTGAATTGGTCAAACTGACGGCAGCGCATAAAAAGGTGCACGTGATTGGCACCACGGGCATTGATAGCCAAGGTGATGCAATCATCCAGGCTGCATCGGCGCAGACCGTGATTATGAAATCTGGCAATTATTCGCTGGGCGTAAACATGTTGGCGGCACTGGTGAAGAGGGCCGCCGCCGCATTGAGTGTAGAATTTGACATTGAAATTCTGGAAATGCATCACCGCAATAAAGTGGATGCCCCTTCAGGCACCGCCCATCTGTTGGGCCAAGCTGCTGCGGATGGCCGTAACATTTCGCTGAAAGACAAATCCGTGCGCGCCCGTGACGGCATCACCGGAGCGCGTAAAGCAGGCGACATTGGCTTTGCCACTTTGCGCGGCGGCTCGGTGATTGGTGATCACACCGTAATTTTTGCGGGCGGTGGTGAGCGCCTGGAGCTTCGCCACGTGGCCGAGAACCGCGAGTTGTTTGCGCGCGGTGCAGTGAAAGCCGCCCGGTGGGCCGCTGATAAAAAGCCCGGACTTTATAACATGAATGACGTTTTAGGATTGGAATGAAATGAGTGGAACTTTAGTGCTGGTTCGCCACGGACAAAGCGATTGGAATTTGAAGAACCTTTTCACCGGCTGGAAAGACCCTGATCTTTCGCCCAAAGGCATTGAAGAAGCCCGGGCCGCTGGCCAGCGTTTAAGGGCCAAAGGTTTGAAGTTTGACCTATGCTTCACCTCAGCGCTTACGCGGGCGCAGCACACTTTAAGACTGATCTTGAATGAGCTCGGTCAAACTGGATTGCCCGAAACGCGAGACCAAGCGCTGAATGAGCGCGACTATGGTGAACTCACGGGCCTCAACAAAGACGACGCCCGCAAGAAGTTTGGTGAAGAACAAGTTCTGGTCTGGCGTCGTTCTTATGATGTGCCACCACCTGGCGGTGAATCGCTGAAAGACACTTTGGCACGTTCACTGCCCTATTATGTGCACATGATTCAGCCGCATGTGCTGGAAGGCAAAACTGTTCTAGTTGCGGCGCATTGCAATTCACTGCGGTCGTTGATCATGGCGATTGAAGGTTTGACGCCCGAGCAGATTTTGAAGCGCGAGTTGGAGACTGGTGTACCGACAATCTATACGTTGATGGCGAATTCGCTGCCTGCCAATGTGGAAGTGTTGGCTTAGGGGGTTCCAATCCGACGGCCTTCCGTCTGTTGATGCAGATCACCCAGAAGCCTAGCCCCGCTGCGACGTGGTGCGCCAGCGGGGCCCTCGGGAGGATCGAGTTTTAGCTTGAAATGGTCCGGATCAATCCGAACCCATAAAAAGTGAGACAGGCTCACTCAGCAATTCAAATTTATGCGCTTGGCCTTCCGGTACGGAATTCACGGGTTTCAGCCGCACGGCGGAACCGGAAAGTGATCACATTAAAAATTGTGATCAGAGGTGGTAATTTGGTGGAGTCATGGCCCCTCCAATTTCTGCTTAAACTTTTAGGTTTACATCAGCGCCAATCACTGCTGCTGATCATTCGATGTTGGACCTCTGGCAAAAAATGTCAAGAGAATGTGCGGGGTGTTGGTTTTATAAAAATGAATGCAGCGGAGTTTATTTCGGCGCGCGTTTGGCCAAAATGCGTTGCAGCGTGCGGCGATGCATATTCAAGCGCCGTGCCGTTTCAGAGACGTTACGATTGCACAGTTCAAATACCCGTTGGATATGTTCCCAGCGCACCCGGTCTGCCGACATGGGATTATCTGGCAGGACATTGCGCTGATCCTTACCTCCGATCAAGGCTCCGTAAACAGCGTCGGCATCGGCAGGCTTGGCAAGATAGTCTATGGCACCCAGTTTTACGGCGGTGACGGCGGTGGCGATGTTGCCATAACCGGTGAGCACAACGACACGCGCGTCTGCCTTGGCGGCATGGAGCGCCTCAATCACATCAAGACCATTGCCATCAGCCAAACGCAAATCAACCACCGCAAACATGGGCGGCAGCTTTTTCACTTCGGCCACGCCCTCGGCCACCGTATCTGCCAGGCGCACCTCAAAGCCGCGCGCTTCCATGGCTTTTCCAAGGCGGGTGAGAAAGGGTCTATCGTCATCGACCAATAAAAGAGTTTTGAGATTTTCTGTCATCTTTAATTCTTACCTACATCTACGGCATCACGCGGCCAATGGATTGCTATCATGGCCCCTTTATGCGGATATTTGCGATTTGCCAAAGTTACGCTGGCGCCTGAACGCTCCAACAAGGTTTTGGCGATGAAGAGGCCAAGCCCCATGCCTTCATGCTGGCTTTCATCACCTAGCGCTGCATTGCCATAACCTGGCCTGGTGGTGACAAAGGGATCACCCAACCGGTCAAAAATATTTTGATCAAAGCCAGGGCCATCGTCCGAGACTGTAACGCTGATCTGGGCCAACGACCAGTGGGCTTCCACATCGACACGAGACGTCGCAAAATCGATGGCATTTTCAAGGAGGTTTTCAAGCCCATAGGTGATTGCCGGATTGCGGCGAAATACCGGGTATGCCGTGAACCCCTTTTGATCTTTCGACATGATGCTTACACTCACTGTAACATCGGAGCCGCGCAGGGGCGCCACCATGTCTTCCAGCATGGCCTCCAGACCAACCTGTTGATAGACGTCATCCGAAAGCTGTTCGGGCACGGCAAGCCTGGTGAGAATTTCGCGACAGCGTGCGGCTTGCGAAATAAGCAAATCAATATCTTCCCGGTGTTTGAATTTTTGCGGCAGCTCTCGTTTCAATTCTTTTGCCACCAATGCTATTGTGGCCAAGGGTGTTCCCAGCTCATGGGCCGCTGCCGCTGCCAAGCCATCCAGCGCCGAGAGTCTTTGCTCACGTGCCAACACCATTTCGGTTGCTTGCAAGGCGGAAGACATGATGCGGGCTTCTTCTGCGATGCGTCTTGCATAGATGGCTGAAAAGATAGTGGCGCTGACAATGGCCGCCCACATTCCCAAAAGATAAAGCGGTGGGAGGGAAAAGCCTTGCACCCCGTCCCAAGGCAAAGGCCAATGGAAGAATGCCAGAATTGATGCGCATGCCAAAGCCAGAAGCCCCAAGGCCGCAGTCCAAATCATGGGAAGTGATGTTGCCGAAACCGTGACGGGCACCAAAAACAACAACGCGAAGGGGTTTTGCAGGCCGCCGGTTAAATAGAGCAGCCCGGCAAGTTGCAGAACATCATAACCCAAAAGCAGCCCAGCCGCCCTGGCCGAAAGTTTTTGGCTGCCACGCCAGCGCAGTGCGAGGAATATGTTGAGCGCCGCACTCACCACAATTAGCGCCAGGCAAGATGCAATGGGCAATTTGAAACCGAGCGGATATTGAACAATCAAAATCGCAATGGATTGCCCGATGACCGCAAGCCAGCGCAGCCGCACCAAAGTTCTCAGCCGCAACAATCCAAGTTCTGGAAAGGTTTTGATTGGGCGGGTTTCAGACATTTTGGAACATTTGAGACATGGCCAAGGGCTTTTAGAAGCTTTATTTCACTGATGCAAAATCTACCGGCCCTGGCGGCTTTTACCGGCAGTTAGGTTTTGCCACCTAATTTAGCCTTGCAAATGAATAGGAGACGCCCCATTTCTTGTGCTAAGGTGTTAACAATGACCAATTTTCCAGCGCCCGCTGCTTTGCTTTATCCGTTGTTTGAAATGAACCACACGGCCAGCCAACCCTTTCGGTTGATGGCAGATGCTAGTCTTTCATTCTGGCAAAATGCCTTTAATCCTTTCAAGAATTCACTTTTTGCCAAGCAGACCTCGGCCGCACTCACCATGTTTGAACGTGCCACGCGGCGTTACGCCAAGCCAAGTTTTGCGATTGCAGAGACGCAAGTTGATGGCAGAGGCTTTGTCGTGGAAGAGCAAATTGCTTGGCAAAGTCCGTTCTGCCACCTGCTGCATTTTGCGAAAGTGGGCTTGAATTCAAAGCAGCCAAAACTTTTGCTGGTGGCACCCATGTCTGGCCACTATGCCACGCTGTTGCGTGACACGGTGAAATCCATGCTGCCGCATTTTGATTGCTATGTGACGGATTGGCAGGATGCCCGCGAAATTGCGAAATCCGCAGGCCCATTTGATCTTGATGACTATACCGACACAATAATAACAATTTTGCATCACCTCGGTGAGCGCGCCCATGTCATGGCGGTGTGCCAACCTTCCGTGCCTGTGCTTGCGGCTGTTGCGTTGATGAGTGCAAAAAATGACAAGCTCGCCCCGCTCGCCATGGTTTTGATGGGGGGCCCGATTGATACGCGCAAAAGCCCAACGGCGGTGAACAAGCTGGCGCGCGATAAGCCGATTGAATGGTTTCGCCAAAACGTGACCATGGAAGTGACCGGCGCGCACGCTGGTGCGGGCCGTGCGGTTTATCCGGGTTTCATGCAACTGAGCGGCTTTTTGTCGATGAATGCGGAAAGACATTTGAAAGCGCACCGGGATCTTTACCACGATCTGATTGATGGCGAAGACGTGAGCGCCGAAAAGCACCGTCACTTTTATGATGAATATATGGCGGTGATGGATTTAACGGCCGAGTTTTATCTACAGACCGTCGAGCGGGTTTTTATGCATCACGATTTGCCCAATGGCACTTATGCCTATCGCGGGTTCAAAGTTGCGCCGGAAAAAATCTCGACGACTGCGTTACTGACCATTGAGGGTGAGCGAGACGATATTTCTGGTTTGGGCCAAACTGAGGCTGCACATGCGCTGTGTTCAGCCATTCCACCCGCAATGAAAAAGCATCACTTGCAACTGGGCGTTGGACATTACGGGGTTTTCTCTGGCTCCAAATATCGTGCGCAAGTGGCACCGATGATCGTCGAGTTCCTCTCGCAACAGAAATCTTGATCGGATTTCTGCGCACGCCATTGATCAAGCGCGCTGCCGTGCCAGCACCTGAGCCAACCGTGTTTGATATCGATGGCCGAAAAGTTCCCCTGCGGTTTCGGCGCAATGCCAAAGCGCGGCGTTTGGTTTTGAGACTTGATATCAAAAACCAGGGCTTGGTGATGACCTTGCCCAAGCGCACCGGGCTTTCGGACGCGCTGCGCTTTGCGGAAAGTTCCCGCCAGTGGATTGTTCGCACCTTGAGCAAACAGGCGCCCGTGGCCCCCGTTGTTGATGGTGCGCATATGCTTTACCAAGGACATTTGCACTGCTTGCATTTCAGCGGCGGCAGGCGCGGCGTGGTTACGGCCTCAGACAGCATACTGCACATACCTGGTGATGCTGCGCACGCGCCGCGACGGCTGCGTGATTATCTGAAAGACCAGGCCTTGAAAGCGCTTTCTGCAGCCTCAAAAAAATATGCGCTGGCCATGGGCACGCGTTATGCCCGGATCAGCATTCGTGATCAAAAGAGCCGGTGGGGATCATGCTCGTCCGGTGGGGTTCTTTCATACTCCTGGCGTTTGATACTGGCCCCGGATTTCGTTCTCGATTATGTCGCCGCTCATGAAGTGGCGCATTTGATTGAAATGAATCATGGACCGCGCTTTTGGCGCCTGGTCTTGACCCACTGCCCCCACGCGCGCCATGCCAAGCAATGGCTGAAGGCCCATGGCAAGGACGTGCACCGTTATTTTTAAGCAGTTACCGCTTTGAGATGGCGGGCAAAATCCTTGGTTGCCAGCAGTTCCTGACAGCGCTGGAACCGCTTGGCGGCATAGACCGCAAAATCTTCGGCGGGGTTATTATTGGCATGTTGAATAAGGCCCCACAGCGCCCAAAGCAAATCACACATTGCCTTGTAAATTACCATTCGCCCGCGATCGGCAGCGGAACCAGAGCCGCCGCCGAAATACGCTTGGAGCAGCGCCTCGTCCTGCTCGAGTGTGAAAGCACCTTCAACTGAGAGATCACCCAAGTCCCACATCGGATCATTCATCCCACCATACTCCCAATCCACAATCCACATGCGCTCGCCATCGTCCAGGAAATTTTCGCACAGTGGATCACAGTGGCAGGGAACAAGGGGTGTTGGGCTGCATGCCAGAGCTTTGCGAATATTTTCTGCCGACTGCACCGCCTGATGATACCCATCCGGTAAGGCATAATTCTTGGCAGAAAGAATCTTGCCATAATCGTCCATAACGGCGAACAGCTCAAACCGTGATGGAAACGCACTCTGCGAGTGATGCAGTGTCGACAGGGCCTGCCCTGCCCTCACAATAGAACGCGCCGCAGATTTAAATTTCTGAGGCGACATGGTAACACCATTCACCAGGCGCGTGATCATGATGCCAGATTGTGCATTTGCGTAAATAACCTGCGGGCTCACACCGGCCGTGGCCGCCGCTCTTGCCATCGTAACTTCATGCGCACGGTTGATATATTCCTCGGTGCCATTGCCGGGGATGCGCAAGACATATTCGCCCAAGGCGTAAACGCGATTTGTGAGGCCACCGAGGCGCTGTGGCTGAACCCTGACATCGGCGATTTCCGGAATGGCCCTGATCAATTGTTGAACTTGGTTTTGTTCTTCTGGCGTCATGGGTAAAACGCTAACATTGTTTTTGAGAGGTGTGAAATGGCAAAACATGAAGGACATTTGGGCGCGGTTTATGATGCCAAGGGCGCTGCCGAAGTGGCCGCGCTTTATGATGGCTGGGCCAATCGTTATGACGCCGAGATGGCGCGGGCAGGTTATCGCCACCCGGCCATTGGCTTGGCGCTTTTATCACGCTACTTGCCCCATGGTGCGGCACCCATTCTTGATGCTGGCGCTGGCACAGGTTTAATTGGCGAGTGGCTTTCCATCATGGGATACCCGATTGTTGAAGCCCTCGACATTTCTCAAGGCATGCTTGATGTGGCAAGAAAAAAGCAGATTTATACGGCGTTTCATAAATTGGCGCTGGGAGAGACTTTGCCTTTTGCAGATGGGGCCTATGCCGGTATCATCGCGGTGGGGGTTTTTACCACGGGCCATGTTGGTGCTGAAGGATTGGACGAGCTGGTTCGCATATGCCGCAAGGGCGGGGTGATTGTGATGACCGTCAAAAACACACTTTGGGATGCCGGATTCGCCCAGCGGATCGCCGATTTTTTGAGGGCCGGAGAAATTGCAATCCTCGAAGAAACTGTTCCTTATGTTTCCATGCCAGGGGAATTGGGCACCGTGCCCAGTCGCGCCATGGCGCTGCGGGTGATATGATCAGTAGAGGCCGTTGCCTTGGGGTGGGGCCGGGTTGCGTCTCCCAAATAACAGCTCAAAAATGTTCTTTGCCTGCCTCGGCGTTGATTGGATGGGCGCATTGAAAAGATCTGGGTTGACGCCCTCACCATCTTGATCCAGCTTCACAGCCAATGCGTTGGATGATGGCCGCTGCGGTTCAGGAACACCCGGCAGAGGCATCCATTGCAAGCCTTGATGCGCCGGTTCCATCACATCACGCCAGATGAGTGCGGGAAGTGAGCCGCCGGTTACTTGCTTGGTGGGTGAGTTATCATCGTTGCCCAGCCAAACGCCCGCTGTAAGATATGGGGTAAATCCGATGAACCATGCATCGCGGTAATCTTGGCTGGTTCCCGTTTTGCCACCGATATCCCAATTTCCAAACTGTGCTTTGGTGCCGGTTCCTTGCCGCACAACCGCGCGGAAAAGTTGGTTCATCTCGCCTTCCGCCGTTGCTGAAACCACTTGGCCCAGACCATCACCTTGGCGTTGATAGAGCACTTTACCATCTCGCGTGGTCACCCGCTTCACCACATAAGGAGCCACAGCCGTTCCGCCATTTGCAAACGGCACAAAGGCGGCCGTTAATTCAAGGGGTGTAACTTCAGAGGTGCCCAGCGCCAGCGACGCATCATGGCCTAAGGTTGATGATATCCCCAGGCGTTTGGCGGTTGCGGCAACTTGGTCTGGCCCCACATTCACGGCCAGTTTTGCAGCAACCGTGTTGATTGATTGCGCAAAAGCCTGTTCGAGAGAAACCTCTCCCACATATCGGTGTTGGTAATTTTCAGGAGTCCAGTTGCCGATCCTAATCGGCTCATCCACCTGCGTGGAAGATGGTGTAAAGCCTTGCTCAAAGGCGGTGAGATACACAAAGGCTTTGAATGCCGAACCGGGTTGACGCTCGGCTTTCAAGGCGCGGTTATATTGGCTTTTTGCATAAGAGCGACCGCCAATTAAACTTAACACCGCACCGGTGTTATCAATCACCACCATGGCACCTTGGGAAACCCCAAGCTTCTTGCCGTTTTGTTGCAGGCGTATATTCAGCGCTTTTTCGGCATTCGCTTGAATAGCCGGATCGATCGTGGTTTCGATCACAATCGATTGATCATACGTCTTCACCAGTTGGTTGAGTTGGCCGTCAACCCAATCCACCACATATTGGCGCGCCGGCAAGTGATCAACCGTTACCACATCTGCTGACTGGTCAAGGGCATCTGTGACATCTTGTTTGGTGACGTAATTCTGATCTTGCATTGCTGCTAAAACCAGCTTGGCGCGCGCCGTGCTTTCATCTGGATTATTGGCGGGGTCGTAAGTGGTTGGGGCCTTTAGGCTGGCTGCAAGCCTGGCCGCTTCCAGCAGCGTAAGCTCAGACGATGATTTGTTGAAAAACGTATGGGCGGCTTGCTCAATGCCATAGGCACCCGAACCAAAATAAACCCGGTTGAGATAGAGCTGCATAATTTCGTCTTTGGTAAATTTTGACTCAAGCCAAATTGCCAGCACAGCCTCTTGGGCCTTGCGCGTGAGGGTCTTTTCCTGGGTGAGAAAGAGGTTCTTGGCAAGTTGCTGGGTGAGGGTTGAACCGCCCTGCACCAAATGGCCCTTCAAGATATTGCGGCTCATGGCGCGCGCCAAGCCAATGGGATCAATCCCGTGATGCGAACGGAAGCGGCGATCCTCAATGGCAATAACCGCATTGGGCACATAGTCTGGCAGTTGGCCAATTTTAGCAGCATCCCCAAAGAATGAACCTTCTTGCGCCAGCGACGTGCCATCATTGGCAAGGATCATGATCCCCGGTTCGCGTTTGGGTATTTGCAACAAGCCGCGTTGATCCAACGAGAACCAAATAAAGGCAAAAGCCAAAACAGCCGCAAGGCCGGCCCAAAATCCTGCGACAACCACAAAGCCCGCCAACCGCCAAAACCAAGATCGGCGTTTGGCACCGTATTTACGCTTTTCAGGACGTAAAATTGGGCCCTCGCTGCGAAAAAGGCGTGGCTCTATCCGCCGCGTGCCTTGCCCGCGTTTTCCGCCCCGGTTTTTTTTGTCTCCCATGGGAGAAGTTTAGCCCTGTTGTCTTGATCTTTCATGAACAGGCAAAATGGGCAAATGGCGGTGGAATCGTGGCCGGATTAAGCCGGCCTAAAGCACGGCACCGATATACCAAGGCACATACTCATTTTCACCATAACCCAATTCCTCGGATTTGGTTTTCTGCCCGGAAGCGGTTTTGAGCATAAGATCGAAAATCTGCTGGCCCTTCTCAGCCAGTGAAACGCCTTCGATCACATCGCCACAGTTAATGTCCATGTCTTCAATCATTTGATTGTACATTGGCGTGTTGGTGGCAAGTTTGATGGAAGGGCAAGGCTTGTTGCCGTAGGCCGAGCCACGACCGGTGGTGAAGCACAGCAGATTAGCCCCGCCCGCCACCTGGCCAGTGGCCGAAACCGGATCATAGCCTGGTGTATCCATAAATACGAAACCCTTGGCCGTGACTGGCTCAGCATAGTTGTATACTGCCTGCAAAGTTGTGGTGCCGCCCTTGGCCGCCGCGCCGAGTGACTTTTCGAGAATGGTGGTGAGGCCACCGAGCTTATTGCCCGGCGATGGATTGTTGTTCAATTCCATATTGTTGCGGCGCGCATAGTCTTCCCACCAGTGGATAATTTTGACCAATTTCTCGCCTACTTCTGGAGTGGCGGCACGGCGGGTGAGAAGATGTTCGGCACCGTAAATTTCAGGTGTTTCAGACAATATGGCGGTGCCTCCGTGGGCCACCAGCATATCTACCGCAGCGCCAAGCGCTGGGTTGGCGGTAATGCCGGAATATCCGTCAGAGCCGCCGCATTGCAAAGCCACGATCAGCTCTGAGGCGGAACAGGTTTCACGTTTCACATCATTGACCGTGGGCAGCATTTCCATCACTGCGGTGACGCCAGCTTCAATGGTTTTGCGGGTGCCGCCGATTTCCTGGATCGTCATGGTGCGGAAGGTTTCTCCCTCTTCCACTTTGTAAGCTTCCTTGAAACGCGGGATTTGAAAGCCTTCGCAACCGAGACCCACCATCATCACACCGCCCATATTTGGGTTGGTGGCATAGCCCCAGGCGGCGCGCTTGAACGTATCAAAGATCACGCCGCGATAATCAATCACGCAGCCATTGTCTTGCGTGAGGGCCACCACGCCATCGATGTTTGGATAAGCTTTGAGCAGGCCGCGTTTCTCAACTTCCTTGGCGATGTGCGAGGCAACCGTGGCCGAGCAATTCACCGAGGTCATGATGCCGATATAATTGCGGGTACCAATTTTTCCATTTTTTCGGCGAAAGCCTTGAAATGTGGCGCGTTGATTTTCTGGCAACAACTTTTCGCTTTTGCTTTCTTTGGCGAAGGCATAGTCATGCGCCAGCTCACCCATCACCACATTATGCTCATGCACCCAATCGCCTGTGAGGATATTGTGTTTTGCAAAGCCAATAATCTGACCAAATTTTCGGATGGCCGCACCTTGCGCGATAGGCTGCGCTGCCATCTTGTGGCCACGCATGATTTTGGCGACAGCAGCAATTCCCTCGAAGCTTTCGCCCTTTTCCACAATGCGCGTGGAAATCAAAACATTGTCTGCATCATTGAGGCGGAGCATGGAAGGGGGTTGCTGGGTGGCGGAAGTCATGGTTCACTCAATTTCTGATTTGTATGGCATAGACTAGCAGGGAACAGATGAAGCGCAAAATTTTTAAGGCACCGTCAGGTGCATCGATTCCGTTCACCCAGTTGGGCTTTGGATCCGCACCCCTTGGCAATCTTTATAATGCAATGACTGAAGAACAGGCCGCAAAAGTTTTGGATGCCATGTGGAAGGCCGGACATCGCTATATCGATACCGCACCGCTCTATGGGCTGGGGCTTTCGGAAACGCGGCTCAACCATTTTCTGCGCGGCAAAAACCGCAAATACTACGTGCTTTCCACCAAGGTTGGGCGGCTGCTTACAGCCTGCCCGCCCCTTCAGCGCACCGGCATCGGAAAATTTTTTGACACGCCCACCCGCCGCGAGAATTATGATTATAGTTATGATGGTGCCATGCGGTCTCTGGAATTCTCGCTGGAGCGCTTGGGCCTTGATTCTATCGATATTGTTTATGTGCATGATCTTGATGTTTTTACGCATAAATCCGAGGCAGCGCGTGATGCGCATGCCAAAGACTTTATGGCTGGAGGTTACAAAGCCCTGGTAAAGCTGCGCGACGAAAAAGTGATCAAGGCATTTGGTGCGGGCATCAACGAGTGGCAGGGTGCCGAGACTTTGGCCAAGCAAGGTGACTTTGATCTTTTCTTACTCGCTGGTCGTTACACGCTGCTTGAACAGGAAGCGCTCAACTCCTTCCTGCCACTGTGTGAAAAGCGTGGCATCGGCATCGTGCTCGGCGGGGTTTATAACTCAGGCATTCTTGCCACCGGCGCGGTGAAAGGAGCGATGTATAATTATGATCCAGCGCCCAAGCCCATCATGCAGCGCGTGGCCGCGATCGAGGCCATTTGTAAAAGGCATAAAGTCAAGTTGGCGGAAGCTGCATTGCATTTTCCACTCGCTCACCCTTGTGTTGTGTCAATCATCCCGGGTGCATCTTCAACCCAGCAAATCGCTTTCAACATAAAGACAATTTCAAAGAAGATTCCGAAAGTGTTATGGCAAGATTTGAAGGTTGCCGGACTGATGGATGCGCGTGCACCAACATCATGATTGATGCACATCAGCATTTTTGGAACCCCGCACGCGGCGATTATTTCTGGATGGTGAGGGAGGCTGCGGCCCCCATTGCCAAACCGTTCGGTCCACGGGAACTTGCACCCCATCTTGCTGCGGCTCGCATTGCCAAGTCCGTTCTGGTGCAAGCAGCGCCAACCATTGCTGAAACCGAATATATGTTGGGTTTGGCTGACGCCACCGATCATGTAGCCAAGGTGGTGGGGTGGATCGATTTTGAGAACCGCGGTGATCGCAGGCAGCTTGAAAGGTTAGCCAAGCATCCCAAATTTTCTGGGGTTCGGCCGATGATCCAGGATTTGCCGGACCCGGAATGGATGCACCGGCCAGACGTGCAATGGGCCTTGCAAGCCATTGTTGAACTTGATCTCAGTTTTGATGCTTTGGGGTTTCCACTGCATCTCGACCCATTCCTGAAACTGTTTCAGCGCTATCCGAAAATGCGCATTGTGATTGATCACTGCATGAAGCCCGCCATTCGCGACGGGGCTTTTGAGCCCTGGGCCGCAAAGATGGCGGTGATCGCCAAAGAGACGAATGTTTCTTGCAAACTATCAGGCCTTGCCACGGAAGCCTTACCAGGTTGGAGCATTGAGACATTACGCCCTTATGCGGCCCATGTTCTGAAACAATTCGGGCCGCAGCGCGTCATGTGGGGATCAGATTGGCCGGTGCTCAATCTCAATGGAGATTATGCAAAGTGGTTTGCCACGGCAAAAAGCCTGGTTGGCGAGGCCGATCAGGGAGCGGTTTTCAGGCAGACGGCAGAGGAATTTTATCGAATTAAATGATTGGCCAAGACACTTGAGAAAAACGTCAAATGGAATTCACCCGCATCGGGCCCTTCCCCCCCGCGCTTATGATGAGCACGGGGGAGGGCTTTTTTATTAATAGCGATAATAATCCGGCTTGAATGGGCCTTTTTTATCCACGCCAATATAGCTGGCTTGTTCATCTTTCAGCGTGGTGAGCTTGGCGCCCAACTTTGCAAGATGCAGCATAGCCACTTTTTCATCGAGATGCTTTGGCAGCACATAAACTTCGTTCTTGTATTTGCCAGTCTTGGCATTGGTGAACAGTTCGATCTGCGCCAAGGTCTGGTTGGTGAAGGAAGCCGACATCACGAAGCTTGGATGGCCGGTGGCGTTGCCCAAGTTCACCAGACGGCCTTGCGAGAGAAGCACAATGCGGTTGCCCTTGGGGAATTCAATAAGGTCAACCTGCGGCTTCACATTGATCCATTTGTGATTACGCAGGCCCGCCACGTCAATCTCATTATCGAAGTGGCCGATGTTGCAGACGATGGCAAGATTTTTCATCTTGCGCATGTCCTCTGCAGAAATCACGTCTTTATTGCCCGTGGCCGTTACAAAAATATCTGCGGACTCCACAACGTCATCGAGCGTTTTCACATCATAGCCATCCATTGCCGCTTGCAGTGCACAGATGGGATCTACTTCGGTGACAACCACGCGGGCACCTGAGCCGGAAAGTGAAGAGGCCGAGCCTTTGCCCACATCACCGTATCCCAACACAACGGCGACTTTGCCAGCCATCATCACGTCGGTGCCGCGGCGAATTGCGTCAACCAATGATTCACGACAGCCATATTTATTGTCGAATTTGGATTTGGTAACGGAGTCGTTCACGTTGATGGCGGGGAAAGGCAAATCACCCTTCTTTTGCATTTCATAAAGGCGGTGAACGCCGGTGGTGGTTTCTTCCGATACACCAATGATGGCCTTGCGCTGTTTTTCAAACCAGCCGGGCTGGTTTTTAATGCGCTTGGCAATTTCTGCGTAAAGGCATTCTTCTTCCTCATTGGTTGGCTTGGCAATGAGCGCTGGATTTTTTTCGGCTTTTTCGCCGAGCAAAATATAAAGCGTTGCGTCGCCACCATCGTCCAAGATCATGTTTGAAGGCTGGCCGTCTGGCCAATCAAAAATCTTGCCGGTGTACTCCCAGTATTCCTTCAAGGTTTCGCCCTTGACGGCATAAACTGGCGTGCCGGCAGCTGCGATAGCGGCGGCAGCGTGGTCTTGCGTCGAGTAAATGTTGCAAGAGGCCCAGCGCACATCAGCGCCGAGCGCTTTCAAAGTCTCAATCAGAACACCGGTCTGAATGGTCATGTGCAGCGAGCCTGAAATGCGCGCGCCCTTGAGAGGCTGGGTTCTGCCATATTCCTCTCGCGTGGCCATGAGGCCTGGCATTTCAATTTCGGCCATGCCGAGTTCGAGGCGGCCCCATTCGGCCAATTTAATATCTGCAACGTGATAATCGTGGGCTTTTGCCATGCGTGTCTCCTGAATTTCGCCTTGCCCTAGCACGCGCCATAACAGGCGGCAAGAGCTATATAAAGATATCTTTATATCGTTAGTTTGATTTCAAGCTCTCAAGCAGGCCAGAAAGTTTTGCATCGTCCAGTTTGCTGATGCGGATTGAAAGTTCGTTGGCCAGCTCAGTGGCGAGGGGCGAAAGGCCCCTGGTATCGACAGTGATTTTCGGATGAGAAACGCGGGACAGTTTGATCAACTCCTCCGCTTCGTCCCAGATGATATTGAGATGGGCAATGATCGACTGGACGAGATGCCAGCTGGGCCGCCCGCGCTTGCCGTGTTCGAGGGCCGAAAGATAAGCCGGTGACACTTGAACGGCTTTTGCCATTTTGGCTTGAGTGAGGCCTCTTTGTTGACGTAACTTCCTCAGCCTTGCACCAAAGGGAGTCATGAACGTGCTTTCTCGTGCTTGCGCAAACGCACATAGAATGCCCCGCCACCGCCGTGGCGCGGATGGGCAGGTTGGAAGCCAACCACATGAACGCGAAACTGGGTTTCTTCCAACCACATGGGCAACTCCCTGCGGATTTTCCCCTCGCGTTCGGGTGTGTTGAAATGGCTTAATCCATGCAGCGTGTGGCGAGCGAAGGGTGAAAAACCCTTTCCGGTGATCACCAAAACCAGCCGCAAGCCTTGCATTCGCCGCGCTGACAGAAAGTGGAGCAGAGCAAAGCGGGCATTATCCAGTGTTTCGCCGTGGAGATCAATGCGGGCTTCAGGCTCTGATTGGCCGCGCCCCAGCCTTTGGGCTGTCCGGCGATCAAACAGGGCAAGCGCTGGGGCAGCCGATGGCGCTGCTCTTGGCGCAGACCGTGCGGGTATTGCTTGGGAGAAGGTTGCAAGCGCCTGAGGAATTAGTTCAACTTTCGCTTTGCTGCGCCTTGCGCGCTTGATGGGAGAAACCGAGGTTTTCACTTCCTCCCACAAGGCATGATCAGGCACTTCGAAGCGCTTTTTCATCACCCCGTCAGCCCTTCAACCAAACGATGAGGCAATAATGCAAACATCTGACCTGGTGATTTCATATGGCCTGAATTTTGGGCCGCAGTTTCGCCCCAGCCCCAGTAAATATCGCCTCGCACGAGGCCTTTGATCGCGGTGCCGGTGTCTTGCGCAATCATCAAATGACGAAAGGGCGAAGGGCCATTCTGTGCTTCACGCGGTTCAAGCGTATCAATAAATAGCGGAGTGCCAAACATCCAATTCGAGCGATCGACGGCCAATGAACGCAGGGGTGTAAGATTGACCTTTGCAGCGCCTATGGCACCCAAATGAGGATCACTAATTTCGGTGACTTGGAAAAAAATAAATGAGTTGTTGTTCCACAGAAGCTCGTGCGTTTGCGATGGATTTTGCGCCATCCAATCGCGCAACAACTGCATAGACATGGTTTGAGGCGTGCCAATTCCGCGCGCTGACAAGATGCCGCCGATGCCCGTATAGTCTTGCCCATTTTTTGCGGCATAGGACAGCCGGATGACTTGGCCATCGTCCAAAAGCACGCGACCACTGCCCTGCACATGAATAAAAAAGGCATCGACCCAACTTTTTATAAAGCAGAGTTCCAACCCCCTGCCCTCCAAGGCACCGCTCTCAATCTGCTGCCTTGTGTAATATCCCACAGCTTTACCATTTTCACGGCGACCATAATTGAGGCCGGTTGTCTCGCGCTCCACGTCTGAAAAAGTGACAAGGTCACCCGGTGGGGCATAAATCGGCACGCGATAATCTTGGCTCGGCGTGCGAGAGCCCAGCACCATTGGTTCATAATATCCGGTGAAAAGCCCGCCTGACCCACCATCGACATTCACTTGGAATGCGCGAAAATGGGTTTCAAAAAAATTTCTGCCGCGCTTTGCAGTGAGCGACTTTTCACAACTTTTGCGCCAGTTTTCGCGCGTTCCGCCGAACCGGGCCTGGCGTTTAAAGCCGTGACCATTTTGCAAAATTTCGATGGCTGAACGTTGGAAAGTTTCAAGCGCGCAGTTTAAGTCATCCTCGGCCCAGCCCTTGATATCCTTAAATGCTACAGGCTTAAGCATATTCATTTAGATCATGGGTTTGTGACACGCGCCACGACTCAGTGGAGTTTTTGAGGTTGCGCTCAAAAGTCCAGAGTTCATCAATTTCAACAGCCCGTTTATCGTCACCGCTGATGATGGTTCCGGCGGCATTTTTGATGGCTGAATAAACTGAAGATTTAAAGGCGACTTCGATGAGGGCCTGATGGTTTTGAATGGAAACGTGTTTGAGCGTTGCCATTTTTATGGCCACAAATTTGAAAATAGTCGTCTCGTCTGCAGCCTTGCGCCTGGCAATTTCCTTTTCAAACAGCGCCAATGTGGTGGCGTCCAACAACGGATCCAGCGCTTTGATATCACCATTGGCAAAGGCGTTTAAAACTGACTCGTGAGCAGTTTGGGCCCAGAGGAGAAACGCGTTACTATCATAGTGCACATCCGACTGTGCCAGCGTGTCCAAATTTTTGGCCAGATCTGACCCTTCCACCGCATGACCTTGCCAGGTATTTCTTGCCGGTGGCTCGGTTGATGCCGTGAGTTCCAGATCAGCTGGCAAAGGCTGTGTTTTGAAATCTCTTATCGGCAAGATGCGCTCAGCGCCGCTGCGTTTGCCCAGCACTTGCCAAAGCCTGAAGCCCGCAATCGCGGCAATTGCGAGAAAGAGGAGATTGAGCGGATCTGAAAAAATCATCATCACCCCATTTGGCACTGTAGGAGCATGAATTCAATGAGCCCATAAACGCCGTTCGCTTCGGCTTGCGGCGCAAAGGGTTTTCATGATAGTTCGCAGCGGCAACATGAGGGCAGAATAATGGCTAAAGAATTGAAAACGGCACCGCGCAAGGCACCCCCGAAGCAGTCAAACGGCACCAGTGCCGCAAAAGCCCCGCCGATGGCAGCGGCCCCGCAAGCCAACATTACGGCGCCGGCGCCGACACCGGGTTCCCAGCCTTCAATGCGCATTCTTGGGCAATACTTGAAAGACCTCAGTTTTGAAAATCCAAACGCGCCAACTTCACTCACGCCGCAAACCAAACAGCCAGATATCAACATTTCGGTCAATGTGAATGCCCGCAACCTGGGGACGGCAGATTTTGAGGTTGAATTGCATATCGATGCAAAAGCTTCCGCAGAGGGCAAAGTTATTTTTGCCGCTGATATTCTTTACGCGGGTGTTTTCCGCATGGAAAACTTTCCCGAGAATCTGTTGCATCCGGCGGTTTTGATTGAATGCCCCCGCATGTTGTTTCCTTTTGCCCGCCAAATCCTGGCCGACGCGACACGAAATGGCGGCTTTCCGCCACTAATGCTGGACCCCATTGATTTTGCCGGCATGTATCAAAAACGGATGCAGACCCAAGCTGCGGGCCAAGCTTAATTCTTCCAGAGGGCGGCGTTACCCAAGCTGGCGATGGCTTTTTCATGAGCCATAATTTCAATTTCCGATAACCGTGATGGCAAGGCCTTGCCGCGCTGGCCAATGCGTGTGGGGTACAGTGCTGGCGATATCGCGGTTTTTGATTTTATCTCTGAAAGTCCAAAACTGGTTTGCTTGCCGCCAATCATTTCAAGATAGACATCGGCCAGCAATTCAGCGTCCAGCAACGCACCATGTTTTGTGCGCTTGGAATTATCCACCCCATATCGCTTACACAGCGCATCCAGACTATTCGGGCCCATGGGGTGGGCGCGGCGCGCCAGGGTCAGTGTATCAATCACACAGTCTGAAGAAATAGCCAGAGTGTTGCAGTATCCCAGTTCTGCATTGATGAAAGACATATCAAAACCGGCATTGTGGATGACAAGTGTTGCATCGCCAATGAAATCCAGGAACGCCTTGAGTTGGCTTTTAAATAGCGGCTTATCTTTCAGGAATGCATTGCTCAATCCGTGAACCGCCTCGGC
This sequence comes from Hyphomicrobiales bacterium, assembly GCA_025359265.1. Taxonomy (GTDB): domain Bacteria; phylum Pseudomonadota; class Alphaproteobacteria; order Rhizobiales; family Aestuariivirgaceae; genus Aestuariivirga. The sequence continues at coordinate 101,386 of JANYHB010000002.1, read as the reverse complement.
CTCTTTCGGCATGTCGCGTTCGGGGTTGAGATAGATGTGGTAGCTCTGGCCGGTGGGCATATGATTGATCAATTCAACTGCGCCAATTTCCACGATGCGGTGGCCCTGGGCCGGATCCAGGCCGGTTGTTTCGGTATCCAGAACAATCTCACGCACCATTGCTAAATTCCCCATTTTTTCATTTGTTCAATGAGTTTATGTTTTAGTTCCGCAATCGAACCATTATTTTCGATCACAACATCGGCCAACCGGCGCTTTTCATCATCAGGCAATTGGCGATCGAGGATCATACTCAGACGCTCTTGCGTCATCTGGGGCCTTGCCAAGGCTCTGGCCTTTTGGGTTGAGGCCAGGGAGGAGATTACAAGCGTCTTATCAAACTCCTTCTGGGCATTGGTTTCAAACAAGAGTGGAATATCCACCACCACAGCTTTGGCACCTTGTTGCCGCGCCTCAGCAATAAAGTTTTGTCGGCGTTGGCGAATCTCGCCATGAACGATGAGTTCCAGCTTGTTCAACAAAGCCTTGTCGGCCACAACCGCTTTGGTGATTATCTCGCGGTTTACTTTTTTTTCAACAATGGCATGCGGCACCAATGGCGCGATTAGCGCCGCGCCCCTTTCACTGTCGTAGAGTTGGTGAACTTCGGCATCTGAATCAAACAGTGGCAAACCATATTTGGCCAAAATTTTTGCAGCTTCGGATTTGCCCATGGCGATTGAACCGGTGAGGCCAATGATCAACATCAATTGGAACCTTGTTCAACATCTTTTGCCACACGTTGGTAGAGCTCGTGTGTCACCACTGGTTTCAACCCATACCACTTCTCAAAACCAACGACAGCCTGATGCAAAAGCATGCCCAAGCCACCGACAGTTCGCAATCCTCGCGCTTCAGCCTGGATGAGCAAGGAGGTTTTCAGCGGCACATAGACAATATCCGCCACCACCGCTTGAGGGGGCAAGCAAGAAAGGTCTACGTTGAGTTTCTCCTGGTCCCTCAGGCCTTGCGCAGTGGTATTGATGACAAGGACGGCATCTCTCGATTCGCTAACGAAACTATTTTGGACGATCGGCACCACTTTGCTTCCGAAGAGGGCAGCCAATTCTTCCGCCCTTGAATGGGTTCGGTTCAGAATTTTAATTTTGCCAATGTTTTCTCTCAACAGTCTTTCGGTGATGGCGCGCGCAGAGCCACCGGCACCAAAAATAACCACTGTTTTCCCCGTTAAATCCAATTCCGGCACTTGCGTCACCAGGTTTTGGTAAAACCCCTCACCATCGGTGGAGGTGGCACAAAGCGTTTCGCCTACGAAATAAACCGTGTTGAGGGAGCCTGTGCGCTTTACGACATCTTCCAGATGAGGCACGAAGGCCAAGGCGGCTTCCTTGTGAGGAATTGTAACGTTGCATCCCACATAACCTTGCGCCGTGAGATGATGCAGAAAGTGCTGGAGCTCCGGCACTTTGACTTCACGTTTCTCATAAAGCCCTGGGATGCCATACATCTGAAGCCAATAATTGTGGATCAGCGGTGATCTGGAATGGGCAATGGGATAGCCGATGACGCAGACTTTTTTCATGACGCAATTATAGAGGATTGGCGCAAGAACGCGAGAAGCGGCAAAAGCGGCAATCCCAAGATTGTTGAATGGTCGCCTTCCACTTCCTCAAAAAGTTGGATGCCTGGTCCTTCATAGAAATAACATCCCACCGCGGAAAGCACCTCTTTACCTGCCGCCGCCAGATATTGGTTTAGAAATTCATCAGAAAAATGGCGCATGGTCAGCTTGGCGCTTATTACTTCTGCATGAGCAATTTGCCCATTTCTTGCACAGGCAAAGGCGGAATGAAGGTGATGGGCTTTGCCGCGCAGGCGTTTCAATTTTCTTTTTGCTTCCGTCAGATTTGTCGCCTTGTGCAGCGGCTTATTTTCAAATTCGAGAATTTGATCCGCACCGATCACTAATGCACTGGGAAAAGCCAGGCTGACCGAAATGGCTTTTGCCTTCGCAAGTTCCACCGCAATTTGTTGTGGCTGCAATGCTACCATTTCACGGCGCAATTCATTCTCACTCACCGGCGGCGCCAGGAAATCGAAGGTGACGCCAGCGTTGGCCAACAGTCTTTGGCGCGCTGTGCTGGTGGATGCGAGGATGGTTATGGGTTTATTCACAGTTGGCTATTGATCCGGTGGATAAGGCGGTATGAGTTTAGGGGTTAGCAGCGATTGAACAGTTTAGTCGGCACCTTTTCCACATTCGGCGGTCGCGCATCTCACGGTGCCGATAAAGTGTTGATAAGCTCTACATTGCGATATCATACAACCATGTTACTGGATTCACGACTTGAATTAGGCAAGAATTAAAAGCTGTCCCAGGTTTTCCACATATTATCTCAAGGTTTTTTCGCCTATCCACGCAGTTTTGCTTATCCTATGACCAATAGAATAAGCACTTAAGATTCTATCTTAGTTTATGGAGATTGGTTTGAAAGCAATCCTCGATGTCTTAGAAGGCCGAATGCCGCAGCGCAGGCCGATGTGGATCATGCGGCAAGCTGGACGATACCTTCCGGAATACCGCGAACTGCGCAGCAAGGCCGGCTCGTTTCTGGATTTGTGTTACAATCCCGCCATGGCTGCGGAAGTGACTTTGCAGCCCCTGCGGCGTTTTGATTTTGATGCGGCAATTCTGTTTTCAGATATTCTGGTTGTACCGCATGCAATGGGGCTGTCGCTGGCATTTAAGGAGGGTGAGGGCCCGGTTCTTGAAACCGTGAAAGATATTCACGATGTGGAGCGATTAGACCTTAGGGGCGAGCAATTCAAAAGGGTTTTTGAAACAGTTGGCTTGGTGAAAAGGGATTTGTTGCCCCATCAAACCCTCATCGGTTTTTGTGGGGCACCTTGGACAGTTGCCAGTTACATGATCGAGGGCGGAAGCTCAAAACGCAAGACTGCTTTGGCAATCGCAATTAAAAATCCCGCCTGGTTTTCATTGATGATGGCAAAACTGGTTGCGGCATCCACAACTTATTTGCTCGGTCAGATCAGTGCCGGTGCAGAAGTGGTTCAGATTTTTGACAGTTGGGCTGGTGATGTGCCTTTGGCTCATCTTGAACGTTTGGTCATAAACCCCATTGCCGCGATTGTTCGCGGCGTTCGTGCTGTCCATACAAATTATCCGGTTATCGTATTTGCGCGCGGCTTGGGGCGTGGCCATGCGGGCGTTGCCCGGGCCACAGCAGCGAATTGTGCTGGCCTTGAGGAAGATGTGGCCATTGGTTCGGTTTTGGCAGACCTGCCTGCTGGCATTGCCGTGCAGGGCAATTTGCACAACGAGCTGCTGCTTGGAAATGTGGATGAATTGCTTGGACACACAAGGGAGGTTCTCAATGCGGTGCCGATGGAGCGGCATATTTTCAATCTTGGCCACGGCATATTGCCGCAAACGGAGATCAGAATGGTTGAGCGGCTGGTGAAAGAAGTGAGGGCCTTTGACTGATGGCGAATCTGTGGATTAAAGTTATTCATATTGTTGCCGTTGTGGCATGGATGGCGGGGCTGTTCTATTTGCCCCGTCTGTTTGTTTATCACACGGACTTGGCGGTTGGTTCTGATGGTGACAAGTTGTTCAAGATCATGGAGCGGCGCTTGCTCGGCGTCATCATGCGTCCGGCCGCGGTTGTGGCCCTACTTGCCGGTATGGCCACCGTTGAAGCGGCGGGATTCAGTTGGGCTGCGCCTTGGCTTTCGATGAAGCTTTTGGGCGTTGTGTGTTTGTTGGGCTATCATGGGCTGCTGGAGTTTCATCTGAAAACCTTTGCGCGGGGCCAGCGCTCGCATTCGGGCCGCTATTTTCGAATGATCAATGAAGTGCCAACCGTGCTGTTGATTTGGATTGTGATCTTTGTGGTGGTGAAGCCGTTTTCATAATTTTGTTTGGTTTATCGCCAAATTGTGTTATGCGAGTTCCACGCCCGTCCGGGTGATGGCTGAGCGCCGCTCGCCTATAATTTTCCAAAGTAGTTATGAATGACCGAAATCAACGAACTGAAGGAGATGAAACTCTCCGAACTAAAGCGCAAGTCGCCGGCTGAACTTTTAGTGTTGGCAGAACAGCTGGAAGTGGAAGCCGCCAGCACCTTGCGCAAGCAAGAGCTTATGTTTGCCATTTTGAAATCCTATGCCAACCGGAATGTGGAAATCATTGGCGAAGGCGTGATTGAAGTTTTGCTGGATGGTTTTGGCTTCTTGCGTTCAGCCGATGCCAATTATCTGGCCGGGCCTGATGACATCTATGTTTTGCCCAGCCAGATTAGAAAATATGCGCTGCGCACCGGCGATACCGTTGAAGGCCCGATTCGCGGTCCCAAAGACGGTGAGCGTTATTTTGCGCTGGTGAAAGCCAACACGGTCAATTTTGAAGACCCTGATAAGGCCCGCCACAAGGTAAATTTTGATAACCTGACGCCGCTTTATCCAGACCAGCGGCTTGAGATGGAGATCAATGATCCCACACGCAAGGATGCATCGGCGCGGGTGATCGATATTGTGGCGCCCATTGGCAAAGGCCAACGTGGGTTGATCGTTGCCCCCCCGCGCACCGGTAAAACCGTTTTGCTGCAGAATATTGCGCATTCGATTACCACCAATCACCCTGAATGTTATCTGATTGTTTTGTTGATTGATGAACGCCCCGAAGAAGTGACGGATATGCAGCGCTCGGTGAAGGGCGAAGTTATATCTTCGACTTTCGATGAACCAGCAACACGCCATGTGCAGGTTGCTGAAATGGTAATCGAGAAGGCCAAGCGCCTGGTCGAGCATGGCCGCGACGTGGTGATCTTGTTAGACTCGATCACGCGGCTTGGCAGAGCCTACAACACGGTTGTGCCAAGCTCTGGCAAGGTGTTGACGGGTGGCGTTGACGCCAATGCCCTGCAGCGCCCGAAGCGTTTCTTCGGTGCGGCGCGCAATATCGAACAGGGAGGTTCTCTCACCATCATTGCCACTGCTCTGATCGATACCGGCAGTCGGATGGACGAGGTGATCTTTGAAGAATTCAAAGGCACGGGTAACTCTGAAATCATTCTGGACCGTAAGGTGGCGGATAAGCGGGTGTTCCCATCTATTGACATTCTGCGATCTGGCACGCGCAAGGAAGAGCTCCTTGTCAAAGCCGAGACGCTCAAGAAGACTTATGTCTTGCGGCGGATTCTCAACCCTATGGGCACAGTTGATGCCATTGAGTTCTTGCTGGATAAAATGCGGCAGACCAAATCCAACGGGGATTTCTTCGATAGTATGAATGCCTGATCGTGATCGGCGCATTGGTTATCGATTCGTTTCCGAAACGATGACCAATGTGTTCCCGGATACGGTTTTTGCACTGAGTTCTGGCATCGGGAAAGCGGGAATTGCGGTGGTGCGCATTTCGGGCCCCCGGGCCTTGGGCACGCTTAAGGCTTTTGCAGGAGATGCGCCACAGCCGCGTTCTGCGGTGGTTCGCAAAATCAGAACGGGGCAAGGCCAAATCATCGACGAGGCACTGGTCCTTTATTTCCCTGCGCCACATTCAGCCACGGGCGAGGACATCGTCGAGTTTCATATTCATGGTGCCCCAGCGGTTATCAGCTTGTTGCTGGAGGAATTATCCGGGCGCGAAGGTTTGCGCATGGCCGCGCCAGGTGAATTTTCCAAGCGCGCTTTTGCCAATGGCAAACTTGATCTGGTGGAAGTTGAGGGTCTCAGTGATTTGCTGGCCGCGCAAGGAGAAGCGCAACGACGGCTGGCCATGCGGCAGTTTCTGGGTGAAGCGAGCGCGGTCTATGAAAACTGGAGAAATTCTGTGTTGGCGGCTTTAGCCTTGCATGAAGCGGCAATTGATTTCTCAGATGAAGATGATGTCTCAGAAAAGGCATGTGCCAGCGCCAAACCGATCATTTTGGATTTGGTTGCGCAGCTCAACGCGGCACTGGCGCGATCTGAAAATTATGCAGCCGTGCGAAGCGGCTTGCAGTTGGTGATTGCTGGTGCTCCCAATGTTGGCAAATCATCATTGATGAATGCCCTGGTCGGGCGTGATGCTGCCATCGTGTCGCCGCTGGCGGGAACAACGCGAGATGTTATTGAAGCCCAAGTGATGTTTGAAGGCTTGCCGCTGAGTGTTTCGGATACCGCGGGTTTGCGAGACAAGACCCGCGATGAGATTGAACGTGAGGGCATGACGCGCGCGCAAGCGGCCGTGCAATATGCGGACATACTGGTGTGGGTCCAATCGCCAGACGTGGCGCAAACGGTAGGGCCGCCACGAAAACCGGACGTGGTGGTTTGGAATAAATCTGATCTTGATTTGATTCGGACACAGAACGATTCTGATTTTGCCCTATCCACTCGGACGGGTGTGGGGCTTGCTGAACTGCGTGATCGACTAAAGGTTTTGGTTCAGCATCGCATGGTTGGCATAGAAGACGCGGTTGTGGTGCGGCGACGCCATGTTACGGCCATCCAAAATTCGATTCGGCTCCTTAACGAATGTTTGTTGCGGCCGCACCGGGAATCGGAATTGGTTTGTGAAGATTTGCGTAGGGCCGCACGTTATCTTGGTGAAATCACGGGGCATGTTGAAGTGGAAGAATTGCTGGGCAAGATCTTTGGCGAGTTCTGTATTGGAAAATAGTGTTTCACGTGAAACTTTCTTGGTGATTCCATTGCTCCGTAGGCTGATTATTTTTACCATCGCTTAACTTCTTCCTCTCCCGCCGAAGGCACAGAACCACATACCCTTTCAAATTGCAGTCGTTTGCGCTAGAGGCGCAGACCTTATGCAGAAGTTTGATGTGATTGTTGTGGGTGGCGGGCATGCAGGCTGTGAGGCTGCTGCTGCTGCGGCGCGTTGTGGGGCGGCCACGGCTTTGGTTACACATAAACAAGCGACCATCGGTGAGATGTCTTGCAATCCGGCCATTGGGGGTTTGGGCAAAGGCCATTTGGTGCGCGAGATTGATGCTCTTGGTGGCGTGATGGGTTGCATTGCTGATAAAGCCGGTATTCAATTCCGCCTGCTCAATCGTTCCAAGGGTCCCGCTGTCAGAGGCCCGCGTGCACAGGCAGACCGCAAACTTTATCGCCGAGCAATGCAGCAGGCGCTGGCAGAGCAAGCCAATCTTTCCCTTATTGAGGGCGCTGTGGTCGCACTCAAAATTGAAAATGGGTTTGTCAAAGGGCTGACTCTGGCGGATGGCCAGGAGTTACACGCCAAGGCAGTGGTTCTGACCACAGGTACCTTCCTCAATGGATTGATTCACATTGGCGAACAAAAGATCCCGGCTGGTCGGGTTGGTGAAGCCCCTGCTCTGGGGCTCTCAGATCAGCTCATCAGCGCCGGACTGACTTTGGGACGTTTAAAAACTGGAACGCCGGCGCGGCTGGATGGCCGTACAATCAACTGGGCTATTTTAGAAGAACAGAAAGGCGATGATCCGCCTACGCCCTTTTCGTTTCTGACACAAAGGATCACGACGCCACAAATCTCTTGTTTTGTGACTGCTACCACTGCTGCCACCCATCAGATCATCGCTGATAACATCGGACGATCGCCGCTCTATTCTGGCCAAATTTCTGGTACCGGCCCACGCTATTGCCCGTCGATCGAAGATAAAATCCACCGATTCAGTGATAAATCGAGCCATCTGGTCTTTCTGGAACCCGAAGGTCTGGATGACGATACGGTTTACCCGAATGGAATTTCGACCTCATTACCTGAAGATATTCAAGCCGCTTTCATCCATTCGATGCCGGGTTTGGAAGCGGCTCGCATCATCAGGCCCGGTTATGCAATCGAGTATGACTATGTAGACCCGCGAGAGCTAGGCCATGATTTGCAAGTTAAAAAGCTGCCGAGGCTCTACTTGGCCGGCCAGATTAACGGCACCACAGGTTATGAAGAAGCAGCAGCCCAAGGGCTCGTGGCCGGCCTCAATGCAGCGCGGGCCGCAGGGGGTGGCACGTCGGCCACTTTTGGGCGAGCGGATGGATACCTTGGCGTCATGGTGGATGATCTCGTCTTGCGCGGCGTTTCGGAGCCTTACCGGATGTTTACTTCCCGGGCGGAATATCGCCTTTCTTTGCGAGCAGACAACGCTGACCAGCGTTTAACGCCAAAAGGCATCGCACTGGGGATCGTTGGATCAGCACGGGCGAAGGCTTTTGCCGCCAAGATGGAAACCATCACGCAAGCGCGGAATGTTGCACGTGAATCATCACTCACGTCCGCGGCTTTGGCAAAACTGGGACTGAAGGTTAATCAAGACGGTCGCAGCCGCAATGCCATGGAACTGATCGCCATGCCCGATGTGGGCCTGGCTCGCGTTCAAGAGATATGGCCGGCGTTGGCAAACCTGCCAGAGTTTGCCAAGGAAGCGCTGGAAGCCGACGCTCTCTACGCTGGATACATGCACCGCCAAGCGGCGGAGATTGTGGCCTTACGCAAAGATGAGGCCGCAGCCCTCCCCGCCACCATCGACTATTTCTCTCTACCTAGCCTTTCCATGGAATTGCGCCAAAAGCTTGCCAAGGCTTTGCCCCGCACCATTGCGCAGGCGCAGCGCATCGAGGGGATGACGCCAGCTGGTTTGGCGGTTCTCTTGGGTTATTTGAAAAAATCCAAGCCCAAGGTGGCTTAAACCGTGTCTGAAATCAGCTCAGAAACCTGGCAAAAACTGGGTGTTTCACGTGAATCCCTCGGGCGTTTGGAGGTTTTGGTATCAGTCACTCAGGCTTGGCAAAGAAAAATCAATCTTATTGCTCCCTCAACGGTTCCCGATATCTGGGCGCGGCATATTTTAGACGCGGCGCAGTTGCTGCCGTTGATTCACAAAAACACCTCCGCTATCGCTGATCTTGGATCAGGCGGAGGTTTTCCCGCTCTGGTTTTGGCGGCCATTCAGCCAGCGCCAGTTCACATGTTCGAGTCCAATGCCAAGAAATCTGCCTTTTTGGCCGAAGCCTTACGGCAAATGGGCGTGAAGGGGTTTGTGCATACAGAGCGTTTGATACCGCGCGTTGCTCCAAAAAACCTGCCGAAAGTTCAGCTTTTAACGGCGCGGGCCTTGGCGCCGCTCAGCGAGCTTCTTGGTTATGCCGAACCATTCTTCTCCAACGGGGCAGCCGGGCTTTTCCACAAGGGACAAGATATTGATGCAGAATTGACTGCGGCTGCTAAATCTTGGATTATTACGGCACAGAAACATTCCAGCCTCACTGATTCGCAAGCTGTGATCCTAGAAGTGAAGGAAATCGCCCATGTTGACGAATAATGTTGGCCAAAAGCCGCGCATCCTCGCCGTTGCCAATCAAAAGGGTGGCGTTGGCAAGACGACGACAGCCATCAATCTTGGAACCGCTTTAGCTGCCGTGGGTGAGAATGTTTTGGTGATTGATATTGATCCTCAGGGCAATGCTTCAACAGGCCTTGGTGTAGCCAGGCGGGCCAATCAAAGATCGTCCTACCACGTGTTGATCGGTGAGGCAGACCTTGACCAAGTGATCGTTGAGTCGGCCATACCGCGCCTGCACTGTGCGCCAGCCACGATTGATCTTTTAGGTGCCGAACTTGAGCTTTCAGATCTGCCACGAAAAACCCACCGACTGCATGATGCCATCAAATTGATGTTGGCCATGCCGGGCCGAAATTACAGTTATATTCTGGTTGATTGTCCACCTTCGCTCAATCTGCTTACAATCAATTCCCTTACCGCCGCCGATGCCATTCTGGTTCCGTTGCAATGTGAATTTTTCGCGCTGGAGGGCTTGAGCCAGTTGTTGAAAACCGTTGAGCGCGTGCGCACGACCCTGAATCCGAAACTGGTAATCCAAGGTGTGGTGCTGACCATGTTTGACAAGCGCAACAGCCTTTCCGACCAGGTGGCGCAGGATGTGCGCGAGGTTTTGGGCGACAAGGTTTATGACACCGTGATTCCGCGTAATGTGCGGGTTTCAGAAGCGCCCTCGTATGGCAAGCCGGTTCTGCTCTATGACCACGCCTGCGTTGGTTCGCAGGCTTATATCCGGCTGGCTTCGGAAGTTATCCGGCGGGAGCGTGATCTGCGTGCAGCATAATCGATTCATGACCGAAACAAAAATAAAAGGTTTATATTCATGACACAGGTACAAAAGCGTAGGCTTGGACGTGGTCTCGCTGCGTTAATTGGTGATGACACAACTGAAGAGGCTGTCGTGCAAGATATTCGCTCTTTGCGCCATGTGCCAATCGAACTTCTACAGGCCAACCCCAACAATCCGCGCAAGCACTTTAACGAGGATGATCTGAATAGTCTGGCTGCATCGCTTAAAGAAAAAGGCTTGTTGCAACCCCTCGTGGTTCGCCCAAGGGCCGACGGTACTTTTGAAATTGTGGCAGGTGAACGCCGATGGCGGGCCAGCCAAAGGGCAGGCCTGCATGAGCTTCCCGTTCTTATTCGTGAACTGGACGACAAGGAAACCTTGGAGATTGCGCTGATCGAAAATGTCCAGCGTGCCGATCTCAACGCGTTGGAAGAAGCCAAGGCCTATCGACAACTTGTTGATCAGTATGGGCACACCCAGCAGCAACTTGCAGACGTCATTGGCAAGAGCCGCAGCCATATTGCCAACACCATGCGGCTTCTCAATCTTCCTCCGGCAACCCAGATACAAATTGAAACAGGCCGCTTAACGGCGGGCCATGCCCGCGCTTTAATCGCAACGGACTCACCCGAAGAACTTGCCGACAAAATTATCAAACTTAGTCTTACGGTGAGACAAACCGAAGAACTGGCGCGCGCTAAAAATGCGTCACCAAAATCAAAGATCGCTCAACATAAAGATGCCGATACCCGCGCCCTGGAAAAACAAATGAGTGAAGCGGTGGGTCTTTCCGTTTCGATTAAGCATAAAGATAAAACGGGTGGGCAGATTATCATTACCTACAAAACCCTAGACCAGCTGGATGGTGTGATCAAAAAACTCGGAGGGCAGGTTGGCTAGCAGTTAAGCCCGCGCGCGGCACTGTCTGGCGATGGCCAAAAGGCTTCGGTTGTTAATGGAATCAGCAAGATCAGCATTCTTTCGTGCCAGCAGAGTCGATTCCTGGATCGCGATTTGAATATCAATGAGCTTTTGCAAAGAAAGCTGCTTCAATTGATCAATGAAGGCGGGCTTGCGTTTGAAGAAAATAGGCGGCTTGGCATTGCGCACGGCCATATCCGCGTTCGCGCCGCGCTCCATGTCGAGGGCAAGGCCCTGCAATTTCGCAATATGCAGATTGAACAAGGGAAAAAAACCACGCAACTCTTGGCCCATGTCGGCGCTGATGTGATCGGTTTTTTCCAGATCGCCGCCGAGAATTGCATCGGTTAAGGCATCCGCATCAAATTTTAGCGTGTTGCCGCAAATTGCAGAAACATCTTCTACGGAAATTTCCATTTGACCATGAACGAATAGCGCAAGCTTTTCTGCTTCTCCTGTCACGAGCGCACGATCTTCACCAACGGCCGAATAAAATTGATCCTCCGCATCGGTTCCCCAGCTGAGGCCATGCGCCGCAAGCAACTTTCGAATTCGAGCATGGAGCCGTGCTTCGTCTTCCTCATAAACAGCCAAGCAGCCGAACAACGCACTTGCTTCTGCAGCCATTCTCAACTTTGAGGTTTTCCCAAGGGCCGAACCCAGGATCACCACAAAATTTGCCAAAGCGGAATGCTGAAATGCCGGCTCCAAAAATTTCAGACACGCCTCGTCTGCATCATCGACAAGCAGAGTTTCGCGATCACCGAACATTGACAGAGATAAAAACCGATCAAGGAATTGGCCAGGAGCAGACTTGCAGCTGGCAACATCAATACGCTGTGCCTCAACACCGAGCTGCTTTATTACCTGACGACCCAGAAGACCAAGCGCAGCTTCATCCGCGCCATGGACGAGCAGACCGTTCGTTGCTTGGGCGCGTCGCGCTAAAAAATCCGCCAAATCCTCCTCGCGCAGAATAGTCACAATCAGGGCTTTTGCGTTGCAAGAAAGGTTGCCAAGCGAAGGCGAATGTCTTGCCCAAGCTCTTTGGCGGCCCGTGATCGCGCAGCGTCCACAGCCTGCAAATCAGACACGGGCACATTCACAGTGTCAAATTCAACATTGGAAAAACTGTCACCAGCGCTCAGTGCCTTACTCGATGCAGTATCAAACAATTCAAAATGCGCTGACAAATTGAAGCGCCGCCGCGTGGCTGAAGACGACGAAAGGCTGGCCACATAAATTATCCGCTCGATCAAATCCAACTTCAAATTAAAGCGTTGCGGGCCGTCTCCATGAGTTCCATCAAGAAGTTCGTTGCGCAGGAGTTGCCCTGAGCGCGTGTGCTGCTGCTGCACGGACATAGACGACAAGCTTGCCGCCACGCCTGTGCCATCCGGCCCGCTGCCATAGAGCGGGCGATAGGCGCCGCATGCGGCAAGCGACAGGCATAACAACAAAGCAACAGTTGCCTTCAACATACGATATTCACAATCCTGTCTGGCACGATGATGATCTTTTTAGCTGACTTGCCTTCCATGGCACGCACCACGTTTTCAAGTCTCAAAACTTGCACTTCCAAAATAGACTTATCAAGCCCCTTTGCCACCGTCATTTCATCGCGGCGCTTGCCGTTGACTTGCACGGCGATGGTCACGGTGTCCTGGATTATAAGCGTGGGATCGAACTTCGGCCAAGGTGTATCAACCACCGGAATCCTGTGGCCGAGCACGCGCCAGCATTCCTCAGCCAGATGTGGCATCATGGGAGCGAAAAGAAGCGTCAACAACTCTCCAGCTTCACGCAAAGCACCTGCCGGCTTTTCGACTGCCGCCAAAGACGCAGCAATTGCATTGGCAACCTTATAGATATTGCTAATGGCAACATTGAACCGCAAGTTCGCCAAATCATCAGTGACTGCTGCAACAGAGCGGTGGCAAGTGCGACGAAGATCCAGACCAGCAGCGCCCATGTCAGGTGCTACAAGCGGAAGTTCCGCGATGTCATTCACCAAGCGCCAGATTCTTTGCGTGAAGCGCCACGCTGCTTCCGCCCCCGATTCCGTCCACTCAACATCGCGCTCCGGTGGGGTATCAGAAAGCATGAACCAGCGGGCCGTATCTGCACCATAATTCGCAATGATGGTGTCAGGATCCACGACATTTTTTTTGGACTTTGACATTTTCTCTATGCCACCGAGAATAAGCGGCTCACCCGATTTCGCGTGAACCCAAGCTCCTGCCTGTTGGATTGCCTCAATTGGCAGGATCCACTCACCCGTTTCAGTTCGGTAGGTCTCATGGATCACCATGCCCTGCGTAAAAAGCGAAGCAAACGGTTCTGCCACATTGGCCTGGCCGATCTTTTCCATGGCGCGGGCGTAAAAGCGCGAATAGAGCAGATGCAAGATCGCGTGTTCAACACCGCCGATATATTGATCAACTGGCAGCCAATATTTGCCCGCTGCAGCATTGACCGGATTGGCATCATGCGGGCTGGTGAAGCGGGCATAATACCAGCTTGAATCAATGAAGGTGTCAAAGGTGTCGGTTTCGCGCTCGGCGGGCTGGTTGCAATGCGGGCAATGCGTATGGCGCCACGTGGGATGGTGCCAAAGCGGATTGCCTGGTTTGTCAAAGGTAGCATCATCCGGCAACGTCACCGGTAACTGTGATTTCGGCACCGCAACAATGCCGCAGGTCTTGCAATGAACCACAGGAATGGGGCACCCCCAATAGCGCTGCCGCGACACTCCCCAATCCCGCAAGCGGAAATTCACCACACGCTTGGCCACACCCATGGCTTCCATGCGCTTGGCCATTGCCAGTTTGGCGGCTTCAACAGTCAACCCGTTGATAAAATCTGAATTGATGAGTACTGCCTCATCGCCATCTTTCTCAAGAAAGGGGCCCTTGGAAACATCAACCGTTGCACCATCTTTTGGGCCAACGACGGGTAAGATCGGAAGATGATACTTGGTTGCGAAATCCCAGTCCCTTTGATCATGGGCCGGACAGCCAAAAATCGCACCCTCACCGTAACCCATCAACACAAAATTGGCGGCATAGACTGGAATCTTGAGCGTCTTGTCGAAGGGATGCAGCGCATAGAGGCCCAGCGGATAACCCTTCTTCTCAGCGCGTTCGATATTTTCCTCAGACGTGCCGAGAGCGGCCACTTCTTTGCGGAAATTTTCAAAGCCCTTGTCGGTGTCAGCCAAATTCTTACAGAGTGGATGATCCACCGAGACGGCGCAAAAACTGGCGCCAAACAAAGTATCGTGTCGCGTCGTATAAACCGTGAGGCCACCTGCAACCGGTTTTCCAGCCGCGTCAACCAGGTCAAAAGTGAAACGCAAGCCCTCTGAACGTCCGATCCAGTTTTTCTGCATCAGACGGACTTTTTCAGGCCAATCTTTCAACGTGTCCAAAGCCGAAAGCAACTCTTGTGCATAGTCGGTGATTTTCAAGAACCACTGCGCCAATTCGCGCTTTTCAACGGGCGCGCCGGAGCGCCAGCCCTTGCCGTCAATCACTTGCTCATTGGCCAGAACAGTTTGATCCACCGGGTCCCAGTTCACTTGGGCGACGCGCCGATCAACCAGCCCCGCTGCCATGAAATCCACAAACATGGCCTGCTCATGCCGATAATAGTCAGGATCACAGGTGGCGAATTCGCGTGACCAATCCAGTGACAGGCCCATGCTTCTCAGCTGGGTTTTCATGGTTGCGATGTTTTCGTAGGTCCAGTTTTTTGGGTGCACGCCGCGTTCGATAGCGGCATTTTCAGCGGGCATGCCGAAAGCATCCCAACCCATGGGGTGAAGTACGTTGTAACCGCAAGCGCGGCGGAAACGGGCAATCACATCCCCCATGGTGTAATTGCGCACATGGCCCATGTGAATGCGGCCCGACGGATAAGGAAACATTTCAAGGACGTAATATTTCGGCTTCGAAACGTCTTCTTTGACTTCGAAACTTTTTGCCGCAGCCCAATGGGCCTGCCATTTGGGTTCGGTTTCGCGGTGGTTATAGCGTTCAACAGCCAATTTCATCGGTCCTCGGATTAGATTGACGTTGCATAACCGTCCTTGAAATGGGCTGCAAGCATCGTCATAGGAATGGCATGACCGATGCGATTTTCAGGTGGCGCGAAATTTTTGGCAAAGTGGCCGGGCGCGCCAGGCTGATTACCGTGTCCAAGACTTTCAGTGCAGCTGAGATCGAACCCGTGATTACCGCGGGGCAGCGTATTTTCGCTGAAAACCGGGTGCAGGAAGCGACAGCGAAATGGCCCGCTTTGCGCCGGCAATATCCTGATTTGGAATTGCATCTTATTGGGCCTTTGCAAAGCAATAAAGCGGCGGAAGCCGTGGCTCTCTTTGATGTGATCCAAACGGTAGATCGCGCCAAAATTGCTGAAGCCTTGGCAAAAGAAATGAAGAAGCAGGGCCGTGCCTTGCGCTGCTTTGTGCAAGTGAACATCGGGCATGAGGCACAGAAGGCTGGCGTGGCACCTGAGGCCTTGGTTGACTTCTTGGGTTTGTGTCGAGAGAGTTATGGGCTTAACATCGTAGGGCTGATGTGCATTCCGCCCATTGAAAAAGACCCCAGGCCCTACTTTAAGGCCATGGCAGAGATGGCTGCGCGAAACGGGCTTAAGGAGCTTTCGATGGGCATGAGCGGGGATTTTGAGGCAGCTATAGGCGAAGGGGCAACCTATGTGCGTGTCGGCTCTGCGATTTTTGGTGGCCGCCGCTAAATCACCAGATAAGTCGTGCGTGAGCAGGCGGCCAAAACCTTGCGCAAATCAGCAGCCCGCAATGCTACACAGCCTTCTGTCGTGATGGCGCCTTGCCGCCATATATGAAGAAATATGGCGCTACCCGCCCGTTGGATTCTAGGGCGCTGATTGTGATTGGTCGTGACAAGCAGGTCATAGGCCGCGTCTTCGCGCCAAAGCGTTTCATGGCTGGCGGGGAAGGGCAAGCGGACCTGGCGGTTATAGTCTTTATGGCCCTCAGCATCGCACCAGCCATCATGTTGGCGTAAGGCCGTGGTGCGGAGCATGCTGGCGGGCCGTCGCCCCTTGTCTGGCCGAAAATACAGCTTGTCCAACTTCCATTTGCCGCGCGGACTTTTATTATCGCCCTCGCGTTTGAAATGGGTGCTGCCCTTCTTGCCAATGATGCAAGGGAAAGTGCGGGAGCCAATTTTTAACCATCCAAACGAATTTTGGCGGGAGATCGCAAAAACCTGAAGTTGTGCTATCAATCTGCTCACGGTGAGTTGTTTTGCTCGTTACTTTAGCTATCTTCATAGGTTGGCATAAATAGAGTTGGAAAAAAATGTCTACGGCTAAAAAACTGCTGATTGTGGATGATGATGATGCGTTGCGTGAGGCATTGAAAGATCAGTTTTCGCTGCATGACGAATTCACCGTTACGGACCATGCCACCGCCACGGCGGGTGTCAAAGCCCTGAAGGCTGAGCACGCTGATTTGGTGATCCTGGATGTGAATATGCCAGACATGGATGGCCGTGAAGCCTGCAAGCTGATGCGGCGCAATGGCTATAAAGGGCCGATCGTCATGCTCACCGCAGAGGGTTCTGATGCTGATACAATCTTGGGATTGGATTCAGGGGCCAATGACTATGTGGTCAAACCCTTTCGCTTCGGCGTTTTGCTGGCCCGTATCCGTTCACACTTGCGCCAACATGAACACAGTGAAGATGCGATTTTTCAAGTGGGGCACTATCAGTTCAAGCCAGCCTCAAAAGTGCTGATCCGCGATGATGCAAAGAAGATCAGGCTGACAGAGAAAGAAACCTCAATCATCAAATTCCTTTACCGCGCCGGCGAGCAGGCGGTGAACCGCGAAACACTGCTGGCTGACGTGTGGGGCTATAATGCCGGCGTTTCCACTCACACCTTGGAAACCCATATTTACCGCCTGCGCCAGAAGATCGAGAAAGACCCAGCCCATGCCGAAATTCTCATTACTGAAGGCGGGGGCTATAAACTGATCCCTTGATCTTTGCTGGCTTTGGCAGTCAAACCACTTTTATGAGTGTTCGGGCTGATTCTGAAACATTGCGGGCCATTCCTATTTTTCGAGATTGCGACACTGTTGCGTTGCAAATTCTCGCGTTTGCTGCTGAGCGGCAGGCTTTTTCTGCCGGTGAAGACATCATCGTACAGGGCAAGAAAGCGCGGGCGGCATTTCTGATTTTGAGCGGCCAAGCCACCGTAAAGGACGGCCAAACTGAAGTTGGCACGGCGGAGCCCGGCGCGTTCTTGGGTGAGATTGCGATGGTGCGCGCCGGGCCTTATGCCATCAATGCCACAGCCGTTGTTGCGGTTGAAACGGCGCGTGTCACGCATGAGCTTTTTGTGCGCGTGGCCAAAGAATATCCCGAGTTCGGCCTAAAAGTTTTGCAAAATCTCGGCGACAGGCTGGATAGCCGGATGCGTGAATTGGAAGGCATTCGTGTCATGCTGGCAAAATCGCGCAACTTTGCTGATTTGTCTTAGGCAAAATCGATAATCACGGGAACGTGGTCTGATGATTGCGTCCAGCCCCGGGTTTCTTTCACCACGCTCATCTTTTTCGATTGAGCGGCGAGACCGGGCGTGGCCAGAATATGGTCTAACCGGCGGCCCTTGTTAGCGGCTTGCCAATCGGCGCTGCGATAACTCCACCAAGTATAAAGTTTCTCTTCCGGCGGAACAAAGGTGCGCATCACGTCCACCCACTGTCCAGCTTTCATGATTTTGGCAAAGCGATCAGTTTCTGCTGGCGTATGGCAAACAACCTTGAGGAGCTGCTTATGGTTCCATACATCATTTTCCAAGGGCGATACATTGAGATCTCCCACGATAATGGCCTCGCCACCTTGGGGCGCGGTGTGAGCTTTGGCCCAACCTGCCATTTCGTCGAGAAAAGAAAGCTTATGCGCAAATTTTTCGTTGATCTTTGGATCGGGTTCATCGCCGCCGGCAGGCACATAAAGGTTGTGCAGGGTGAAGGGCACGTTTTCTTCAAACCGTACGCTGATGTGCCGGCTGTCGCCCTTCTTGCAAAAATCCCGGCTGTGCTGATCAACAAAAGGCAGCCGTGAAACAATGGCCACGCCGTGATAGCCCTTTTGGCCAAATTCAGCGATGTGTCGATAGCCCAGTTCATGCAGCGATTTTGACGGAAACTGGCCTTGAGGACATTTTGTTTCCTGCAAGCAGAGAATATCGGGCTGCTGTTCCTTCAGCAGCTTTTCAACAAGCCCAATGCGCAGGCGAACCGAATTTATATTCCAAGTGGCTAGGCGAAATCCCATGGCGCATTGATGCCATGGGCAGAATGCGGCAGCAAGCCTTTAAGGCTGTTTGTTGATATCGCCTGAGACAAACAGCTTCGGATCAAATTTGCCGCCAAATTCCACATTGCTCAACTGCACCGTGGTGCGGCGATCTTTGCCGTCCACCACCGTCCATTGGGTGAGACGCTTGAGTTTTTGATCATAAATCAGCGTGATGTAACCGCCCAAATTGTCTTTGCGGTCTTGCAATGAAACCGTGGTCAAACCATCCTGGCTGTCAAAGGCGATAACGTTGGTTTCTGCCAAGAGATCAACCTGCGGTGAAACAACCAGGCGCAGCGGCGTGGCCGAAAGCGGAAACTGATCGCCGCGTTCGCGTTGCCGATCTTTAATGGTGAGCCAGCGGCCATCAGATATAATCAGCAATGGATTATTTGCATAATCGAAACGCAGTTTGCCGGGTTTGGCGATATAAAGCGTTCCGTTCGTCAAGGTGCCCTTCGGGCTTACCTGGCTGAAGGCGCATTTGAGAGTTTGAAAGCTGTTGATATAGTCATTCAGTTGGCGCACTGCCTGCTGCTGCTCGGCATTTAAAGAAAGAGCGGCATTCTTTGCAGACGCTCCATTGGCGAAGCCAATATATGCCATAGACAAAACAATTCCAACCACCTTTAAAAAATTCTTCATGTCGCAAATCCTATCCTCA
This sequence comes from Hyphomicrobiales bacterium, assembly GCA_025359265.1. Taxonomy (GTDB): domain Bacteria; phylum Pseudomonadota; class Alphaproteobacteria; order Rhizobiales; family Aestuariivirgaceae; genus Aestuariivirga. The sequence continues at coordinate 82,315 of JANYHB010000002.1, read as the reverse complement.
AAAACTCAAGCGTAGATAATATGAAAGTTTGATCACAAGCGGGCCAAATTAGGGCCAGATCAAGCTTAAAGACGCGCACTGTCTCCCGGTACCAAAATCTCGCGCTTTCCCTGGCCGTTAGGCGATGAGATTACACCCTCTTGCTCCATGCGTTCAATCAGGGTTGCGGCCTTGTTATAGCCAACGCCAAGGCGGCGCTGCACATAAGATGTTGAAACTTTTTTATCGCGCAGTACAACTTGCACCGCCTGATCATAAAGATCGTCGCCAGAACCGCCTGCCGATTCGATCGTGTTGCCGCTTTCGCTGCCGACGTTTTCATCCGTTTCTTCCGTCACCGCCTCCAGGTATTCAGGGGCGCCCTGGGCTTTGAGGTGGTTGACGATTTCTTCAACTTCGCCATCAGACACAAATGGTGCGTGTAAACGTGAAATACGGCCGCCCCCTGCCATATAAAGCATATCGCCCTGGCCAAGGAGCTGTTCGGCACCCTGTTCGCCTAAAATAGTTCGGCTGTCTATTTTTGAGGTGACCTGGAAGGAGATGCGCGTTGGAAAGTTGGCTTTAATCGTTCCGGTAATCACATCCACTGACGGGCGTTGTGTTGCCATCACCACGTGAATGCCGGCGGCACGGGCCATTTGCGCCAAACGCTGCACCGCGCCTTCAATATCCTTGCCAGCCACCATCATCAAGTCCGCCATTTCGTCGATGATCACGACGATATAAGGCATGGGTGCCAAGTCCAGTTCCTCTTGTTCGAAAATGGGTTCGCCAGTTTCCGCATTAAAGCCGGTTTGAACAGTGCGCGAGAATTTATCGCCCTTGGCGGCCATTTGTGCAAGTTTGGCATTGTAACCATCGACGTTGCGAACGCCGGTTTTGGACATTTTCTTGTAACGATCTTCCATTTCGCGAACCGCCCATTTCAATGCGACAACGGCTTTGCGCGGGTCAGTTACGACGGGGGCCAAAAGATGGGGGATGCCTTCATAGACAGAAAGTTCCAACATCTTGGGGTCAATCATGATCAGCTTGCACTTATCGGGGGGCAAGCGGTAGAGCAGGGACAGGATCATCGTGTTGATCCCAACTGATTTACCTGAGCCGGTTGTGCCGGCGATCAGCAAATGCGGCATGCGCGCCAAATCAGCAAAGATTGGTTCGCCACCGATGTTCTTGCCAAGAGCGAGAGTGAGGTTGGTGTGGTTTTTGGTGAAGTTCTCACCTTGGAACAATTCGCGCAAATAAACAGTTTCGCGCTTCGAATTTGGTAGTTCAATACCGATGGCGTTACGGCCCGAGACAACGGCCACGCGTGCCGAAACCGCGCTCATTGAGCGGGCAATATCATCAGCCAACGAAATAACGCGTGACGACTTGATGCCAGGGGCAGGCTCAAGTTCATAGAGTGTTACAACGGGGCCCGGGCGCACATTGATGATTTGGCCTTTGACACCGAAATCGTCTAATACGCCCTCCAATTGCCTGGCATTTTCTTCAAGTTTTTCTTTTGAAAGTTCGGGCAGGCGGCCCACTTTTTTTGGCTCAGCTAAATAATCCAGCGACGGAAGCTCAAATTTTTTCTTGAATGTTTTTGGTTTTAAGCGCGGTGGCGTGTTTAAAGTTGGCCTTTGTGCAGGCGCATCTTCCAACGGTTCTTCATCTGCAAATGCGAGGTCCTCGCCAAATTCATCTTGCTCATGGTTTATGAGTTCAGCTTCAACTTCATTTAGGTTGTTTATGGGGCGACGAAGGCTGAGAGGCCTGAACTGTGAGAGAATATCGCCGGTTTCCGTTTGATGGCCTTTTGGCAATTGTCTTGCGAAGGCGGGCCACGAGAGCCAATTGAAATACTTTTGCCACAAAGGCGCCGCCGCCGACACGTGATTGCGCGCCTTAGCCTTTGTGGCGGACTTCTTCTTTGGCCCATCGAACAATGCCAAAACGATCACTTGCAGTTCCGTAAAACTGGTTTCAAGGGCGCGGGGCAAAAGCCAAAGGCAGGCTGCAGAAGCTCCAACAAATATTAAAAGTTTGGCCACGAAGCCTTTAATTCCAATTGAGAGCAGCGAGAGCAGGCCACCGACAATCAGTTCGCCGCTGCTTCCGCCCAAGCCACTAGTGAGGGCCCAACCTGCAGGCTTTGGCAAATCCGCAAGGACGCAGCAACTTGCTATTGTTGCTGCAATCCAAAAGGCAAAGGTTGATTTCGAATGCACAATGGGCCCGTGGCGCAGCATATTTGCCACCCATTTCAACGGAACAAAAATAAAAACCAACGCAGCCAGCCCAAGCAATTGAATGAGCTGATCGGAAACATCGGCACCATAAATGCCCAAAAGGTTGGTCGGACGCACGCTCGTGGCATGATTGAGTGAGGGGTCGTTGATTGACCAAGAGGCCAACGAGATGGCAATTGCAAATATTGCTGCCAGCAGCAAAAGCCCGCTGATCTCATACAGCCGATTTTTGAAAAACCTTCGCAGGGCGGCGGGGATGGTGGATTCATCGGTATCAAAGGTGTCGCGCAGAGCCATGGCATTCTCCACCGCATAAGACTTTGCCTATGGCGGCTTTACATTGGTTAACGCCAGTTTGACGACTGAGGGTTAACCACACGTAAAAAAACCCATAAAAAGACCCCCGGCCCGCGGGCCAGGGGTTTGCAATTTACAGGGAGAAAATAACCCCGGAGCGCGCAGCCCCGGGGTTTGAGATTCGATCAGTTAAAAGCCCGTTCGCCGTGGCTGGAAATATCCAGGCCTTCGCGTTCGCTTTGTTCATCGACACGCAGCCCCACGGTGTATTTGCAGATCAGGCAGGCGATGAAGCTGACCACGCCCGACAAGATAATGGCCGTCAATACATCTTGCGCCTGAATCCAGAGTTGGCCGGAAGTGGTGTAATCGGCAAGGGAGGTTGTGGTGTCTACCGCCAGATAATTGACGATGCCCTGGCCGCCAAGTTTGGTGCTGACGAAAATGCCCGTCAACAACGAACCAACCATGCCGCCGATGCCGTGCACGCCGAACACGTCGAGTGCATCGTCGTAGCCAAACATGGGTTTTAGCAGCACAACAGCCATGAGGCAGATAAAGCCTGCCGCGGCACCCACCACGATTGCGCCCATCGGGCCAACGAAGCCGCAGGCCGGCGTGATGGCCACAAGGCCCGCAACCGCTCCTGATGCTGCGCCTAAAAGGCTGGCATGCTTGCGGGTGACGGCTTCACCAAACGACCATGCAAGCGCTGCAGCAGCAGTGCCGAGGATGGTGTTGAGAAAAGCAACCGCCGCACCGCCGCTGGCTTCCAAGGCGGAACCTGCGTTAAAGCCGAACCAACCCACAAAGAGCAGGCCAGTACCAATCAAGGTGGTTACCAGGTTGTGTGGTGCCATGGGTTCTTTGTTCAAGCCAACGCGCTTGCCCAACATGAGGGCGCAGACAAGACCGGCAACACCGGCGTTGATATGCACAACGGAACCGCCGGCAAAATCTAACGCACCCTTGTTGAAGAGCCACCCATTGGCAGCGTTTACGGCATCACTGTAGCTGCTCAAAACGCTTGCAATTTGGTCTTTGTCTGTACCGGCGGCCGTGAGTTTGGCCAAGAAGTCAGCCGCTGCACTATCGCCTACAGCCGCTTTGACATTAGCGATATTGGCAGCGCTCAATGTATAAGCATCCGGGCCCGCCCACCACCACACCATGTGAGCCATGGGCAGGTAGGAGAAGCAGAACCAGATGAAGAGGAAGAGGATTACGGCTGAGAATTTCATGCGCTCAGCAAAGGCACCGATGATCAAAGCTGGCGTGATGCACGCAAAAGTCATTTGGAAAATGATATAGACATATTCAGGAAGGTAGGTTTCCTTCGAGAAGGTTGCAGCCTGTGAATTCACATCCACGCCTGAGAGAAAGGCTTTGGAGAAGCTGCCGATATAAGGTGCCATAGCACCTGTGCCATTTGTAAAAGCCAGCGAATAGCCAAATAAAACCCATAGAATTGCGATCATGCAGAAGCAGGTTGTCACTTGCATCAATACTGAGAGCACGTTCTTGGACCGCACCAAGCCGCCATAAAACAGCGCCAGGCCAGGGTAAGTCATCATCACCACAAAGGCAGTGGCCACCAACATCCAGGCCGTATCACCCTTGTTGACCGATGCCGCAGCCGAGGCCTGCGATGTCATCAACATTGATACAAGACCTCCGCCAATTATTGGCGGAATAAACCGCCGCGAAACTGATTTTATCTTTTCCATTATGTTACCTTCCGTTCTTGATTCTTTGTTGAGCCCCGTTAAACATTAGAGAGCAGCGACACCTTGCTCGCCAGTGCGAACGCGGTAAGCTTCATCCAGTGGCAATACAAAAACTTTGCCGTCGCCGATCTGGCCGGTTTTGGCTGCCGCTGAAATTGCTTCTACAACCTTGGCGGCTTGCGACGCTTCAACGGCAATTTCGATTTTCACTTTGGGCACAAAGCTAACTGCATATTCGGCACCACGATAAAACTCAGTGTGGCCGCGTTGACGGCCGTGGCCGCGCACTTCTGTGACAGTAATGCCTTGGACCCCGAGAGCCCCCAAAGCATCTCTCACCTCTTCCAACTTGAAGGGCTTTATAATGGCAATGATATATTTCATGGACTGGCCTTTCTATTAACCCTTGGTTTGCTTTCAAAGGTCGTGCCACTTGGCGTTGAAATTTAATCTGTTGAATTTATGGGATATTTTTTAGGCAGCGCGATTCAATCTCGGAAATTTTGCATATTATTTATGCATGTTTGGAGAATTGCATATTAATTAATCAATTGTGTTTCGCTGTGTCTAGGCGGCCTATTCGTGTACAAGAGTGCAATGGAAAAGTTTGATGCGGTTGTGCTGGGCGGGGGGCTTAATGGTTTGGCCACGGCGCTAGCATTGGGCGGCAGAAAGTGCCGGACGCCCCTTAATGTGGCGGTGGTGGACAGGGGTGACCCAGTGCAGTTGGTGCGGAGCCAGGATGACACGAGAGCCTCGGCTTTAACTTATGCGACACAGGAAATGATGGGGGGGTTGGGAACCAGGGATGGGATTGCACCCCACTTGCAACCCATGCAGAGCATCGTGGTGAGCGATGCCAAAGCGGGAGCGGCCAGGGACACGTTGCTTTCCTTTCTCTTTGCAGAAGGCAAACCGCCTGCAGCGATGATAGAGAATGTGGTGTTGATGCGCGCTTTGCTGGCAGAGATCGCCCAGAGTTCAACCATTAAAATCTTCGCCCACGAAACCGTGGGCAATTTCAATTTTGGGCCGGGCAAAGCCGTGGTCGAACTTGCCAACGGCCAAAAACTGAAAGCCGATCTGATCATCGGTGCCGAAGGCCGGGCTTCGCCGAGCAGAGTTGCGGCAGGCATCAAAATGGATGGCTGGGACTATCCAAATTCTGCCATCACGTTGTCAGTTGGTCATGAGATGCCACATGGCGGACGGGCCGAGGAGCATTTTACGGAGCATGGCGTTTTTGCAATTCTGCCTTTGACCGGAAATCGCAGTTCAATTGTGTGGACTGAGCCACATGTTAAGGCACACGAAATTTGTGGGTTGACGGAGTTAGAGTTCAAGGCGCTGCTGGAAAGGCAGTTCGGTGCGCATCTTGGCGCGCTGAGCGTTCTTTCAAAGCCGCAGGTTCACCCGTTGGCCATGCAGCTTTGCGGAAGTTTCACGGCAACGCGCCTTGCGCTGGTTGGTGATGCCGCCCATGTCGTCCACCCGCTGGCAGGCCTTGGGCTAAACCTGGGATTTAAAGATGTGGCGGCACTTTCGGATTGTGTGATGGCGGCCGCAAGCTCAGGCGAAGACATTGGCGCCAGCGCTGTTCTCGATTCTTATAATCGGTGGCGACGTTTTGACACCTTCACCACCGCGATGATGATCGACGGGTTGCATCGCTTGTTTGCAAATAATGACGCGAGTTTAAGGCTGGTGCGCCGTGCAGGCCTGCGCTTTGCCGATAAAGCGGGGGCGATGAAGGCAGCCTTTGCAAAGGAAGCGGCAGGGACAGCTGGAAGTCTTCCGCGCTTGATGCGCGGTCTGGCAGCCTAGGGCTCACGCGTTTTACCTTCGCGTTTCAGCTTATCAAGATAGGCGGCCCAAATAGTGGGTTGTTCGCGCCCCAACTTTTCCAGATAAGCCCATGTATAGAGGCCGGTGGCGTGGCCATCACTAAAACTGATGCGGGCCGCATAGCTGCCTACAGGGTCAATCTTCGTGATGCTGACAAAGCGCTTGCCGAACACCAGTTGCTCTTGGCCAGGCCCGTGGCCCCTGACTTCTGCACTGGGGCTTTCAGTGCGCAGAAGTTCAGCGCTCAACTCATGCGACGTTCCATTATCGAAGCTTACTTTCAGAATACTGCCGTTGTCAGACACCTTGAGCTCAGTTGGCCAAAGCTCACTCACGGTTCAGCTCGCGCGCCTCACCAGCGAGCATGATGGGAATGCCGTCGCGGATGGGATAGGCCAGGCCCGCAGTTTCGGAAATGAGTTCCTGCTTTTCCGCATCATAACGCAGGCGCGTTTTGGTAACGGGGCAGACCAGAATTTCCATCAGTTTTGGATCGGCTTTGCGTGTTTCGATCATCATTGCATCCGTGTGGAATTGCCACCCAATGATTTTTTCAACGCCAATTCTGTCAAGGCCACCAGAACATCGGCCCGCGACTTCAAATCCGGCGCCTCAAGCAAAGCCTGTTTATCCCGCGGGGGATAAGGCGCCAAAAGCGAAAGCGTATTGACCAGCGCTTCCGTGCCCACGCTGTTCACATCATCCCAGTTGGTTGTCATGTTATTGGCTTCAAGATATTGCCGAAAGGCTTCCAAAAGCTGTTCGCGGTTCACGCTTGGCGCACCTGTGCCGATTACCAGATCAGCGCCAAAAGATTTAAAATCCACTTGAGCCTGGCGATAAGGCGTATTCACACTCAGTTCGCGTTTGACTATGAAGCGGCAAATCCCGGTGATCGTAACATGCAGTCTACCGTCATCTGCTTCCGAATAGGAGGTGATGCGACCGGCACAACCAACGCGTTCCAACCTCGGCTTGTCGCCCTCGTCATTTTGTTCAGGTTGGATAATGCCGATAATGCGATTGGCCGCCATCGCCTCTTCAATCATCAACACATAGCGGGGTTCAAAAATGTTTAATGGCAGATCACTGCGCGGCAGCAGCAAGGCGCCCGATAGCGGAAACAGCGGAATGCTTTTGGGCAAATCAACGGTGGTTTTATAGCGGCCATTCATGAAAACAGAACCGCCGACAGTTTGCGACGGCCCACCAGGGTGGCTTCATCCTTCGGGCCCCAAGCCTCAAAATAGGAAACAAGCTGTTTGCGTGCGCCATCGTCTTTAAAGGTACGGTCTCTCTTGATGACATAGCACAGATGATCGATGGCCTCGCTGCGCTTTCCGGTGCCGCTGAGCAGGCTGGCCAGTTCAAGCCGAGATTCATGATCACCGGGATTGCTGGCTATGGCCGCCTCGAGCTTGCCGATGCCTGAGGTATCCACCGGATGAAGCAACAAGTCGAGCGCGGCTCTGGCACTGACGATGTTAGGATCTGTTTGCTTGTCTGCGGGGCAAGTTGCAAGAGTGGCTTGTGCGGCATCCAGGTGCTGCAGCGCCATCTCGGCTTGGGCCTTCAGCGCATAAGCCTCAATTGCTGTAGGCTCAGCTTCAAGCACTTGCTCAGTGATGTCCAGCACCGCGGCAAAATCCTTCGTCGCCAAAGCATCCCGCGCCATTTGCAGGGCTTGCTCAATTTGTTCGGCGCGGCTGCCCATAGCGCCAAGCTTATTTACAAACTGACGCACCTGAGATTCTGGTACCGCACCCATGAAGCCATCCACCGGTCTGCCATCGACAAAAGCGAAAACGGCAGGGATCGATTGCACGCGCATTTGGGTGGCGATTTCCGGGCTCTGGTCAATATCAACTTTTACCAGCTTCACTTTGCCTTTGGCCTCACGCACAACCTTCTCAATCACCGGGCCAAGGGTTTTGCACGGGCCACACCAAGGGGCCCAGAAGTCAACGATTACAGGAACGGATTTGGATGCCTCAATCACATCCACCGCGAAGGTTTTGGTGGTGGAATCTTTGATGAGACTTTGATCAGGGTTTGGGGTGTTCAGCATGGTCATGATGAGTGGACTTTAAGTGAGTTCGCTGACGGCCACAATGCGAGGATTGTGGCCGGTAGCTTTGATGAAAGAGACGAGGTCAAGTGATGAAATAGTGGTGGTTGCGTTATTCTTCAAGGGATGAAAGTTGAGTTTATCCAGCTTCATCATGGCATCATCAAGGATGACATTGGTTTTGATCTGCGTGTCATTGATTAATCCAAAAGGTGTTACAGAACCGGGTTCGACACCTAAGATTTCGGACAGCAATTCGGCCTTGGCAAATGTCAGGCGCTTGGAACCAATTCGATCTTTGGCGGCTTTCAAATCAATGCGGGCATCCTCTAAGGCCACAATCAACCAGAGCGCCCCTTTTTCATCTTTACAAAACAGGTTTTTGCAGTGCCCGCCTGATATTTGATGGTGCACCAACCGCGCTTCGCTCACCGTAAAAACCGGCACATGTTCGACTGTCGATGTTTTGATTTTGAGGCAGTCAAAAAGATCAAATAAATCTTGGCGGGTGGCTGGCATGGTAAACATCGGCTCTTACATGAATTCGCACGTGGCTATTGCATTTCTGATGCTGTTGGGCAATAAGCCATTCGTCTGGCGCAACCTTACCTGTCTGCCGGATCGCTAAGCGGGCGTAGCTCAGGGGTAGAGCATAACCTTGCCAAGGTTAGGGTCGGGCGTTCGATTCGCCTCGCCCGCTCCAATTTTCTATCTTCCGAATCTTTCGTCGAAGGCATAGCCTGAGCCGCGCACCGTGCGGATGGGATCATGCTCTTTGCCGCGCGACAAGTTTTTGCGCAGACGGCCCACGTGCACGTCGACCGTGCGCTCATCCACCTCAGCGTCGCTATTCCAAACCCGGTCTAAAAGCTGGGCGCGGCTGTAAACGCGGCCCGGCGACTGCATAAGATATTCCAGAAGCCGGAATTCGGTGGGAGAGAGTTGCACTTCGCGCACACTGCGAGAAACACGCTTCTTGCCGCGATCGAGAGTGATTTCACCGCGGATCAGTTCCTCGGCAACCGATTCTGGTTTGGAACGCCGCAAGATTGAACGTACGCGCGCCACCACTTCAGGCACGGAGAAGGGTTTTACGATATAGTCGTCTGCGCCCGTGGCCAGCCCGCGCACCCGCTCGGCTTCCTCGCCCCGTGCGGTGAGCATAATGATGGGAAGCTTTTGGGTTTCTGTGCGGGCCCTGATCAGGCGGCACACTTCAATGCCCGAGAGGCCGGGCAACATCCAATCCAACAAAACCAAATCTGGCATTTCCTGGGTGATTGCAGCGTGAACTTCTTCGCCCGTTTCAACAACGCGGGCGCGAAAGCCTTCCGCCTCAAAATTATAGGCCAGCAGTTGATGAATGGCAGGTTCGTCTTCAACGATGAGGATTGAAGCAGCCATCCGCGCTTAAGCCTTATCCGCAAATGCAAAAGGTGTGGTGCTGGTCTTGTCTTTTTTTGGGCGCTGCTCTTTCAGCATTTCGCCATTGACAAGATAATAAATATTTTCGGCGATATTGGTGGCATGGTCGCCAATGCGTTCGATATTTTTCGCGGCAAACAGCAAATGCGTGCAGGCACTGATCATGCGCGGATCTTCCATCATGTAAGTGAGAAGTTCGCGGAAGATGGAATTATAAAGTGCGTCAATATCATCATCGTGGCGCCACACGTCCATCGCTCTTTTGGAATCATCTGCGGCAAACGCATCCAAAACCAGTTTCAGTTGGTTTTGCGAAAGTTGGCCCATGCGCTCCAAGCCGGTGGCAAGGCGGCGCGGGATGGCGCTGTCAATGGCATGGGCGCGCTTGGCAATGTTCTTGGCGAGATCACCGATGCGCTCCATGTCAGCGGCAATACGGACCGCCACCATAACGTTGCGCAAGTCTTTGGCCATGGGCTGGCGCTTGGCAATAATCAGAACGGCTTTTTCTTCGATGGCAGTTTCCATCTCGTCGAGCACCTCATCGGCCAATATCACCGAGTCTGCCAGTTTTGTGTCGCGACGGACCAAGGCATCAATACTTAGCGCGAGTTGCTCTTCCGCCTTGCCGCCCATTTCAGACAGCATGGATTTGAGGCTGGATAAGTCATTGTCATAGGCTTTGACGATGTGATCAGACATATATGATGCTCCTTAGCCGAACCGGCCCGTAATATAGTCTTGTGTGCGTTTGTCTTGAGGGTTGGTGAACAACACGTCTGTATCACCAACCTCCACCAAAATTCCGAGATGGAAGAAGGCCGTAAGATCAGAAACACGCGCCGCCTGCTGCATTGAATGCGTGACAATGACGATGCAATATTTCTCCTTGATATCGTGGATGAGTTCTTCAATGCGCGCTGTAGCGATGGGATCAAGGGCTGAGCATGGCTCATCCATCAGAATAACTTCCGGATCAACAGCGATGGCCCTTGCAATGCACAGGCGTTGTTGTTGCCCGCCAGACAAGCCAGTGCCCGGATGGGAAAGACGGTCTTTCACTTCTTCCCAAAGGCTGGCGCGTTTCAGGCTTTCAGTGACAATGCGTTCCAGGTCAGTTTTGTCTTTTGCCAGGCCGTGGATGCGCGGGCCATAGGCCACGTTTTCAAAGATGGATTTGGGAAATGGATTTGGCTTTTGGAACACCATGCCAATGCGCGCCCGCAGATCTACCACGTCAACGGCCTTATCATAAATGCTCTGGCCATCAAAAGTGATGGTGCCCGTTATACGACAGGATGGAATGGTGTCATTCATCCGGTTGATCGAGCGCAAAAAGGTGGATTTGCCGCATCCTGAAGGGCCGATAAGGGCTGAAACGGCTTTATCAGGAATGGTGATTGAAAGATTATGGATGGCGTGTTTTTCGCCATAATAAACGTCCACATTTTTTGCAACAATTTTGTGCGGATGGCTTTTGATGGCCAGCGGCTCTGGCGGCGTGAACACCGTTTTGAAACTCATGTCATTCATTTTACCACCGCCGTTCAAATCGTTTGCGCAGCCAAATGGCCAGCGCGTTGAAACACAAAAGCATGATCAGCAAGGCCAAGATTGCCACCGACGTGCGCGAACGAAACGCCGCCTCGGGCAAGCTTGACCAAAGATAAACCTGCACCGGCAGAGCCGTTGCGGCATCGGTAATTTTTGTTGGCACATCCGCAATGAAGGCCACCATGCCGATCATCAGAAGGGGCGCGGATTCGCCCAGCGCGCGGGCAACGCCGAGAATGGTGCCGGTGAGAATGCCTGGCATGGCCAAGGGCAAAACGTGATGGAAGATGGCCTGTTGATGCGAGGCACCCACGCCCAATGCCGCTTCCTTTATCGATGGTGGCACGGAACGCAATGCGGCGCGCGATGCAATGATGATGGTGGGGAGCACGAGCAGCGCCAAAACCAAACCGCCGACCAATGGTGAAGATCGTGGCAGGCCGAAAATATTTAGAAAGACCGCAAGGCCCAGCAACCCAAAAATGATGGAAGGCACGGCCGCAAGGTTATTGATATTGACTTCGACAAGATCGGTAAAACGGTTCTTGCGTGCAAACTCTTCCAGATAAAGGGCGGCAGAAACGCCTAAGGGAAGCGCCAGAACCAAGGTGATAAGAATGATATAGAGCGAACCCATGAAGGCGCCCAACAATCCGGCTTTTTCAGGCGCGCGTGAATCGCCATTGGTTAATAGCGACCAGGCGAAGGGGCTTTGAATTTTGCCCTGCTTTTGCAAGGTTTGGAGGGCAGCTTCCTCAAATTCTGAATTATCACCGGTTGGTGAAACGGTTGCCTGAATACCTTTCAAAAAACTGTCTGCATCAGCCGTCAAAGGTGCATTGACCGAAATGGTCTGGCCAATCAGGCTTGGTTGGGCCGTTACCTTGCGCTGCAAGTCTTCCACCACCGACGAAGATATGAGTTTGGCAAGTTTTTTAATTTCGGATTTATCGGTCGTCTCAGGAAATTCAGCCGAGATGGAATCTTTTAAGAAGGCCGGAAAATCGCCTGCCGCAACGTTTGCCGCATCCACTTTTTCAGGGTCTATTTTGATGGCCAGCGTGATGGTCTTTTGGGTTAGGGCTGGAATGGCTTTTATCGTGAGGTTTGCAAGCAGGAACACCAGAAATATGGCGGTGATGCCGATGGCGCACACGCACAGCCAGCGAAAAATGGTTTCGTTGCGATAGCGCCTTATGGTGCGGGGAGACCTTGCAAGCTCAGGCATACTGTTCCTTATATCTGCGCACCACGCGAAGGGCCACAATGTTAAGGATCAACGTAATCACAAAAAGTGTGAGACCAAGTGCAAATGCCGAAAGTGTTTTGGGTGAGTCGAATTCTTGATCGCCCACCAACATGGCATTGATTTGCACAGTAACAGTGGTTACGGCAGCCAGGGGATTGAAAGTGAGATTGGGCGCCAAGCCTGCGGCCATCACCACGATCATGGTTTCGCCGATGGCACGCGAGATTGCAAGAATGAAAGCCGAAACAATCCCAGGCAAGGCCGCGGGTAACACAACGCGGCGGATGGTTTCAGATTTGGTTGCACCCATGGCATAAGAACCATCGCGCATGGCTTGCGGCACAGCATTGATAACATCATCAGATAACGAGGAAATGAGCGGCACAATCATCATGCCCATGACCAGCCCTGCGGCCAGCGCTGATTCAGCTTCAACATTTATCCCAAACTGTGCACCTGCAGCACGAATAAAGGGGGCAACAGTAAGGGCCGCAAAGAAGCCCAACACAACGGTTGGAATGCCGGCAAGAAGCTCAAGCAAGGGCTTTGCCGTGGTGCGGGCGGCAGGCGAGGCGTATTCGGCAAGATAGATCGCCGACAACAGGCCCAGCGGGGCGGCCACAACCATGGCAATGAGGGTGATCAACAAAGTACCGGTGATGAGCGGGACGAAACCAAAACTCGGTATAGGGGCTGATGGTGACCAGTCGGTGCCAAATAAAAACGAGGCGAGCGAGACTTGTTGGAAAAAGCGCAGAGATTCAGCGGCCACAGACAACACAATGCCAATGGTTGTCAACACGGCAACCACGGACGCGGCAACAAGCAGAGTATAGACAACCGGTTCGGTGAACCGGCGCATTTTAAACTTCTGAGTTTCGACCAGAGCGCTCATCGACACATCACATTGGTTAAATGAAATAAAAGATCAGGGGCATCAGATGGTACATCCGCAAATGACGCCCCTTCACCAAGACAAACAAATTATTTCAGTTGATCGGGAGTCAATGACTTCGCTGCCTTGGCGGCATCGACCTGGGCTTTAAATTCAGCCGCAGGAAGTGGAATTAAGCCTTTGTCGGCCAGATACCCGTCGCTGCCAATGGCTTTTGCTGACATATATTCAGCAACAAAAGCTGCCATGTCTGGCATGGCTGCCATATGATCTTTCTTCGCATAAACGAAGAGGGGGCGAGAAAGTTTATATTTGCCAGTTTGTACACCTTCAACGGAAGGGGCTTCGCCTTCAACTTTAGCAGCCTGAACCTTGCCACCGTTCAGCGACACGTTGGCATAGCCAAAAAGCGCGAAAGTGTTTGGATCGGCAGCCAGCTTTTGCACGATGGCATTGTCATTTTCACCCGCTTCAACAAAGCCACCGTCGGTGCGCAATGTTTTGAATACAGCTTCAAATGCTTTGGCATCTTTGTCCGCGAGGTCTTTCAGGCCGGGGAACGTCTTGGCACCTGGGTTCAAGATCAAATCTTCGATTGAAGAGCGCGTGCCGGAAGTGGCCGGGTGGCTCAGGATCACAATCTTCACCTTTGGCAGGGCGGGATCGATGTCGCTCCACATTTTGTATGGATTGTCGACCAACTTGCCGTCTTTATCAGGAACTTGTTTCGCCATGGCCATGAAAATCTGCTGCTTGGTGAGGGACAGCGCTGGGCCGCCCTTGGCGTTGGCAAGGGCCAATCCATCATAGCCGATGGTGAGCTGAACGACGTCTTTAACGCCATTTTTATTGCAATCTTCTAGTTCAGACTTTTTCATCGCGCGCGAAGCATCAACAAAATCTGGCGTGTCATCGCCAGCGCCGGCGCAAAACAATTTAATCCCAGGGCCAGAGCCGTTGGCCTCGACCACCGGGGTTTTCTTGCCCGTCGCTTTGCCAAAAGCCTCGGCAACCGTTGTGGTGAATGGATAGACTGTGCCAGAGCCAACGATGCGGATTTGGTCTTTAGCGAAAGCTGGCGCGGCGAAAAGGGCTAAGGCCGATAAGGCGCAAAGTAAGCGTGTCATTTGAAATCTCCATGTCGTTTGACAGCGAGCTGACTAGCTGGCCTACGTGAGGCTTTTGCGACAAACAGATAACGAATTTATGACAGTTTAAGCTTATGATTTATATGACGGAATTGTAAACGAAAAGACACTTCCGAGGCCTTCTTGGGAGTGGATATTAAGTTTGCTGCGATGGCGCAAGAGGATGTGCTTGACGATGGCCAGGCCTAAACCGGTGCCGCCACGGGCCCGGCTCTCCTGGTTGGAGACGCGGTAAAAGCGTTCGGTCAGGCGCGGGATGTGAATTTCGGGTATGCCTCTGCCAAAGTCTTGCACGGCGAGGGTAACGCCATCAGTTCCGGCGGAACACTGAACTTTAATCTGGCCGCCTGCCGCACCATATTTTATGGCGTTTTCGAGAAGGTTTTGGGCAACTTGCAGCAACTCATCGCTGTCACCCGCAACATGCATTTCGCCCATTCCTTCAACACTCACATCGGCGGAAAGTTCTTTGGCAAGACTTTGCAAATTGCCTCTGGCCTGATGGGCAATTTGCACGAGCGACACCTTGGCACTGGGGCGCACATGGGCGTTGAGTTCGATGCGGCTGAGGGTTAGCAAATCATCGATCAACCGTTTCATGCGCTGGGCTTGGCCGAGCATTGAACTCAAAAACTTTTCGCGGGCTTTCGGGTCATTCTTGGCTGGCCCTTGCAGGGTTTCAATCGTTCCCATGATCGAAGCCAGGGGTGTGCGCATCTCATGGCTGGCGTTGGCCACAAAATCTGAACGCATTTTTTCTAGCGCCTGTTCTCTCGTCAAATCGCGAAGGATGACAAGAATCTGATCGCCGTCACCCAATCTTGATACAAAGGCGCTGATCTGGCGGGGCGGCCTGCTGTGGATTTCAAAATCAATGTTGGCAAAACGTGTGGTGCTGCGGACGCTGGCCAGAGCTGCAACAAAGGCTGAATTGCGAATGACTGTGGTTGCGGATAGGCCTTTTGGCTCCAGTTGCAGGGCTTCGCGCGCGGCGGCATTGGCGCTGAGAACGATGCCATCATCACCAATAACAAGGGCGCCATCCGGCAAAGCATCGATAAGATCAAAAAATTGAATTTCCATTTTCTGCACTGCTTACTTGATGTGATCAAGCCGGGGTGTAAGTGCAATGGGATCATCCACCAAGGGCTTATCCGGCAAGGTTGATTGATCTTCGTCTGAGGTGAAAATGGTGTCTTTGCGATCGAGTTCTTTGCCGTCTTTATCGACAAGACGAATCGTTACATTGTACTTTCCACCTTTGGTAAAGCCGCTGAGTTTTTCCGATTGCAGCAAGTAACTCAGCTTGCCCTCCACCGCTGGTGAACTGGCACTTTCGCGGGTGTTGGTGCCGGGCACATCAAACAGCGCTTCGATGTGGCTGTCTGGTGGCAAAGGATAAGTTTGCTGTGCCACAACCACCATTGAAGCTTCGGAATAGCGATAGTTAAATTGAATTCCACCACCCACAATCTTCAGATAGTGGATGGGCCCGGATTCGCCGCAACCTGCCAAGATCAGAGCTAAATATATAATCTTCCTCACGTTTCACTCTCCCTCTGGGTGGTGTCACCACCCAAACCTTCAGGCTTCAATAGTAATATGACAATAATAATGCTGAACACACCGGCATCACGATAAGCTGTGCCAAAGCTGGCTGACCATAGCACTTCCAAGGCAGCCAGAGAAATTGCGCCCAGCAATGCGCCGCGCAATGAACCAAAGCCCCCCACCACGGCGGCAAACATGGCTTTGAACCCCAGCATCAAGCCCACGTAAGAACTGGTGCCACCATAAGTTATTGCCGTTGTCCAGCCCGCCACCGCAGCGAGGGCAGAACCAAAGATAAAAGTTAGTTCAACCACGTGTGCGGTTCTTATGCCGCACAGCATTGCCAGCTTCTCATTTTGTGATACGGCCTGCCAGTTGCGACCGAATTGTGTGCGGCGCAGAATAAAACCCAGGGCCATGAGAGATGAAAATGATATGGCCATGGCCACAAAACTATTGAGGGTTAGAATTACGGGATAATTGCCCTCAACCAAATAAAGTTTTTGGCCGGAAAAAAGGGGCGGAATCCAAATATCGCGACTTTCCGATGAGATTCGCATGAGCTCTTGAATCGCGATTGAAAAACCAAGCGAAGCAATGATGAAGGGCAAGGCCCGGCCTTTGATTAAAGGTGCAAAAACCTGTTGTGCCGCGACTTTACCCAAGGCAGCAGCGCAGAGCATTGCCGCTGCCAAGGCCAAGAATGCTGCAACAAAATCGCTATCGCCTTGCAGCAACCTTCCGAAACAAATGTAAACTGCGGCAAAAGAGCCGAACATGGCGAAATCCCCAAAGGATAAAAACACGCGCCGCGTAATGGCTTGGATGAGGGCAAAGGCTGCAGCGAGCGGCATGTAGAAAGAGGCAAGTTGCGCGGCGTTTAGAAACTGCTGAAGAAAATATGCCGCTTGATGATCCATCTCAATGTTTGAAATGGCGCAGGCCAGCAAAGACCATCGCCAGACCCCGTTCATCGGCAGCCTTGATCACCGCATCGTCGCGCATGGCTCCGCCGGGTTGAATGATGGCGCTGGCGCCGGCGTCAGCCGCGGCCAGCAACCCATCTGGGAATGGGAAGAAAGCATCTGAGGCCAACGCGCTACCTTGCAATGCACGACCAGCGTCTTGGGCTTTGCGCACGGCAATGTGCGTTGAATCGATACGAGACATTTGTCCAGCGCCGATTGCCAGCGTTGCGCCGTCTTTGGCAAATACGATGGCGTTGGATTTGACGTGTTTGGCCACCAGGAAGGAAAACAGCAGATCGGCCTTTTCCTGGGCGCTGGGTTGGCGCTGGGTGACAACGCGCAAGTCCTCAGCCACAACATGTTGATCATCGGCAGTTTGTACCAAAAGACCACCAGCGATGGATTTCACCAGAGGTGCGCGCCACGTTACGCCATGGAAATCAGGCAACAGCAAAAGGCGCAAATTCTTTTTTGCTGCAATGATGGCGCGGGCCTCATCATCCACCTCGGGTGCGATAATCACTTCAGTGAAGAGTTTTGAAATTTCTGTTGCGGTTGCCGCATCCAATTTTTTATTCAGTGCAATGATGCCGCCGTAAGCCGAGGTCGGATCACATGCCAAGGCTTTAAGATAGGCTGCTGTGGATGATTGTCCCACAGCCACACCGCAAGGGTTCGCGTGCTTCACAATCACACACGCGGGTTGATTTGAACCAAACTCTCGCAGGGTTTCGATGGCGGCGTCAGCATCGTTGATGTTATTGTATGAAAGTTCTCTGCCTTGCAGTTGCCGGGCATCGAGTATGCCGACGCGGCTGTCGGCGGTTTTATAAGCTGCGGCCGATTGATGGGGATTTTCGCCATAACGCAGGCTTTGGGCCAATCTGCCGCCGATGGTGAGATAAGTTGGCGAAGTGATGCTGTTGGTGCGGCTGAACCAATTGGCAATAGCGGCGTCATAGCTTGCGGTTCGGCCAAAGGCCTTGGCAGCGAGTTGCTTTCGCGTTGCCAACTTGGTGTCGCCGTAAGCTTCAATCTCGGCCAGCACCGACTTATAGTCAGCAGCGTCTACAACAACTGTTACGGCAGCATGGTTTTTTGCTGCGGCGCGGATCATTGCGGGCCCACCCACGTCAATGTTCTCGATCATCTCATCTTCAGCGGCCCCCTTGGCCAGCACTGCTTCGAAGGGATAAAGATTGACCACCAGCAGGTCGATTTGGCTGATGTTATTCTCCACCATTGCCTGCTCATGGGCGGCATTGCCGCGCAAGGACAGCAGGCCGCCGTGAATTTTGGGGTGAAGGGTTTTTACACGTCCATCCATGATTTCAGGAAAACCCGTGACGGACGAGGCTTCTGCAACTTCAAGCCCGGCGCCTTGCAAAGCCTTGGCTGTGCCACCGGTTGAAATAAGGTCAACGCCTTGTTCGGCCAAAGCCTTGGCAAATTCAATCAGGCCGGTTTTGTCGGAAACAGAAAGCAGGGCACGCTTAATTGTCATCTCTCACTCCACGTGTCGGCCCTTAAGCCATCTTGTTTGGCAATAAAACCTGAATTTGCTGAAGCGCTTTGACTTTCCAAAGAAAAGTCAAAATCGTCTCAGTAGCCATTATCGATCAATGTTTCTGAACTTTGATGATTTCGTCAAAGCTCAAGTTGAGCTATGTTGTGCCATGGTCAGAAAATCCATTTCAGAAGCCGCCAAGCGTGCACTCGCCGAGGCAGAAGCAAGGCGCAAAACCGCCGTTCAAAAATCCCTGCCACCAGAAGCAGGTCGGCCAAAGGGGTTGGAGCCCACACGCTTTGGCGATTGGGAGAGGAAGGGTATTGCGTCAGATTTCTAGATTGAAACGATGAACCGGCTTCATACACAGCAAGATTTAGAATTGGCCATTGCACGCCTCCTTGAAATTGAGCCGCGCTTTGCGCCGATTCATGTAATGCATGGAACACCCTCTTTGCGGCGCACTCCGGCCAGTCTTGAGTCTCTTCTTTCAATCGTGACCGATCAGTTCTTATCGCTGCAAGCGGGTGCCGCCATTTGGGCGCGGCTCAAAGCACGGCTTGGCGAGGTAACCTGTGATGCAGTTCTCAGTTGCCCGCAAGAGGAGTTACTGGCGCTGGGTCTATCACGAGCCAAAGCAAAGTGCTTTCATGCTTGCGCGGCGCAAAGATTGGACTTCGTTCTTCTCAGCGACAGGCCAACCGAAAAGATTCGCGAAGGGCTGATGTCCATTTGGGGGGTTGGGCCGTGGACCGTTGATATTTTTCTGCTCACTGCCATTACTGAGGCCGATGCTTGGCCTGTGGGTGATTTGGCATTGCAAGTTTCCGCGCAAGATTTGCTGCGCCTCAGAGATAGACCCGATGCCACCGAAATGGCCAAAATTGCCGAAAGGTGGCGGCCTCACCGGGGCGCCGCCGCTCGACTATTATGGGCACATTACCGCAGTCTCAAAGGCCTCGCACAGGCCCCTTCACAGAATTGACAACTGGCGTTAGTATTGCTGCTGAAAGACGAGGTTTGAGTGTATCAGGCACCCATACAACCGGAAGCTTGCCCGGCTCTTGTTCTCAATGCCGACTTCCGGCCATTGAGTTACTATCCGCTGTCACTTTGGTCCTGGCAGGATACGATCAAAGCGGTATTTTCAGAGCGCGTGAATATCGTTTCGGAATACGATACCGTGATCCACAGCCCGAGTGCTGAATTTAGGCTGCCCTCAGTTGTCTCACTGAAAACTTATGTGAAGCCTTCGCGCACGCCAGCGTTTACCCGGTTTAATGTTTTCTTGCGTGACAAGTTCATGTGTCAATACTGCGGTGCGCCAGATGATTTGACTTTTGATCATGTGATCCCGCGCTCAAAGGGCGGCCACACCACATGGGACAATGTTGTTGCTGCCTGCTCTCCGTGCAATCTCACCAAAGGTGGGGATATGCCCAAAGTCGCAAAGATGTTTCCAGCACAATGGCCAAAGATGCCCACGGTGCATCAGTTGCACCAAAATGGGCGCCTGTTCCCGCCGAACTATCTGCATCAAAGCTGGATGGATTATCTCTATTGGGATGCGGAACTGGATCCATAAGCTTTGCCGAATGCGACTGCTGATGCAATGGCCGACACCACCGCATTCCATCCGGCCAATGACAGGCCCAGAATCCGAATGGCCGGTTGATCGCACATCACGGCTTTTTTCGTGAGATCAGGCAAGCCTTTGGTGAAATCGCCACCGCCCGTGCAAGTGGTCGGGCCCTGCCAGAATTTCCATTCCACGCCGGAATGATAAATGCCGAAGATGCAACTCCCCAACATGATCAGTCCAATCAAGACCAGTCCGGCGCGCATGCGTTTTGGATTATTTTGGCCGATGACCAAAAACAGCAAACTCAACGGCACTGCCGCATAATAAGCGAAACGTTGCATCAAGCACAGCTCGCAAGGCGCATAACCCGCATATTCAAAGATCCAGGCGCCCAGAATTGTGGCAAGTGTTAGGAGAAACACCAGCATCATTGCCTGGCTTTGAGAAATGGCATTCAGCATGCAAGGCTTCCGGGTGTGAAGAATTTGAAGGCGAAGTAAGCTGCAATTACAATAGCTGCAACAACGCCCGCAATGAGGCCCAAGCGCTTTTCAATGAAGTGGCGAATTGTCTCACCCCAACGTCGCAATGCCCAGGCCAGAGCCAAAAATCTGGCGCCCCTTGCCACAATACAAGACAGAACAAAAAATACAAAGCTGATGTGCGCCGCGCCAGCAAGGATAGTTACAATTTTTATGGGCGGTATGTGGGCCAAGCCGGAGGTGACGAGCAGAACGAGAAGCGTTTGATCGCCGCTGCAGGATTTCAACTGGTCAAATTTTTGGAGTTCGCCCAAAGCGCTGAGAACAGGCTTGGCGAGTTGCTCAAACAAAAACATGCCCAAGCCATAACCCAACATTCCACCCGCCACGGATGCAACCGTAGCGATAAGCGCATAGCGGTAAGCGCGGTTGGGTTTGGCCAGCGCCATCGGTAAAAACAACACGTCAGCCGGAATCAGAAAGAATGAGCTTTCAATCACAGCAATGAAAGCCAACCAGAATTCAGCCCATTTACTGGCGGCAAGGCCTAACACCCAATCATAGAGTTTTTTTAGCACAGCTAATCCAAATCAATTTTATTGCGGCGCAGCTTTTTGGTGTGCCCGTGTTTCTGTTTGCTATCAAGTCGTTTCAACTGCGATGTGTAAGTAGGCTTGGTCGCGCGGCGCTTTTTTGGACGGATGAGGCATTTGCGCAAAAGTTGGATAAGCCGATCCAGGGCGGCGCTTCGGTTGCGGCTTTGAAGCCGGAATTCCTGCGCCTGAATCACAAGAACCATGTCTTGGGTGAGAAGATGGCCAGCAAGTTTTGATAATCGTTCCAAAGCTTCTGGCGGTAAGCCAGCGCGTTTCACATCATAACGCAACTCCACCGCCGTCGACACTTTGTTCACATTCTGTCCGCCCGGGCCAGAGGCGCGGATAAAGCTTTCCTGAATGTCTTTGTCGTCGATTACAAAAGAATCGGTTATTTTAAGCATGGCCAAGGCTTAAACGTGTTTCAGGTTGACGGCGCAAGGGCTTCGGCATTAGAGATCGCCCTCGAAAATGCCCTTGTGGTGGAATGGTAGACGCGACGGACTCAAAATCCGTTTCCGAGAGGAGTGGGGGTTCAAGTCCCTCCAAGGGCACCATCTAGACCGATCGCCAAAGATCGGGCGCATTTCTGCCGGAAGCAGAGGCGGTAACACTAATTTTGTCACGGGTTTGATGTCTAAAACTGTCTTGCAATGTGGTCTGGCGGCAGTGGTGCTTTGTGCCATGGTCAGTGTTGGCCGCGCGGAAGCGGTTTCCGGCCCGGTGCTCGTGTTTGATCCCTTTAGTGGCGAGGTCATCCAGCAATCGCGCGCCGGTGAACCTTGGTATCCTGCTTCGCTCACCAAATTGATGACCGCCTACATTATCTTCAAGAAACTGCGCGATGGTAAAATGCAGCTTGACCAAGAGCTGCCCATTTCTGAGCGCGCGCATTTACAACCGGCCAGCCACACCGGCCTTCCAGCGGGCAAATTGGTGTCGGTGGATTTCGCGCTGCAAGCGCTGCTGGTTTATTCCGCCAATGACATGGCTTATGTTTTGGCGGAAGGTGCAGATGGCACCGCTGAGGTTTTTGCCAGCGAGATGAATAATACGGCGCAAGGCCTGAGTTTAACTGCCACGCATTTTGTCAACCCCAATGGCTTGTTTGATCCGCGCCACATTTCCAGCGCGCGTGACATGGGGGTGATAGCTGCCCTCATCATCAATCAATTTCCAGAATATCTGCACTATTTCAATCAGCCTGATGTTGCCGTGGGCAAGCGGCGTTTACCCAATCACAACAACCTTATTCGGGTGATGCCGGAAGCGGTGGGCATGAAAACCGGCTTTGTGTGCAATTCCGGCTATAATCTTGTGGGCTCGGCCATTCGTGGCGGCAGGCAGCTGGTCTCGGTTGTGATGGGGGCTCTCTCTGGCCCGATGCGCACCAAGGTTACTAAAAATATGTTGGATGAGGGTTTTGACGAGTTGGGTAAACCAGATCATGGGCGCATTGGCGAAATTCCTGATCAATCCTATGGTGCCGTTGTTCCGGCCGATATGACGACAACCGTTTGCAAGGCTAAACCACCGGTGACCCCAGTGAATGCGCACCGCACTTTCGGTTGGGGCATCACATTTGGAACTTTTGATACGGCAATTAAAGCAGATATGGCATTGCGTGGCCGATTGATCAGCCCCATTGGCATTGATGCGGGGGGCACGGCTGGCGTAATAAAACTTGAAAATCAAGCTGGTTATGGAGCCATGGTGTGGAATTTGGGCGAGGAAAAAACCACCCAGCTGTGTATTCAATATAAATCTGAGGGTGCGGCCTGTGATGTGCTGCCCGATACTTTATTGTTGCAAATGGCAGCTGCGGCGCCTCCGGACGATAATTCCGATATTCAAATGACAGACGAAGGCTCAGATGACGCCGATCTGAAACCACCGCCTCCACCGAAAACAGCGCAAGACTCTGGCAAGCACAAGCGCATCCACCGGAAACTGCAATGAGGTGCCGGTGAATTTGTCAAGCCTTGTACCAACCGTTGTGCTTACCGGATTTTTGGGTGCGGGAAAGACGTCTCTCCTCAACACACTTCTGAAAGATCCCATGCTGGCCAATGCTTGCGTGGTGATCAATGAGTTTGGTGAA
Source organism: Hyphomicrobiales bacterium (assembly GCA_025359265.1). Lineage (GTDB taxonomy): Bacteria > Pseudomonadota > Alphaproteobacteria > Rhizobiales > Aestuariivirgaceae > Aestuariivirga. The sequence goes on along the minus strand of JANYHB010000002.1, from coordinate 59,077 downwards.
ATCGGCATTGACCATCTGCTCGTCGAAAAATCTGATGACAACATTGTCGAACTTGCGGCTGGTTGTCTGTGCTGCACGATTCGTGGTGACCTCATCAACACGCTTGCAGATCTGATCGCGCGGCGCGATGCAGGAACGATCAAGGCTTTTGATCGCATAATAATTGAGACAACCGGGTTGGCTGATCCAGCACCCGTGCTGCATGCCTTGATGCGTGATGAACTCTTGCTGCGCCGTTTGCGCCTTGAAGGTGTCATCACCGTTGTTGATGGTGTGAATGGCTGGGCCACGCTGGATGCACACCCGGAAGCATTGAAGCAGGTGGCGGTGGCCGACCGTATTGTTTTGACCAAGCTGGATTTGCTCTCCGGCCTTGAAGGCGAAGACAAGATGTTCGCCATTATCGGGCGTTTGCGCCAGCTGAACCCAACGGCGAGGCTGCTTACCACCCACCGCGGTGAAGCTTCAGCTGAACGTCTTTTCACCATGGGTCTATTTGATGCGACGACGAAAACCGCCAATGTTCAGGCGTGGATGAATGACGAAGCCCTGCTGCGTGATGGGCATCATCATCATGACGTGTCGCGCCATGATGCGCATATCCGCTCATTTGCCTTGCGGGAGGTGAATGCCATTTCACCCCAAGGTTTGGAATTATTCTTTGAACTGCTGGCAAATTTTCACGGCGCCAACCTGTTGCGCATGAAGGGGCTGATTAAAACCTCTGATGATCCAACGCGGCCTTTGGCTGTGCACGGCGTGCAACATGTGTTTCATCCACCAGTGCGCTTGGCCTCCTGGCCCGATGGTGTCGAGGAAACGCGATTGGTGTTTATCGTAAAAGACATTGCCAAGGCTGAAATTGAAAACCTGTTCAAAGCCTTCACTGAGCAGATCAGCGGTGGCGCCGCAGCCTTCACCGACAAAACGCTTTCATTGCAGAGGTAACCATGGCGAAATCGATCAAGGCCTGGGGCCTCAAGAAGTGTGATACGACGATGAAGGCACTGGATTACATCAAGTCTAAAAAGGTCGGTGTGGAATTCACCGATTATTCCGTAGACAAACCTTCGGTCAGCCAAATCGAAAAATGGGCCAAGGCCGTTGGCGGCTGGGAGAAACTCATCAATCGCTCAGGTTATACATGGCGGGGATTGCCGGCGTCTGAAACGGCTGATCTCGACAACAAGAAAGCCGCCAAACTCGCCGCCGCCCATACATCTCTCATCCGCAGGCCGTTGATTGAATATGACGATGGCACGGTGACGGCGGGGTTCCCGCCGAAGGTGAGGGAATTGTTTTAGTTCTCGTCTCCTGCACCAGTCAACACACGTGCTAAGTTTTTTTCCTATCTATGGGTTTTTCTTATCCGAAAGGAAAAACTCTGCGCCGATTGGGTTTGCTCCAAAAGCTCATGGCCTTGCTCGATGCAAAAATGGGGAATGTCGATCGCAGACATCGGATCAGTCGCTGTAACCACCAAAATTTCACCGGCCTTCATGGTGCCCAAGCGCTTGCGGGCTTTCAACACCGGCAAGGGGCAGAGCAGGCCCATGAGATCAAGGGTGATTTCCGGGTGGCGTTCGGTCATGGCGGCTCATATAGGGGAGGTTTGATTGGGAGGCCAGCATGGCATTGCAGCGCAAGGCGGAGTTTGTAGGCAAAGTTGAACAACTTTACGCTCGGCCGTCGCGGACGCATGGCTTTGAAAAGGCGCCAAGCGGCACTCTCAACTTGTTGTTCTCAGGGCCCGAAGGCGATTGCCATGCAGGGCTGACCCGGGCTTCAGACAGTCGCACGCTTTTATTATATCCGCGCAACACCGCCATTCGCAATGTGCGGCAGATCACCCTTGTTGCACCAGATGAGATGCAAGATATTGCCCTGGCTTTGGGCGTTTCGCATATCGACCCCACTTGGTTGGGGGCAAACATGCTGCTTTCAGGCATTCCGGATTTGACTTTGCTTTCACCTTCTACGCGCCTTCAATTTCCCTCGGGAGCAACGCTGGTTATCGATATGGAAAATGCGCCCTGTATGCAGGTTGCCAAAGTGATTGTTCAACACCACGGCGAGGCTGGTTGGAATTTTGTGAAAGCGGCAGCGCATAAGCGCGGTTTGACGGCCTGGGTGGAACGCGAAGGCAAAGTTGCAGTCGGCGATACTGCAATTTTGATTTTGCCGCCGAACCGAATTTATCCGCACGGATGAAAATTTTAGGCTGCATCATTGCCGGCGGTGCTTCGCGCCGCATGGAGAGGGAAAAGGGTTTCACTCACTTGGGGGGTAGACCCCTTATTTCGCGCGTGGCGGAAAGGCTATTAGGCCAAGTTGATGCTCTCACGGTAAATGCCAACGGAAACGCTGATCGTATGGCATTTTTGAAGGTTCCCGTTTTTGCTGATCGGCTCGTCACGGGCAGCACGCCATTGGCTGGTGTGCATGCCGCGCTGCACCATGCTCAGAATGCGGGCTTCGACGCCGTGCTGAGCGTTCCATCTGATACTCCCTTTTTACCGCTTGATCTGAGATCGCGGTTGGAAGCCGGTGCTCCGGCCATTGCGGCGTCACAGGGCCAGGAACATTACTTAACCGGGCTTTGGCCCGTGTCACTTTTGCCACGGCTTGAAGTGGCCATCATGCAACAAAGCTTGAGACGCATGTGGGAATGGGCGGCCCTCGTTGAGGCAAAGCCAATAGATTGGCCGATTGGATTGTATGATCCCTTTTTTAACGTCAATACGCCAGCCGATTTGGCACAGGCCGAAACCTATCTGGCCCTGTCGGAAAAGCGGTGAGGGCCGTCGTTCCAAACTTGCGCGCAGTGAATTATGCTCATTAGATTGCACTCAGATTTGTGAAAGCTGAAAACATGAAAAACAAAGCACGCGTGGTGGTGATTGGCGGCGGTGTGGTGGGTGTTTCCACTCTTTACCATTTGGCCAAAAAAGGCTGGCGCGATGTTGCGTTGGTTGAGCGTAAAGAGCTGACGTCTGGCTCCACTTGGCATGCCGCCGGGTTGTTGCCGCTTTTCAACATGTCTTATTCAGTGGGCCAGATTCACAAATACTCCGTGCGCTTTTATCAGGAGCTGGAAAAAGAAACGGGCCAGAGTGTTGGCTTCAAGAAAGTTTCCAACATCCGCTTGGCCCGCACCAAGGATCGCCTGGATGAGTTTATGTATTATGCCGGCATCGCTGAAACCATTGGCATCACCGTCAACATTCTCACGCCACAGCAAGTGAAAGAAATTTGGCCGTTGTGCAACATTGAGGGAATTTTGGGAGCCATCCAACACCCAGATGATGGTTACATTCAGCCCGCTGATTTAACCCAGGCCTTGGCAAAGGGTGCGCGCGCGCTTGGTGCAGAAATTTATCGCCACACAGCGGTGACGGCGATTGAGCAACTGCCATCAGGGGAATGGTTAGTGAAAACTGATCAAGGCGATATCACTTGCGAGCATGTGGTTTCGTGCTCAGGCAATTTTGCGCGTAAAACCGGTGCAATGATTGGGCTGGATATTCCGGTCATTCCCGTGGAGCACCAATACATCGTCACTGAACCACATCCTCTCATCAAGGAACGTCAAGCGCAGGGCTTGCCCGAAATGGGTGTTCTGCGCGAGGCGGATTCCAGTTGGTATATGCGCGAAGAGAATGGCGGGTTGTTACTGGGCCCCTATGAAAAGGGTGCGCCGGCTTGTTATGTCGACGGACCATCTGACCAGAGCGAATATGAATTATTCCAGGAAGACCTGGACCGGTTGGGACCACATATTGAAACCGCGATTACGCGGGTGCCTGCCTTTGGCGAAGTGGGCATCAAGAAAGTTTATAACGGTGCCATTGCCTATACGCCTGATGGTTCACCCATCATCGGCCCAGCCTGGGACAAGAAAAATTTCTGGTTGAATGAAGGTCATTCCTTTGGTGTGACTGCCGCTGGCGGTGCCGGTTGGCAGTTGGCTGAGTGGATTGTGGAGGGTGAGCCCACCATTGACATGATGGGCGTGGACCCACGCCGATTTGGACCCTATGCCACCAAAGGCTATCTGAAGGAAAAAAACGAAGAAGCCTACGCCAATGTCTTCACGCCGCATTTTCCAGATGAAGAACGAAGCGCCGCACGGCCCTTGAAACGCACCGCCGTTTATGACCGCATGAAAGATCTGGGCGCGGTGTTCGGCAGCGTCTACGGTTGGGAAAGGCCGGGTTGGTTTGCGCCCAAAGATTATGCGCTTTCAGAATTGGAGTTGAACAAGCAAGATACCCTGACCAACCACAACCATGCGCCAGCCACTGAAGATGGCCGCATTGTTGAAAAATGGTCGTTCCGCCGCTCCAACTCGTTTCGCTTTGTCGGTGAGGAATGCCGAAATGTGATGAATGGTGTTGGCATTCAAGATATGTCAGCATTCGCAAAAGCTTTAGTCTTTGGCCCAGGCGCCCGAAACTGGCTGGAATCGATCCTCGCCAATAAGATTCCAAAAAAACAAGGCCGCATTGCACTTACCCATTTACTCACTCCAACAGGCGGAGTGAAATGCGAATTTACAGTTTATGAACGTAGTCCTGGGCGTTTCTATCTTGTATCTGCAGGTGCTTTTGAGCGCCACGACCACGATGTGTTGCGCAAATTATTACCAAAAGATGGAAGTGTTGAGTTCAGAACCATCACGCAATCAACAGGCGTATTAGTTTTGGCAGGGCCAATGGCGCGAAAAGTCTTGAGCAAACTTACAGATGCCGATCTTTCAAATGAAGCATTTCCGTGGTTGTCGGGCAAACAACTCTCCGTTGGAACAACCACGGCTCATGTGATGCGCGTTAATTTTGTCGGTGAACTTGGCTATGAGTTCCATGTGCCTGTTGAAATGCAAGTGGCGCTTTTTGATCTTCTTATGGAAGCCGGCAAGGAATTTGGCATCCGGCCGTTTGGCATCAAGGCCATGTCTTCCCTGTCCATAGAGAAGAGCTACCGTCTGATCGGGCGCGAGCTTTCAATTGAATACTCGGCATATGAATCGGGGCTTGATCGGTTTGTTCAGCCCAACAAAGGGCAATTCATTGGCCGTGATGCACTGGTCACTGGCCGCGAGAAGGGATTGAGCTGGAATTTCGTGACGCTGGAAGTTGATGGCGTGACTGACGGCGATTCCGACACACGCGGATCAGAGCCAATTTACAGCAAAGGCCACCTTATCGGCCGCGCCACTAACGGGGGCTATGGCTGGCGGTGCGGCAAATCTCTGGCTTTGGCCATGGTGAAACCCGATCATTCAGCGCTTGGAACTGAACTCGACATAAAAATTCTGGGCAAACTATTTAAAACAAAGGTGATTGGCGAAAGCCCCTATGACTCAGAAAACCTCAAGTTGAGGGCTTAACTGTTGAGAAAAATATATTTGAGCTGAAACAGCGTTGTGTCTCGCCGTTTTTTACTTGTCATGGTCGCGGGCTGGCCATTATTTCAGCAATACAAATTCGAATAAGATTGCTCCTATTTGAAATTATTTTTGCGGGTTCGAATTTCGGTAAACACTTGGAGGTCGGTTGCCTCTGCCATGCCAAGCGTGTTTCGAATGGCCAGGTCATCCAGCCTCAAATAGGGGTTGGTTTTAAACTCGTCTCCCATGGTGACGGGGCAAGTCATTTTATCTTCGGCGCGGAGTTTTTCAACTTCATTCATGCGAGCCTGCAAGCGCCAGTTATCAGGATCGAGTGTCAGGGCAAAGCGACAATTGGCCATCGTATATTCGTGGCCGCAATATAAATAAGTGTGGGCGGGAAGCTTTTTGAACTGGTTTACAGATTGCCACATCTGTTCCATGGTGCCTTCAATCACGCGGCCACAGCCCACGGAAAAAAGCGTATCGCCCGCAAAAACTGACAACTCATCGGGAATATGAAAGGCAATATGCCCCGCTGTGTGGCCGGGGCAATCCCACACCTCTACCTGCCGTTTTGCCCAGGTGAATTTTTCGCCACCGCCCATGGCTATGTCCAAGCCCGGGATTTTTCCGGCTTCAGCTTTTGGGCCAATGACTTTGCAGCCAAAGAGTTCCTTCAGCTGTAAAATGCCCTCCACATGATCGGCATGGTGGTGAGTTACAAAAATATGGGTCAATTGCCTGCCAAATTTGCGCAGTTCGCTTTCGATGGCATTGGCATCGGGCGCATCAATGGCTGCCGTAGCCCCCGAAACATGATCGTGAATCAGGAGACCGAAATTGTCACTGCGGCAGATAAATTGTCGCATATCGATGTGGGCCATGGTTTTACCTTGTTAGCAGCCCATAGATGACGGGCGAGTTTTTCTGCTTTAGTCTTGGGCCGTGATGAACATTTTAGATATTGCGCAGTTCTATACGCAGCCGCTGGGAAAAACCACGCAAGAATTTCTGGCGGAAAAACTGGCGCATTCATTGCGCGTCACGTCTGATCAATTGGTTTTGGGCTTAGGGTTTGCCTCACCTTATCTGAGCAGCGAAAACCAGAGTGTTTCGTTTATGATGGCGCGCGCCGGTGTTATGCATTGGCCCACTTCTGGCCCAGTGCGTTCAGCTCTTATAGATGAGCTTGATCTGCCGCTTGGCAACAACAGCGTTGACGTTGCACTGCTCATTCATGCCTTGGAGTTTGCCGAAAGCGCTGAGGATCTCTTGGAAGAGGTTTGGCGCGTGTTGAGCCCGCAAGGCAAGCTCATTCTTGTGGTGCCCAATCGGCGCGGATTATGGTCCAGCTCGGATTTAACACCATTCGGGCAGGGCCAGCCATTTTCACGATCACAGCTTATGGCCGTGTTAAAAGAGGGCCAGTTCGTCGTCAATTCCATGCAGCAGGCTTTGGCTGGCCCTCCCGGCGCAAGTGCGGCAGTTCGCAAACTATTGGAGCCGGTATGCAAGACCGGCCTGGGATGGCCGGCAGGGGCCATCGTGGTAGAGGCAACCAAACAGGTCTATGCCTTTTCAACCGGCAAATTTGTGCGGCGGGCGCTGCCGCGATTACGCCCCTTGTTGCTGCCCAGGCCGCAGCCCGCAACGCGGCGTTGAGGCCCTCGCTTCCATTTCTGATCGAGTTTGCCTATGGAGGGGTTCGGAAGATTGAAAACGATGACAAAAGACAATTCCCCTCAGGTTTCCTTGGAAGTGGCGCGCCGCGATATTGATGCGATTGATGATCAGCTGATTGCGCTGTTGGCCCAGCGTTTTGGGATGACCGCCCGCGTGCGTGCGGCCAAGGCCGAGGAAGCACAGCATTGGCCATTACCGTTGCGGCCGGCACGCGAAGCGCAGATTATGCGTCGTGTCGTTTCGGCTGGCAAGGATCACAGCCTCAGCCCGCAACTTATGGTGCGTCTTTGGCGGGCGATCATCAACCAGTCGGGCCTTAACCAATCTTCGATCACGGTGCATGTGAGCCGCCATCTCAAAGCCAATCAGGCTTTGCGCCTTGCTGTTCATGATTATTTCAGTGGCCTGCCTGTGGAAGAATATCGCGACGAGTCGCAAGCCCTCGTGCAAATTAATGCTGATCCTTCCGGTCTTTGCGTGGTTGAAACCGAGCAACCGTGGGCTGAGGCTTTTATGTCGGGACAAGCGGGCAAAGCGCAAATTATTGCAAGTTTGCCGTTGATTTCGGGGGAGGTCGCCCAGCCCAGCCTGCTGGTGTTCGGCCAGGCGCCCTTGGATGAAAGTGGCGATGATGAAACCTTGATCATTTCTTCTGGTCGAATGCCGCGCGATTTTGCGCTTGCGCCGGTGTGGCAGGCAAAGAGTGGCACCTTAAGATTAACCGCATTGCCGGGCTTTATTGGCGAACATGAAAACCCATTGGTGGGCCTTTCGCGATCCAACCCGGCACTTGGCTTGCGCCTTGCGGGCCACTATAGCCGCCCGATTAAATTGTGAGATCATAACCATGAACGCGCACCACAAGAATGGCCCACAGCCGCAATCTGGCATTCTGGATATTCGCCCTTATGTGCCGGGCAAAGTGGGCGCCAAAGGTGGCAAGATTTATAAACTATCAGCCAATGAGTCTGCCGTTGGGGCCAGCCCGAAGGCTCTTGCCGCCTATGCCGAGAGCGCGCGGGATATGGAGCGTTATCCAGATGGCTCTGTGGCTGCGTTGCGAGAGGCGATTGCCCAGCGCCACGGTTTAAGGGTTCAGAACATTGTTTGCGGGGCGGGTTCCGATGAGCTGCTGCAGCTTCTGGCGCATGCCTATTTGGCGCCTGGGGATGAGGCAATTTATTCGCAATTTGGTTTTTTGGTTTATCCCATCGCCATTTCGTCAAATGGTGCAACGGCTGTAATCGCACCAGAAAAAAATCATCGCGCCGATGTGGGTGAAATACTCGCGCGCGTTACGGCAAAAACCAAGATGGTGTTTCTCGCCAATCCGAATAATCCTACCGGCACTTATTTGACAGCCGAAGAAATTGCGCGGCTGCATCAAGGTCTGCCCGCCCATGTATTATTGGTGTTAGACGGTGCTTATGCGGAATTTGTGATGGCTAACGATTATGATGCAGGCGTTGCCCTCGTTGAAAACCATAGCAATGTGGTGATGACGCGGACATTTTCCAAGATTTATGGGCTGGCTTCATTGCGCTTGGGTTGGGCCTATTGTCCGCCCGCCATTGCTGATGTGTTGAACCGTATTCGGGGGCCCTTCAACGTGAGTGTTCCGGCAATGATGGCAGGCATTGCGGCATTGGAAGATCAAAAGTTTTTTGATGATGCGCTGGCCTTCAACACCAAATGGATGACTTGGCTGACGGTTGAAATCACGAAGTTGGGCCTGAACATTACCCCGTCCGTTGGCAATTTTTTGCTCTTGCATTTTGACTCGGCAGGGCAAGCGCAACGGGCAGATGCGTTTTTGAGTGACCGGGGATTGATCTTGCGCGCTGTTGCGGCTTACGGCCTGCCTGCGGCTTTGCGCTTATCGGTGGGAACTGAAGAAGCCAACCGCTTCGTGGTGAATAAGCTGGAAGAATTTTTGAAATGGCGGTGATGTTTGAGAAAGTAGCTGTTCTTGGCCTTGGCCTCATCGGCTCGTCCATTTGTCTTGGCATGCGTGAGAACAACCTGGCCAGAGTGATTTCCGGCCATGCCAAAAGTGTTGAAACGCGCCAAGTTGCCCGTGAGTTGGATTTGGTTGATGAAGTTCATGACACAGCAATTGATGCCGTCAAAAATGCTGATCTTGTTATCCTTTGTGTACCGGTGGGGGCTTGCGGCGCGATGGCAAAGGAAATTGGGCCGCATCTCAAGTCGGGCGCGATCCTGACGGATGTAGGCTCGGTGAAGGGTGCCATCGTGCGGGATTGCAGCCCGCATGTGCCCAAAAGCGTGCATTTCATTCCTGGGCATCCCATTGCTGGCACTGAGCAATCTGGCCCGCGCTCAGGCTTTGCGGCAGTGTTCCATGGGAAGTGGTGTATTCTCACGCCGATGAAGGGTTCTGATGCGCAAGCGGTCAGCACGCTCACCCAATTTTGGCAGAATCTGGGTTCGATGGTTGATGTGATGGATGCAGAACATCATGACATGGTTTTGGCCATCACCAGCCATTTGCCCCACCTTATCGCCTACACCACGGTGGCGACGGCCGCTGATCTTGAAACGGTAACGAATTCAGAAGTGGTCAAATATTCAGCCTCAGGCTTTCGTGATTTTACCCGCATTGCGGCCTCTGACCCTACGATGTGGCGTGACGTATTTTTAAACAACAAAGATGCGGTTCTGGAAATGCTCGGTCGCTTCTCGGAAGAACTTGCCGTGCTGCAACGCGCTGTGCGTTGGGGCGATGGCGAGACACTGTTTAATTTGTTTACGCGGGCGCGCGAAGTGCGGCGCGGTATTATTGCGGCAGGCCAAGACACTGCCGCACCTGACTTTGGCCGTGGGCAGGCCAAGAGTTGAACGCGAAAAGCGAACACTGTATTTTTGCCTATGGGTCACTTATGTGGCGGCCCGGGTTTGAGTTTGTTTCGGCAAGACCGGCAAGACTAGAAGGCTATCACCGCAGGCTGGCGGTGTTTTCAAATCATTATCGTGGCACAGATGAAAAGCCCGGCTTGGTGGTTGGGCTTGACGTGGGTGGTGAATGTTTTGGTTTGGTTTATGAAATCGCGGCAACACAGTGGAAAGAGGTGATTGATTATGTGCGCAAGCGCGAACTGCTTGGGGATGTCTATGACGAACGTAAACTCAATTTTTCAATTATTGAAAACGGCGAAACCATTGCTGCCATCACTTACGTGGTGCGCCATCAAAGCAAGCAATATGTTCCAAGCATGACGGTTGAGGCGTTAATGCCCTATATCAATCAAGGCTGGGGCACGATGGGATCGTGCAAAGACTATGTGGCCAATACCATCACTCATTTGCGCCAGCTCGGCATTCATGACGCAGAGTTGGAACGCTTCGCACCGCATGTTATGGCGTAAACTCCAATAGATAAAAGCCCGACACTCACGCGGCAACCGACCGACCGAACGCACCCTCACAAAAACCCGGGGGCACAAGATCCTCAGCCATTGCCGAGGCCAAATCGCGGCGCACATCTTCGGCGGCCTCGGGTTTGCGTGCCAAAAGATGCACATGCACTTCGTCACAGTCGCCAAAGTCGGGCATTTCGCCATAAAACGAATTGAAGCGGCCAACTGACAGGGCGATACGCATGCCGCTGGCGCGTTTCACGGCCACATAAACCGCGCCCGGCAGAGGTGGGCAATGATCCGGCGCATAAACCGAATGAATGTAATTCTGCCCCGAAGCCCCGCGCCAAAACCAGAAACGTTCCAGCAGCTCAGGGTTAGCGACAGCGGCAGTTTTCAAGAAGGGTGAGCCCTGAATGTTCATCAGAACACAAATAGAACATAATATAGAACATGTCAAGAACGATTTTCTGAAATCAGCTTTGCGGTGATACCCTCGATGGCCAATTCCATCTGCTGTTGAAAGGCCTTGCGGGGCAGGCCGGGTGGAATGGCCCTGCCAAATTCAATGATGATTGTTCCGGGAAAACGGCGGAAGGTTCGCCTTGGCCAAACCAGGCCGGCGTTCAAACCAAATGGAATGCAGGGCACATTGAGTGCCGCATAAAGTGCCGCTGCGCCGGGTTTATAATCGGGGTCTGCCCCCACCGCTTTGCGCGTGCCTTCGGGCAATATGATAATCTGCCGTCCCGCCGCCAACTCTTCGCGTCCGCGGGCGATCAGGCTTTTCAAGGCTTTTGATCCCGCGCTGCGATCCACGCCAATCATGCGGAACTTATAAGTGTAAGGCCATCCGTAAATCGGAATATAAAAAAGTTCCTTCTTCTCAACCATACAAGGATCATCGAAAAGCGTTGGCAGCATCAAAGTTTCCCACAGGGATTGATGTTTACCTGCCACCAGCAAGGGGCCTGGGGGTATGTTCTCGGCTCCACGCACCTCAACCTTGATGTTGCACATCGTTTTCAGCAACCAGTTGGCCGTCCGGCCCCAAGCTTGCAGGGCGCGAATGGCATAGATGCGCGGCATTAACAGCGTGGGTGAGCACACAATCAAAAACAAAATCATCATCACGTAAAACGAAAAATTGAAAACCAGCGAGCGAAACCAAATCATGAATTTTTTTTCAAATGTTGCAGCAAAGTCAGGCGCGAAACCCAGACGGCGATGAGTGTGGCAAGCAACGGCACCAATGCAAGGCCAGCAATAACGCGTTCGCCGAAGTTTTCAAAATTGAACATGGCTCCAAGATCCATTGCGCTTCCATCCGTAAAACCTCCGCCATAGTAGACCGCAGCGCATGTCAACAATGATGCAAACATTCCAATAACGCCGGCAAACAGCCCGGTGGTGAAAAACTGCTTGTCATTTTGGCGACTAATAAAGCGCGGCTCTGCCCCCACCAACTCCAGCACTTCAATGATGGCGGTGTTGGCGGCAATGACGCCGCGCGCCGTATAGGAAACCAAGATTACGCTGGCCAAAGTAATTAATGCGAGAATCAAACTCGCCAGAAAGACCAAGCTTGTTCCCATGCGAGACAGCTGGGCTTGCCAGCGTCTATGCGTGTCGAGGCTTACACCTTTCACTTTTGCGGTGAGTGTGGCTTCAAGCTGCGCGAAGTCAGGTGGATTGTGCTCGTCTATCGCAATTCGGATCAGGCGTGGAATGGGCAGATCGTCGGTAACGCCTTTACCCAGCCATGGCTCCAATAGTTTAGCCCCGGCGCTTTTATCGAGTGCCGCGGCGCTGATAACTCCGCGCGTCGATTTTATAAGCGCCAATGCTTTGGTCAATTCCTGCTCTTCATCGACATTTGACAGGTGTTGCAGTTGCACCGTTGCTTCATGCGACAAACCTTCTGCCCAGGCTCTGGCCGTGTGTTGAACAATCAACAGAGATACCACAGCAAGCCCCGCCAAATAACACATGACAGCCATGGTCATGGCCAGGGATCGCAGATGCGCGGCCGCGTTCGGGAAAATGGGTGAGGGATTTAATTTCGAAGCGGTGGTCATTGTGACAGGCGACCGCCCGGCATCAGGTGAATAACTTGTCCCCCCGAACGCTCGATCAGATGCTTGTCATGGGTTGCAAAGAGAACGGTGGTTCCCAGCCGGTTTAACTCCAAAAAAAGTCGAAGCAGGCGCTTGGCCATCGCAGGGTCGACGTTGCCTGTGGGCTCATCAGCCAAAATGAGCTCTGGCTTGGTGACCACCGCCCGCGCAATCGCCACACGCTGCTTTTCACCGCCTGATAGGGTGTTAGGAAAATCTCTGGCCCGCTCTTTCAGGCCTACCCAATCCAATAAGTCATTTACATCGTTGGTGTGTTTGCCGGGCTCACCACCGGCAGCGCGGAGCGGAAGCTCCACGTTCTCGAATATGGTCAAATGATCCAGCAACCTAAAATCCTGGAACACAACACCAAGCTTTCGGCGCAACCGGGCCCGGCTTTGTGGGGTATGGCTGGCAACGTCTTTACCTAATACACGGGCCATACCTTGATGCGGCTGCAAAGCCAAAAACAACAAACGGAGCAAGGTTGATTTGCCGGAACCGGAAGCACCTGTCAAAAAACGCAGATCCCCGCGCCCGATATGCAGGTAGACGTTTTGGAGGATATCGGGACCGTTTCCGTAAGCTAGGCCCACATTTTCAAGTTCGATCAAAGCGGCCTCTTAACCACACGTTAACCATCACGGCGCTTAGCCTAGCAAGCCTTCGCCAAAGCGGCAGGCTAGCCCGAATCAGGTTTTAATGAAGCCAACATGATCGTTTCTTGCCCATCTTGCACCACCCGATATGATCTTGGTTCCGACCGTAGCATGGAAGCGTTCACGGTAACCTGCAAACGCTGTGGCTATCATTGGAAAGAGCAGCAGGTCACCGACATTGTGGAGGTGCCCATTCGCACCTCGCTGATGGTGATCGAGCATGATCAGTCCGAGCCAGAACTTGATGTGGTGCGGTTGGTTGAAGCCGGCCGTATCTCACGTTTGGCTTTTGCCCAAAAGCGCAAAACCAGATGGAAGCGGATGGCGAGCTGGGCATCCTTTGCAACCATTGCGATTTTACCCTTTATTTTTGCAGTCTTGGCACCAGAAACACTGGTTCTGGCAGCCCCGATTGCCAACAAGGCCTATGAACGCATGGGTTGGCCAATTAATATTTACGGCCTTGAGATCAAGCGCGCTGAACAGCAGAACCGCTTGATTGACGGTGAACATGTGTTGATGGTGAAAGGCGAAATCAGCAATGTGACGAATGACATGCGCCGCATTCCGTGGCTGCGCTTTGCATTGAACGACCAATATGGCAAAGAACTTTACAGCTGGACGCTGGATACCGGTGCCAGACCGCTGCGGGGGGGCGAGACGACCTCGTTCACCACACGCGTTGCAGCGCCTCCAGAACTTGCAAAAAACTTGCAAATTCGCTTTGCACATGTTGACGAAATCGGCTCAAATCCACGCCCATGAGCTCCATTACCATTGATGGACATCGCATTGATGTCCTATTTACAGAAAGCCAAATTGCTGCACGCATAAAGGGGTTGGCAGAGGAGATTGCATTAACGAAGCCCAGGCGGCTTTTGGTTGTACCCGTGCTCAAAGGCAGTTTCATTTTTGCAGCCGATCTGATCCGTGCCATGCATCATGCCGGGCTTTCCCCAGAGGTGGACTTCATGATTTTGGCCTCTTACCGCGCCGCCACAACATCGTCGGGAAAGGTGGATGTGTTGCGTGACATTGAGGCCGTGGTGCAAGACCGCGATGTTCTGTTGGTGGATGATATATTGGAATCAGGGCGAACCCTGGCTTATGCGAAGAACCTGCTGGCAGAGCGGGGCGCAGCTTCGGTTAAATCAGCGGTGCTGCTTTACAAGCCCGGGCATCTGGTGGCCTCTATCAGAGCCGACTTTTGCGCTTTTGATTGCCCTGATTTATTTGTGGTGGGCTATGGCATGGATATGGCCCATCAATTCCGTGAGTTACCATTCGTTGGGAACGTGGTAAAGTGACTTAGAACAACCGTTCAAAAAATTGAATTGACATTCACTATATTGAAATTATATTCATTTTTATGAAAAGCTTGAAAGACCAAACGAATCGCCTGCGTCGTGCCCATATTCTGGAGGCAGCCGTTAAGGTTTTTGCCGAGAAGGGTTTTCATGTCGCCACTATCAAAGATGTGGCGGCTGAGGCCAAGGTGGCTGATGGCACCATCTATAATTACTTCGACAACAAGATAGCGCTTTTGATGGGCATACTTTACCCGCAGCTCGATGAGGGCGTCACCCCCTCGGCAACGATGCCTTTGCGCTCTGATGATCCCCATGCATTCTTAAGCGATACCTTCGCCCGCAGCTGGAACGAGCTAAACCCAAAATCACTCGATGTGTTGCGCATCGTATTCTCGGAAGCACTGATCAACCCGGAACTGCGGGCGGTCTACACTGAAAGAATGATTGGTTCGGCGGTTGAAATGAACCGGCCCACGTTGCGTAGTTTCGTGAAAGCCGGGTCAATGCGGCCGCATGATGCTGAACTGAGTAGCCGCGCCTTGATTGCCTTGGTTTTTGGATTTGTAATGTTGCGATTGCTCGGTGACGAAGTCACCGCGCAACGATGGGATAATTTCCCCGCCCACCTGGCCAATCTGCTCCACGAGGGCTTGGCAACTTAGGCTCGATCAGTTCCGGTTACGCTTATCGGGCTAGAACTGCTCTTTGAGCAGGCGGTCGATATAGGCTTTGGTTTCTTCATCCAGCCCCTGTTCACCAATCTTATTGCGGAGCTGCTCCAAAATCTCACGGGCGCGTTTCATGGCGAGTTCGGAGGGCACGAGATTTTTATTTGGCCCTACGTTCGGGTCGTGGGTGGCGCGCGGACGGCCAAGCGGATCATCATTGTCTGGATTGCGCGTGCCATCGCCGCTTTGATTACCCTGTCCTTGGCGCTTCATCTCTTGGGCAAGTTTGCCCATTCCTTCCATCATCTTGCGCAGGGCTTCATTTTGTTGTTTCAGCGCTTCGGGCTTGTTTTGGCCGCGCAAAGAGCCTTCGGCATTGCCCATATTCCGGCCGGCGTCTTTAAGGCTTTTACCACCTTCCCCACCCTGCAGCCCTTCGCCCAATTTGCCCAATTGATCTTTTAGAGATTGCTGCTTATCGCCCAGGCCTTGCCCATCACCCTTATCGCCCTGTTGGCCGAGACGTTGGGTTTCATCCATCAAACGGCGCTGTTTGCCCATCATCTGCGAAAGCGAATCCATCTGGTCTTGCAGGCCACCTGGCGAGCCCTTGTCAGCCTGTTGACCTTGGCCAGGCTGCAGATTTTGTAATAGTTCATCGAGCTGTGAAAGCATGTTTTCCGCGGCCTTGTTGTCACCGTCCTTTGACATGCGCTCAATCTCATCCAGCATGCTTTGCAAATCTTTTGGTGAAACCAGGCGATCTGATTGCAGTTTTTCGCCATTGCTCTGGCGCTGTTTTCCGTCTTTCTGCAACTGGCTCATCAATTTATTCATGGCCTCCCGCAGGCGACGGGAAAGCTCATCAATTTTGTCTTGGGGCGCACCCTCGTGCAGGGCTTGTTTCAACTGCTGGGCCAGCGCTTTAAGCTCCGACTTGGCATCGTCAAGCCTGCCATTTTCAACGGCCAGAATCATGGGCCACAGATCTTTGGTGACGGCCACAACATCATCCGGTGCCGAAACGGCTGCCAATCTGTGATTGAGTGCGGCCAGATTGATGATCAAACCCCCGGAATCGGCAATATCGATGGGATAAAGCAATAGGGTGCCAATCATGGTTGATGCGTCTGCGGCGGCATCAGGCTCTAATATAAACTTCTTGCGCTGCTCTTGTAATGCGCTTGCCAGCGGCTTGATGAAATCACGCTCAGGCAATTTGAACCGTTTCGGCTCCGTAACTGTTTTATGGCCCGCTCCATCGGTGGCGGTGAGCTGCATTTCCACATAAAGGCCCGCCCAAGGATGGCCGGTGAGATCAACTGTTATTGTCTCGGTAGCATCTTTTGTACCGGGCTTTTTCAGTGCGATTTTAAATATCGGGGCTTCGTAGAGAAAAACGCCATTACCCTCGAATCCGGTGCCGTTCTCTTGTTCGTCCGCCAAAGATATCTCGGAGGTGACGGATTTCACGCCATAATCATCCGCCGCATGCCATTTCACCTCCAGCTTGCCGAGCTCGCCGGCTTTTGGATCGGAAACATATTCAATCCTGGGTGATTCATCGGTTATCAGACTGATGGGATATTTCGCCAGTTCCTGATCGCCATTCAAGATGCGGATTGTCACGGGTCGATCAAGTTTGATATCGGCAGACAGGCCAGATTCGGATTTATCAATTTTTGCGCTGGCAAGGTTGATCTTTGTGTCAGTGCTTCCGGGTGACAAGAATTCAATCTTGGCCTGTGCGGTGCCTTCAACGCGCAGATTCAAAATGCCATTTTCTGGAGTCAGGATTTCCGGCTGGTTTTTCAACTTGTCGATCATGGCAGGTGATGTGAGCAGCACTGGGGCTTTGCCCGTGTAGGCCGGTGGTTTCAGCCACACATCAAGCGTGACTGGCTTGGGCGCGAGGGGCGCTGAAAGGCTTGCTGAATTTCTGAAGTTTGAAACAATGTCACCTTGGCCCAACAGGAAGGCGGCTGCGGCGGCCATGAAAACCGGGACTCGAAGCGCTTGCGGGTCAAATCGTCGCCAAGCCGATTTGGGTGTTGCCACCTTCAGGTTTTGAAGGGCAGCCAGTTTGCGGGTGAGGTGTTCCTGCCAAAGTTCACCATTGCCCGATTCTGCCGCCAGCGCATCACCGGCACTTGAAGCCTCGCGGTGTTGGAAATCATTGGTTGCATCCAGCTTTCGCAAGACGGAAAAATCCGCGATGCGGGAAAGTTGAAATAAGGTGCGCAAAGTCCACATGAAACCTGCCGCCAACAAAACAATCATAAGCAGGGGCAGCGGGCGGGGCAGGCTATTCAGAAGGCCAGACCACAGAATGGCCAAAGCCGCAAGCGCCAAGAGCAGTGGCTTTTGCAAGGCGGTCCAAATCGCATCCCATGCCAAAGCCAAGCGCTGGAGGCGCAGTTTGTTTTTGAGTGGATCCGGCAAAGGCATGGTCATCACCAATATCATAACATGATTTGGGCGTAAGCGTGATCAATCCTGCCAGGGGGCAAGCTGGTCTAAACCGATCAATTCATCATAAGTTTGGCGTGGGCGCACAATTGCCCATTTGTTGCCCTTGACCAAGACTTCCGCGATCAACGGCCTCGAGTTGTAAGTGCCTGATTGTACAGCACCATATGCGCCGGCCGTCATGACCGCCAGCAGATCACCCTGCTCAACGGCAGGCAGGCGGCGGCCTTTGGCCAGATAATCACCGGTTTCGCAGACAGGCCCAACGACATCTGCTTCCATGGATTGCTGGTTGCGGCTCTCATCCACGCTCAGAATTTCGTGATAAGCGTCGTAAAGTGTGGGGCGGATTAAGTCATTCATTGCACCGTCTTGAATGACGAAGTTTTTGCCTTCATTTTCCTTCAAATAGATGACTTTTGTTATCATAACACCGGCGTTGCCAACAATCATCCGGCCGGGTTCCAGCATATATTTAAGGCCGAGGTGGCCAAGCGTGCGCTGCACCATCTGGGCATACTCGTCTGGGTGGGGGGGCACATCATTGGTGCCGCGGTAAGGCACGCCAAGCCCGCCCCCCAAATCCAAGTGCCGAATGTTGTGGCCTTCGGCTTTTAGCTTATCGACCAAGGTGGCCATGAGTTTGAAGGCTTGCTCGAAAGGGGCCAGTTCGGTGATCTGGCTGCCGATGTGCATATCCACCCCGGTGACCTCAAGGTTCGGCAGGGCAGCGGCGCGGGCATAGACTTCTGAGGCGCGTTGATAGGTGATGCCGAATTTATTGTCGGATTTGCCGGTGGTGATTTTGGCGTGGGTTTTGGCGTCCACATCGGGGTTGACGCGGATGGAGATTGCGGCGCGCTGGCCCACGCGGCCTGCCACCTCGTTGAGAAGCTCCAGTTCCGGTTCGGACTCGACGTTGAAACAGGCAATGCCTTCGCGCAGGGCCAAGGCCATCTCACGCGCCGTTTTGCCGACGCCGGAGAATACAATTTTACGCGCCGGGACGCCCACCGCCAATGCACGGCGCAATTCACCCTCAGAGACCACGTCCATGCCGGCGCCCAAAGCCGCCATGGTTTTAAGCACGGCCTGGTTCGAATTGGCTTTCATCGCGTAATAAATGGCATGGTCGGTGCCTTTAAAGGCCTCGTTCATCACGGTGTAGTGTCGCTCCAAAGTGGCGGTGGAATAGCAATAGAAGGGCGTGCCCACTTCTTCAGCCAGCTGCTTGAGATTCACATCTTCGGCATGGAGAATACCGGACTTGTAGGAAAAGTAGTGCATCAATTCACAACGGTGCTGGCTTTTGAGGGGGGCACAGGATCGCCGCGCACGCCGCAGGCGGAAAGGCTTGCAAGGCAGAGTGCGAGGAGCAGAAGTTTTTTCATTTGTCGTTGCCTTTCAGAATTTTCAGCCAACGTTTGGCAGCGCGCGCGACATTGGCAGGTGCGGTGCCTCCGAAGGATTTACGCGATTTCACCGAGGCTGCCACAGACAGCACCTTGAACACCGATTGATCAATTGCTCCGTGTACGGACTGTAAATTCTTTAACGAAAGCTCTGCCAGTTGAACGTTGTTATTTTCAGCCAATGCAACAATGCGGCCAGAAAGGTGATGCGCGTCACGGAAGGGCAGCTTCAATTTTTGCACCAACCAGTCAGCCAAATCGGTGGCGGTAGAAAAGCCCATGGCTGCGGCGGCGTTCATCACCTCGCGGTTAGGCTTCATGTCACGCACCATGCCAGCCATGGCGGCGATGGCGAGGGCCATGTTTTCCAACGCGTCGAAGACTTGTGCCTTATCTTCCTGCATGTCTTTGGAATAAGTCAGCGGCAGGCCCTTCATCACAATCGCCAGTGCGGTGAAAGCCCCGATGATGCGGCCCGGCTTGGCGCGGATCAACTCTGCTGCATCGGGATTACGCTTTTGCGGCATGATCGACGAGCCGGTGGTGAATTGGTCGGATAATTTCACAAAGTTGAATTGTGCGGATGACCAGATGACAAGTTCCTCAGCCAACCGTGAAAGGTGAATGGCACAGATGGAGCACGCCGCGAGCACTTCCAAGGCGAAGTCTCGTGAGGCAACCGAGTCCATTGAATTGCGCGTGGGGCCAGCAAAGCCCAAAGCCTTGGCCGTAGCGGCGCGGTCTATGGGGTAGGACGTGCCGGCGAGAGCTGCTGCCCCCAGCGGGCTTTCGTTTAGCCGTTTTCTGGCGTCTTGAAAGCGGCCTAAATCACGCGACAGCATTTCGACATAGGCCAAAAGGTGATGCCCGAAGGTGACGGGTTGGGCCACTTGCAAATGGGTAAAGCCCGGCATGATGGTGCCCGCTTCAGCTTCGGCTTTTTCGGCCAGCGCCAGCATCATATCTTTCAGGCCAGCCAGTAACCCGTCGACCTGCTCACGCACATAAAGCCGAAAATCCACTGCCACTTGATCATTGCGTGAACGCGCCGTGTGCAAACGGCCAGCGGCATCACCGATCAATTCCTTGAGGCGGCTTTCAATGTTGAGGTGAATGTCTTCCAGCTCCTGGCTGAATTTGAATTTACCCGCTTCGATCTCTGTCTTGATTTGGTCAAGGCCTTTGGCAATGGCTGCGGCATCGGCTTTGGTGATGATACCCTGCTGGGCCAGCATGCTGGCATGAGCCTTCGAGCCCGCGATATCCTGGGCATATAACTTCTGATCAAAATCAATTGATGCATTGATCTTGCTCATTATGGCATCAGGGCCACTGGCAAACCTGCCGCCCCACATTTTATTCGTCATACCAAAACCTTATTAGCCGGAAAGATCGCCACCATGAACAAAACCACTCTCACTGCCATCATAGCTGCCGCTGCCATTGGCCTTGGCATTTACTGGTTCACGGGCACAGAAAGCAAGGTGAAGATTGGGCCGATTGCTGCGGCTGAAGGTTCGATGGCCGCTTATATCAAACAGGCGACGCCCAAAATTTTGCCTGCCTTGACGTTTGTCGATGAAGCCGGTGCGGCGAAAGACAACGCCGTATTCAACGGCAAGGTAACATTGTTGAACCTATGGGCCACCTGGTGCGCGCCGTGTCGCAAGGAAATGCCGGAACTTGCCAAGTTGCAAAAGGATTTGGGCGGGGCCGATTTTCAGGTGGTGGAATTAAGCGAAGATTTGAAGGGCTATCCGGCTTCGGCCAAGTTTCTGAAAGATGTGGGGGCTGATAATTTGACGCTTTACGCTGATGATAAGGCCAATGCGCTTGATGTTTTAGCCGCGCCCGGTTTGCCAGTGACTTTGTTGTTGAACCGTGATGGCAAGGAAGTTGGCCGTTTGCTGGGGCCGGCCCCGTGGGGTGGCGATGAGGCGAAGGCCATCATCAAGGCTGTGATTGATCTCAAGTGAACTTCAGCCCCACACCCAGTTTAACCAGATCGTCCCAGTAAAGCGGATAAGTTTTGGCCACGCAGTCGGGATCCAGGATGCTCAGGCCGCTGATCTTCAATCCCGCCAAGGCAAAGCACATGGCGATGCGGTGGTCTGCATAGGTGTGAATTGCAGTGGGCAGGGTTTGGCCAGCGAGTGTGGGATCAGCATTCACCACCAAGTCATCGCCTTCCTCCCGGGCGAGGCCTGATCGAATGCGGTTCAATTCAGTGGAGAGGGCGTTGATGCGGTCACATTCTTTCACGCGCAGATTGGCGATGCCGGTGAAGCGCACCGGTGTGGTGTTGAAGGCTGCCAAGACCGCGAGAGTGGGAATGGCGTCTTGCATTTGGGAGCCTTCGATCACCGCCGGCATGTGCGGGAACTGTTGGATCACAGCCCAGGCCTTGGCGTCGGGTTGCATCATGCGCGTGGGATCTGCGCCCAGAGCAATCTTGCCGCCGGTGAGTTTTTCCATGGCCCAGAGATAGGTGGCGGCGGAGGCGTCAGGCTCCACCGCATAGTCTTGCGCTTGATAACCGGTGGGGTGAATAAGCCATGTGCCTTTGCCCAAAGTTTCAACTTTGCCGCCGAATGATTGCATCACCGCTTGGGTAACGCCGATATAGCCAGCGCCGCCAATGTCTCCCTGTGGCACCATAATTTCCAGAGACTGCCTTGCGCAAGCCGCCGCCATCATCACGGCAGAGATGAATTGGCTGGAGAGGGAGCCATCGATTTCAACATGCGCCGCCGTAAAGCCGCCCTTGCCATGCACGGTGACAGGCGGGCAGCCCTTGGTGTCGGTGTCGCCAGCCTCAACGCCCAAGGCGCGCAGCGCAGCAACCAAAGCGCCGATGGGGCGTTTGCGCATATGTTCATCGCCGTCGATCACCACAGTGCCATGCACATTGGCGGCGGCGGCGGTGAGGAAGCGTGTTGCGGTTCCGGCATTGCCGAGGAACAGCGGCTGGGTTGGTGGTTGCAACGTGCCGCTGCTTTTCACAATGTATGTGGTGGGCGTGGGTTGTGAAATCTCAACACCCATCTGGCGCAAAGCCTCAGCCATGTAGCGCGTATCATCGCTGGAAAGTGCGCCTGTCAGCCGGCTTTCGCCCTTGGCCAAGGCCGCAATCAACAAAGCGCGATTGGTAATGGATTTTGAACCGGGCAGGGCCAGCTTGCCGTGCAAGGCGTGGGCGGGCGGCGTGATGAGAACGGATTGGCGCTTCGGCTTCATGGCGCTGGAACTAGCGGCTTTGCGGGCGTGTTGCAAACCTCCGCTATTTCAGCGGAATATGGATGTCGATCTGGCGTGGGTCTTCGCCATAAACTTCAAACTGTGGGCCGTGGGCCACTTCCAGTTTTGCGGCGGGCAGATGCGTGTTGAAAATCGCGGCCCAGGTTTCAGGCAGTTTTTCAACCGGCCCTTCATGGGTGAACACGGCCTCTTTGCGCGGCGGGATTTGCAACGTGTGCAGATAGCCCGGAGCCTGACCTGCGTCTTTCACTTCCACGGCGCACATATAGTCCATATTCCCGCGCCCATCGAAATTGTGACACACACCGTAAGCGCGCAAGCCCACTTGCCCGTCGATCTTGCCGAAATCCTGCATGAAGGTTGCCCACAAGTCTTTGATTCCTTGCGAAGGGCCGATCTTGAAGGTTTTGTTGCGACCTGCCAGAGTGAGGGCGGGGGCTGTGACCGTTGAATGTTGCATGGGGTCACTCTTCGCATGAAGGGCAGCCACAGTCATTGTTCTTGTTGAAGGGAGCGCTGCGATGAACAGGCCACCAACCAATCCTCCGGCGCAGGGTTTCAAGCTGCCAGCCCCGGCGCGGCGCGCCATGTTCTGCCTGTTAGCTGCAGGCTTGTTTTACTATGCCTTTGACGGGCTGCGGCGTGACGACATTATCTTGCCGGTGATGGGTGCAAAGCACTTCTTCAATTTGCATTTTCACGGGCTATTGGCATGGCTGACGGCGGGCGCCGTTTTGCTGGCGGCTGCGGCGGTTGCGATCTTTGTGCTTCAAGATTTGAAAACCCCGCCGGGCCAAAAGATTGACCACAAGCTGGCTGACATTATCGCGGGCGTGGGCATTTTTATTTATGTCGTGCTGACGATTTTGGGGTTGTTTGGTTTTGCGACTTGAAGTTCCGATTGAGGTCTTGAGCCCCGCGACTAGCCGAACCCCGGCCTTCGCCGGGGTGACGGAAATGAAGAAAGCCAAATACGCCCCTCTTAAATTTGGTATTCTTTCTGAGTTACCCAGATTGGAGTACTAGAATATGGACAATGCAAATTCAGTGACGCTCGGAACGGATCAAGCTATTGCATTGATCATCAAACACTTAAAGGGTGGTTCGGGTTTTGGCCTAACTGATTATGGCTATGATTTACAGCCTGGGCAAATGGCTTATCGATGGGCCAGAAATATCAATTCGCATCAAGAGGGTGAAATCGTAGAAAAACACGGTCACGTGTTTTACGATGCCGCATGGGAGCTTTGCCGTAGAGGCATATTTAGGCCTGGGGTGAAGACTTTCGGAAAACAAGCAGTAGATGATGGTGGATATAGTCTTACAGAGCAAGGTAAGGAATGGCTGCGAAGTGGTGTTGAAAAGTTTGAGTTATTGGACCCGAGTTCCCGTTCGAAGGTTCTTGCGGGATTCAAGGATAGATTTGGAGATGGATTCCATCAACGGTCACAGGAAGCAATTAAGTGCCAGCAAGCAGAGGCATGGCTTGCCTGTTGCGCGATGGCGGGGGCAGCGTCTGAATCTGTTCTCTTGAGCTTGGCTGTTACAAAGACCAAAGACGAAGCCAAAGTGCTGGCGGACTATGGCGCTCGTGATGGGCGGCGTGCCATCACAAATTTACTTGTTGGCAAACTACCAAAACACATAGCCGAAACGCTAAAGACGTTTCTCGGCCTTCTCGCGTATTGGCGCGATGAGGCGTCTCATGGCCAATTAAGTGACATCAATGTGGCTAACGCAGACGAAGCTATGCGGCAATTGATTCATATGGCCCAATGGGCAGATAGGAACTGGGCGGAACTAACCGCTCAGCCCCCAATTTGACTCTTCCCCCCATTTCCCCTATGTCGCCTGCCATTCTGTCAGACGCTTGAACGATCTGATGTTGGTTCATACTTGAGATGAACCGGCTCCATCCGGCAACGAGTTTCGTTCCCGGGTGTTTTTTCGTTTGGGCTTGTGGCGGGATCATTCTTGCCTCTCACCTTGCGGGAGAGGGTGGCACTCACGCAGTGAGTGACGGGTGAGGGGTTGCTCCGCAGGCACCCTTTTGGGTCGGAGCGACCCCTCATCCGGCGCGCGTGCGCCACCAGGCGCGACTTGCTTCGCAAGCGCGTATCATCCCGCAAGGGGCGAAGGGGAAGAATAAGAGAGAAGATTTGGAATGTTTGAAACGTTAAGCGAGCGCCTGAGCGGCATATTTGACACTCTCACCGGAAGGGGTTCCCTTTCGGAGGCTGATGTTGATGTGGCCATGCGCGAAGTGCGCCGCGCGCTGCTTGAGGCCGATGTGGCGCTTGAGGTGGTCAAATCCTTTACTGAAAAAGTGCGGGAAAAAGCCGTGGGCGCTGATGTGGTCAAATCCATCAAGCCGGGCCAGATGGTAGTGAAGATCGTTCACGACACTTTGGTTGAAACGCTGGGCTCTGATCAATCGGCGTTGAACCTGCGCGCCTCGCCGCCTGTGGCGATTTTGATGGTGGGCCTGCAAGGCTCTGGCAAAACCACCACCACAGCCAAGATCGCCAAGCGCCTGTTCGAACGCGAGAAGCGCAAAGTTTTGATGGCGTCGCTGGATACCAGCCGCCCAGCTGCACAAGAGCAGTTGGAAATTCTCGGTCGCCAAGTTAAAGTTGATACACTGCCCATCATCAAAGGCGAGAGCCCGGTTCAAATCGCCAAGCGCGCCATGAGTGAGGCCCGCAAGGGCGCTTATGACGTGGTGATGTTGGACACGGCGGGCCGCTTGCACATTGATGAAGCGTTGTTGGCCGAAGCCGCCGCGGTGCGCGACATTGCCAAGCCCAAAGAAACCTTGCTGGTCGCGGATTCACTCACCGGGCAAGACGCGGTTAATCTGGCGCGGAGCTTTGACGAAAAAATCGGCATCACCGGCATTGTGCTGACGCGCATTGATGGCGATGGCCGTGGCGGTGCGGCCCTTTCGATGCGGGCCGTTACTGGCAAGCCAATCAAGCTGCTGGGCACCAGCGAAAAAATGGAAGGGTTGGAAGATTTCCATCCAGACCGGATCGCAGGCCGCATTTTGGGCATGGGCGACGTGGTGTCTCTCGTTGAAGCGGCCGCACAGAATATCGACCATGACAAGGCCCGCAAAATTGCCGAGCGGATGCGCAAGGGCGCGTTCGACATGAATGACTTGTCTGATCAGCTCATGCAGATTGAAAAAATGGGCGGCATGGGTGGCGTTATGAAAATGCTGCCGGGCATGGGCAAGATGAGCAAGCAGCTGGAAGGCATGGATATCGATAACAAGATATTCAAACGCCAGATGGCCATCATCTCATCGATGACGAAGGCTGAGCGGCGCAACCCGAAGATTATTGACGGCAAACGCCGCAAGCGCGTGGCCGCCGGTTCAGGCACCAAGCCGGAAGATGTAAACAAGCTGCTCAAAATGCATCAGCAGATGGCAGAGCAAATGAAGCAAATGGGCCAAGGCAAGGGCCTGCTGGGCAAAATGATGGGCGGCAAGGCCATGCCGTCTGAGGCCGAGATGGAAGCCATGCAGAAGGAATTGTCGGGCATGGACCCCGCATCACTGCCGCCAGAATTGCGCGATATGATGAATTCCGGTGGTGGCTCTTTTGGTGGCGGCAATGCTGCGCCGAAAATGCCGGATATGAGCGAGCTGATGAAAGGCCTGCCTGGCGGGATGCCGAAATTACCGGGCCTGGGCGGCGGTTTGCCGGGATTAGGTGGCCTCAATCCGTTCAAGGGAATGGGAAAGAAGAAATGAATATCCCAACCCTTGAAACTGAACGCCTAATCATGCGCGCATTTCAAGACAGCGATTTGGATTCACTTCTTGCGTTTCATTCTGATCCGCTGACCAAGTCGGTTTACAAAATTGAACCTGTGCGCGGCGATATCTGGCGGTTCATTGCCATGGGGCGCGGCCATTGGGAATTGCGCGGTTTTGGCGGCTGGCTACTCGAGGAAAAGACCACGCACGATTATGTCGGCCAGTGCGGGCATTGGTTTCCAGAAGGCTGGGCCGATGTTGAGATTGGTTATGGCATTCATCCCAAACATCGTGGGCGCGGTTACGCCGTTGAGGCTGCAAACTTAGTGCGAGAGCGCGGCCATAAAACTCACTGTTTCAAACGACAGGTCAGTTACATTCAATCTTCAAACGTAAATTCAATTCGCGTTGCCGAAAAAATGGGAGCGGTTCCCGATGGAACCTTCGACATGTCCGGCATTTCTCACACAGTTTATCTCCACCAACTACACTAACCCTTCAACGCCAATTACAGGAGTAACCCATGGCACTGAAAATTCGTCTCGCACGCGCTGGCACCAAGAAGCGCCCCTACTATCACATCGTGGTTGCGGCGGCGACTTCGCCACGGGATGGCAAGTTTATTGATGTGATCGGCGCTTTCAACCCCATGCTGGCCAAGGATTCGGCTGAGCGTGTGAAGCTTGATGCGGTAAAAGCCGCAGACTGGATGAAGAAAGGCGCACAACCGACAGACCGCGTGCTGCGCTTCCTCGACAAGGCCGGCGTTGCCAAGCGCGATGCGCGCAACAATCCGAACAAGGCTTTGCCTGGCAAGAAGCGCTTGGAGCGTGAAAAGGCTTCGGCTGATGCGGCTGCAAAAGTTGCTGCCGCGGCGGAAGCCGCAAAGGCTGCCGCGGCTGCTGAAGCTGAGGCCGCCAAAGCTGCTGCTGCAGCGCCAGCCGAAGCTGCTGATACGCCAGCGGTTTAGGCGCTGGCTTTGGGCCATTGGGCTCCCTTAACACCGTCATTCCCGCGAAGGCGGGAACCCAGCTTATTTCACAGAGTTCAGTATTTCATGACGAGCTGGGCCCCCGCCTTCGCGGGGGTGACGGAATAGGGGGTGATGGTGGCCCAGTTGATCTGCGTCGGCGTCATTACGGGTGCCCATGGCATCAAGGGCGAAGTGAAGGTGAAGAGCTTTACCTCTGTGCCAAAGGCTTTTGCTACTTATGGTTCATTAGTGGCCGGAGATGGCCGCAGCTTTGAGATCAAACATGTGCGCCCGCAGAAGGATGAATTCCTCTGTGTACTGAATAATATTGGTGATCGAAATGCCGCTGAAGCCTTGCGTGGCACGGAACTTTTTGTGTTGCGTGAAAAACTGCCACCTTTGAATGAAGGAGAGATTTATCTCTCCGATGTTCAAGGCAAGCTTGCGGTTGCCGAGGGTAAAACTCTTGGCAGCATCATCGGCTTTCAGAATTTTGGTGCTGGCGAGTTGATGGAATTGGAGGGCGGGATGCTTGTGCCGGTGTCTTTCATTGCGTCCGTTGCTGAAGTTGTGATGCTAGAGTTGCCGGATAGCTATCTGGATGATGCAAAGCCGGATAGTGGATCAGAAATATAGCGTTCGTCATCCCCGCGAAAGCGGGGATCCAGCTTTTACTGGGCGCGGACTCCTAATTTTAAGCTGGGCCCCTGCCTTCGCAGGGGTGACGGAGATAAAAAGGTAGACATCGAACGTGCCCTTCCACGCCACCATACTCACGCTGTTCCCCGACATGTTTCCGGGCACGCTGGGCTTGTCTCTGGCGGGCAAGGCGTTGCGTGAGGGCACGTGGTCTTATGAGGCGGTGGATATTCGGTCTTTCGCCACAGACAAGCATCGCACAGTGGATGATCATTTGGCAGGCGGTGGTGCCGGCATGGTATTGAAGCCGGATATTCTGGCACGCGCCATTGATGGCACACCACACAAAGGCCCGCGTTTGCTGATGTCGCCGCGCGGTGCGCCGCTGACGCAAGCCAAGGTGCGCGATCTCGCGGCGGGCGGTGGTTGCATGATCATCTGCGGGCGCTTTGAGGGCATTGACCAGCGTGTCATTGACCAACGGGGCCTGGAAGAAGTGTCTATCGGCGACTATGTGCTTTCCGGCGGTGAGCCTGCGGCGCTGGTTCTGCTGGACGGCGTGATCAGGCTTCTGCCCGGGGTGATGGGGCACGAGCAATCCCATGCGGAGGAAAGTTTTGAAGACGGGCTGCTGGAACAGCCGCATTACACCAAGCCCAACACCTTCGAAGGCATTGAAATTCCATCGATTCTTCACTCTGGCGATCATCGCGCGATAGCCAAGTGGAAGGCCCAGCAGCGCGCCGACATAACCCAGCGGCGCCGCCCGGATTTGTGGGATAAATATGTCAAGCGCAAAACTTGACATTTCCCCCACCTTGCAGTTTAAGCCCCACAACTTCGAAGAACAGGATTGCCCCCATGAATATTATCGCGCAGCTTGAAAAAGAGCAGATGGCCATTGTTGCCGCCAAGCGCCAACTTCCCGATTTCGCCCCCGGCGACACGGTGATTGTGAATGTTAAGGTTGTTGAAGGTGAACGCACCCGCGTGCAAGCTTATGAAGGCTTGTGCATTTCGCGCAGTGGCGGCGGCCTCAATGAAAGCTTCACGGTGCGCAAGCTTTCCTATGGCGAAGGCGTTGAGCGCATTTTCCCGATGTATTCGCCGCTGATTGATTCCGTGAAGCTGGTGCGTCGCGGCAAGGTGCGCCGGGCCAAGTTGTATTACCTCAAGGGTCTTACGGGCAAAGCCGCCCGCATCACCGAAAAGCAAACCAACCGCGAAGATTTGGCAGCCGTTGCAGAAGTGCATCACGAAAAGGTGCAAGTGGCTTTTGATGACGTGTCACATCTCGGCGGCGTTGGCCCCAAGGTGCGTGAACAGATGGTGGCCGAAGGCATCACCTCGGTGAAGCAGATTGCTGAAATGAGCGATGAGCAATTGTTTTCGCTTGACGAAAAACTGGGCCTGAAGGGCCGCAGCAAGAAAGACAAGTGGGTTGAGCACGCCAAAAAGATTTTGGCCTCTGTCGCGTAAGTATTTCTGATTTCGAGTTTTTGAAGGCCAGTTGTGAGACTGGCTTTTTTTTAGACGCCTCGCTATCCGATAAAAAATCTAAGCGAGCCCGTGGTTCCGATTGACACCCCAATAACCTGGCGCAAATTAATGCCATGTTCGGCTATTGCGCGCCTCGTCACAGGGTTGCTTTGCAGTGCGCGGCGCAATTTTGTGACACCGGCAGCATTGCGTTCGGCATAAATACCCAGCGATCTTCCTTCCTCTCCGGCACGGCTCAATGGGGAAGCATAGCGGTCGTCAACATAAATCACTCCAACAGATGGCACTTGGCGCAAATGATGGATTTGATTGGCCGTTGAACCAGCATTCAATACGGCGGAGGTTGCCTCTTCGGGGGCGCTATTTTCGAGTTGGGCGAAAGCGGCTGTCGGCACCGTCAAGGTTAAAACCAGCAGCAGTTGCGGAATGAGAGAATTAAACATTTTTGCCAATTCATTGGTTGGTGCTAATTCAGCCTTACGCTTGAAGAATGGCAGATTTAAGATCGTCTTCAGGAAGCTTTGCAAGACCAACAGCTGAAAATGTTACCGCCGCAGCATCACCCAATGTCGCACGACAATCTGGCCTTCGGATGTCTCGTCAATACTGTCGATGGTTTCACTCACGCGCCAACCCTGCCGTTCATAGAAGCGCCGCGCTGCCCGGTTTCCTTCAACACATTCAAGTTGCAGTTGGCCGCCGCCTTCGTCGTGATTGGTCGCCACGACAACTTCACACAGTTTTTCGCCGACGCGCCTGCCACGCTGGCCTTGGTCAACGAAGAGGCTATGAAGATGGCCGGGCGACCATCGCGCAAAGCCAATGATTTGGCCTTCTTTCAGCGCAACCAGAGTTCGAACCTCTGGCATGTCGATGCGCCCTTTGAAGAAGCCATATCCACGAATGGCCGCTTTCCGCGGGTCTTGCAGTTTTGCTTGTGTTTCATGCCATACGTCGTGAAAGAGCTGGGCAACTGCGCCAGATTCTTGGAGCCGCATTGGGCGGATTTCAAATGTCATGGGCTTATCTTTGCGCATAGACCACCTGTGATCCAGCCCCTTTGACTCAAGCGCTGCTTTCGCTAAATAGCCTCCCAATTCAGGAATTCGATATGTCCAAAGCACGTACCTTATGTGACAAAATGTGGGTTGAGCACGCCAAAAAGATCTTGGCTTCTGCCGCGTAAGTATTTCTGATTTCGAGTTTTTGAAGGCCAGTTGTGAGACTGGCCTTTGTTTTTTGCAATGCTGAAATCAAGCGGTGGATTTATCCGCCATGGGCGATGAGCCAGGCGTTCATTTGGGCAATTTCCCTGGTTTGTGAGTCAACCACGCCTTGCGCCAATTTCTTGACGTCGGTATCGGCGCCGTATTTCAATTCGGCCTGGGCCATGTCGACAGCGCCCTGATGGTGCGGAATCATGCCCTTGGCAAAATCAATGTCGGCATTGCCCGTGGCGGAGGCCTTCATGTTTTTCATCATCGTGTCCATGGCGGTGGACGAGGCGGTTTTTGAGGCGGGGTCAGCGGCAGCGGTGGACAGTTTCTTGTTGGCCAGCCAGCCTTTCATCACGGTTACTTCGCTCGTTTGCGCGGCAATGACGGCATCAGCGAGCCGCAACATTTCCGGGTCATTGCCGAATTTTTTCTCGACCTTGGCCATGGCCACAGCGCCTTCATGATGCGGAATCATGCCGGTGACGAAATCAAGGTCTGGCTTTCCGGTGGCGGGTTTCATTATGGCGTGCATCATCTGATCCATGGCGGCGGCATAAGCCTTGTCCGAACCAGATGCGGCTTTGGCAAAATCCGCCGTTTCGGCCAGTGTGGCAGCGCAGGCCAGCACCATAGCAAGATGGGAAAGTTTGAGCATGTCGAGGTTCCTTCGTCAGCGTGTGAACAACATCCAGATGGCCATCGCGGCCATGCCTAGGCTCTCCACGATCGTCACCACAGACATGGGCAATTTGATGACCGCGCCAAGGCAGGCGCATTGGATGGTTTGCTTGCGCAGATTGGTTTGGATTACCCCGACGGCCCCCACAAGGCTCACTATCAGTGCTGCCCAGAGCGTCACTTTGGGCTGAACATGGAACAGGAAGGCCAGGCCCAACACGGTTTCGACAAAAGGGTAAGCAAAACCCCAAAGCTTGAAGCGTTTGGCGATCACATCATAGCGGGCATAAGCATCGGCAAAACCGGGCACATCAAGAAGCTTGAAAGCGCCAAAAACAATGAAGAAGCCAGCCATGAAGTTGCCCATCCAATCCGGCCCGGCAGCGGACGCAACAGCAATGAGGCCGATGACCAGGAGCAACGGATAGTAAGTTTGCAGCCAGCCGGATGGGGCGGGATCAACAAATGTTTCGGCAACCGGCACATCCACCGCGACGCTATAGTTTCCAATCTTCGACAGGGCGGCATTCAGTTGTGCCAGCGGCACCGCCTCAGCCATTTGCACACGTGGCGGATTGAGGGTGACGGTGGCAGAAGGCGCCAGCGCGTGAAGCGTGTTTTCAACCTTTTTTGCGCAGCCGGCGCAGGTCATCCCTGAAACTGTGAAACTGGTCATAACTTGTACACATAGGAATGGGCGGCTTTTCTTGCAAGGGTCGGCCATGCCGCGCGGGCCTTCCAGCCTTGACGCGGGAACATTTGACAGCTTGGCCGCAGACGCTAAATAGCCTCTAACTTCAGGAATTCGATGATGTCTAAAGCACGTACCTTATACGACAAGATCTGGGATGATCATGTGGCCCATGAGGCGGCAGATGGCACGTGCTTGCTTTATATTGATCGCCACCTAGTGCATGAAGTGACAAGCCCGCAGGCCTTTGAAGGCTTGCGCATGACGGGGCGCAAAGTGCGCCATCCTGAGAAAACGCTCGCTGTTGTTGATCATAACGTTCCGACAACGGATCGCTCCAAGGGCATAGCTGAGCCTGAGAGCCGCATTCAGGTGGAAACCCTGGCTGCCAATGCGAAAGAATTCGGCGTTCCCTATTTCAATGAAATGGATAAGCGCCAAGGCATTGTGCACGTGGTTGGGCCAGAGCAGGGCTTCACCTTGCCCGGCACCACCATTGTGTGCGGCGACAGCCACACCTCTACACATGGCGCTTTCGGGGCACTGGCGCATGGCATCGGCACCTCGGAGGTGGAGCATGTTTTGGCCACGCAAACGCTGATCCAGAAAAAAGCCAAGAACATGCTGGTGCAGGTGGATAATAAGCTTGCGGCGCATTCAAGCGCCAAAGACATCATCCTTGCCATTATCGGTAAAATTGGCACGGCGGGCGGCACGGGCCATGTGATCGAGTTTGCGGGCCAAGCGATCCGCGACCTTTCGATGGAAGGCCGCATGACGGTTTGCAATATGACGATTGAGGGCGGTGCCCGCGCTGGCATGATTGCCCCAGATGAAAAGGCCTATGCCTATCTGCACGGCAAGCCCATGGCACCTGCCGGTGCTGCATGGGATGCGGCCCGCCAATACTGGGACACGCTGAAAACCGATGGCGGCGCGCATTTCGACTCAGTCATCGCGCTTGATGCCGCCAACCTGCCACCCATTGTATCTTGGGGCACGTCGCCTGAAGATGTGGTGGCCGTTGATGGCAGCGTGCCGAACCCTGATCTCATCTCCGATGAAGGCAAACGCGAGTCTAAAATCCGCGCTCTGGAATATATGGGCCTGAAAGCTGGCCAGAAAATCACCGACATTGGCCTTGACGTGGTGTGGATTGGCTCTTGCACCAATGGCCGCATTGAAGACTTGCGCGCCGTTGCTGACGTGGTGCGCGGCAAAAAGGTTTCTGAGCGTTTAGCCTATGCCATGATCGTTCCTGGCTCTGGCCTGGTGAAGCAACAGGCTGAAGAAGAAGGCCTCGACGCGATTTTTAAAGCCGCAGGCTTTGAATGGCGCGAACCCGGCTGTTCCATGTGCCTGGCCATGAACCCAGACCAATTAAAACCCGGCCAACGCGCTGCTTCCACCTCAAACCGGAACTTTGAAGGCAGGCAGGGTTACAAAGGCCGCACACATCTGGTTTCCCCGCGCATGGCCGCTGCGGCAGCGCTGGCGGGCCATTTTGTTGATATTCGGCAACATTAACTTTAATAAACGTTTTGGTATTTGCGGAATTGTTTTTTTACCTTATGAGAACCTTTCGCCGCTAGGCTCCGTTCTCGTGAAGAATGGGTAGGCGTAAATACCCGGGGGAATTTAATGAATTCAGTGAGTGTAAAAGCCGATGCGAAATTTTTGCGTCGGGTGTTGTTGGGTCTTGTTGGCCTTACAATTATGAGTGGTGCGGTTGCGGGCTTCACCACCGTGCAAGCGATGAAGGCTGATGCCTTGGTTTGCACCATCAACTGCCCATAAGAATTTGATTTTGCAGAATACCAAAACCCGCCGCGAGAGATCGTGGCGGGTTTGGTTTTGCGTTGCGGTGTAAGCGTGAGCCGCGGCGCGGGCAAGATTGTTTCAGGCGTTATTCGCAAGTCCAAACGCGGTGTGGCCCGAATTCCATGTGGTGATGCACGCGGTGCCAGCCGTTCACCCAGGTGAAGCCGCAATCTGAATTGCCAGAGCCATAGCCGGCACCGTAGTAGCCGGGGTGATAGCCATAACCATAGCCAGGATCGTAAACACTCACACCGAAGTGGGGGTGGCCACCAGGGCCGAAACCAAAGCCGAAGCCGAAGCCAGGGTCAGCTTTAGCGGTTGCAGAAAGGCCGATTGCCAAAGTGGCAGCGGCGGCGAGGGAAATGAGGGTCTTTTTCATCTTGGTTGTCCTTTGTTTGGGTGGTTGGGTTGACGTGTCGTTTCGTGTTGGTGTGACCGTTATGAAACCCCGGTGCTGAACCAACTCTGAGGCATATATTCATTTTCGGTTCAGGTTGAAAAGCGGGCCGCAGAGGGATAGAAGCCGCCGCACATGGCAAACAAACCCACAATCTTCATTGACGGTGAAGCTGGAACAACCGGCCTGCAAATCCGCGACAGGCTGAAACACCGCACGGATTTGGAGCTGGTTTCGATTGCGCAAGACAAACGCAAGGATGCGCGGGCGCGCGCCGATTTGCTCAATGGTGTAGATGTCGCCATTCTCTGCTTGCCGGACGAAGCGGCGCTTGAAGCCGTGGCTTTGATCAAGCCCAATTCCAAAACAAAAGTGATTGATGCCTCAACGGCCTTTCGCGTGAACCCCGCCTGGGCGTATGGCTTTGCGGAAATGGACAAGCATCAAAGCGCGAAAATTGCCTCTGCAACACGCGTGTCTAACCCCGGTTGTTGGCCGCAAGGTTTGATCGCATTAGTGAAGCCGCTGATTGATGCGGGCTTGCTGTCTCGTGATGTTCCGCTGAATTATGGTGGCGTGTCGGGCTATACTGGCGGCGGCAAGACGATGATTAACGATTATGTGGCCAAGGGTGAGGCGGCTTGCGCATACGCCCCTTATGCGCTGACTTTCAACCACAAGCATCTGCCGGAGATGAAACTTTATAGCGGCACGAAGCACGATGTGCTGTTTCAACCGGTTGTGGGGGATTTTGCCCAAGGCATGCTGACTTCTGTGCCATTGTTTGCTGGCAACATGAGAGCGGGGATCTCACTTGCGCAAATTCATGATATCATTTCTGCCCATCATACGGGCGCGCGTTTTATAGAGGTTGCGCCGCTCAATGTGAATGAACCGATAAATCCTGAAGCCCTGAACAACACCAACCGCATGCGGCTTTCAGTTCATGGCAATGAGGCGCGCGGGCAATTTGTGCTGATGGCGAATTACGACAATCTCGGCAAGGGCGCCTCAGGCGCTGCCGTGCAAAATTTGAATTTGATGATCGGGGCCGATGAAGCGGCTTCGGTTGATCTGGCTGCGTGAGGGAAGGCTGAAATGCAAAAGTTTGAAACTTTGAATGGTGTGGCCGCGCCACTCAACATCACCAACATCGACACGGATATGATCATTCCCAAGCAATTTTTAAAAACCATCAAGCGCACGGGCCTTGGCAAATCTCTGTTCTATGAAATGCGCTATACGCAAGATGGCCAAGAGTTGCCGGAGTTTGTGCTCAACAAACCGGCTTATCGCAAGGCCCAGATTTTGGTGGCGGGCGATAATTTTGGCTGTGGTTCATCCCGCGAACATGCCCCGTGGGCCTTGTTGGATTTTGGCATTCGTTGCGTGATTGCGACGAGCTTTGCCGATATTTTTTATAATAACAGTTTCAAGAACGGCATTTTGCCCATTGTGGTTTCGCCTGACGATCAGAAGAAACTTTTGGATGATGCACAGCGCGGTGCCAACGCCACGATGACGATTGATCTGGCCAACCAGGAAATCCGCGGGCCGGATGGTGGTGTGATCAAGTTTGAAATTGATGCTTTCCGCAAACACTGTTTGCTGAATGGGCTGGATGACATTGGCCTGACGATGGAGAAGGCGGCTTCAATTGCCGCTTTTGAGAAGAACAGTCAAACGGCGCGGCCTTGGCTTTGAGATGAGCCAGACCTCGCTCAACCTCACAGAGAAGTTGGCGTTATTCTCGGAACTGTGGTCACCGAAGATTGTGGGGGACTACAATGGCAATGACTTGCTTGTGGTCAAGCTCAAGGGTGAATTTGTTTGGCATTCTCACGCTGATACCGATGATTTTTTCATGGTGCTCAAAGGCCGTCTCACCATCCAAATGCGTGACGGCGATGTTGTTCTTAACCCCGGTGAAGTCTTCGTTGTTCCCAAGGGCATCGAGCATTGCCCCAAAGCAGATGAAGAATGTCATGTGCTCTTAATCGAACCGCGGGGCACCCCCAACACGGGTAATGCGGAAACCGCCGCCAAAAAGTTGGCGATCTAGCCTTGGATTCCATATTTAACACCGTTCTGCCCGTCTTTGGCCTGATCGTTCTGGGCTATGGGTTTGCCTGGGCCAAGATCACCGATGCGGCATCCTTCAAAGGCCTCAGCCAGTTTGTTTTCAACATCGCCATTCCGGCATTGCTGTTCAAGACAACCTCGACCATGGATATGTCCAACGTGGCACCATGGAACCTGTGGGGCGCGTTTTTTGGTGGACTGTTAATCACGTGGATTGCCGCCGCCTGGGTTGCAAAAAAAATTCCCAGTTTGAATTATTCCGGCGGGGCATCGGCTTCCATGGCGGCGGGATTTGGCAATTTGGCAATGTTGGGAACACCTTTGGCACTGTCGCACTTTGGGCAACAAGTGGGCGTGCCTCTCGGCATTATTCTTTCGGTGCACGCGCCGATCTTGTGGACGGCAGCAACATTGCACCGTGAAATTGCCAGGCACACCGGCAATCCAGATTGGCTTGCAATTGGCCGGGAACTGGTGACGAGTTTGGCCAAGAATGCCATCGTGATTGCACTGTTGGCCGGGGCCTTATGGCGGCTGACGGGGCTTGGACTTCATCAGGTTCCAGACAAGATGCTAATGATGTTAGCTGACGCATCGATTCCCACGGCGCTGTTTGCACTGGGCGCGTCGCTCTCCAGCTATTCGCTTAAAGGCTCATTCGATGGCATGGCGGTTTTGATAGGGCTTAAAATGCTGCTGTTTCCACTCATGGTGCTTGTGCTGACGCATTTGGTTTTTCCCTTGCCGGCGCTTTATGCAAAGTTGGCTGTGTTGTTTGCCGCGATGCCGACGGGCGCCAACGCTTTCCTGTTCGCACAGCGCAATAATGAAGCGGCCCCTGCGGTCTCGGCATCGGTGGCAGCGGGCACCGGGTTAGCGGCGCTAACGGCATCTTTGCTGCTCTATCTCATGGATGCCGGATGGATATAATGCTGGGTCATGAAAGATGACCAAACGGTAATCGGCGTGGATGGATGCCCCGCTGGCTGGATAGCGGTGGTTTGGCAAGGCGACCAAATCCAGGCTAAATTATTTGAGCTTGGCACCTTCGCCCGGATCTTGGGCGAGGCGGCGGCTATAATTGCGGTTGATATGCCGATCGGCTTTCCGGACACCTATGGTCGCAACGCCGATATTGAGGCCCGCAAGGCCATGTCGCCCCATGGTTCGCGTGTGTTTCCGGTTCCCTGTCGCGCCGCTGTGCACGCGGCCAATTACAGCGAGGCCATCCGCCTCAATAAAATTCATTCCAACAATGTGAGTATTCCACCGGTGACCAATGCCATTCGGCCGCGCATGCAAGAAGTTGACAAGGTGATGTCGCGAGAGGTGGAATTGCGCCTTTGCGAGGTTCATCCCGAACTTTCTTTCGCGTTGATGAATGGCGGCAAGCCATTGCAGCACAAGAAGAAGACCGCTGAAGGAGAAAAGCAGCGGCTTGATTTATTGCATGCTTCGGGTTTTCCGACCATCGATTGGCAGCAGATGGGCTATCGCCGGAGAGACGTCAAGCGTGACGATATTGTCGATGCCTGTGCCGCTGCCTGGTCAGCCAGACGAATTCTTGAAGGCCGGGCGCGGCATTTTCCCAAAACCGAAGAGCGAGACAGTTGTGGTTTGTTCATGCGCATTCACGCTTGAGCAAAATCATCCAAAGGCTTTGGCCATCATTGCATCCAAGCGTTTGGCGAAGGCCGTAGGGTCTGCCACCACTTCGCCTTCAAGCAAGGTTGCTTGATCAAGAAGCAGGTGCGCTGCGTCTTCCACCGCTGCTGCCCCTTTGGAATTGAGCGTCGCTGACAAGGCTTTAATGAGACCATGGCTCGGGTTGATTTCCAGCACAGGGGCTGAAACCGAAACGCCCGAATCCTTTTGACGTGATAGCAGCTTTTCCAAAGTGCGGTCCATCTTGCCATCATTGACAATGCAGCAGGCTGAATCGGTCAGCCGCTTGGAGATGCGAACGTCTGAAACACGCGTGCCCAAAGCTTGTTTGAAGGCGGCGATCAGCGTTGCCGTTTCGGCGGTTTCATGTGGCTCGTCGGGTTTTTCATCCTTGGGCTTGATGAGATCAAGATCAGCGGCGCCTTGGCTGACGGATTTGAAGGGCTTGCCTTCAAAGCCCATGGCGGTGCGCACCCAGAATGAATCCACCGGGTCGGTCAGCAACAGCACCTCAATGTCGCGCGATTTATAGCCTTCGAGTTGCGGGCTAGCCGCAGCTTTGGCTGCATCTTCGGCAGTCAAATAATAAATCGCGGTTTGATTTTCCTGCAGTCCGGCAATGTATTCCTTCAATGTAATTGCAGCACGCGTGGTGGATTTAAAGCGCGCCACTTCAAACAGCGCATCGCGCCGTTCCCAATCTTCGTAGAGACCTTCCTTAATGACGGGGCCGAAGAGCTCCCAGATTTTGGAGAAGGTGGCAGCTTCATTCTCGCCCATCTTCTTCAGCTCTTGCAAAACGCGGTTGGTCACGGCCTTGCGAATGGCGGCCACGTCTGGATTATTTTGCAACATCTCGCGGCTGAGATTTAGCGGCATGTCTGAGCTGTCGATCACGCCGCGCACGAAGCGCAGGTAAGGCGGCAGCAAAGCTGCGTCATCGGCGATGAACACGCGCTTCACGTAAAGCTTCTGGCGGCCTTTGCGTTCGGCGTCATAAAGGTCGAAGGGGCGCTCTGATGGAACATAGAGGAGAACATTGTATTCTTGCTTGCCCTCGGCGCGGTAATGGACAGTGAGGGCTGGGGCATCCGTTGTATGGCTGAGTTGCCCGAAGAATTCTTTGTGTTGCTCTGGCGTGACATTGGCCTTGGGCTGCATCCAAATGGCTGAGGCGGAATTGATCTGCTTGGGTTCACCTTCGCCTGCCAGCATGATGGGGTGGGTGATATGATCGGAATAGGTTTTAACAACCGCTTCAATTTTCCATGGTTCTAAATAATCCAGGGCATCGTCACGCAAGTGCAGCACAATGCGCGTGCCGCGGTTAGCCTTTTCTGCTTCATCGACGGTGAACGTGCCTTCGCCCTTTGAGCGCCATACATTGCAGGCTTTGGCACCGGCCTTGCGCGAGAACACTTCAACATCTCCCGAGACCATAAAGGAGGCGTAAAAGCCAACGCCGAATTGGCCGATGAGCTGCGGCGCATCTTTGGCTTTTTCGATGAATTTCTGCGTGCCAGATTTTGCGATGGTGCCAAGGTTTTCGGTTAGTTCCTTGGCGGACATGCCAATGCCGCTGTCGGCTATCGTAAGGGTTTTTGCAGCCTTGTGAGGCGTGATTGTAATGCCAAGCGTGGGGTCTTGCTCCAACAGTTCAGGTTTGGCGATGGCGTCATAGCGCAGCTTGTCCAAGGCGTCAGAGGCGTTGGAAATCAATTCGCGCAAGAAAACATCACGATCTGAATAGACCGAATGCACCATCATGTGCAGCAGCTTGCCAACTTCGGCCTGGAATTCTTGCGGTTTGGATTTGGGTTCTTTGGTCATCTGCGCCTCGTTTTTGAATTGGCGCAGATATTGGATAAAAAAGGGGCGGTTGCAACTGGCAACCGCCTTAAAACTCACAGACTTACATACACACTCACTTACGCAAGTCTTGCTGAGTACAGGGGGCCCGGCCGGTATTAAGGCTTTGAGGGGCTGGGGGGCTAAACAAAGCAAACCAGCCGGGCTGTCGAGGCAACAACGCTTTTCTGCTCCTGCATCA
This sequence comes from Hyphomicrobiales bacterium, assembly GCA_025359265.1. Lineage (GTDB taxonomy): Bacteria > Pseudomonadota > Alphaproteobacteria > Rhizobiales > Aestuariivirgaceae > Aestuariivirga. The sequence continues at coordinate 19,253 of JANYHB010000002.1, read as the reverse complement.
TGTTCAAGGCTTGATCGAATTGCGGCAAAACTTTGGAATTTCGCCACTTGCAGAAAAATCTTCGGAGTTGCATGTTACGGCTTGATGACAGTGATAGATCAAGCCAGCCCGCATGTGCTGCGTTTTCCCCAGAAATCGCGCCAGCCGGTGGTTTTTGACAGGCGTGAACTGGGCCTGCTGTTGAGCCTTTATGGGAGGCGCGTGGCAGAGGGCGAATGGCGCGATTATGCGATCGATTTTGGGGCGGATGTGGCCCGCTTTGATATTCACCGCCGCGCTTCAGAGCAGCCGCTTTATATGGTCAAAAAAATACCAGCTCACGCTGTCAAAGGTGGGTTGTTCGAAGTGGTGGCCCCGGGCGGGTTGATCATGCGGCGCGGCAATGATTTGGACCAGGTTTTGCGGGTGTTGGAAAAGAAGCCAAAATTTGAGACAATATAAAAAAAGCCGCTGGCTTTTGGCCAACGGCGCTTGATTTTAAGTCTGATGACTGCGGACTAACGACGATCGCCGAACAGACGCAGCAGGCTCATGAACATGTTGAGGAAATCGAGATAGAGCGTGAGCGCGCCCATCACCGCCATACGGCCAAGGCTGACACTGTCTGAGCTTTGGAAATACATGCTCTTGATGCGCTGGGTATCATAGGCCGTGAGGCCGGTGAAAACCAGCACGCCAATAATTGACAAAGCGAAGCTGACTGCTGAACTGGCCAAGAAGATGTTGACCAGCGACGCGATGATCAAACCGATCAAGCCCATGAACAGGAAGGCACCGAAAGCGGTGAGATCACGCTTGGTGGTATAGCCATAAAGGCTGAGAGAGCCGAACGTCGCTGCCGTGATGAAGAATACTTTGGCAATGGAGGCGCCCGTATAGATATAGGCAATGGGCGTAAGGCTTACGCCCACCAAAGCGGCATAAACCCAAAAGGCCAGCTGTGCCGCAGGCACGCTGAGCGTTTGAATGCGGAAAGACAGGAACATTACCATGGCGAGGGGGGCCAATAACACCACCCACTTCATCGGCCCAGCAAAGAGCATGGGCGCAATACCAGACGTCATGGTTGCAAAAGCTGCAAGGCCCGTGACGACAAGGCCCAAAGCCATATAATTGTAAACTCTAATCATGTAGGCGCGAAGGCCTTGGTCGATGGCAAGGCCTTGTGTGCCAACCCGTTCAGAACCGCGATAATCAGACATTGCAAACTCCATTGATGGTCTTGTGCGCAATATGGGCCGTGAGCGCCTAGTAATCAAGTGACCAGCGCATCCATAGCCGCAGCAAGCTTAATATCCAAATCCGTCACCCCGCTTTTTGAATGGGTGGTGAGGGTTACATCCACCTTATTGTAAATATTGAACCATTCCGGATGGTGAGCCATTTTCTCGGCAATTAACGCGGCTCTGGCCATGAAACCAAAGGCTTCAATGAAGTCTTTGAACCTGTAAGATTTCGTAATGGCATCGCGGCCTTCAGCGCGCGCCCAACCTTTGGGAACCTCAAGCATAAGCTGAGGAGCGGCCGTAGGCTCCCTCTACCGTATAAGGCCCGCCGCCGCGCAAGGGTTTGGCCGAGAACAGAACAAAGTGATCAACGATAAACGGCCGTGAGCGATATAGCGCATGGCTTTCAATAAATGAGCACAAAGCCCGCGGATCTGCCTCGCGCAAACGTGCCAGCGTGATATGCGGGATGAATTTGCGGCCTTCCGGCTCTAACCCCACAGATTGGCAGATGCGTTCCTGGGCGGCTTGCAGGCGGCTGAGATCTGAATTTTCTTCAATGCGGGCAATGATCGCATGTGGCTTATTGCCGCCGAAAACATCAATGCCCTTGATTGAAAGTGTGAAGGGGCGATGATCTGCGTCATTCAAGGCATCGGCCACATCACGGCCTGCTGCATCATCAATGTCGCCAATGAAGCGCAAGGTGATGTGGAAACTTTCACGGTCAATCCAGCGGGCACCCATAATGCCGCCCTGCATGAAGTTCAAATCCAGTGCAATGTCGGGGGGAAGTTCTAAACCTGTGAACAAGCGCATCATCAATGGAGCCCTCCGTTCTTGTGGCTCCGAATTAAACAGAGCCTTCGAATCACGAACTTATATGAATCAACTATTATGGCAATGTACTTACGAATTTCTGAACCAGCGGCAGCAGGCGCGACACAATCATCGTCACACCTTTGTCATTTGGGTGGATTCCATCTTGCTGGTTTAAATCGTGCTGGCCCGCCACACCGTCAAGATAAAACGGATAGAGCGGCTGATGATATTCGGCCGCGAGGCGATCATAGATCGTGTCAAATTTTGCGCGGTAATCCTGGCCGAGATTGGGTGGCGCTTTCATGCCCAAAATCAGAACCGGCAAATTCCTGGTTTTGGCTTTGTCCAAGATCTGGCGCAAGGCTTGCTCAACTTGTTCGGCCGGAAGGCCGCGCAATGCATCATTGGCGCCCAGTTCCAGCATGATTGCGCCAATATCGGGGGTCAGCGCCCAATCCAGCCGTGCCGCACCTTGGGCGGCCGTGTCACCAGAAACACCGGCGTTGACAATTTTAACATCCACTCCCGATTTTTGCAGTGCGGCTTGCAGCACATCCGGCATGGCATGGCCTGCATCAAGGCCATAGCCGGCCGTGAGGCTGTCACCCAGGGCCAGAATGGTTTTCGCGGTGGCGGGAATGGCCAGCAAGTTCAATCCCAAAAGAAAAGTGAAAATCAGGCGCATAGTTTCTATATCAGGGTTCAAACCTCAGGATGCAAGAGCATGGCCGCCGCGCTAAAATTTGAAAATGTTTACCTTTCGCTTGCATCGCAGGCGGGCCCCGTTGAAATTCTGAAAGATGTGTCGTTCGCGGCCAACGCAGGTGAGGCCATTGGCATCATCGGGCCTTCGGGTTCGGGCAAAACATCTTTGTTGATGGTGGCTTCGGGGCTTGAAGCACCAACCACGGGCAGGGTTCAAGCCGCGGGAACTGAACTTTCTGGCCAAAGTGAAGCGACCTTGGCGCAGTTTCGCCGCGACAACATCGGCATTATTTTCCAGTCATTCCATTTGATCCCAACAATGACGGCATTGGAAAATGTCGCCGTGCCTTTGGAGTTTCGCGGGGTTGGCGATGCCATGGCGCGGGCCAGGGCCGGATTAGAACGGGTGGGTCTTTCGCACCGCCTCACCCATTACCCCAGCCAGCTTTCTGGTGGTGAGCAACAGCGTGTGGCGATAGCGCGGGCGGTGACGGCGGGGGCCAAGATTCTTTTAGCCGATGAGCCCACCGGCAATCTGGACCAAGACACTGGCTCTGCCATTATTGATCTGTTGTTCGAACTTAAAGATCGTGATGGCGCAACGTTGCTGCTTGTTACCCATGATCGACAGTTGGCAAAACGCTGCAACCGCATTTTGGAGGTGCGTGATGGCACCGTGCATGAGGAGCGCAAATGATGCTGTGGCTTCGGCTTGCCTTGCGGAACTTGCGCTCTGGATTGCGCGGGTTTTGGATTTTGTTGTCGTGTCTCACTTTGGGGGTGGCCGCGATTGCAATGATTGGTTCTCTGGCCTCGTCGGTTTCGCGCGGGCTGGCAGAGCAGGGGCAAGTTTTACTGGGCGGGGATGTGGAATTTTCGCTCGTGCAGCGCGCCGCAACTGAAGATGAACTTGCGTGGATGCAAACCAAGGGCACCGTCAGCCACATCGCCGTTATGCGGGCCATGGCGCAGAGCAATGGCACATCCACGCTCACTGAGATCAAGGCCGTGGATGAGGCCTATCCCCTATATGGCGCGATGGATTTGGAGCGCGATAAAAAACTATTGTTGCTGTCGAATGATGGGCGCGAAGGCATCGGCGTGGATCCGCTGTTGCTATCGCGACTGGGGCTGAAACTGGGCGATAATATCAAGTTGGGGCAATTCGATTTTGCCATCCGCTCAACCATTGCCAATGAGCCGGATCGCATATCCAGTGGCATTGCCTTTGGCCCGCGCATTCTCATGACCCACGAAAATCTGGCGGCCACTGGACTGGTGCAACCCGGCAGTCTTGTTACGAATGCCTATCGCATCAAACTGCCGCAAGCCTCTCTGGCGGCGGCAAAATTGGTTATGGAGGAGGCCAGGGTCAAATTTCCTGAAGCGGGTTGGCGCGTGCGCGGTGCGGATAAAGCAGCTGAGGGCACAGATGAATTTGTGCGCAGGCTTTCCACCTTTATGACGCTGGTTTCGATTTCCGCCTTGGTGATTGGTGGGGCGGGCATTGCCAATGCGGTTTCCGCCTTCATTGCGCGAAGGCGTGAAAGCATTGCCATTCTCAAATGCCTGGGTGCCCAAAACTCCGATGTGATGGCAATTTCATTGATTGAAATATTGGTGGTGAGTTTAGGGGGCCTTGTGATCGCGGCACTGTTGGGCGCGGCAACACCTTGGGTTATTCAAACTCAGTTTGGAAAAATTTTCCCTCTGCCATTATCGCTCGGCCTGGATATTTGGCCTTTGCTGTTTGCCGGGGTGCTGGGTGTTTTAATCACTGTTGCATTTTCACTTTGGCCTTTGTCTCGCGTGGCGCGTATCAAGGGAGCGGGGCTGTTTCGGGCGCAAGGAATTGAGGCCAGCGGCTGGCCTTCGCTTGCCATGGTGGGGGCTAGCCTTGCACTTCTGGCTGGCGCGGCCGCAATTGCCGTTTTGAGTTTTGAAGAAAAACGTGTTCCGATCTATTTTATTGCAGGCCTGGCCGCGAGCTTTGTGGCGCTGAGTTTGCTGTCGACTGGAATTGTGAAAATCGCCGCTCGCATGCCGCGCCCGCGCCAGCTTTTGTTGCGCCAGGCGCTGACCAGTTTGCATCGGCCCGGCTCCACCAGCGGATCGGTTATTATGGCGCTGGGCTTGGGCCTTGGTTTGTTTGTGACGCTGGCTTTGACCGACCAAACGCTGACCCGTGAGATTAAATCAAATCTGCCGGAGAGAGCTCCGGCGTTCTATTTTGTTGATGTGCAGGGGGCGGATTTTGATAAATTCCGCGACACATTACAAGCGCAGCCCGGGGTTGCTGAAATTTTGCACACGCCGATGTTGCGCGGGCGCATTGCCAAGGTGAAAGGAATCTCCGCTGACAAGGTGAAAGCGAAGGACGATGGTGCCTGGGCGCTGAAGGGCGATCGTGGATTAACCTTTGCTGATGCATTGCCGAAGGGCTCCACATTAGTTTCAGGCTCGTGGTGGGCCAAGGACTATGCGGGGCCGCCGCTGGTTTCAATGACCGATGATATTGCCAAGGCGCTGGAGCTGAAAATTGGCGACGAAATCACCGTCAATGTTTTGGGCCGCGACGTGGATGCACAACTTGCTTCAACGCGCCATGTGAATTGGAAGGGTGCGGGCATCAATTTCGTTTTGGTGTTCAATCGCTCGGCGTTGGAAGGAGCACCGCATACCGAGCTGGTGACAGCTGAAATGAAGGGCGGCGATGAAGGGCAAGTGCTGAATGCAGTTGCTGCCGCTTATCCTGCGGTGACGGCGGTGCGGGTGAAGGATGCGTTGCAAACCGTCAGTGAGTTGCTGAACAAGATATTGGCAGGGGTTCGCGGGGCCAATGTGATTGCGTTATTGACAGGCATTTTGGTTCTGGCTGGTGCCTTGGCTGCGGGATTATCGGCGCGCAGTTATGAAGCGGTGGTGTTGAAAACGTATGGGGCAACGCGGGGCCAACTCTTGGCGGGCTTTGTGATTGAATATGCTTTGCTGGGCTTGGTGTCTGCCGTCTTCGGCATTGTTGTGGGCGGCATTGCGTCTTGGTTTCTGGCCTATTTCGCTTTGGAGATGCCATTTGTTTTTTCGCTTTCAACTGCCGTAGCAACAGCGGCCATTGCCATGGTGGTGACCATTGCCGGTGGCCTGATGGTGACGGTGCGGGCGCTTTCGGTGAAGCCTTCCTTTTATTTGCGGAATGAGTAGAAGGCCCCATGGTCATTCTCAATCGCATTTACACCAGAACCGGAGACGCAGGCGAAACTGCTCTGGGCAATGGCGAGCGTGTATCGAAAGCAAATATCCGCATTGCCGCTTATGGCACGGTGGATGAAACCAATGCCACCGTGGGCGTGGCGCGATTGCATACCGGTGGCATGAAGCTGGATGCCATGTTGATGCGGATTCAGAATGAGCTGTTTGATCTTGGCGCGGATTTGTGTGTGCCAGATCGTGGGCAGAAACTGGATTATGAACCGTTGCGCATTTTGCCAAAACAGTTTGAACGCCTGGAAACTGAGATTGATGAATTGAATGGCGAACTTTCTGCACTGCGTTCCTTTGTTTTGCCCGCGGGCCATCCGGCGGCAGCACAGCTTCACGTATGCCGAACAGTGTGCAGGCGCGCGGAGCGGTTGATTGTGGAGCTTGCGGCTTTAGAAAATGAACCCGTCAGCGACGGTGCAATTGCCTATATCAACCGGCTTTCCGATTTCTTCTTCGTGGCTTCGCGTTGGATCAATGCCAAGCACGGTGCTGGTGACGTTTTGTGGGTGCCGGGGAAAACGCGCTAGATGTTTGGGGCAGCGCTGGCCGGTTTCGCCCTTGGCGGAAGCCTCATTGTTGCCATTGGTGCGCAGAACGCCTTTATCATCAGACAAGGCGTTCTGAACCAATTTGTATTTTGGCTTTGTCTTTTTTGCGCTTTATCTGATGCTGCTCTGATCTGGCTTGGCATTTATGGGCTTGCCGCGGTTTTGGCGGTGGCGCCGCAGTTATTGGCAATGCTGCGCTATGGCGGCGCGGCGTTTTTGATCTGGTACGGCGTTAAAGCCTTGCTGCGCGCGCGGCATCCAGAAGCGATGGCAGAAAGTGATCGCAATACGCAAACTCTTGCTTCAGCCCTGGCCATGTGCGCGGCGTTCACGTGGCTTAATCCGCATGTGTATATTGATACGGTTGTTCTTATCGGTTCTATCGCCAATGCCAGGCCCGCAGGTGAACAGGTGCCCTTTGCCGTGGGCGCTTCGCTGGCATCATTTGTTTGGTTTTTTGCGATTGGCTATGGGGCGAAGGCCTTGCGCAGGCCTTTGTCCCAGCCCAAGGTGTGGCGCGTGATCGAAATTGCCATTGCGGCCATCATGTTTTGGATCGCGGGCAAACTTCTGATGGGTTCTTGATGTTTATTCCACTGCATGATGACACGCCGCACTATGTGATACGCTTTCAATGGGTGACACTGGCGCTGCTGGTTTTGAATGCTGGTTTATTTTTGCTGACCGGCGCATTTCGCAGCGATGCGATGCTGGCAACTTTGGCCGAGGGCTTTGGTGTGGTGCCGGTTGAAATGTTTAAAACCTTTGCGGGGGTGGCGCATCAAGGGCCGGTGCCGGAAGCGATTACACTATTTACCTATCCGTTTTTTCACGCGAGTTGGCTGCATCTGATTGGCAATATGCTTTTTCTATGGGTATTTGCCGACAATGTGGAAGATGCATTTGGGCCGGTTGGCTTTATGATGTTCTACATGATTTGCGGCGTTGCCGGGGGGTTATTGCATCTGGTTATGATGGCACAGTCTGATTGGCCTTTGATTGGGGCATCAGGTGCCGTATCGGGGGTTTTAGCTTCCTATGTTTTGCTGTTTCCCCGCGCGCGTGTTTGGATTTTGCTGTTTATGCGTATTCCCCTGCCGCTGCCAGCCATTTGGGTTTTGGGCGGGTGGTTTGCACTGCAAGTGATTGGTCTTTTCATGGCCAAGACTGGGGAAAATGTGGCCCTCTGGGCCCATATCGGCGGGTTTGGCGCTGGGCTGTTGGTGACCATTCTCGCGCGACCGTATCTGTTTCGATCAATGCGTCGAATTTAACTGTCTTCCGCCGCTGGTGCATTTGACTTGCGCGCAGGCGGTGCCTAAACAGCCGCCAATCGCAAGAGGTTTTGCATGAAAGTTCTCGTCGCTGTAAAGCGCGTTGTTGATTATAACGTGAAAATTAGGGTGAAGGCCGATGGCTCAGGCGTAGAACTGGCCAATGTGAAAATGTCAATGAACCCGTTTGACGAAATCGGCGTGGAAGAAGCAATCCGTTTGAGAGAAGCGGGCAAGGCCACAGAGATTATTGTGGTTTCCATTGGGCCCGCCCAATCAGCAGAAACCTTGCGCACCGCTTTGGCCATGGGGGCGGACCGTGCCATTTTGGTGAAGCATGATGAGATTGTGGAACCACTGGGTGTGGCTAAAATTTTAAGGGGTATTGTAGAGGTCGAAAAGCCGGAGATCGTGATCCTCGGCAAGCAAGCAATCGATGATGATTGCAACCAAACGGGCCAGATGCTTGCGGCTTTGCTGGGCTGGCCGCAGGCGACGGCTTGTTCAAAGATTGAGCCTGGCGTGGGCGAAGCTTTGATAACGCGCGAGATCGATGGTGGCTTGCAGACCCTCAAAGTGAAGTTGCCATTGGTGATGACAACGGACTTGCGTTTGAACCAGCCGCGCTATGCATCGCTGCCCAATATCATGAAGGCGAAGAAGAAACCGCTGGACGAAAAAACGCCCGCAGATTATGGCGCGGATGTGAAGCTTCGATTGAAGGTTAGCAAAACTGAAGATCCGCCGAAGCGCGCCTCTGGTGTGAAAGTGGCCTCGGTTGCCGAACTGGTGTTGAAACTCAAAGAAGCGGGAGCGATTTGATGGCAGTTCTTCTTGTTGCTGAACATGACAATGCATCATTGAAGGATGCCACACACAAGGCTTTGACGGCGGCGGTGCAAATGGGCGGCGATGTGCATGTGCTGGTTGCTGGTCACCAAGCCGAGGGTGCGGCCAAGCACGCTGCAAAACTCGCCGGCGTGAAGAAAGTCATTCATATCGAAGCAGTGGAATTGGAGCGGCCGTTGGCTGAACCGATGGCAGCCAATATCATTGCGCTGGCGGGGGGCTATGATCATATTGTTGCGGCGGCCACTACCAACGGCAAAAACTATATGCCACGTGTGGCAGCGCTTCTTGATGTGATGCAGGTATCCGATATTTCGGAAGTGAAATCTGCTGATACATTTGTGCGGCTGATCTATGCTGGCAATGCCGTGCAGACAGTGCAATCAACCGATGCCAAGAAAGTTATCACCGTGCGCACGGCTTCTTTCGCGGCCGCTGGTGAAGGGGGCAATGCTGCCATTGAAGCAGCAAAGGCTGCGGCCAATCCTGGGCTTTCAACCTATGTCAGCGAAAACCTTTCCATCTCTGATCGCCCGGAACTGACGTCGGCCAAAATCATTGTTTCTGGTGGCCGCGGCATGCAGAACGGCGAGAACTTCAAAATGCTTGAAGCCGTGGCCAGGAAGTTGAACGCGGCCGTGGGTGCTTCACGCGCGGCGGTGGATGCGGGTTATGTGCCCAATGATTATCAAGTTGGGCAAACAGGCAAAGTGGTGGCGCCCAATCTTTATATCGCCGTTGGAATTTCTGGTGCCATCCAACATTTGGCTGGCATGAAAGATTCTAAAATCATTGTGGCAATCAATAAAGATGAAGAAGCGCCGATTTTCCAGGTGGCCGATTATGGTTTGGTGGCAGATCTGTTCACTGCAGTGCCGGAATTCGAGAAATCACTCTAAGCCACAGCAAGCTTGCGGCGCGCTGTGGCACTGGCGGCAAGCGACAAAGCAAATGACGCCGTCATGAACCCCAATGCCAGCCACGGGAGTTGCGGCATATGACCACCCGCAATGACCTGCCCGCCAGCGGCGGAGCCTGCCGATTGACCCAGATACACAAAGCTGGTGTTGAGTGCGATGGTTACCGATGCAATGGTGGGCGCCAGAACCGCCAACCGGCTTTGCTGCAATGAGTTTGATGAAAACGAACCAAGCCCCCAAAACACTGCTGCTGCCAAGGCTGGCCAATAATCGCCGTAGAAAGCGCCAAAGCCAACAAAGCCAATGGCCAGTGCCATCAAACCAGAAGCAATGACGTTATCCACGCCATAACGCCCAACCACGCGTGACGCAACGGAATTGCCGGTTATGCCGGCAATGCCGACAATGGCGAAAGCCAGCGATATACCTTGTGGGCTGGCACCAAAACCATCGCGCAGCATTGGGGCGATGTAGCTGAACATCGAGAATTGCCCGGCCATGGAACAGAGAGTGACAAGATAAATCAGCCACAGTGTGGGCGATGAAAAAGCTTTCATCCAGGATGAAAGGCCAAGCGGTTGGGCAAAAAGTTTTGGTTTTAAAGTCAGCCAGACAGCCGTTGCACCGCTAAAGCAGAGTGCGGCCATTGCCACATACACCCAGCGCCAACCCACATGCGCGGCCAGCAAAGCACCAAGCGGAATGCCAGCCACTGAAGCGGCAGACCAGCCAATGAAAATAAATGCAATTGTTGCGGCGCGTTTTTCCGGCGGCATGATCAAGCCCACGGTAGCTGCCGCCTGCGGGGTGAATATGGCCGCTCCGATCACGGTGAATGCGCGCACAACAAGTTGCAATTCAAATGTAGGTGCCAATGCCGCCAGCACATGCCCAAGCGCATAAAGCACAAGCGAACCAGTGAGCAGAAGGCGGCGGTCAATCCGCGTTGTCCACGTCGCAAAAAGCGGGGCACCAATTGCCACCACAAGGCCGCCCACAAACATCAATAAACCTGCACGAGCCGGACTGATGGCAAAGTCCTTTGCCATATCATTGAGCAAGCCAGACGGAAGCAGAACGCCGGTGCCAATTAAAAAATTTCCAAACAGCATGGCCCACAGGGTGAGGCGGATTTGGCTTTCGGGCTGCGGCATCATAAAACTCATTTCCTGGCTTGGCTGAATCAATCTCTTAAGTTCATTGGCAAGCTTCACAGTCTTGAGCGCTTTGGACAAGTGAGAAATCTGCAGGACTCGTCTGTTCAGGCTGGAGGAACATCCAATGAGATGAAATATAGGCTCTGTCTACGGGTTTTGATCGCGACTAGCTTTATGACCGCAACTTCCCATATAAGCGCCCCATGGGTTTCCATTTTCGCAAAATGAATGGTCTGGGTAATGACTTTGTTGTGCTTGACGCGCGCAAAGCGCCAATTGCGATCAGCCAGGCGCAGGCCCGCGCGATTGCAGATCGTAAAACGGGCATCGGCTGCGACCAAATTATCGTGATGGAAAATTCAGCTGTGGCCCAAGTGCGAATGCGGATTTGGAATGCGGAAGGGGACGAAGTGCCATCGTGCGGCAATGCCTCGCGCTGCGTTGCGGATTTGTTGTTTGACGAGCTGAAAATCAACGCGGCCACGATCGAAACCAAGGGCGGGCTGCTGGTTGCCACAAAAGCCGGCGTACACACGGTGACGATTGATCAAGGTTTACCGAAATTCGGCTGGAAGGATATTCCGCTATCAGAGGATTTTCCAGACACACGCCATATCGAATTGCAGATCGGCCCGATCGATGCGCCACTGCTGCATTCGCCTTCAGTTGTGAATGTTGGCAACCCGCACTGCATATTTTGGGTGAGAGATTTAAACGTGGTTGATCTATCGCGGGTGGGGCCGATGTTGGAAAATCATCCGTTGTTTCCCGAGCGGGCCAACATTTCTTTGGCGCAAGTTGTGGCGCGGGATCATGTTTTTCTGAAGGTATGGGAACGTGGTGCTGGCTTGACGATGGCCTGCGGCACTGCGGCTTGCGCCACCATGGCTGCCGGGCACCGGATCAAAATTATTGATGCGATGTGCAAAATCACCTTGCCGGGTGGCGATTTGTGCATGGCCGTGAATACCGAAGGTCATGTGATCATGACCGGGCCAGCGGCTTATGATTTTGAAGGCACATTACCGGAGGGCTTGCTTTGAACGAGGTGCAAATTGAAACATTTGGTTGCCGCCTCAATACATTCGAGAGCGAGATCATGCGTGGCCACGCGCGGCAGGCGGGTGTTGAGCGCGCCGTGATTTTCAACACCTGCGCGGTGACGGCTGAGGCCACCAGACAAGCGCGGCAGGCGATCAGGAAGGCGCACAAGCAAAATCCATCGGCGCAAATCATTGTGACGGGCTGTGCCGCCCAAACTGATCCAGAAATGTTCGCCGCCATGCCGGAGGTTTCACGCGTGCTGGGCAATGCAGAAAAGCTGCAAGCATCGGCTTGGCTGCCCGGATCAAATCGTCCACGCGTTGATGTGTCAGACATCATGCTCGTGAAGGAAAACCGGCCGCCGATGATTGATCGGCTGACCGCACGCACGCGGGCCTTCGTGCAGGTGCAAAATGGCTGTGACCACCGCTGCACCTTCTGCATCATTCCGTTCGGACGCGGCAATTCACGTTCAGTGCCGATTGTTGCTGCAGTGGAGCAAGTGCGCCGCCTTGTGGCAGATGGACATAATGAGATTGTGCTTTCCGGCGTTGATCTCACATCCTGGGGTGCTGATCTTGAAGATGCACCGAAGCTGGGCCGCCTGCTGGCGCGCATTTTGATTGAAGTGCCGGCGCTGAAGCGTTTGCGCCTTTCGTCCATTGATTCAATTGAGGTCGATGATGAGTTGGTGGAGGTGATTACGGGTGAGCCCCGGGTTATGCCGCATCTGCATCTTTCTTTGCAACATGGCGACAACATGATTCTCAAACGCATGAAGCGGCGGCATTCGCGCGAACATACGATTGCATTTTGCCATGGATTGCGGGCCAAACGATCGGATATTGTGTTTGGAGCGGATATTATTGCAGGATTTCCAACGGAAACGGAGGAGATGTTTGAGAATTCTCTGCGCATCATCGATGAGTGCGATCTAACTTTTTTGCATGTGTTTCCCTATTCACCGCGGGGGGCCACGCCCGCTGCAAAAATGCCGCCGGTTTCCGGTGAGGTGATCAAGCGCCGGGCGGCCGTTCTGCGCGCGAGAGGTGAGATACGGTTGCAGAATTTTTTGAAGGCAGAAGTTGGCATGCGGCGCGAGGTCTTGGTGGAAGCGGCGGGATTGGGACGCACTGAACATTTTGCTCTAGCCAAGTTTGATGCAGCGCTCGCGCCAGGTGCAGTGATCAACATGAAGGTCTTGTCGGCCTCGGCATCCCATTTGCATGTGGGAATGTGATGGCGGGGTTTTTCAAAAAGCTCTTTAATCGCATTGCGGGCAAAAGCGCCGAGGAAGCTCAGCCGGAAATTGTTGAACAGCCGGCATTGCCTGCGCCTGTAGAGGCTGCAGTTGAGATTATCGAGGCCGAGCCTGAGGTGCGGAAAGCAGCACCGGCAAAAGCCAAACCGGTTGCACCGAAAAAGCCCGAATCCAAAAAGCCTGCCGCGAGAAATTCGGAAAAAAAGAAGGTTGTCGCAAAACATGCGGAACCGAAGAAGCCCGCTCCCGAGAAGGCAGAGGCCAAAAAGCCCCCACCCAAAAAAGTGGGGACTCAGAAACTTAAACCATCGGTCGTGGCTGCAATAAAGGCTCCGCCCGCGCCGAAGCCTGTGCCTCAAAAAGTGCAAGCGAAAAAGCCGGCGGTGGAGATTGTTGTCGAACCCATCATCGCGGTGCCTGAAATTGAAGTGGTTCCCGAAGCCATCGCGCCGCCCGTCGTGGAAAGTGTTGAGGCGCCACCTCCACCAGGATTTGTGCTGAATGCAGATGTCGCGCAGCGTGGCGGTTGGTTCTCGCGGTTGAAAGAAGGTCTTTCAAAATCCTCTACATCCATTGGCGGCTCAATAACTTCGATCTTCAGCAAAAAAAAGCTCGATAAGACAACGCTGCAGGATTTGGAAGATACACTCATTCAGGCTGACTTGGGCTTGCCGGTTGCAGAGCGCATTATCGCTGCGGTTTCTCAGGGCCGTTACGACAGGGAAATTGACCCCGAAGAAGTGAAGCAAATTTTGGCGGCGGAAGTGGCCAAGGTGTTAAAGCCCGTGGAGGTGCCGTTTAATTTTGGCAGTGAGCAGCCCCATGTGATCATGGTCGTGGGGGTGAATGGATCAGGCAAAACCACAACCATCGGAAAATTGGGTTCAATCGCCACGGGCGAAGGTTTTAAAGTTATGTTTGCCGCCTGTGACACATTCCGCGCGGCGGCCATCGAGCAGTTGACAATTTGGGGAATTCGCATCGGCGCAATAACCATGAGCAGACCCACGGGCGCAGATGCTTCCGGCTTGGCTTTTGATGCCCTTAAAGCGGCGCGTGAGAATGGCACGGATATTCTTTTCATCGACACCGCTGGCCGCTTGCAAAACAAGGCTTATCTGATGGATGAACTTGACAAGGTGGTTCGCGTGATTAGGAAACTTGATCCTGGCGCACCGCACGCGGTGTTGTTGGTTTTGGACGCCACCACAGGCCAAAATGCCTTGAACCAAGTTGAAATATTCAGCAAGGTCGCAGGCGTGACGGGCTTGATCATGACCAAGCTGGATGGCACGGCGCGTGGCGGCATTTTGGTGGCAATCGCCGAGAAGTTCAAGTTACCCATTCATGCCATTGGCGTGGGTGAAAGCCTTGATGATTTGCAAGCCTTTGATGCGGAGGGATTTGCCCGAGCCATTGCTGGACTGGACGAAAAATGAATGAAGTAAAACTTTCGCAAACGCAAAAATTGATTCTTGATCTTGGGCCGTTGCTTGCATTTTTTGTGGCGAACTGGAAACTGGGATTACTCTGGGCCACGGCGGTTTTGATGGCGGCAACTTTTATTTCACTGGCCATCAGTTATGCTTTAACGCGCAAGATCAACAAGTTTGCGCTGGTCGGTGCCGTGTTCATTGGTTTGTTTGGTGCCGTGACATTGTATTTGCAAGACCCGTGGTATCTGAAAATAAAAGTTACCTTGATTGAGTTATTCTTCGCTGGGTTGCTTTTGGGCGGGCTTTATTTCAAAAGATTGTTCATCAAGGATATGATGGGTGAAGCGCTGGCAATGCCTGATGATGCATGGCGCATATTGACATTGCGCTGGGCCGGATTTTTCGTGGCGATGGCGTTATTAAATCTTGTGGTTTGGCATTTCTTTTCAGATTCCGCTTGGGTGACGTTCAAAGCCTTTGGCCTATTGGGCTGTACTGTCCTGTTTGCACTGGCCAATGCGCCGTTCATGGCGAAATATATCAAGGAATGAGCTGGTTATTTTCCTCCGCAGGCTGATCATCTGTGTACGGTGGAATCAAAATTTTGCTATTGTCAAGTCTTGCTTAATTTAGAAATTGGCTCTTAGTTTTGGCCTGATCGAGCGCGAAGTTTGGGCTTGCAGCGCCTAGTTTCATTCGCTAGGACTCTCGCCGCGATGGAAGGGATGGCACTTTCGTTTCAGAGCGCTCGATCAGAAGGAAGGAAACTGTTTCCGCTTCACGAGAAACAGAACTTCAAACAGGACGCGTGATGTCGGCACAAAAAGAGGCAAAACAGTTTGCTCGTTCGTTCTCCCATCTTCTCAAGAGGGCAGTGCAATATTCGGTGCACCTTTACATGGAAGAGGTTGGCAAGAGCGGGTTGACGCATCGTCAGTTCACGGTGTTGGCTGCGGTTGATAGTTTTGAAGGCAAGAGCCAAACTGAACTGGTGAAAGTTACGGGCATTGATCGTTCCACGCTTGCCGATCTGGTCTCGCGGTTGATGGCGCAAGGATATTTGCAACGCAAAAGATCCAAAGAGGATGCCCGCACCAATGCCGTGCGCCTTACACCATTGGGCAAGAAAATGCTCAAGTCTTCGCAAGTTGGGGCCGATGATATTGACCGCAAATTGTTGGCGGCATTTTCGGCCATTGATCGACGCACGGTGACGGAATGTCTGGCGAGTCTTTCATCTGCAATGGATAAGGTTGATGAGGCTGAGGCCTCAAACACTTCGGGCAAAGTGAAACTGAAGCGCAGGCTGGCTGCCTAGTTTTTAAGGTTCTTGAGCAGACGCGCCGTCAATCGGTCTTGCCGCCAAATCCAAAAGGCAAGTGCAATGATGCAGAACGCGCTGATTGCATAGGCGGCTTCCACAAAGCCGGCATTGTGTGCCGCCCAGTCCATCAATTTCCCCGAATTTCGAAAAGTCTTGATTGGCGCAGTTTGCGTTTGGCAATTTCTGTACGCATGGAAATGAGGTGAAGCGTGAGAAAAAGCGCGGTATAGGCCAAGGCCATTGTGAGAAGTGCCGCGAGCATGCGAGTTTCTATTGCAGGGCCTCCCATTTTAAATACACTGGCGGGTTGGTGGAGCGTGTTCCACCAATCCACCGAAAATTTGATGATCGGCAAAATGATCGATCCGACCAGCGCCACAATGCGGGCAATGGCAGCCGCGAGAAAGGGTTCTTCAATCGCCTGCCAAACAGCGATGTAGCCCAGATAAAGCAGCATGAGGATGAACATTGATGTGAGCCTGGCATCCCACACCCACCATGTGCCCCACATGGGCTTGCCCCAGATGGAGCCTGTGGCGAGCGCAAGAAAGCAGAATACTGCCCCAATGGGCGCGGCGGTTTTGGCGGCTGCATCAGCCAGAGGGTGCCGAAAGATCAGGGCCACAGCGCTGAAGAAAGCCATGAAGCCATAGGCAAACATGCCAATCCAGGAGGCGGGGACGTGAACATACATAATGCGTACGGTTTCGCCTTGCTGATAGTCAGCGGGGCTGGTGACAAGTGCGCCATAAAGGCCCAGTGTAAAAAGCACTGCCGTGATGGCGATGAGATAGGGCAACACGGCATTGGCCAGGTTCAAGAATAACGTGGGGTTGGCAAATTTTTGCATCGCTACCTCATATAGGCGCGCAAGGCTGCCGCGCAAGCCAAGGGCACCATCACCAGGCACAGGAGGGTGATCGCCAATAAAACCAGAAGCGATGGCACAGCCGATTGTGCGCCCATCAGCATTGTGGTTGCCGAAACGCCGAAGATCAGAACTGGAATATACAGCGGTAAAACTAGAATGGAGACCAGAAGACCGCCACGGCGCAGGCCTGCCGTAATGGCACCGCCCAAACTGGCCAACAAAGAAAGGGCAAGTGAACCAACGATTATGGACAACCAGAAAATGGGCAGCTGGTTGATATCAAGATTGAGCAGCAGCCCCAAGGGTGGCGCAATAACGGCCAAGGGTAATGATACCGTTAGCCAATGGGCAATGGCCTTCACCAGCGCGATCAATTCAAAGGGCACTGTGGTCATGGTCATTAATTCCAATGAGCCGTCTTCCAAATCGCGCTGAAAAATCTGTTCCGCAGTAAGCAACACAGCCAGGAGTAGTGACAGCCACAGCATGCCTGCGGCGAGGCGCTGGAGCAGAACAAGATCCGGCCCGATGGCGAGCGGAACCAGCACCACCACGGCCAAAATAAAGCTGAACGCCGCCCCAAGCCCGCCGCCTTGTTGGCGCGCCAAGGCAAGATCGCGCCACAGTATGGCCTTGAGCGCCCCCATCAGCCACCACCAGCAAGTTTTATGACACGCGCATTGGGCCACCCTAAATCCGCATGCGTTGCGGCGATGACCAATCCGCCCATAACCAGATGAGCTTTGATCACGTTGCGCAAATTGGTGACCGCTGATTGATCAAGCCCTACGGTGGGCTCATCCAGAAGCCAGATGGGCCGCATGACTGAGACAAGGCGTGAAAGTGACAAGCGGCGGCGTTGCCCCTCTGAGAGCAGCCGCGCTTCATCATGGGCCAGTTGGTGCAGATTGAATGGTGCGAGATTGGCAGCACCAGCTTGGAAGTTGGCCCAGAAATCCAAGTTCTCTTTGACGGTAAGCGCAGGTTTTATGGCCTCGTGATGACCGATGTAATGGGCTTGCGTGGCCAGATCTTGCGCAGAGCCGGAAAGCCTTAGACTTCCCGCAGCGGGTTCATTGAGTTTGGCGATGAGACGCAGCAGCGAGGATTTACCCGCACCATTGGGGCCGCGCAACTCCACAAGTTCGCCACCGCCGACCACAAAATTGAGATTATTGAATATCAGCCTGCCGCCACGTTCACACGCCAAAGACTTGGCTTCCAAAACCAAGCCTTGCCACATGGGTTATACCATATACTGGCCGCCATTGGCGGAGAGGGTGGCCCCAGTGATGAAGCCCGCAGAGTCTCGCGTGAGGAAAGCCACGCAGCGCGCAATGTCTTCTGGTTCGCCCAAACGGCCCACCGGAATTGCCGGAATGATGCGCTCATTCAAAACTTTTTCAGGCACGGCCTTCATCATGTCGGTGTTAATATAGCCCGGGCAGATGGCATTCACCGTGATGCCCTTGGCCGCACCTTCTTGCGCCAGTGATTTGACGAAGCCAATTTCACCCGCCTTTGATGCGGCATAGTTGGCTTGTCCCATTTGGCCTTTTTGACCATTGATGGAGGAAATGCACACAATGCGGCCAAAACCCCGATCGCGCATGCCACCCCAAACAGGTTGCGTCATATTGAACAGTGAATTGAGATTGGTGTTCAACACTTCTTGCCACTGTTGCAATGTCATCTTGTGGAACATGGCATCGCGGGTGATGCCGGCATTGTTGATCAGAATATCGACTGGGCCAAGTTCGGCTTCGATGGTTTTCAAAGTTGAAGCGCAAAGTTCGGCATTGGTTACATCGCATTTGTAAACTTGAATTGCAGTTTCGGCGTTGAAGGCTTTTGCGGCTTCATCGTTGCCGGCATAGATGGCAGCCACTTTGGCGCCCTTGGCTTTCAATTGCTTCGAAATGGCGGCACCAATGCCTCTGGTGCCTCCGGTGACGACGGCGACGCGGCTCATGATTTCACTCCCTGTTTTGCCGATCATGCCGCAGCATTATTGGGAGAGCAACTGGATTTCTGGCCTTGCGCGCTGCGGTCGAGCACGGGCTTCAATCTTGGATCAATGTCAGGCGGCTCTTGCTTCATAGCAGTCAGCACGACATTTTCGGCTCGCTTTGCTTGACGTTAAATCTGCCTTGGGGATGTCACCTACTTCGCTATGAAGCCCACCTGGCTGGTTCTATCTCATCAAGCAATTTTCATTGTTATGCTTTAGCTGCACCTCAAGACTTGACCGCAAGACATGATTGTTGTCAGTTGAGAAGATTATTTTCAGGCGACAGTCGTAATGAAAAATGCTCTACTGAAGGAGTTTTCAAAGGCCACAAAATGGTTGCTTGTTCTGCTTAAGTTAGGAATTGTGTTGGCTCTGCTTGCTTTGGCGCTGGACATCAACCAACTAGGGTGTGAACCCAATTCAATTTGTTGAATTACATTAGCAAATCAGATTCAGATGCTCTTAACAAGGAGCATATCATGGGTCGATTTGATTTAAGCGATGATGAGTGGTCGATCATTGAGCCGCACTTTCCAAAAGCTGG
>JANYHB010000011.1 GCA_025359265.1 Hyphomicrobiales bacterium | reverse complement strand
ACAGCGGAGGCAATGCCGCCCGTGCCACTTAGCGCATCTTCCCGTCGCTGAACCGCCCCCCGTCTTCCCCCAAACGAGGGATGCCCGTGGCTTCGTTTTGGACTATGCTGGTTTGTCTTTGCGCCTCGTTTTCAAGATCAGGGAAGTATCCGATGAAACCGCTTGAAGAGTCCAAACTGCCGCTTTTGGTTCAGAATAACACGCACAAGGACGAGAACCTTTTTCTGCATTCATTGTTGAACTGCCATTTGCCAGAGGGAGACCAACTGCCGGTGACCGGCCAGGGTGCGCATGACTTTGGGCCGCGCACGTTGGCCAAAGTGAAGCAATTTC
Organism: Hyphomicrobiales bacterium; assembly: GCA_025359265.1. Lineage (GTDB taxonomy): Bacteria > Pseudomonadota > Alphaproteobacteria > Rhizobiales > Aestuariivirgaceae > Aestuariivirga. The sequence continues at coordinate 35,705 of JANYHB010000011.1, read as the reverse complement.
AGGAACTGAACAAAATTGACTTCAACACCCCGGATTTCAAAGACGGAAAGGTGGGCAAGCACACCTGGGCCAAGTTGCTGGAAAAGCAGCAATGCTGCGTAACTGTTGTGGCCCTTCCGCCGCCATCGCCGCCGTTGCCACCGATCATTCCGTTGCCACCCATCATTCCGCCGCTGCTTATTCCGCCGCTGACCTTTCCGCAATTTAAGCCACTGCCGGCACCCATTCCCACGCCAAAGCTTGAGATCAGCGCGCAATTCCAAATTGGCGAACAGGCGCAAATTCCAACAAGCGGGCCGGCCACGGCATCTCATTCCGTGCAGTTTGTTGGAGTGTTCTTGAGCAAGAACAACAAGGACAAGTTCCATCTTGAAGGGCAGATCGGGCCGCAAATCAGCTTTAACCGCGGCGGCGATCCTGGCAGCAGCAAGACCGACGTGCAGTTCAATGCGGTGCTCAATCTGGCAAATCTGCCTGGCTCTGGCGGGCGGTTCACCTGGTCTGTGCCGATGCAACTGGCCGTGATCAAAAGTTTGAGCAATCGCTCGGGTTCTGGCCAACTCTCAGGCGCTGCGCAAGCCTCTCTGACTTTAATCAAATCCGGTGACCTAGACGTGTTGCAATTGACAACGCAGTTGGGTGGCTTCTGGCAATTGGAGCCACCCAACGATTCAAATGGCAACACGTGGAAGGTGAGCGGCGGCCTTATTACGTTCTTTGGATTTTCAGGAACGTTTATGGCCTTCTAAGGTTTTACCGCTTCACCGCCCTGTTCACACCGCTGACCACGGCTTTGAGCGAGGCCACCACGATGTTTTTATCAATGCCCACGCCAAACAGCGTTGTGCCATCAACGAGGCGCAGTTCCACATAAGCCACAGCCGAAGCATTCGCACCGTGGCCCATGGCGTGTTCGCGGTAATCCACAAATTCGAAAGCCAGCCCGCTTTCTTTTTTCAGCGCGTCCACAAACCCGTCCACTGGGCCATTGCCGTGGCCCTTGATGGTTTTGGGCTTGCCATCCACCATGATTTTGGCGGAAAGCGGTTGATCACCATGATCAGACGTGGCGTGATGTTCCACGAATTTATAGGTGCCATTGCCTTCAAGATATTCATTCTCAAAGGCACTCCACAAGTGCTGGGCATCAAGCTCCACGCCCTCACCATCCGCAATGGCCTGCACCGCTTTTGAAAACTCAATCTGCAGGCGGCGCGGCAGTTCTATGCCGTGTTCGGTTTCCATCACATAGGCAATGCCGCCCTTGCCGCTTTGCGAATTAATCCGCACCACGGCTTCATAGCTGCGCCCCAGGTCCATCGGGTCAACCGGCAGATAAGGCACTTCCCACAGCGGCGCGTTTGAGGCCTTCATATGTTTGAAGCCCTTGTTGATCGCGTCTTGGTGGCTACCTGAAAACGCGGTGAACACCAGTTCGCCCGCATAAGGATGGCGCGGGTGAATGGGCAGCTGGTTGCAATATTCCGCCATGCGTACCAGATCATTGATGTTGGAAATATCCAGCTTGGGGTCAACCCCTTGGCTGAACAGATTCATCGCCAAGGTGATGATATCCACATTGCCGGTGCGCTCGCCATTGCCAAACAGCGTGCCCTCCACCCGGTCTGCGCCCGCCATCACGCTGAGCTCGGTGGCCGCCACGGCTGAGCCGCGATCATTATGCGCGTGGATGGAATAGATGATGGCATCGCGGTTCTTGATGTTGCGGATCGACCATTCAATCTGATCGGCATGCACATTGGGCGTTGCCGCCTCTACGGTGAACGGCAGATTGAGGATGATCTTGCGGCTTGGCGTGGGTTGGATCACATCCATCACCGCCTCGCAAATTTCTTTCGCGTAGTCCAGTTCCGTGCCCATGAAACTTTCCGGCGAGTATTGAAAGCGAATGGCTTCCCTCATTCCACTCTCATCGGTTAGCCTACGAACCAGCTTGGCGGCAGTGACAGCAATTTCCTTAATGCCCGCACGGTCTTTCTGAAACACCACACGGCGCTGGAGTTCACTGGTCGAATTATAAAAATGCACAATGGCGTGCTTGGCACCCTTGATGCCCTCAAAAGTGCGCTTGATCAAATCCTCACGGCATTGCACCAGAACCTGGATGGTCACATCATCGGGGATGAGGTTTTTGTCGATCAAGTGGCGGCAGAAATCAAAATCAGTTTGCGAGGCCGAGGGAAAACCGATTTCAATTTCCTTGAACCCGATTTTCAAAAGCGAGTTCCACATCCGCATCTTGCGCTCATGGCCCATGGGCTCAATCAGCGATTGATTGCCATCGCGCAAATCCACACTGCACCAAATGGGGGCGTGCGTGATTTGCGCCGATGGCCATTTGCGATCGGGTAAATGCACAGGTGTAAAGGCGCGGTATTTGTCTTTGGGATTGATCATCATGATGGTGCTACTTCTTAGGGGTTTTGCATTGCCGTTCAAGTTCCCTCAAGGGCCAGGGCCAAAGCCCGGGCGGCCCTTAAGGGCGGCTAAGCAGCAGCAGGCCAATCGGCAGCGCTGGCGCAAGAAGCGCAGAGGCAGTGCGGTTGGCAAATCTGATCATCGAGTTGTCTCTAACGCCGATTTGCGGGTTTGGCAACCACACGTCAATTTCGTGTCAATAATCTGCGACACATAGACCGGTGGTCGCCATAATATAACCTTACTGCCGCCTGCTTTTCGACTTGTGCGTTAATCACCATCCTGTGCAGGGCGGCTAACGTCAACCATAAGGAACATTCCTATGAAACGTATCTTCATCGCTGCTGGCTTTGCCACTGCTCTCTTTACCGCCTCGGCTATTGTCGCCCCCGCATTCGCAGACTGCGCGGGCGATATGGCGAAAATCACTGACGCCATGAAAGCCGCCAAATTGGATGACGCGGGCACTGCCAAAGCCAAAGACTTGATGACCAAGGCCACCGCCGCGCAGACCGCCAAAGATGAAGCCGCTTGCACCGCATCAACCGCCGAGCTGATGAAGATGATGGGGTTGAAATCTTAAGCAAGCTCCAAGCCAACCTCCGGCCAGGGCGTGCCCTGCGCCGGAGACCGGGGCTTTTCGTTAACCAGGCTTGCCAGTGCGTTTGCCTTTGGCCTAAATTAGTCACAATGCTAAACTAGCCATGCCCCATTCTGCATCTCACTCAAATTGGAAACCGAAATGATCCGTTCAACTGTTTTTATCGCTGCTGCCTTGGCTTTCTTGGCCGCACCCGCCGGTGCCGCCACCTGCAAAGACGACATTGCCAAAATCAATAAAGCCATGGAATCGGCAAAGCTTGAGGCCGATGCCAAGCAAGCCGTTGCGGATTTACGCGATCAGGCGGTTCAGCTCTGCGGCGCTGGCAATGAGCAGCAAGGTCTTGATGAAACCGCGCAGGCCAAGGCGATCCTGAACATTGAATAGGGTCTAAAAATCAATCTCGCCAGACATCACGCGCACCGCTGAACCAGCCACGCGAACCGCTTTAAGCGCACCATCTGTCACGTCTGCCTCCAAACGCAAATCGGAAGGGCGGCCCATCTCATAGCCCTGCTCAATCTGCCAGTGATGAGTTCCATCCCTAAGCCCTTCAGCAGTCAACAGCTGGGCTGAGAGCAAGGCCGTGGCGGAACCTGTCGCCGGGTCTTCGGGAATGCCACCCGTTGGTGAAAACATGCGGGCCCGAAATGCCGCATTGGGGCCATCACCGCCGCGGGTGTAGATGTAAGCTGCATCAACGCCATTGCCCAAGGGTTTGATGAGGTCTGACCAAAACGGTTCGCGCACGCGGGATTTTTCAAGTGCTGCGCGGGTTCTCACCGGCACAAAGAAAAACCGCGGGCCGCCTTCAATGCTGGTGATGGCGTGATCATCAAAGCCGATATCCTCGGGATTTAAATTCAAGGCCTGAGCTGTCAGTGCCGCACTCGGCAATTCAAGATCGACACGAAAGGGAATAACCGGTGCGGTGAAAATCCCCGAACATGAATCGGCGATGCGCGTAACTTTGACAGGCGTCAACCCCGCCTTGAGCTCAAGCCGGATTTCGGTGGAAATTGTGCAGCCTGGCTTATTGCTCAGTTCAGCCAGCAATATGGCCGTGCCCAGTGTCGGATGGCCAGCAAAGGGCATTTCTCCGCCGGGAAAGAAGATGCGAACTTTAGCGGTGTTGTTTAAATTTTCCGGCCTCATCACAAATGCTGTTTCGGAAAGATTGAACTCTTTGGTGATGGTTTGCATTTGCTGCGTCGACAAATGATCAGCGCCAAGCACAACGGCCAATGGATTGCCCGCGAACTTGCGCGCGGTAAAAACGTCTAACGTGTGGAAGCTCAGTTTCATGGCGGAACGAACTTGCCACCGCAAAATTGACTCGACAAGGAAATCCTTGGCCTGGGTATATTTACTTTTCTTCTTTCATCGCATCTTTCAGGCTGTCTTTCATCTCTTCGTCGCCGCCTTCTCCCCTCAGCGCACTGCCCATGGCTTTGTTTGCGGCTTTGATGATGAGAAACAATACAAAAGCAACGATAACGAAGTTCACGAATTCCGTGATGAACTTTCCGATCTCAATGCTTTCACCAATCTTGATGTCATTGAAATTCGGCTTCCCGAAAATCAGTCCAATAATGGGCATCAACACATCGTTGATTGCTGATTTGATCACGCCGCCAAATGTGGTCGCCATAATCACGGCAATGGCCAGATCCAACACGTTGCCTTTAAACGCGAAATCTCTGAATTCTTTAATCATCTTCCCCTCCATTATCGACGCTGTCTTGTGACAGCTTGATTCGGATTTAGGGGAATTTGTCTATGCGGTGAAGCGAATTGCGCGTGATTACAAAAAATTCAGCCGTGCATCAGAACCAAAACGCGCGGCAAGGATTCGCGCAGCAGAAGCAGGGCCACAACAAACAGCGCAATTTCAACTGCGCGGAAGAACAATTTTTCCGGCACAACTTTTGTGAGCCGATAACCTGACCATGCCCCAACCAGGGCAATGGGGGCTAGAATAACACACGTTTGCAGACTGCTAAAATTGACCTGTCCCAAAGCAATATAGGGAGGCAGCTTCATCAAATTAACCGCCGCAAAAACGATTGTAGTTGTGCCTGCATAAACCATCTTTGAGAGATTCTGCGGCAACACAAACATATTGTAAGGCGGCCCACCCGCGTGGCTGACAAAACTGGTGAAACCCGCCAGTGTTCCCCAGAATATGCCACGTGGGACGTCAGCCGGTTTGGTTGGCACGATGCGCCAGGTTTTTGAAACCGCATCGATGCAATAGGCAAGCCCGATGAGCCCCACCAGGAATTTCACCAAGTCCTCACTGGTGATATGGGCCGTGACATAACCGATGAATATGCCGACAGCGCCCGCCGGAATCAGAATTGCAAGATTGCGTTTGTCAAATTCGCGCCGGTAAATCCATAGACCATAGATGTCGCTGAGAATATAAATGGGAAGGGTCAGACCCGCAGCCTGCCCCGCTGGCATCACCAGCGAAAGTAGCGGTACAGACAGAACCCCAACCAATGGCAAGCCACCTTTGGATGCGCCCACCGAAAAAGACGCAACAAGTGCCAAGCCCCAAAAGGTGATATCAGCCGTTGTCATTTTGCTTCAGGCCCAAGCCCCAATGCCACCGCATCTTTGCCCAGATATTTACTGATCTGTTCCACCACAAAGCCGTGATCATCGCGCTGCGGAATGCCCGAAACTGTAATGGTGCCCACCACACCAACACCTATGATATGGATTGGGAAACTGCCGCCATGGGTGGCATAGTTGATTGGTAAAACACCTTCGCTCTCGTCAAATGTTTTACCACTGTTCAGCAATTCGCGCCCAAAGCGATAAGAACTTTTATGCTGCCGCATCACCACATTGATTTTGCGCTCAACCCAGTCTTGGTTTTCCGGCGCTGTGCCGGGCAAGGCTGCGTAGAACAGGCGGCGGCCCGCAATGCGAATATCAATCACCAAAGGCAACGTGCGAGTGGCAGCAGCTCGGCGCATTTGGCTGCCCAGCGCCCAGGCATCCTCCTCGGCAAAGCTAGCAAAGCGTAACGCTTCTTCTTGTTTTTTGATCTGAAACACATCTTCTATTGTTGACACGAGCCCCTCCAAGGTGAAAAAACGTTAATCTCACTGCCGCCTTTTAAACAACATTGCAAAAGATTAGAGTGCGCCAGAGGGGACGACGAATCCATCTCAGCTTCAACCATAGTCCGCATCATGTAGGGCGGCTACATATAAGGAACAGAAAATGTCTCAAACACTGCGCACCCTGGGCTTGGCAGCGCTAATTGCTGCTTCGGCCAGTGCTTTTATGACAACCAATGCCTCGGCTCTTTCCAGCCATGATTGCAGCGTTGCATTCAAAGCCGCCAAGGCCGACAAAACCGACGGCGGCATGAGCTATAAAGACTTCCGCGCAGCCAAGTGCGGCGCTGATGCGGCTGCGGCTCCGGCTCCAGCCCCCGCTGCTCCTGCCACCAAAATGGCGGCACCGGCTGCCAAGGCCGCAGCACCTGCTGCCCCAGCAGCTGCTGCCACTGTTGCCACTTCTGGCAGCTTCATGAAAGATTGCTCAGTTGCTTATAAGGGCATGCAAGCCGCCAAAACTGTGCCAGCTGGCATGACATTCAAAGATTTTGTCGCCGCTAAATGTGTTGTTGCTGGCGCGCCTGCTGCTCCTGCTGTCAAAGGCACCGTAGCTGCCGCTCCAGTTGCAGTGGCCCCACCCAAGATGACGAAAGTCGTCGCTCCGACTGAGCCAACCGCCGCTGATGCGCCGGTGAAAACCGTGGATAAAAACGGCAAGCCCTTCACCCCTGGTCAAATGGCTTTCTACGCCCGCGAAAAAATGTGCGGCGCTGAATGGCGTGGCCTTGCCACCAAGCCGGTTGGCATGGGTTGGCCACAATACCTGTCGGCCTGCAACAAGCGCCTTAAAGCTGCTGGCAAGTAAGCAGCAGACTTGTTCAACCATTAAAGGCCCCAGCAATGGGGCCTTTTTTGCGTATGATGGCAGGCCGCGGCCAACCGTGTCCATTACACCATCGTCGTATGGTGTTGGCATATCTGGCGCGAGGGGCCTCAACCAACGACACAAATTCCCCAAACGTTTCGGCCTCAACAACAAGACCGGGAATCCGAACTGGAGGTGAAAACCTTGGCCTCGTTGTCCCAATTGGCAGTGATAGTGAAAGAGTGGGGCAAGGAGGCAGTGTAACTCAATGCTGGCTTCAAAGCAAAGTCACCCTCTCAGTCGTCATTCCGTGCAAGCCGAAGCGCAGCGCAGGCGCGACACGGAATCCAGCTTTGGAGAGATCAGCACACGACGAAAGCGGGATTCCGGCTCTGTGCCTGCGCTGCGCTCCGGCTTGGCCGGAATGATCATAAATGAGGCCACTTGCAGTCCGGTGTATTCTCTAATTAAGATTGCAAGATGAGCATAAGACTACGTCATTCGTTTCAGGTTTTTCCAGGTTTTAGAATAAATCTAAGCGGTTCAGGCCTGAGCGCAACCGTTGGCATCCCCGGTGCAAACTTAAATTTGAGCCACCTTGGAATGCGTGCTACGATTGGCATTCCCGGAAGCGGAATATCCTATGTGCACCACATTGGATATCCAGTCCCCGAAAACGACGGGCGCACTCCAGTTGAAAGAAGCAAAAATCCGAGCTATCGGAGCGCCAGACCAGAAGTTCAGAAAGAATTCAGGGAAATAAAAAGCAATTCAGTCGCGAGTCTCACCAGTGACTCGATGTTGCACTTCAAGAGCAGTTTGAAGCAGCTCGCCATGCAACGAGCGACAATTGAATCGGAAATTGACTTGCTCAAATCAAAGATTCAAAATCGTTCCAAAATCCTGAGAAAACGCAAGCGCAGCTTATTTCGCTACTTCTATCGTAAGAGCGTAAACATCCTTAATACAGAAATATATTGGCTTACGGCAGATTTAGTAGCCGAACGCAAATCCCTTGTGAGTTCATTCATTCCAGTCACGTTCGAACTTGGCCAGAAAGCTCTCAATGCGTACGGAAAACTGGTTGGTGCGTTCGCTGAGTTGGCGAGATGCAGCGCCATCTGGGATTTAACCGCAGATCGAGAAATTGACAAAAGATTGGAACGATCTCGCGCCAGCTCCGCCGTTGTTCGCAAGTTAGTGCAACTGAAATTTGAAAAATTGAACATGCTTTACTGTGAGAATGAAAGTCTCAAATTTCAAAACGCGAATGGTGAAGACCTGAACTTCCTGCCGGCGTTTCTGATAATGTTGCGCTCCGATAAGGAATTCGCCCTGGTCGATTTTCGAGAAATCAAAATCGACATAACTATGACATCCTTCCGAGAGCACGAGAACATCCCGCAGGATGCTTTCGTCACAGGACAGGCATGGTCAAAAGAAAATAGGGATGGCTCGCGTGATCAACGTTTCAAGGGAAATCAACAAATTCCTATATGTAAATATGCGGAAATCAGATTTACAAGTCCCGAGGGCCTCAATGAAATCTACTTATTCTCAAATTTTGAGTCAGCCAGAAATTTCTACGTTAGTTTTGTAGAGTATCAGTCGACTTTACCAACTCTCACCCCAGCCTCTTAACCGCCTCGTCCAGCTTCTTCTTCTTCGCTTCAAGCGCAGCCCTTAGCTCGCGGCTTTCTTCCAACACTTCCGGCGGAGCCTTGGCCACAAACGCGGCGTTGTTCAGGCGGCCGTCGATGACCGCCATATCCCTGGCGACCTTCTCAAGCTCCTTGCTCAACCTTGCACGCTCTGCGGTGAAGTCGATCATGCCTTCCAGCGGCAGGGCCACGGTGGCTTCATCGAGTGCGATTTGCGCTGAGGCGGCGGGAACCACATCGGCGAAATCCAATGCGCTCAATCTGGCGAGGCGCATGATCTCGGCTTCCCACGTCTTGGCGCGCGCGCGCGATGTTGCCCCTGCCCCCACCAACACGCAGGGGATTTTGGCCCCCGCATTTACATTCATTTCACTGCGCACCGAACGCACCTCTGAAATCAGGCGGATCACCCAATTCATTTCGGCATCGGCCTTGCCGTCGCCCAAGCCTCTGTAGGAAGGCCACTGCGCGGCGATCAGCAAGTGCTCTCGCGGCGCGGTTTTCTGCCAGAGTTCCTCGGTGATAAAGGGCATAAACGGATGCAGCAGATGCAAGATCTGCTCAAAGGCCCAGGCGGCACAGGCGCGGGTTTCGGCCTTGGCCACTTCATCGCTGCCCGTCAATATCGGCTTGATCAATTCCACATACCAATCGCAATAAACGTTCCACGCGAATTGATAAAGTGCGGCGGCGGCCTCATTGTATTTGTGCTCTTCAATTGCCTTGGTGACCAGATCGCGCGTGCGCGAAGCCTCGCCTGCAATCCAGCGATTGGCGGTGACGCGCGCGGCCACGGGATCAAAATCCGCATCGCGCGCCACGCCATTCATTTCGGCAAAGCGTGCCGCGTTCCACAGCTTGGTGGCGAAGTTGCGGTAGCCTTCAACACGGGTTTTCGCAAATTTAATATCGCGCCCCTGTGCCGCCATCGCAGCAAGCGTGAAGCGCAAAGCATCGGCGCCAAACTCATCCATCACCTCAATGGGATCAATGCCATTGCCCTTGGTCTTGGACATTTTCTGGCCTTTTTCATCGCGCACCAGCCCGTGAAGCGAGACGATATCGAACGGCACCTGCTTCATGAAATGTGTGCCCATCATCATCATGCGCGCCACCCAGAAGAAGATGATGTCAAATCCGGTGACAAGAACGCTGGTGGGATAATGGCGCTTCAGGATCGGCGTCTGTTCAGGCCAGCCGAGTGTTGAGAACGGCCAGAGCGCGGAAGAGAACCAGGTGTCGAGAACGTCTTCATCGCGCGTGAGCGTGACTGAAGGGCCAGCAGATTTGCGCGCCTCTTCTTCAGTTTCCTCAACATAGATTTTTCCATCTGAGCCATACCAAGCCGGAATCTGATGGCCCCACCACAGCTGGCGCGAGATGCACCACGGCTGAATATTGCGCATCCATTCGAAATAAACCTTCTCCCAATTGGTGGGCACGATCTTGGTCTTGCCTTGCTCCACCGCGGCAATGGCGGGCTTGGCAAGTTCAGCGGCATTGGCATACCACTGCTCCGTCAGCATGGGTTCCACCACCACTTCGCTGCGCACGCTGACGGGTTGCGGGATCAGCTTATCGACCTTGCCGCGATAGAAGCCCAGTTCCTCTATTTCAGCCAGCACCATTTTGCGCGCTTCGTACCGATCCTTGCCATGATAATGCTGCGGCACATTATTCTCTGGCGTTGAGATCATCTTCGCTTTTTTGTCCATCAGCACAATCAGCGGAATGTTGTTGCGCTTGGCAACGTGAAAGTCATTCTCGTCATGTGCGCCAGTGATCTTCACCGCACCCGTGCCAAATTCCGGATCGGGATATTCATCGGCGATGATGGGGATGTGGCGCTCCGCAATCGGCAAGCGCACTAGTTTGCCGATCAAGTTTTTGTAGCGCACATCAGACGGATGCACGGCCACCGCGCCATCGCCCAACATGGTTTCAGGGCGCGTGGTGGAAATGACGATTTCTGTAATGCCATCAACTGGCCCACCAACAAGCGGATAAGCGAAAGACCACATCGAACCCTTCGTCTCGACTGTTTCAACTTCGAGATCGGAGATCGCGGTTTCAAGAACTGGATCCCAATTGACCAGGCGCTGATCTTTGTAGATGAGGCCCTCTTTGTAGAGCTGCACAAAAACTTTCGAAACAGCCTTGCTAAGCCCCTCATCCATGGTGAAACGTTCGCGGCTCCAATCGCATGATGCGCCAAGCCTGCGCAGCTGTTTTGAAATAATGCCGCCAGATTCAGCCTTCCATTCCCAAATGCGCTTAACGAAAGCCTCGCGCCCCATATCGCGGCGGCCAGGCAAGCCTTCTTTCTTCAGTTGCCGTTCCACCACCATCTGCGTGGCAATGCCGGCATGGTCGGTGCCCGGTTGCCACAACACATCACGCCCGCGCATCCGCTCAAAGCGAATAAGAATATCCTGAATAGTGTTATCCAGCGCATGGCCCATGTGCAGCGAGCCCGTGACATTGGGCGGCGGAATGACAATCGTATAAGGCGCACCCTGCGAGCGGCCGGGTTTAAAATAGCCGCCGCTTTCCCACGCCTCATACAGGCGGGCTTCCATTTCCTTGGGATCAAATTTGGTATCAAGTGCCATGGTGGGGTCTTTGCTGTTAAAGTTTTGCGGCGCTTAAAGCAGGCTGCGGGCGAGAGGGCAACTAGCGTCCGCGCCGTGCCACGCGCTCAATTTCCTCGCGCACCAGTTTTTCCACCAGCGGCGGCAAATGGTCATCCAACCAATTTTTCAGCAACGGCCCCAGCATCTCACGCGCCATGTTTTCAAGTTGGCCATTGCCACTGAGCTGCGCCATCAAACTGTTCGACAAAGCCTGAAACGAGGCCTGTGCCGCATAAGCTGATTCAGCCGACATCAACGCCTGGTTTTGTGGCACGGGATAATAGGCCTGCTCACGCTGCTGAACTGCCTCTTCCACCCAAGCCACATCATGTGGGGCTTGTGTGTAGGCAGGCTGTGGCGGCGCGGCAGCGGGTTCAACTTCATAGGGCTCGATCACGGGTAAAAACCGCGGGGCCGGCATGCGCTCAATGGGTGGGCGCTGCGGCCTTATGCGTGGCTGCGTTGGCTCCTCTGCGTAGCTGGGGCGCAGAATTGGCGCTGGCCGCAGGGCCGCTGATAATTCCTTGCCGGAAAGAATGGCACCCACCCCGGTGCTGCGCGGCTCTAATTTGGGCGCCACGCTGGCAAACGGCCGGGGCACAACAGGCGCCTGCGGTGCCTCCAGTTTTTGGCGGCCCACACGCCCGCGCAACTGCGCAATATCTTGATCGGCATCCCCGCGCTGATCCTGCGCTTTTGCAACAGCGCCTCGCTTGTCGAGTTCGCTGATATCCTGGTCGATGGCCTTGCGAATGGTGGCCAGCAAATCTTCAACGCGTGGTTCAGCAGTCACTGTTTCGCCCGTAAAATTACCGGCAACCGGAAAATCCCGAATGCAATTTGCAATCTAATGGAACCGGCAAGCCCTGTCGACAAGAGATGCATGGATCGCGCAACGCCTATTGCAAAACATCTGCGTGGGTGCCGATAAATTTATAATGAACTTCATTGTAGTTTTGCGTCGGATCATAGGGCGTGCCCAAATGCAAATGACGGCCGGTGAGATGGCCAATGGAAGCCTGCAACCGATAAGACGCAAGAATCAAATCGTGTTTCAACGAAACGTCTGAAATTTGGGCGTTCAAAAGAGTTTGCTCGGCATTCAGCACATCGATGGTGGAACGTGAGCCCACCTGATATTCCTGCTTGGTGCCCTCATAGGCAGTTTGCGATGCAGAAACGCTGGTGCCGCTTGATTGCACCGCCTGCTTGGTGGACGTATAGGCCGCCCAATTGGTGGCCACAGCTTGGCGGATTTGGCGCACGGTATCAATCACACTGATGCGGCTCTGGCTGGCTCTTTGCTTTGCCGCGCGCACCTGTGAGTAAATCAGCCCGGCTTCATAAATGGGCACCGTCAGCGTTCCTGCCACAGCAAGATCACTTTTGCTGAATTCATAGCCACTCGTGCCATTCTGCTGCGCCAAATAGGTATAAGTGCCCGTTAAATCAGCCTGCGGAAGCAGCCCGCTGAAAGCCACGCCAACGCTGTGTTCAGCGGCCAACACATTTTGGGCAGAGGCTAGAATTTGAGGATTGGTTTCGTGGGCAATATCCAGCGCCTGGTCCAAACTGGCCGGCGCGCGCGCCGCTGGTGGCGTTGCCAGCCGATCCGGCTTGTGGCCGATAATCTGTTCAAAAGCGGCCTCGCTGGCCCGCAATTGCGCAGTCGTTCCCGCCAAGGCGGCTTTTGCCGTGGCCACCCCGGCTTGCGATTGCGCAACGTCGGTACGGGTCAATTCCCCGGCCTTGAAACGCGCGTTGCTGGCCCGCAACTGATCGTTCAACACCCCCAGGTTTTGTTGGCGCAACTGTAATGTGCGCCGATCTCTGATCACATCCAGATAGGCTTGCACCCCATTCAGCAGAACCGTTTGTTCGGTAACCAAAAGTTGCTGCTGCCCGCCCCTTACTTGCGCCTCGGCAACGCGGGTGCTTTCAATTGTTTTAAAGCCGCGGAACACGGGTTGTCGCAACTGGATCAAATAGGTTTCCTGCGTTGGCGCCAGATACGTCTGATTGGGCGTGGAGGCCCCGGTGAATGGGTTGACCGAAGCTTGGGCCGAGCTGAAAGCCCAATCCTGTTGCACGGCAGCTTGCGCCGTAACGGTGGGCCGCCAACCGGAAAGCGCTTGCGGCACGGCTTCATCTGTAGCGCGCTGGCCTGCCCGCGCGGAATTCAATGTCGGGTTCTTGCGGTAAGCTTCCAGCAAAGCGCCTGAAAGGGTTTCTCCACTTGCCGCTTGTGCCACCATCAAAAACGCTAAACCAGAAAGTGACGTAAAACGAAACTTATCCATCAAACTCACGCTGAATCCCCTGCTGTTCAACACTTAACGCGTGATCCACGCAACCCGCCGAGATCGGCATGCCTCACGATTCCACATCCATATGACAATCCGATATAGGGTGGTGCAAAACAGATTGCAAACATGAACCGGCGTTTTGTGATTAAGGTAAACAGAAAATTAAGGGTGTTGCAAACGCGACACGTGCAGAATCAACCCGTTGATTACTGTCGAAGCTTCCAGAGTGTTGTGCTGTGTGCAACATTCCCCTATAGACCGCGCCGCAGATAAAGGCTCCGTGGCGGAATGGTTACGCAGAGGACTGCAAATCCTTGAATGGGGGTTCGATTCCCTCCGGAGCCTCCAATTTCCATTGAATCACCGTGGAAAAAAGTGCTTCCATGCGCAGCGGTTCAAGGTTATAGCGCCGCCTGTGTGGGTTGGCTTTTGGTAAAAAAGTCAACATCGCGCAAAGGTTTTTGGTCGATCAACCTTTCTGAACTTTGATGTTTCCTCAGAGTTCAAGTCGATCTTATTCCTCGATAGCTCAGTTGGTAGAGCATTCGACTGTTAATCGAATGGTCGCTGGTTCGAGTCCAGCTCGAGGAGCCAGATTTTGAAAGGGCCGATGGCAACATCGGTCCTTTTGCTTTACAAGGTTTCATATGAACATCCGCCCCTCAGTCATCGAAGCCATCGGCAACACGCCACTCATCAAACTGCGCCGTGCATCAGAACTCACCGGCTGCACAATATTAGGCAAAGCCGAATTCATGAACCCCGGCCAATCGGTGAAAGACCGCGCCGCTCTTTTCATTATTCGCGCTGCGGAAAAATCCGGCGCATTGAAACCGGGCGGCACAATTGTCGAAGGTACGGCTGGCAACACTGGCATTGGCCTTTGCGTGGTTGCCAATGCATTGGGATATAAAACCGTGATCGTCATTCCCGAAACCCAAAGCCAGGAAAAGAAAGATGCGATCAGGCAACTGGGCGCGGAATTGGTTGAGGTGCCTGCGGTGGCTTACAAGAATCCCAACAACTATGTGAAATACTCAGGCCGTTTGGCAACTGCGATGGGCGCGGTTTGGGCCAACCAATTTGACAATGTGGCCAACCGCCAAGCCCATATCGAAGGCACAGGCCCAGAAATTTGGGAACAAACTGATGGCAAGGTTGATGGCTTTGTGTGTGCGGTGGGTTCCGGTGGAACGCTGGCTGGTGTATCCATGGCGTTGAAAGCCAAAAATAAAAATATCAAAATTGCCTTGGCAGACCCAATGGGTGCGGCCTTGTATAGTTTTTACAAAACCGGCGTATTGAAATCCGAAGGTTCATCCATCACCGAAGGCATCGGCCAAGGCCGCATCACGGCCAATTTGGAAGGCGCTGTGGTTGATCAGGCCTATCAAATCCATGACGATGAGGCCGTGCAAATTGCTTTCGATTTGTTGCAACATGAAGGCCTGTGCATGGGTGGATCAACCGGCATAAATGTGGCGGGCGCAATGCGATTGGCCAACGAGATGGGCACCGGCCACACCATCGTCACTATTTTGTGTGACTATGGCACGCGCTATGCTTCCAAGCTGTTCAATCCAGAATTTTTGCGTTCCAAGAACCTGCCGGTTCCGGCTTGGTTGGAAGCACCTTCAACGGCACCCAAAGCTTTTGAACCCGTATGAGCAATCTGGTTTCAACGCAGTGGTTGGCCGCCCACTTGAATGATGCTAATCTGGTGGTTCTCGACGCAACGTGGCACCTGCCGAATTTGCAGCGCAACGCGTTTGAAGAATATGAAAGCGCGCATATTCCGGGTGCCAGGTTTTTTGACCTCGATAAAACCTCCGATCAGACATCGCCCCTGCCACACATGCTGCCAACCGCTTCAGACTTTGCCTTTGCCATGCAGCGTTTTGGAGTTGGCAACACAAGCCATGTGCTTGCTTATGATTCTTACGGGCTGTTTTCCGCGGCCCGTTGCTGGTGGATGTTTAAAGTCTTCGGCCATGAAAAGGTGTCCGTTCTGGACGGCGGGCTGAAAAAATGGTTGGCTGAAGGGCGCGCCACGTCTCGGGGCCAGCCTTCTCCACCCACCATCAGCCAGTTCAGTGCCACTCTCAAACCACACATGGTTCGAAACAGCGATGAGGTGGCAACCACCTCAGCCCAAATCGTCGATGCCCGTTCGCCCGCCCGCTTTCGCGGTGAAGAGCCTGAACCCCGCCCCGGCGTCAAGCCAGGTCACATTCCCGGGGCCCATAACCTGCATTATGCGCGTTTGCTCACCGCCGAAGGCATGCTAAAACCTCAAGCACAACTTGCAGAGGCTTTTGCAAGTACCGGAATAGACCCACAAAAACCTGTCATCACGTCTTGCGGCTCTGGTGTTACGGCAGCAATTATCACGTTGGCGCTCACCCAACTGGGCGCATCCAACCACGCCCTGTATGACGGCAGCTGGGCCCAATGGGGTGCCAGTGGAAGACCTGTCGCCTCAGGTTAGTCAGGCCACAGCTTTGTGCACCCGCCAGCACGTTCCATTTTACCAACCCCTGCCCGCAGGCCGCGGCCGCGCCCAATCTCACCGCACCGGCGGCGAATATAAAATCCCGCCATCGTTCCAGCGCGCATTCAGCCCACGCTCAATGCCAAGTTTCGTGGTCTTGCCCAGATTGCGTTCGAAGATTTCACCATAATTACCCGCCGCCTTAATGGCGCGCGCCGCCCAGTCTGCATCCAGCCCCAGATCAACCCCGAATGTCCCATCCGTGCCCAGCAACCGCTTCACTTCGGGGCGCGTGTCATTAGCTTTCATATCGTCAACGGTCTTGGCTTTAACGCCAAGTTCTTCAGCATTGATCAAAGCGAACAACACCCAACGCGCAATGTTGAACCACTGCTCGTCACCTGCGCGAACTGCCGGTCCTAAGGGTTCTTTTGAAATGATGTCCGGTAAAATAATATAGTTGTCGGGCTTGGCCAACATCAACCGCACCGCATAAAGCTGTGATTGATCGGCCGAGTAAGCGTCACACTTGGCTTCGCCCTTGGCCTGAAACGCCACCACCAATTCATCAATGGTCTTGAATGTCACGGGCGTGAAAGCCATGTTCTTTTCCTTGAACAAATCTTCCACATTGGCCTGCGTCGTGGTGCCGGAAAGAAAACACACCGCCGCCTGGTTCAATTGAAAAGCCGACGTCACGCCGATGGATTTGGGCACCAGAAATCCTTGCCCATCGTGATAGGAAATGCCCACAAAACGCAACGGCATCTTGGTTTCACGTTCCATCGTCCATGTGGTGTTGCGGGCCAATACATCCACTTCACTCTTGGCCAATTTATCGAAGCGATCGGTTGTGGTGGCCGAAACAAATTCAACTTTGCCGCCATCGCCCAACACCGCTGCGGCCAGGGCGCGGCAATAATCCACATCAAAGCCCAGCCACACACCGTCAGCGGATTTCAGCGCAAAACCCAGCAGGCCGGGGTTAACGCCGCATTTCAAAACGCCGCGGGCTTTCACCTCGGCTAATGTCGAAGCGTGGGCTGCAACCACAAAGCCCAGCATGCAACAGACCACAGCAAAAAATTTCTTCATGACGCGAGTTTCCGATTCTGAATTCTTGCAGGCTAGTCCGCAAAGCCCAGCGTGCCAAGCATTTCAGAAACATTTATAACCGTTTTGATTGCGGGTTTAAAAGGTCGCGCCACCATCACCACGCCCAGGCCAAGCGCTGCAGCTGCATCAAGTTTGGCGGCGCGCGCACCACCCGCATTTTTACTGACCAAAAGGCTCGCCCCACACGCGCGCAGCAAATCAATCTCGGCTTCCAATGTGAAAGGTGGCCGCTCAAATAAGGCTTGCCAGTGCGCCGGCACAGCGCAATTCGGCGCCTCGATCATGCGCGCCACGCCCGAAACATCAGCCCGCGCAAAAAATGCCGCAATCTCTTTGCGCCCCACGGTAATAACCACCTTGGCATTTCTCGGCAAAGCCTCAACCGCTTGCACCATGGAATCCACCCTGTGCCACGCATCGCCCTTCTGCGGTTGCCAAGCAGGGGCTTCAAGCCTCAGCAATCTCAGGCCAACACTTTTGCAAGCCTCGTGGGCATGCGCCGACATTTGCGCGGCGAAGGGATGCGCGGCATCCACAACCCAATCAAACGCCTCATGGGCTAAATAATTCATCAGCCCAGCAACCCCGCCAAAGCCACCAACGTGAATTTCGCCCTGCGGCAAATGCGGTGTCAGCGTCACCCCGGCCAGCGAGGTGACAACCGGTTGCCCACGCGCCACCAGCGCATTCGCCGCTTCTCGTGCCATGCGCGTTCCACCCAATAATAGGATGCGTTGCTCAGGCATGCGCGATGATCTTTCCGTCGCGGCTGATGATCATCACATCCACGGCCATCGTTGAATCAGCCACAACTTTTGCGGCCTGTGTTTGTGCTTCTTGCGCCACCTGCGCCGCCAATGGCAGGCCGCAGAGTTCCAAAACTTCCAGGGCCGAGTTGGCAACCCGCACTTTTTCTTTCATCGCCGTCGGCACCCGATCAGCCAACCACGTAAAATCCACTTGCGATCTTCCTGAATGCAAATCCATATGCCCCTGCGCCAGTTTCACCATTTTGCCAAAGCCACCGCCAAGGGTGATGCGTGGCACGGGGTGGCTGCGCAAATATTTCAAAACCCCGCCAGCAAAATCGCCCATGTCCAACATCGCTTCCAGGGGCAAGCCAAAATGCGCCTGAACCGCAGCTTCCGAAGTGGCACCCGTGCAGGCCGCCACATGCCCAAACCCCGCCGCCCGCGCCACGTCAATGCCGCGGTGGATGGAAGCAATCCACGCCGCACATGAAAACGGATGCACCACACCCGTGGTTCCTAAAATCGAAAGCCCGCCCACAATGCCCAAACGCCCATTCCAGGTTTTCAGCGCCAACTCAGCACCGCCGGGAATTGAGATTTCAATTTCAACGCCTCCACCACCAAGCGCTTCAATTTCTGCCAGTATCATGGCGCGGGGCACCGGGTTAATCGCCGGCTGCCCCACCGCAACGGGAAGTCCTGCTTTTGTAACAATGCCAACCCCCTCGCCCGCCGTGAACCGCACCCCTTCACCACCCAATGTCACCTTGGCAATAATCATCGCACCATGCGTCACATCAGGGTCATCGCCTGCGTCTTTGATAATGCCTGCGCGCGCCCAACCCTCACCCTTATCGGTCAGCGCCAAGGCAAAAGCAGGCTGCTCGCCCTTGGGCAGAGTAATCGAAACCGGATCTGGAAACGTGCCCACCCGCAAAGCCCAAAAAGCCGCTTTCACCGCAGCCGTGGCGCATGCCCCCGTCGTCCAGCCGCGTTTAAGCTCTCCTTCGGGTTTGTCTTGGCGCATAATGTCATTGTATAGGGATAAATATGGCAAGTGAAACCCTCAAATCTGTCAAGCATTGGCAAGCCCATTCAGGTGCTGCCGAAGGCTTTGCGCGCCTCGATGGCGAAGCTTTTCCAACCTTTGAAAAAGGCTGGGTTTGGCTGGTGGGTGCCGGCCCCGGTGCGCCTGGATTGATGTCTCTGCTGTGTTATCACGCCATGCAGAATTGCGACGTGGTCGTTTATGACGCTTTGGTCAACCCGGATATTCTACGTTGGTTGCGCACCGGAGCAGAGCTTGAGTATGCCGGCAAACGCGGCGGCAAGCCATCGCCAATCCAGCGCGATATCTCGCTGCGATTGATCGAACTGGCGCGTGCTGGAAAGCGCGTTTTGCGCTTAAAGGGCGGTGATCCATTTATGTTCGGTCGCGGCGGTGAAGAAAGCCAAAGCTTGGCCAAAGCCAAAATTCCATTCCGCATCGTGCCCGGCATAACATCGGGTGTGGGTGGGCTGGCCTATGCTGGCATTCCGGCCACCCACCGCGACACCAACCATTCAGTCATCTTTCTCACGGGCCACGACGCCACCGGAAAAATGCCGGTAAATGTCAATTGGAAAGCCATCGCTTTGGCCTCCCCCGTCATCGTGATGTATATGGCCGTAAAGAATCTGGCTGAGATCGCCACCGCTCTCATGGCAGGCGGTCGCGCCGTTGATGACCCTGTGTCGATCATTTCAAACGCCTCGATGCCTGATCAAAACGTATGTGAAACCACACTTGCTGAAGCTGGTGCTTTCGTGCTCATGCATAAGCCGCCAACGCCCGCCATCGTTGTTGTCGGCCACGCTTCAGATTGGCGGCCGCTGCTGGATTGGTATGCTCCCGCACTCAGGGCCAACCGGATTGGCTAAAGGGTTAATCATCGCCGCGCCACATTCCGGCAGCGGCAAAACCTTGGTAACTTTGGGTTTGCTCCGTGCACTGAAGAATCGTGGGCTGAACGTTATTTCAGCCAAAGCCGGTCCCGACTACATAGACCCTGGCTTCCATGCCGCCGCAACCGCAAAGCCCTGCATAAATTTGGATTATTGGGCCATGGGCGAAGCTGCGGTGTTGCACAGCGCCCAGATCCATTCCGCTGAAGCAGATCTCCTGATCATCGAAGGTGTCATGGGATTATTTGATGGCCCGCAAGGGGCCAAGGGTTCCACCGCAGATTTGGCGGCCGCTTTGGAATTGCCCATCATACTGGTCATCGACGCTTCGCGCCAAGCTCAATCCATTGCAGCGCTGGTGCACGGCTTCACCAATTTCAGACAAGACGTAAAAATCGCGGGCGTTATCCTGAACCGTGTAGCCAGCGATCGGCATGAGCAAATTCTGCGTTCCGCACTTTCATCTGCCATTCCCACTCTCTCGCCAGTCATTGCCACGAAAGCGGGAATCCATGGCGATGCAGTAACGCTCAGCCGGAACTCTGATTCCTGTTTTCGCGATAATCATCATGCTATGAGCGTTCAGATATTCGGTGCCCTGCGCCAGATTGACTCACTCAATTTGCCCTCGCGGCACCTTGGATTGGTGCAAGCACAAGAAAATCAACAGCTTGAGACGTTTATTGAACTTGCGGCCTCAGGAGTTTCCCGTGAAACAATTCTTGACATGATTCACGAATCAGCAGTTCACCTTAAAAAAGGTGATAATTCGAGCCGAATGCTTCTGTCGCCCTTGGGGCAAACCATCGCCGTCGCTCAAGATCCGGCTTTTAGCTTCGCTTACCCACATATGTTGCAAGATTGGCGCAAACAGGGCGCGGAATTCAAATTCTTTTCGCCGTTGGCCGATGAGCCACCGCCAGCCGCGGATGCCGTCTTCCTCCCTGGTGGATACCCAGAACTTCATGTCACCAAACTCACATCAAATCGAAGCTTTTTAGATGGCATTCGAAGCTTTAAAGGCGTGGTTTATGGTGAATGCGGGGGCTATATGGTGCTGGGAGATGGGCTGATTGATGCCAACGGCCAGCGCCATGCCATGGCTGGCCTTTTGCCGCTCACCACAAGCTTTGCCAAGCGCCAGCTGCATTTGGGCTATCGCCAGTTGAAACCGCTCACAGGGCCTTGGAATCAACCTCTAAGGGGCCATGAGTTTCACTATTCAACCATTGCGTCTGAAAATCGCGGCGATCCGCTTTTTTACGCCCTTGATGCGGCAGGCAACGATGTGGGCCCAATAGGCCAACGCATTGGAAACGTTATGGGTTCCTACGCCCATATCATCAGCGCGGCACCATGACGGCCAAAGCCCTCATGTTCCTTGGCACGGGCTCGGACGTCGGTAAAAGCCTCATCGTCGCTGGTTTATGCCGGGCATTGCGTTTGCGTGGCATTTCTGTGGCCCCTTTCAAACCACAAAACATGTCGAACAACGCCGCTGTCGCCGTCGAGGGCGGCGAAATCGGCCGCGCACAAGCCCTGCAAGCGCGTGCGGCAGGCCTTTCACCCAGCGTACACATGAACCCTATCTTGTTGAAACCAGAGCATGAAACCGGCGCCCAAGTCATCGTGCAGGGCCAAAGGGTGGCAACGATGCCGGCCAAGCAATTCTTCGCCGCCAGACAGCGATTTATGCCGGCAATTTTGGAAAGTTTTCAACATTTGGCCTCATTGCATGAGGTGATCTTGGTTGAAGGTGCAGGCAGCCCAGCTGAAACAAATTTACGCGAAGGCGATTTGGCCAACCTCGGTTTTGCATCCGCCGCCGGCATTCCTGCCATTTTAATCGGAGACATCCATCGCGGCGGGGTGATTGCTTCGCTGGTCGGCACGTTGGCGGTACTGATGGAGGCAGATCAAAAACTCATAAAAGGGTTCATGATCAATAAGTTCCATGGCGATGCCCAACTGTTTGATGAGGCAAGAACTTTCCTCGAAAGCCGCTTGGCCATGCCGTGCCTCGGCGTCGTGCCGTATTTTGCCGACGCTGCTAAACTGCCCGCCGAAGATGCAATGGCTTTGGCAGAAATGGCTAAATCAAATTCGAACGGCTTGAAAATCTGTGTACTCAAATTGCCGCGCATTGCCAACTTTGACGATCTGGATCCGTTACGCCAAGAACATGGCGTGGCGCTGGAGTTCTTGAATCCCAGCCAACCCATTCCGGGCGATACCAATCTTGTCATCATCCCAGGCAGTAAATCCACCATCGCGGACCTGGCCACATTGCGCGCCACAGGCTGGGACATTGACCTGCTTGCCCATCGTCGTCGCGGGGGCCGCGTGCTGGGCCTGTGTGGCGGTTATCAAATGCTGGGCAAACTGATCCGCGACGAAGAAGGCTTGGAAGGCATTCCCAGCGTCGTCGCAGGGCTTGGCCTCCTGAACGTTGAAACCACATTGCTGCTAGAGAAAACCACCGTTGCCACGCAAGCAATCCACAGTTTATCGGGCCAGTCGATCCGCGCCTATGAAATCCATTTGGGCGAAACCAAGGGTCCTGACCGGGCCAGACCTTTTGCCCAAACCGCCAATGGGCCAGAGGGTGCAACCAGCCCTGACGGATTGGTGAATGGCACTTATCTGCACGGCTGCTTCAGCGCTGATGGCTTCCGCCATGCTTGGTTAAAGTCACTCGGCGCTGCCGCGTCGGTCTTTGCCTACGAAAAAACCATCGAGCAAACGCTCGATGCCCTAGCAACGCATTTGGAAAAGCATTTAGCGATCGATCAGATTCTAGCTCTTGCGGGCATACCGAAGTGAACAGCATGGCCCTTGCATCGATCGCCCTGCTCGTTGAAGGATTTTTAGGTTACCCCGCCGCCTTGCAGCACCGCATCGGCCATCCGGTACAGTGGATGGGCGCGTTGATAACCTATCTCGATGATGGACTTAATGACCCCGATGCAACACCTAACAGCAACCGCATCAATGGCGTTTTGGCGCTGGTTGCTCTTATCGTTTGTTGCGCCCTGCCCGCCTACGCGATTTCGCGATTGTTGGCACTGCTCCCATATGGCTGGGTTTTAAACATTGTGATCGCCACGGCCTTCATCGCACAGAAATCTTTGAGCAGTCATGTACAGGCTGTCGCCGATGTACTACCGCATTCGCTCGCAGATGCCCGCGCTGCAGTGAGCAAGATTGTCGGCAGAGATACAAAAGCTTTGGATCAAAGCGGTGTTGCCACAGCAGCGCTTGAAACACTGGCGGAGAATGCGTCGGATGGCGTGGTGGCACCTGTGCTTTGGTATGCCGTTCTCGGTCTGCCCGGACTGGTAGCTTACAAGGCGATCAACACCGCCGATTCGATGATCGGTCATAAGTCCGAAAAACATCTCAACTTCGGTTGGGCCGCCGCGCGTTTCGACGATTTGATCAATTTGCCAGCATCACGATTGACCGGAGCATTATTCACGCTTGCGGCCCTCACTCATGATAAACAACGGCTGCATAACGCATGGCGAACGATGCGGCGTGATGCGGCCAAGCACAATTCCCCAAACGCCGGTTGGCCTGAAGCGGCCATGGCAGGCGCCCTTGGTTTGCAATTCGGCGGTGCGCGTTATTACGGCGGTAAAATTATTGATCTGCCCGAGATGGGCAACGGAAGAAAAGCGCGAGATGAAAAAGATGTGGCTGATGGCTTGAGCCTTTTCCACAATGCCATGGCTTTGCTTTTGCTTGTGGGCGCTATTTTGGCAATCGCCCTTTGAACACTTGGGCGATTCCCGCCACCATAAACACCATGCACTGTGCAGCAGCAGCCACGCGCTGGTTCATCAACCCATGCTGATCACGAAAGCGCCGAGATAAGCCTTGTTCTGGAACCAGCCCAAGGCCCAATTCATTTGAGACGATGATGATTTTGTTGGTTGACTGTTGAAGCACTTCAACGAGTGCCAGAACTTCGTGCTCAACATCCTTCTCCTTCATCACGAGATTAGTCAGCCACAGCGTGAGGCAATCCACTATAATATCCCCAGTGCTGCATTTGATTGCGCCCCCCAAATCCAGCGGTGCTTCAATGGTGGTCCATTGCTCTCCGCGATCAACGCGGTGCTTGGCAATACGCTGTGTCATCTCTTCGTCAAAGGCTTGCGCTGTGGCGATGTAGATGCGCGGAACTTTGCATAGGCTCTCCGCAAAGCGGCTTTTGCCGCTGCGCGCACCGCCTAAAACCAGCGTTACATTCACGCTGGTTTGCTCAGTTTCTGAGGTGGCAAGCGCGCAATAAAGTGGCCGCGCATTTTCTTCGGCCATTGCTTGAACGGCACTTGGCCGTCTGGCGTTGCGCCATGCGCGTCAAACCATTGCAAAATGGCTTCGGCCTGTTCCTCATCCGGCCTATTTCCTCCGGTGATATAAGAATACCGCGCATCATCCTGAATCACCACGCTGCAAGGCAGCGTGCAGTTCCACAGACAGGCTTGTGGTTCTATGGCAACGTCATCTCGCCCTTGGCGCAGCAAAACCGCTTGCATGGCGGCAAATAATGTTTCGCCGCCGGTTCGCCCATCTGGCCCTAGTTTGCTTTCGGCAGAAAATTTACAAGTGGTGCAAAGTACAAGCCGTCTCATCGGTGGTTTACAAGCCTTCATTCGGTGTTATCGTGGGCGTGATAGCCCATCCCCACAAACGGTAACATATGAATTTTACGCACATCTCCTTTTTGGCTTCCGAAGCTCCCGCCGCAAAGCGTGCTCTTAAAGCTTTGACCAAGCGCTACGGTCATGTCGCAATTGATAAGGCTGACGTGTTGGTGGCTTTGGGCGGCGATGGTTTGATGTTGCAGGCGTTGCACAGCTGTTTGAAATCCGGCCTGCCAGTTTATGGCATGAACCGTGGCTCTGTTGGTTTTCTGATGAATGACTTCTCGGAAACAACACTACTTGATCGATTACGCGCGGCCGAAGATACCCTAATCCGGCCCTTGCGAATGGTGGCATATACCGCTGATGGCAAGAAGCACGAGCGCCTGGCTTTCAATGAAGTTTCTTTTCTGCGGCAAAGATCACAAGCCGCAAAACTAAAGTTGGCAGTGGATGGCCGCACACGCTTGGAAGAGATGATCTGTGACGGCCTTATTGTGTCCACGCCGGTGGGCTCAACAGCTTATAATTTATCTGCACACGGACCAATTTTACCGGTGGGATCACCCTTGTTGGCTTTAACCCCAATAAGCGTGTTTCGCCCGCGCCGCTGGCTGGGCGCTATTCTGCCCAACGGCGCCAAAGTAAGTGTTGAAGTGCTAGAGCAAGACAAGCGCCCGGTGGCCGCCGTAGCCGATCACGACGAAGTGCGCCATGTGGTTAAGGTGGAAATCGCAGAATATAAAAAACTCGGCGTGAAAATGTTGTTTGACCCCGACCACAGCCTGGCGGAACGGGTATTGAATGAACAATTTAAAATATAACGCTGCGCCTAAACCGGCACATAGCGATATTTGCCTTCGCCACCTTCCTCAACATGTCCAACACCAGGGTAAGGCCAATGGAAACCCAACAAACGTTTTTTTCCTTCAGAAGCCATCTCCAACAGCTTGCGACGATTTTTTACAGCGGTATCACTGTCTGCATCATAAGCGAATTTCCACTCAGGATGCGCAAAGAACACGTTTGGGTTTATGATAGCATCCCCGGTGATGATTAACCCATCATCCCCCGCCAATTCGAAAGAAACGTGGCCCGGCGTGTGACCTGCCGTATCGATGGCAATAATTCCGGGCACAACTTCCGCGCCGGGTTTAAATAATTTGATTTTGCCATCCAGCGCAGCAAGCTGAGCTTGCGTGCCCTTCACCATACCTTCCATGGCGGAGGGCATTTTGCTCGCCAGGTCTTTGGCAGTCCAAAAATTCCATTCAGTCTCTGCCATGAAGAAGCTTGCATTCGGAAAAATCAATTTTCCATCGGCACCAACAGTACCCCAGCAATGATCGGGGTGCGCGTGAGTGAAAATCACTTTTGTTACCGCTTCCGCTTCAACATCAGCCAATTTCAAACTTTCTATTACCTTGCCAGCAGTAGGTTGGTAACCGCTGCCAGAACCCGTATCAATCAGAATGGTGTCCGCATCGGATTCTAACAAAATCGGGTTGGCTTGTGCATGAAAGTTATTGTCTTTTGCCATTTCACCAAGCAACTTTGCCAATTCTTCCGGATTTGCATCAGGAAACACCGCAAGGGGCAACACTAACTCACCATCACTAACGACAGTTACGGTATAGGCGCCCTGTTCAAACCAGTATTGCTCGGCTAACGCAAAGGCATTCTTGGAAAGTAATCCCGTGGCCACGAGGGCCGCCGCACCCGCCAGAAACTTGCGTCGATCAACCACCACATAATTTCTTCCGATGTTAAGCATGTCAAAACCTCCGCAGTTCACGCGCAGCTTTTACAGTTTCGCACAAATTCCGCCAATCTAACTTGTGGCCAATCGAAACAATTTAATGTGATGGAACAAAAACGACTTTAAGCCGCGCGAACCAAATCAGCTTTCAGACGCTTCGCTACTTTGCGTATCTTATCTTCGCCATAACGCCCCAGATACTCAATTTGTTTGGCGCGTTCGGTTGAATCCATGGCTTCATAGCGCGTCATCAAAGCTTCCAACATACGCGCACCAAAATCAGATGAAGTGATGTCCATGCCCTCTTCGCGCATATCAATCACCACGTCGCATGCAGCGCGTAAAATGCCATAGCAATTTTGTGGCAAACTTGACTTCCGAAATACTGATTTGAAAGCACCAGTGCCCGAAGCATACATCAATGAGGCGGTGCGCTGCTGAACACTGCCAGAAAGGTGGGCCAAAGCCGCTTCTACCACACTCATCTGCCCAATGGCGGCGGCACGCAAAATCAACGCGGCGGTTAGCATTTTTTTGGAAGCCAAGAATACCATTGCCTCGGAGCGCTCTTTAGGCGTGGCATCGATAAGAACTTGCATCAATGCATTGTCTTCTGCTTCAGAGCACAGCTCAACCGCATCATTGGCAGGCATCCAGCCGCGTTCCGCCATCATCTGACGCATGCGCTGTGCCGCACGTCGCGCTTGGGTAATGCGCACATCAAGAGGCAGGTCGTCACGTTTGAGGAGACGCTCCACCATGTCCTGTGATTGGCTAAAGCGATTATAAAGTGTGCGGCAGTCTCCAGGCTCAATGGTGACTACTGCATTGTCAAATAGTGCAAGCACGGCGGCAAGGCTGCCCGATTTAATGATGTAAGCGGCAGATTCTGGGCTCACATCTGGCCGTGCTGCGATGACCGCCTGACGCGGCTCATCACCAATTTTCAAAATGGCCAGCAAAAGCGCAGCATTCAACGCCTGTGTGCGCATCAGAAACGGCAAAGCGATATCATCTTCATCTGCCACAACGGCAAAAGCGACATCGGCTGACAAGCGCCCGTCAAGATGCAGTTCTTCCGCCAAGGCAAGTCTCACCTGCTTATCGGGATCCAGTGTCATCCGCAAAACTACTGGCGTAGCTTGTTTGATTTCAATATTGGGAGTTTCAGGATCACATATTAAAGCGGCCAACTGGCGTGCAAGCGCTGTTCGGGCGTCCACATCGCCCACGGCAAGAACACCCTCAAATACTGAAACGTCCAAACCGATTATCGCAGGAAGAGCCATGAACAAAAAACCTAACGGACCATGACTTAAAGAGTTAAGCGCCAAGACTTAACAATCTGTTCACCATGCCTGGTCGTTTGCGATAAAATTTAGGCCGCCAGCTTAAAGCCCGCCTGTTCTAACTTGAATTTCAAAATTCTGTCGTCAAACGGCTGGATGAGGAAATCGCTGGCGCCCGCCAAAATAGAAGCACCCATGGCGTCCATCTTGGGTGCATCCGCATAAAATATGACGACCGGCTGAAGCTGTTGCAGGCCCCCGCCTTTGACGAGGCGCAGAAATTCTTGGGCGGGCGTTTGTTCCGACGCGTTGCATAAGATCAGCTCTGGCATGCTGGCTTGCGCAAATCTAACGGCCTGATCCAAGTGGTCACTCTCTGAACATTCAAAGCCCAAACCGTCGAGAATTTTCGCCAAACGCGAGCGCTCGCTACCATTCTGATCAACCAGCAAACAACTAACCATGATCCACCCAAAATTTGCACCCTAAGTGCAACGCCAACGAGTCCTGACTCCGATTAGTTAACGAGGTCTTAAGGCGTTTTTCCACTGGCAATGCAGCCTCGTAACACTATGTTTTATATAGTATAAATTGAGTTATCAACAGAGTTATGCACAAGGCTCGCTGCGACTCAGTTGGGGCACAAACCAAACGATAGGAACTAATCAGTGGGTGCCAAGCAACCTTCGCGTGCGGGTTTGCCGTCTAGGGCCGCCGCATTTTCCAAACTTGTTCGACCGTTGCATATTCAGCATAGCCCATTCGCGCAATGGGTTTCATGGCGGCGGTGTTGACCCGGCCATCCACAATAAATCGGTCATCAATGTGGATGCCCACAACGCGGCCTAACACCAGATAATTTTCCACCTGCCCATTATCATTGGGCAGCGCAATGGTTTGATAATGCAGACATTCCAGCACCACGGGGCTTTGCGCAACGCGCGGCGGCCTCACCTTCACGCAAGCCGCCTTGGCCAGGCCGGCAAGCACGAATTCGTCGTCTGCAGTTGCGGCAGAAGAAAGATTCATCGACTCACGCAAATCATAAGTGGCAAGGTTGACCACAAATTCGCCAGTTTCTGCAATGTTGCTCAATGTGTGTTTTGCGCCAGATGAGCCAAAAGCCACATAGCTGGGGTTATGGGAGAAAGCGTTATAGAAACTATAGGGTGCAAGATTGGCCTTGCCAGCTTTCGAGAGTGTTGAAATCCACGCAATGGGCCTGGGTGCCACGAGAGCATAGAACGGATCCAACGGCAGGCCATGCGTGTTGGTGACAGCGTCGTAAAACATTAGGCGACGGTGCTCAAAAATTTCAGCAGGTCGCCCACGCTGTGGATCACCTGATCGGCATGGGGCTCTAAATCAGCGGCCGTTGAATTGCCCGTGAGCACACCAATGGCAAGGCCAGCACCACCTGCGCGCGCTTCTTCAATGTCATGGCCATTGTCACCCACCATAGCCACCTGGTCGGGCCTTAAGCCAGTAAGTTCCGCAAAGCGCCGCACCATTTGGCCAGATGGTTTTGGCACGTCAACACTGTCTGAGCCCAATACAACGTGGAAGTAATGATGAACGTCCAGCACTTCCATATGTCGTTTGGCAGAGTCTTCACTGTCATTGGTGCCCACACCCAAAATATAGCCCGCTGCTTGTAAGGCATCAAACACCGGGGCCAATTCCAGCAAAGGTTCTATAAAATTCTTGGCATTCTTGTCGGCGTTCGCATTGACAAATTGTCGCCGTTCTTCGCGTTCTGCTGGCGATAGATCAGGCCACCACACTTTCATAATCTGCTCAAGAGTACCGGCCGCCATCGGGCTTCCACCGCGACAATTGCCCGTTTCAGGTTCATACCCGGTGGTTTGCAACAGTGCCAAAGCACCCTGCTCATCATAACCAAAATGATTGACCAACATGCTTTTGTAAAGCGGGCCCCAGATATTGTTAAACGCGATCAGCGTGCCGTCTTTGTCGAAGAGAATGCCTTTTATCGCCATCATGCGCCCCAATGCGTCGTAAATTTTGTAACATCAGGCCTGGGTCGATCTTCTAATGCTATTGTACTTTTACCGATGTAGATAAGCCCTGCTACTTGCTCGCCGCCTTTCAGGTCCATGGCGGCTTTGGCGCCAACGTCATAAGCCACCCAATCACTTTGCCATTGCACATCAAAACCCAACGATATGGCGGCCAATTCCATATTGAAGCAAACAGCAGCTGCAGACATTTGCTGTTCCCAAACGGGTATTTTCTCGTGCGGTGAAGCGGTTGAAACGACGGCAACAACAAGTGGCGCGCGCATGAATAAGTCGGCCTGGAATCGTAACACATCTCCTCCGTGCGAAGGATTTAGCTCCGCCCAGCGATTGGCGAACAATGCCCCTACTTGGGCGCGCGCATCCCCTTGAAACGTCACGAACCGCCAAGGCGTAAGCTTGCCGTGGTCTGGCACGCGCGCGGCCATACTAAGAATCTCTGTCAAGTGGACAGCATTCGGCCCTGGGCCGCCCATGGCCTTCGCAGATGCCGATTTGCGACTTTTCAGAAAAGCCAAAAGTGAGCTTGTATCGTTCAGTTTCATAACAGTCCTTTTGCCGGTGAAGAATGATAAATTCAATCTAGCAAGCGATGGCAACATATTCTCTATCCATCAAGCCTGAATTTGCCGCGAACAAATATTACGAAAGAATTTTGCCGGCAACCGCAGCAAGTTCCGAATGCGACAGCAGCGGTAAATGCCAACCAACCCATTCCGCCGCACAAGCGCCAAATGGCCAGAGCCGCGAGCTTCGTTGTGCGTTTGGTTTACCGCGTTGGTTTTGAAGTTCTAACTCGGCAGGGGGATATACTCTTTATCATCACCCGGCACGATCTTGAATCTGCCAGTCCGCCACTCTTCTTTGGCAGCGTCGATTTTCTCTTTGGAAGACGAAACGAAATTCCACCAAATATGACGTGGGCCGTCCATGGGCTCGCCGCCTAACAACATAAAATGACATGCCTCAAACGCTGTCACAATCACCTCGCTTTGCGGTTTGAAAGCGATAAGTTTACCCGCTTCAAACTCTACCCCCGCAATCTCAATGTGACCATTAACCAGATATAGGCCCCTCTCTTCATGCTCCGGTGGCAAGGGCAGCGACGCACCCGGCTCTAAGCGCGCGTCAGCATAGAATAAATCTGAAAGTGTTTTGACAGGAGATCTGGCACCATAAATTGCGCCAGCAATCACCTGCACTTTGCGGCCCCTGTCTGACAGCAAAGGCAACAATGTTTGCGCAACATGCTCAAAAGTCGGCGGCGTTTCTTCCACATCTTTTGGTAGGGCCACCCAGCTTTGCAAGCCAAACATATTCTGGCCCGAAGCCCGTTCCAGCGCAGGTGTGCGCTCCGAATGCACAATGCCTCTTCCTGCCGTCATCCAATTCAGTTCGCCCGGCGCTATGGCTTGCTCAGAGCCCAAACTATCGCGGTGAAAAATTTTGCCGTTGAATAACCAAGTTACGGTGGCAAGCCCAATATGCGGGTGCGGGCGCACATCCATGCCTGCACCTGCCCTCATCATGACAGGGCCGAATCGATCAAAGAAAATAAATGGCCCGATCATCTGTCGCTCAGCCGCAGGCAAGGCGCGGTGCACTTTAAAATCACCAATGTCACGCACGCGCGGCACAATCACGTGTTCAATGGCATCTATGCTGGCGATGTCACCGATAATGGGGTCTGGAATATGTGGAAGCGTCATGCACTGTTCATAGCAAACAAAAAGAGCGGCCCCTAGGCCGCCCTTCATGAATTATCCGAAGCTCAGTTATGCTTCATCATCATATGATCCATGGCCATGCCGATGTGCTTTGAGCAATCGTCCATCTTGTTGGCTTTCATCGAATCCATCGCCATTTTCATTTCATCGCCAGCCATCGTTACATCTTTGGCCATTTTAGGATCGGTGTCTTTGGCCATTGCGTCACCCATCATTTTCATGGTGGCATCATCACACGTGGTCTTCATCATATCATCAGCGTGGGCCACCGGCGCAATAAAAGCCGAGGCCAAAAGGGCGGCAGCAAGCATTGTTTTGATCATTTGATTTCTCCTGAATTTGATTTGGAACTTATGTTCCGCTTCGAACGATGCCGCAGCAGCAATCAAAGCACCAATAACCTTGGCACACAAATACGTGAGTTTTATGTCAGGTTCCGCTGAACCAGTTATAGCCTTGGTCTTCCCAATACCCGCCAGGGTAATCGTTGGTGACTTCGATCGACATGATGTGCTTAGGATTTTTAAAGCCCAGCTTGGTGGGAATGCGAAGCTTCATCGGGAAGCCATATTTAGGCGGCAACGGCTGATCACGGAAAGTGAGAGCTAAGGTGGTTTGTGGATGCAGCGCCGTCGCCATATCGATGGATGTATGATAATCATCAGCGCATTTAAAGGCCACATATTTGGCTTTTGTATCGGCGCCAATCATGTGCAAGAAATCAGCAAAGTTTACACCGCCCCATTTGCCAATGGCACTCCAACCTTCAACGCAAATATGCCGGGTGATTTGCGATTGTTGTGGCAGGGCGCGTAAGTTTTGCAGCGTCCAAGAGTCCTTCTTGTCGATCAGGCCGGCAAGCTCCAGCTTATAGCCTTCTTCTTTCACAATCCGT
The DNA here is from genome assembly GCA_025359265.1 of Hyphomicrobiales bacterium. Classification (GTDB taxonomy): domain Bacteria; phylum Pseudomonadota; class Alphaproteobacteria; order Rhizobiales; family Aestuariivirgaceae; genus Aestuariivirga. The sequence goes on along the minus strand of JANYHB010000011.1, from coordinate 3,459 downwards.
ACTTCATCTTCGCCGTAATAGGCATTGAACGGAAATGGGTCTTTGATATCAGCCTCAGTATAGGTTGGTGCCAGCTGGGTTGTGGTACCAAAGATCGCTAACTGCACTTTGTCATTCCACCGCGACATCGCGTCCAGAACACCCTGCGCCTGCGAGTCATCGGCAACATTGCACCCAGTAAGCATCGAAAGAGCACCGAGGGACAAAGCTTTACCCATAAAGAAGCGCCGCTCAATGTTCAAAACTTGCTTGGTGCGCGGCAAAAATAATTTTTCGGAAGAATGACGCTTAAGCAACATGGTTCTTCTCCTTTTTCGGAAATGGCTTGGCCCAGCCAGTAATCATGGGAATAAAAGTGGATGGAACAATGGCAACCAACGCCAGATGCACTACGATGAAAGCGCAAATCAGCGTCATGCCAGCAAAATGAACAATGCGCGCGGTATCATAACTGCCAACGATCCAGCTGAGCAGTTGAAATTGCGCCGACTTCCACACCACAAGGCCAGAGATTAATGTCATCAACATTGCGCCAATCACCCCAATGTAAAACACGCGCTGCACAGCGTTATAATCGTGGCTGTCATGGGCAAGTTTACCACGCAGGGCTTGGCCCACATCGTTGATCACGGCGACGGGCGAAACCGGGAACATCTTTTCTCGAAAATGTCCCGTGGCGATTCCCGTCACCAAGTAAACTATGAGGTTTACCACAAACAGCCACATTGCCGCGAAGTGCCATTGCAGTGCACCGCCAAGCCAGTCACCCAATGTCAGTGCCTCAGGAAATGCTATGCCTTCAAATATTGGCGATGCATTATATATCTTCCAACCACTCATCACCATCATCACAATGGCTGCAGCATTGAGCCAGTGAAATAACCTCACATAAAGCGGATGCACCAAGTCCTTTTTCATCGAATCCTCCGGTCGCTGCAATCAGTTTCCGATAGTGACTAACCAAAAGCTAATAAAGTTTCATCACGATAATGTTTTCAACCGAGAGCCTTTTTCACGGCCGGAGCGACTTTGCCGCCCAAAATCTCGATGGCCTTGAGTTGTTCCGCATGGGGAACCGCGCCAATGGCCATCTGAACGAGAATTCGTGTATTGCCAAATATCTCGTGCAACTGCAAAATTCTGTCAATTACGCGCGCCGCTTCGCCCACAATCAGGTTGCCATCATCAAGCGTTGAGCGCTCAAAATGGTCCGCGCCTTGCGGCGGCCAACCGCGCTCTTTGCCGATGCGGTTCATCACTTCCAAGTGCGCAGCACCATAAATCCGCTTGGCCTTCGCTGTTGTCTCAGACACAAAGCCATGCATATTGAACGAGAGTTGAATGTTCTTGGGGTCATGCCCGGCCTTGGCGTGGGCTTCGCGGTATAGATCAAAGAACGGCTTGAAGCGTTTTGGGTCTCCGCCAATAATCGCCAGCGCCATGGGAAGATCAAGCGTAGCTGCGCGCACCACCGATTGCGGCGTGCCACCGACAGCAATCCAAATGGGCATTTTCTTTTGCTCAGGCCGCGGATAAATTCCGGCGTCTTTGAGCGGAGGTCGCAGTTTGCCTTGCCATGAAATACGCTCTCCATCGTTCAGTTTCATCAACAAATCCAGCTTTTCCGTGAACAGCGCGTCATAGTTATCCAACGCGTAACCAAAAAGCGGATAGCTCTCGATGAACGAGCCTCTACCCGCCATGATCTCGGCGCGGCCATTGCTGATTCCGTCCACCGTGGCAAATTGTTGAAACACCCGCACAGGATCATCGGAACTGAGAACGGTCACGGCGCTCGACAGCCTCATTCGCTTGGTCACCGACGCCCCTGCGGCGAGCGCCACTGGCGGAGTTGAAACCGCATAGTCAGCGCGATGATGCTCACCCACCGCAAACACATCAATGCCAGCCTCATCAGCCAGCTTCATTTCCTCAACCAGATTGCGCAAGCGTTGCCCCGCAAATTCCGGCTTCCCCGCAGGCACATCCGCAAAAGTGTAAATTCCGATTTCCATGGTAACCTCTTAAGGCCCTATCTGGAACTTTGCTTGTTACTTTTCAAGCCGCGACATTTGTGAGAGCAGTATTTAACGTCATCCCACACCAGTTGCCACTTCTTGCGCCAAGTGAATGGCCGCCCGCAAGCTATGCAAATCTTTGACGGAAGTTCACTTTTGGCGATGCTCTTTTTCAACCTTTTGTGCGCAAAGAGGATCGCCCACCGTCAACGCCAATGATCTGGCCGGTGATCCAAGACGATTCTGAGGAAAGCAAAAACGCCGCCGCAGCCGCAATGTCATCCGCCGTGCCAATTCGCTGCATTGGGTGCATTTGCGCTAGGGCCTGCACAGTTGCCTCGTTCTTGGTGATAAAATTGGCGAGTGGGGTTTTGGTGAGCGAAGGCGCTATGGCGTTGACGCGAACTTTTGGCGCAAGCTCGGCAGCCAAAGCGCGCGTTAAGCCTTCAACCGCGCCCTTGGCCATTGAAACACTGGCATGCAACGCAAAGCCCTGCTGTACCGCCACTGTCGAAAAAAACAGCACTGAAGCCGTGAGCTGCGCGCTGGCTTTCAACGCGGGCAAAGCCGCCTGCACCGACTTCAAGGCACCTAAAGCGTTTATCTGAAAGTCTTGCAAGACTTCCGTTGACGCCAGCCGCGTGGCGGGCTTCAGGTTTATGGTACCCGCGCAGTATGCCAGCCCATCGATGGCCGGCCCCGCCTGCTCGATAGCTGCCGCCAGCGCAGCTTCATCTGTCACATCGGCAACAGAGAACTTGCAATCCAATTCCTTGGCCAAGTCTTCCACACTCTCGGCGCTGCGATTAATTAAAAACAGCTCATGCCCCGCAGCCTTCAACCGCGCCGCCAAAAACCCGCCGATGCCAGCCGTGCCGATAATAACAAATTTTGCCATATTCTGAGTTACGCATCGACAATTTCAGTGGATCACACTGCTTCCATTGCAAAGCGTATAAGCAACGCACAAGCAAGCCGAGCTAAGCATTCAAATAGCCATCAAACCAGAGATAACCGGGCCGCGTTTTATCATAGGTTGATTGACCACTAAACATTTCAGCGTAGTTATCGTCTCCAGTTCTTTTTCGCCCCAATCGTTTGGATTTCACCTTGAATTGCCTCAACAGCTTTTCTGTGAGAACCTCTTCCCCGAGCGTCTGCGGCTCAGATGCTGTTGCAGTTTCGTTGAGGTTCAAACTTCCGATGATGCGTCCACCAGGTTTCAATACGCGGCAGATTTCACTGCACATGGCAAACACATCCAGGCTCGCTTAATCTGCCAGCTTTATTTCCTCAAACAGATTGCGCAGGCGTTCCGGCTAACTCAAGCTTGCCCGCGGGAACGTTAGCAAAAATGTTAATTCCAATTTCCATCATCGGGGATCAGATGGAACCTAGGTGATTACACTTCAACCCCTCAACTGTCATTCCGTGCAAGGCG
>JANYHB010000068.1 GCA_025359265.1 Hyphomicrobiales bacterium | reverse complement strand
CATGTGCCGCCTGCCAGTTTTATGGATGCTGCGTAAGACACCCAGTACGGTGCCAACACAATGGCTTCATCGCCCGGCCCGATCAGAGAAAGCACGGCGTTGGTGATGGCCTGCTTGGTGCCATTGGCCAGCACAATGTTGGCCGCCTGATAGTTCAAGCCATTTTCAACACGCAGTTCTTCAGCAATGGCCTCACGCAACTCTGCAATGCCAGCCACGGGCGCGTAATGGGTGAAGCCTTGGTCCAGCGCGTCTTTTGCCGCATCGCGGATATTTTCCGGCGTAGCAAAATCCGGCTCTCCAATGGTCAGGGCCACAATGTCTTGGCCCTTGGCGCGCAGCTCACGCGTGCGCTGTGACATGCGGATAATCGCTCCTTCATCAGCTGAAGCGGCGCGGGCGGATAATAATGCAGCAACATCGAATGACATGACACCAATTCCTATGCCAGCTTTAACTTGCCCCCTCAAGTACACAGAGGCTAAACCAGCGCCATGAAAATGAATCGCGCAACGGCGCTGCTCGGGCTCACACTTGCCGCGTGTTCGCATGAAGCAGCAGGCGTTCGCCTCACCAAGGATGTGCCCAGCGCTTCTGTTCCTGCGGCCAAGGTGGAGCCGGTGTTTTATAACGGCAAAACCTATCAAGTCAGTTTGTCGCCCGAAGTTAACGGCAACACATCGGTAAGCATTACGGGCATGAGTGCGGCGCAAACCAGAGACGCAGCGGGCCTGGCTAATTCCAGCTTCCATCACTTCGTTTGCAAAGATAGCCAGAAGGCCGTGGTCACGACGCCGGCCTTTGATGGCACCAGTTGGCGGGCCTCGGCCCATTGTGCCTAAGAATTTCCTTTCCGCTCCGCCATTTAGGCAAAGTTGCTAGTTGAGTGTTGTGCCAAAATTGATTAAAGCGCAGGCATGATATTTGATCGCGTTCTGAAAAAACTCGTTAAATCCGGCAACCTCACTGTCACGGACTGGAAACACCGTGTTACGAAATACGGTGACGGAACCGGAAAGCCTGTCCACATCAGATTTGCCACGGCAGCCACAGCTCGCAAAATCGCCTATGACCCAGATCTTTACTTGGGTGAAGCCTATATGTCTGGTGATTTCAGTATCTTAAATGGAAGTCTTTACGACTTTCTTGAATTGGCTTTAATCAATACGGGCGGCGGTTCAGCCAATATGCACCGCACCACCTGGGTGCACCGGGCTTTTTATCAGGCCCGCATCGCCATTCGGCGCATTGACCAAGCCAATTCTGAGCGGCGGGCACGTAAAAATGTGCAAAGCCATTATGATCTTTCGGGCGATTTATATGATTTGTTTCTCGATAAGGATCGGCAGTATTCCTGCGCCTATTTTGAACATGAAAAGCAGTCACTGGAAGATGCACAGCTCGCCAAGAAGCGCCACATTGCCGCCAAGTTGAACATCAAGCCCGGTATGCGGGTTCTGGATATCGGCTGTGGTTGGGGTGGCATGGGGCTCTATTTGGCCGAAGTGTGCGGCGCAGATGTCACCGGTGTTACGCTTTCAGATGAGCAATTGGCAGTGGCCAATGCCAGCGCAAAAGCACGCGGCCTGGATGGCAAAGCGAAGTTTTTGCTGCAGGATTACCGTACCTTAACGGAAAAATTTGATCGTATTGTTTCGGTGGGCATGTTTGAACATGTGGGTTTGGGCCACTATGCCGAATTTTTCAAAAAGTGTTCGGCGCTGTTGAAACCGGACGGCGTTGCCTTGTTGCACTCCATAAACCGCGCCGATGGGCCAGGGGCAACAAGTGCTTGGACGAAGCGCTATATTTTCCCCGGTGGCTATATCCCGGCTCTCTCCGAAGTGCTGCCGCATTTGGAACGTGATAAGCTTTACGTCACCGACATTGAAATTCTACGCCTGCATTATGCTAAAACGCTTCGCCATTGGTTTGATCGTTTCATGGCCAACCGTGATAAGGCCAAAGCGCTCTATGATGAACGCTTCTGCCGCATGTGGGAATTTTATTTGGTGGGTGCCGAACTTTCGTTTCGTCACCTGTTGATGAACAATTTTCAAATCCAGTTTGCGTTGGATCAAACAGTTTTGCCATTCACGCGTGATTATTTGGTCGCAGCGGAAGCGCGTTTGAGACT
>JANYHB010000053.1 GCA_025359265.1 Hyphomicrobiales bacterium | reverse complement strand
GCCTGGTTTGCCACGCCGCAGCTTTTGCTGCTCACGCTGGCGATGGAGCATGGCCAGTGGAATTCAATTGCCAGCGCCACGCCGGTGCATTGGATGTTATTCGCCTTCGTAGGCACGTTTGGGTTTTATGTGGCGTATATGACGTGGTTCACGCTGCTGAAAAGTGTGACGGTGGATCAGGCCGTGCCTTTCATTTTGTTGATGACGCCCATCGGTTTGCTTGCTGCGGTGGTGTTTCTGGGTGAGAGCATCACCATGGTGCAACTGGTTGGCGGCACGGTTCTGATGCTGGGCCTGGCGGTGGTGAATGGGCTGGGCTTGCCCAAGCGCAAATTGGCGGTGGTGGGCGAATGACCAAGGAACAAGTGGTTGATTTTTACCGGGCCTATATCGCATGCCTCAACGCCCAGGATTGGCAGCGGCTTGGCGATTTTGTGTCCGAAGAGGCAAGCCATAATGGCCAGAAATTTGGACTTGCCGGTTACCGCGCCATGTTGGCCAATGACTTTGCCCAGATTCCGGATTTGCAATTCACTATCGCGTTGCTGGTTTGTGACCCACCACATATCGCGGCGCGTTTGCAATTCAACTGCCGCCCGAAGGGAACTTTTTTCGGCCTGCCGATCAATGGCAAGCGGGTGCGTTTTGCTGAGAATGTCTTTTATGAACTGCGGGACGGAAAAATTTGGGAGGTGTGGTCGGTGATCGACAAGGCGGCAATTGCGGCACAGCTTGAAGGCACGATCTTGCTATGAGCTGCTCACCCTACTTTTGTGGGAAGAAAATTGTAACCCGTTTACAAATTACGTCCTGCGCGGCAAAACTGAAAGCTATTCCCAACCATCATCAAGATAAATGGTCTGGCTTTGATCAAAGCGTGAGGCCGGGTTCACCCTTGCGCCGCGCCCGCGCTCCAGTTGTGGCAAAGACGTAAGCTTGCCTGTGCCGAGAGCCCCGATATCCAGCCCGACGAGGGGCGCATGTCCAAAAGAATGGCCATGGAACAAATATAAAAAAAATAAAGGGACATGGCAGGAACGAATTTTTTCTACACAAGTTTCAGTTTTTGCAAAAGTATGTCCAAGTTGGTCTTGAATGGCGGCAATTTTGGCCAAGTTGAAAAATTCTCCAATCCAAATCGGGGCAAATAGTGAAAATGGAGATGCGGCACAGACTGTTCAGCTTCTGCGCCGCTTGCATTCATGAAATTGAATGCTGATGTCCCAAGCGCCTTTTCATAATGGCGTGACAAGCGAAGCGCAGCAGAAAAAGCGGCGTGGCCAAATTCCGCTGGGGCATCGCGCATGTCGCAATAGTGGTTGCGGCTCACAATCAGCGTATGCCCCAGCATTTCTGGCTCGAGAGGAAAAAAGCACAAAACGTCCCTGTCAGAATAAACCATTCGCACAAAGGAACGACCGGCAGCAATCTCACAAAATATACAACTGCCCACGTTCACTTCCTGCGCAGCCCTTCTTCCAGCCTTGGCATGATTTCCACGAAGTTGCAGGGCTTGTTGCGATAATCAAGTTGGTGCACCAAAATCTCGTCCCAACCATCACGACAAGCACCGGGGGAGCCGGGGAGGCAGAAGATGTATTTGCCTTTGGCCACGCCCGCCGTGGCGCGTGATTGCATGGTCGAGGTGCTGATCTTTTTGAATGAGATCATGTGAAACACCGTGCTGAAGCCCTCGATCTCTTTTTCAAAAAGCGGGCGCATGGCTTCAATGGTCACATCTCGGCCCGTAAGGCCGGTGCCGCCCGTGGAGATGATCACGTCAACATTCCTGTCGGTCAAATACCGACGTGTGGCAGCGCGGATTTTTCTGACATCATCTTTCACAATCGTGCGGTCTGCCAAGCGGTGGCCGTTGCTGAAAATGCGCTCACAAAGCGTGTCACCGGATTTATCATCGAGCAACGTTCGTGTGTCGGATATTGTGATCACCGCAATGCCTATGGAGATGAATTGGCGCTCGCTCATTGCGGTTCTCTTTTGAAATGGAGTTGGCCAACCACTTTGCCCAAAGTTTTATTGTTGCTATCCGCGGGGTGGTTTTGGCCATCGAAAACCGGGATAATGTCAAAGTCGAATGGGCTGATGCCTTCTAGGCAAGCTACATTCACACCATTTTGAGTGGGATTAGAGCGGCGTTGATGATGAGTATAGATGCCGCAGACCGAGCAGAAATAATGCCGCGCGGTTTTGGTTTTGAACTGATAAAGCGTGAGCTTGTCTTCACCTTGAGTGAAGTGAATATCAGCAAGCTGCGCTGACACAACGGCGGCCCCGCGCATCGTGCAATAAGAACAAGTGCAGCGCCGCAGTGTTTTGAAACCGTCTGACAAGGCCACCTCGAATTTAACAGCGCCGCAGTGGCATTGGCCTTTCAGAGACTGTTGCGGGTCAGTCATTTCAGCCTCTCTTGAAACAGTTGCAAATCGCGCCAGGCCATGCGTTTCAGGGTGGGGTTTCGCAGAAGCTCTTCGGGATGCAGCGTGGCCAACAATGGAATGCCCGCAGCGTCCAGCCACTTGCCGCGCTGGCGTTGGATGGAGGCATCTGCGCCCGCGAGATAGTGCCCGGGCAAGCTTGAAATGGCGAGGATCATTTTCGGCTGTACCAGTTCTAGCGCGCGCTTCGCAAAAGGCAAAACGGCTTGCACGTGCGCTGGCCTGGCCACGGCCCCGCCCAGCACGCGCCACGGCAGAAGATTCATCAGCGCCACGTCTTCTAATTTCAAGCCGATGGCGGCGAGCATATTGGCAAGCAACAAGCGGGCCTTTTCAGCGAACACCAGGCCTGAGCGATCTTCCTCTTTGCGCGGATGATCGGAAATCACCATGATATCGGCGCGTTCCGGCCCTTCGAAGAAGGAGAGCTTGCTGGCGGCTTTCTTGAGAGGATGCGTTTCCAGGAAATTCAGCGCTTGGATGATTTCGGCGATGCTGTTCAGGCCTGAGACA
>JANYHB010000045.1 GCA_025359265.1 Hyphomicrobiales bacterium | reverse complement strand
CGCTGCAATCGCAGCAAATTGCAGTGCGGTGTTCAAACCCGCCATCAGCGACAACGGTGTGCCCTTGGCATCATGCGGGTAATGCCGCGCCTCAATCTTGGCGGAAATGCTGTCTTGAAACAGCCCCGCAAACAAGGCCGTAACCGGGGCCATTAAAAAGAAGAAGGCCGCAAACAGGCCGAGGCCGGTTGCCAGCTGAAAGAATGTGGTGAGCCATGGCCACGGGATGAGCGTGATGGTCGAAACCACAAACTCAACACCAATCCACAAAGCAGCAAACAACGCGATCGACAGGGCGATGGAGCGCCACAGCACCGCGCGCATCTCAGGCGACGTAACATCGTTTATGGCTTTAAAAAGTGCGCTGAACATCCCGCAGCACATAGGAAGCTGCGCTTGTTTTCACAAGGCCTCTCCGCTAGTGAGGCGCACATGACAATGCAACAATTCGACGTTCTCACCATTGGCAATGCCATTGTGGACGTAATCGCCAAGGTCAATGAAGCTTTCGTGGTCCGCGAAAATCTGGTGAAGGGTTCAATGAACCTGATTGACGAAGCGCGGGCTGAACAGCTTTATTCGCACATGGGGCCAGCCACTGAAATCTCCGGCGGCTCGGCAGGCAACACGGCTGCCGGTGTGGCCAGCTTTGGGGGGCTTGCGGCCTACATCGGCAAAGTGAAAGACGACCAACTGGGCGGCATCTATGCCCACGACATGAAATCGATTGGTGTGCATTTTGGCACGGCAAAAGCCAGTGATGGCGCGGCCACAGCACGGTCATTTATTTTGGTCACACCTGACGGTGAGCGCACGATGAACACCTATCTGGGCGCGTGTGTGAACCTGACAACCGCCGATGTCGCCGACGATGTGGTGCAGGCTGCCAAGGTAACCTACATGGAAGGCTATCTGTATGACAAGCCGGAAGCTAAAGCCGCTTTTCGACACGCCGCGAAAGTGGCGCGTGCGGCGGGAAATTTAACCTCGATCACACTTTCAGATTCATTCTGTGTTGAACGCCACCGTGATGACTTTCTTGATCTGATCAGAAGCAGCATTGACATTGTGTTCGCCAATGAGAGCGAAATAAAATCACTCTACAAGACGGATAATTTTGATGGTGCGGCGGCGGCGATCATGCGTGATTGTCGGCTGGCGGTGCTGACGCGCTCACATAAGGGTTCACTGGTGGTGCGCGGCGACGAGCGCGTTATCGTTCCGGCCCATCCGGTTGAGAAGGTGATTGATGTGACGGGTGCTGGCGATCTTTTTGCCGCTGGCTTTCTGTTTGGCCACACGCGTGGTCTGCCGTTGCGGCAGAGTGCTTCGCTTGGTTCTCTTGCTGCTGCGGAGATTATTTCACATACGGGCGCCAGGCCCGAAGTGAATTTGCTGAAACTTGCCCATGACAATGGGTTGATCTGAGGAATTCAATATGCGCCCATCTGGCCGCCTGCCCACCCAACTGCGCGACGTTTCATTCACGCGTGGAATTTCCAAACATGCCGAAGGCGCTTGCCTGGTTAAATTTGGCGAAACCCACGTGCTGTGCACAGCCTCGCTCGAAGAGCGCGTTCCACCATGGCTCAAAGGCGGTGGCAAAGGCTGGGTGACGGCTGAATATGGCATGTTGCCACGGGCCACGAATGAACGCATGAAACGCGAAGCTGCAGCCGGAAAGCAATCTGGCCGCACGCAGGAAATTCAACGCCTCATCGGTCGCAGTTTGCGCGCGGTGGTGGATCTGAAAGCGCTGGGTGAACGACAGATTACTTTGGATTGCGATGTGATCCAGGCTGATGGCGGCACCCGCACGGCAGCGATCACCGGAAGCTTTGTGGCCTTAACTGACTGCATCAAATGGATGATGGCACGGCAGATGTTTGCCCAATCTCCCATCCGTGACCACGTGGCAGCGATTTCTTGCGGAATTTACAACGGCACCTGTGTGGCGGATTTGGATTATGCCGAAGATTCAAACGCCGATACCGATGCGAATTTTGTGATGACGGGCTCAGGCGGCATTGTTGAAATTCAAGGCACGGCGGAGGCAGAACCATTCTCGGAAGAAAAGCTGCATGAATTGTTGCAGCTTGCCAAGGCCAGCATTGCGCAACTGGTCGACATGCAGAAAAAAGTTTTGGCGTGACGCGTTCACTCAAAAACCAAAGTATTGTTGTTGCCACACATAATAAAGGGAAGCTGGAAGAATTTGCACAGTTGCTGGCCCCTTATGGCGTGAAGGCGAAATCGGCAGGTGAATTGGGTTTGGCTGAGCCGATTGAAACGGAATCTACTTTTCGCGGCAATGCGCTGATTAAGGCCCAAGCTGCGTGCGCAGCAACTGGCCTGATTGCGATTTCAGATGATTCCGGCCTGTGTGTTGATGCACTTTTGGGCGCGCCAGGGGTTTATACCGCTGATTGGGCCGGCCCGTCGCGGGACTGGACGCAGGCCATGCGGCTGGTTGAAGAAAAGTTGCAAGCGGCTGATGCCACCATGCCTGCGCAACGCAAGGCACAATTTATGTGCACGCTTTGTGTGCTGTGGCCAGATGGTGAAGTGCGTTATTACGAAGGCGTTGCCCCCGGCCATTTGACTTGGCCGCCGCGTGGCGCGTTAGGCCATGGATATGATCCAGCCTTTGTGCCCGATGGCCAAGCCGCAACATTCGGTGAAATGACCCACGAGGCCAAGAATAAACTTTCACACCGCGCGCGCGCCCTGGAGAAACTGCTTGCTGATCTCTTCTGATTTCGGCGTTTATGTGCACTGGCCTTTCTGCAAGGCCAAATGCCCTTATTGTGACTTCAACAGCCATGTGCGCCATGAGGCAGTGGATCACATGAGTTATGCGCGCGCACTGGTGCGTGAATTGCAGCATATGAAAACCTTGGCTCCGGCCAAGACTGTCACCAGCATATTTTTCGGCGGTGGCACACCCTCCTTGATGCCGCCTGAGGCTGTGGGGCATGTGCTTGATGGCATTGCCGCGCTGTGGACAGTTGCCGATGATGCCGAGATTACACTTGAAGCCAATCCCACCAGTGCGGAGGCCGAAAACTTTCGCGGCTATCGCGTTGCCGGCGTAAACCGTGTTTCGGTGGGCGTGCAGTCTTTGAACGCGGCAGACCTTGCAGCACTCGGTCGACAGCATACGCCGGAAGAAGCGCTGCAAGCATTTCGCCTTGCCGCAAATATTTTCCCGCGCGTGTCGTTCGACATGATTTATGCGCGGCCAAACCAAAGCGTTGCAGCATGGCGCGATGAATTGAAAGTGGCACTTGGCGAACAGCAGGGCCACATGTCGCTTTATCAACTGACCATTGAGCCCGAGACGCGCTATTTCGATCTGTTCCAGTCCGGCAAGTTGGATATCCCTGATGATGACCATGCGGCTGCGCTCTATGAGGTGACGCAGGAACTCACCGAAACCGCGGGAGTTCCGGCTTATGAGATTTCCAACCACGCCAAACCTGGGCATGAGTCACGGCACAATCTCACCTACTGGCGTTATCTGGATTACGTGGGTGTTGGCCCTGGCGCGCATGGGCGTTTGAATGGGCTAGCAACCGTGTGTGAAAAATATCCAGAAACGTGGGTTTTGCGGGTGCAACAAGAAGGCCACGCCTTGATTGATCAGCAGCAGTTGACATCGGCAGAGCAAGCGCCTGAATACCTGTTGATGGCGATGCGCATTTCGGAAGGCCTCAATCTGCAACGCCATGCAAACTTGGCGGGCGGTGTCATCGCGGCTGACAAGATTTCAGCACTTGCCGGGCTTGATCTGGTGCGTGAAGTGGATGGTCAGCTGCAGGCCACACGGCGTGGGCGGCCAGTGCTGAATGCCCTCATCAGAGAGCTCAATGGCTGATCGGGTTTTCCACATTGGGGGCGCGCAGCATCAAGCCCCTGCCCTTCAATCTGGCCTGCATATCACTGCCACACCGATCGGAAATTTGGGAGATATCACGTTGCGCGCTTTGGCCACGTTGGCGGCAGCTGATGTGGTGTTATGCGAAGACACCCGCGTTTCATCGCGGTTGATGGAGCGGTATGGCATAAAAGCCGCGATGAGGCCCTATCACGAGCATAATGCTGAAGCCGTTCGGCCCGCGCTCATTGCTGCCCTTCATGCTGGCGGCGCTTATGCACTGATATCGGATGCCGGCGTGCCTCTGGTATCAGACCCTGGCTACCGTCTGGTTCGAGCCTGCGTCGAAGCGGGCATCAAGGTGCATTCGCTGCCGGGCGCTTCTTCAACCCTCACGGCGCTTACGCTTTCCGGCCTCCCTTCTGATGTTTTCACCTTCATTGGATTCCTGCCGCAAAAGCAAAAAGCGCGGCGCGACGTGCTAACGCGTTTCAAAGACTTGCCTTCCACCTTGATCGCTTTTGAAAGCCCGCACCGTGTGATTGATGCACTTGGTGACATTGCCGCCATATTCGCGAATCGAAACATGGCGTTGTGTCGTGAACTTACGAAGCTGCATGAGGAAGTATTGCGGGGCAGCGCTGGTGAAATTCAGACCACATTGGCCATGCGCGAAAGCGTGAAAGGCGAAATCGTCCTGGTCATCGGCCCACCTAATCGTGAAGTCCCTGCCGTAACTGACGAGCAAATTGAATCCGCCATCACAGCGGCGTTGCAAGACAACTCTGCCAGCAAAGCCGCCAGCTTGGTGTCCAAGGAATTTGGCCGTGCGAGAGACGATATTTATGACCGCATCCTCAGGCGCAAAACTGATGGCGCATAACCGCCAAGACGCTGAAGAAAAGGGGCGCCTGGCGGAAATCATGGCCCTCTCGCTGTTGCGGGCCAAGGGTTACCGGCTGCTGGCGCGGCGCTATAAATCCCCCTCTGGTGAAGTTGATCTGATCATGCGGCGCGGCGATGTGACAGCCTTTATTGAAGTGAAGGCACGCGCCACGCATGATGAGGCGATTACCTCCGTTACCACCACGCAATCGCGCCGCATTGCTGCGGCTGCTGCCCATTGGATGACGCAAGACAGTGCCGCCAATAACGGGCCTTGCCGATTCGATATTGTGGCGGTTAACTCCAGGCTTATTCCTTCGCATATCGAAAATGCCTTCGATGGAGCCTATTGAATGAGCCTGAACGTTGCCGTGCAAAGTGACCCGATTGAATTGTTTAACATTGAGGGTGACTCAACCTTTGCTCTGATGCTGGAGGCGCAAAGGCGGGGCCATTCGCAATTTATCTATCATCCCAAAACGCTGGCTTATGCGCAGGGCAAGCTCACCGCCTTTGGCAACAGTGTTAAAGTGCATGATGTGCCGGGCGCGCATTTCACTTTGGGTGAGGCGGCGCGCATTGATCTTTCAACACAACGCGTTTTAAACATGCGGCAGGATCCGCCGTTTGATATGAGCTACATCACCGCGACGCATTTGCTGGATCTCATCCATCCAAAAACTCTGGTGGTGAATAATCCCACCGAAGTGCGCAATGCGCCGGAAAAACTTTTCATTTTACGCTTCAAAGACTTCATGCCTGAAACTTTGATCACGCGTGACGCCCTGGAGATTGACAAGTTCCGCCAAGCCCATGGTGATATTATTTTAAAGCCGCTCTATGGCAATGGCGGCATTGGCGTTTTTCGTACCGCCAAAGGCGATCAGAATTTTTCATCGTTGTTGGAGATGATGACGACAGCTTTCAAAGAACCTCTTATCGCGCAGAAATATGTGCCTGCAGTGCGCCAAGGCGATAAGCGAATTATTTTAGTGGATGGTAAAGTGGCGGGTGCCATCAACCGTGTGCCTGCTGAAAATGATCACCGCTCCAACATGCATGTTGGTGGGAGGGCCGAGCCCACCACACTGACCAGGCGTGAGCATGAAATCTGCGAAGCCATTGCGCCTGATCTCAAGCAGCGGGGGCTCATTTTCACGGGTATTGATGTGATTGGCGACTATATGACCGAGATCAACGTCACCTCACCAACAGGTATTAGACAAGTGAAAAAATTTGGCGGCGCAGACATTGCCGCTTTGATCTGGGATGCGATTGAGGCGCGGTTATGAGCAAGCTGGATCTGGTTGCCTTCGATGCTGACGACACGTTGTGGCATAATCTTATCCACTTCGGCAAAACCGAAAACGCATTCGGTAAAATGTTTGATCGCCACATGTCGGCCGATTTGGCCACTAAACATTTGATGGAAACGGAGAAGCGCAACATCAAGCTTTATGGCTTTGGGGTGAAGAGTTTCACGCTTTCAATGATTGAGTCGGCCATTGAAATTACCGGTGGAAAGGTTGAGGCCGATACGATTGGCAAACTTATTGCCATGGGTCGCGCGATGTTGAATCATGAAATTGAACTGCTGCCGCATGCGGAAGATACTCTGAAAGCCCTGCACAAGGATTTCAAATTGCTGCTGATCACCAAGGGTGATTTGTTTCATCAAGAACGCAAGGTGTTGGCCTCCGGCCTGGCGCATTATTTTGAAGGCGTTGAAATCGTGTCAGATAAGAAGCGCGATACTTATGAGAAGATTTGCAAACGTTACGGTGGGCGTGTGTCGCACACACTGATGGCTGGCAATTCAATTAAATCCGACGTGTTGCCCATGATTGATGCAGGCGGCTATGGCGTTTATGTGCCGTTTGAAATCACCTGGGATCATGAGCATGAGGACGTGTCTCCAGAAACGGAGCGCTATTTTGAAGTGGAAGATTTGCGCGGAGTCATCGACGTGGCCAAGAAATTTGGTTGAGCCTTATGCGAGGTTTTGCCATTTGCCGTTTTCGTCCTGCTTCCAATAACGGATGGAATGGCCTTCGGCTTTGCGTTTTTTCCACTCATTTCTGATGGTTGCCAAAGCATGTTCGGAATTTGATTCAAACAAGATCAGTGCCCGTTCCAACCCGTCCAGATTGGTTGGCAAGGCTCCTTCAACATAGAAGCGATAGCTTCCAGTATTGGGGTTTGCGTCATCGGCGCAGAGCCAAAGCAATTGCTGCGTGCCCGCATCATCGCCAAACCCATGCGCCAAGAAGGCAACATCTTCTACCGCCCAGAGCATATCTGAAATCAGTGGAATCTTGTCAATGCTTTCCATTTGGACGACCATGCGCCGCCCTTGCTGCAGGCCCCTGCTCAAAAGCTGCGGCAAAACTTGCTTCAATGGTTGCGACTCAAGCTGATAAAACCAAATTTCCGCCATGAGGCATTCATCTCATGACGGAAATGATTGCAAGCGCGATTAAGCTGCAAGAGCAGGATAATCGGTATAGCCAGCAGCGCCGGGGGTGAAGAAAGTAGTGGGGTTAGGTTCATTGAGTGGCGCCTTCTTTTGCAACCGCGCAACCAGATCAGGATTAGCCAAAGCCAGTTTCCCCACGGGAACCAAATCAGCCAAACCGGTTTTCAGATCTTGATCGAGATTTTCTGGTGTGGAATTGGGGCGGTTAACCAGCAGCGGGCCTTTCCAGATTTTGCGAAGTTCCTCAATCAGCTTGTCTTGGCCGGTGTGCAGAATATGGAGATAGGCCAGGCCCAGCTTGTTCAACTCCATTACCAAATAGCGGTAGAGTTCTGCCGCTTCCGACCCCTCGTCCAAAGCGCCAGAGCCACCCATCGGTGAAATTCGAATGCCGGTGCGATCGGCGCCAATTTCAGCGGCAATCGACTTCGCCACTTCGATGGCAAAGCGGGCGCGGTTTTCAATTGATCCACCGTATTCATCAGTGCGGGTGTTGGCGTTTGGCGCAAAGAACTGTTGCACGAGGTAGCCATTGGCACCGTGGATTTCCACACCGTCGGCCCCTGCTTCAATGGCGCGTTTGGCAGCATAAGCGAAGTCTTTCACCGTCTGCTTCACTTCAGCGGTGGTGAGGGCGCGGGGCGTCACAGTTTTCTGCATTCCCGTGGGTGTAAACATCGGTGCATCAGCCGACAGGGCGGAAGGTGCCACGGGTTGGCGATGATGCGGTGTATTATCAGGATGCGAAATGCGGCCCGCATGCATCAATTGCAGATAGAGATGGCCGCCAGCTTTGTGCACGGCTTCAGAAACTGTCTTCCAGCCTTTAACATGGGCGTCGGTGTAAATGCCGGGAGTGGTGGTGTAGCCCTGCCCATCATCTGAGGGCTGAACGCCTTCCGAAATCAGCAGACCCAGCGAGGCGCGCTGTGCGTAATATTCCGCGGCTAAATCACCGGGCGTGCCGTCAGGTTTGGCGCGGCTGCGCGTCATCGGGGCCAAGCCCAAGCGATGCTTCAACTCCAACTTGCCGATCTTGACTGGATTCCATAACTTGCTCATTTTGCAGTCCTTTTTCAATTTTCTGCGGGCTGTTTTAAAACCGCGTCCTGCGCATATAGGAAGCATCAATATGTAATTCAACAAATTACATATTCAAATTTGTATCCATGGGCACGCAGAGTTGGAATGCGGATCGAGCTTTCACTTTTCGTAGTGGTCAGCCACCATTTTATTTAGCAGCCGCACACCCCAACCTGAGCCCCAGCTTTGATTGATGGCTGATTTTTCGGCATCCATGGCCGTTCCTGCCACATCCAAATGTGCCCACGGCACTTTATTCACGAAGCGCTGCAAAAACTGCGCGGCGGTGATGGAACCTGCAAAGCGACCACCAATATTTTTCATGTCGGCAATATCGCTATCAATCATTTTGTCATAAGCTGGGGTCAGCGGCATGCGCCATACTTTTTCGCCGGTTTCCAAACCAGCAGCGGAAATGCGAGTGGAGAGTTCATCGTTATTAGAAAACAGCCCAGCGTGTTCTTTGCCCAGCGCCACCAAGATGGCACCCGTTAAGGTGGCCAAGTTCACCATGAATTTTGGTTTGAAGCGATCTTGCACATACCACAACACATCCGCCAAAATCAGGCGGCCTTCCGCATCAGTGTTCAACACTGCGATGGTTTGGCCCGACATGGATTTTACAATGTCGCCCGGCCTTTGGGCCGCGCCGTCAATGGCGTTTTCCACAAGGCCGACAGCACCGATCACATTGCATTTGGCTTGGCGTTTGGCCAAGGCCAACATCAGGCCCGTTACGCAAGCGGCACCGCCCATATCTCCCTTCATGTCTTCCATGCCGGCGGCTGGCTTGATGGAAACGCCGCCCGTATCAAAGGTTACACCCTTGCCCACAAAGGCGATCGGCCTGTCGCCTTTCTTTCCGCCGTCCCAGCGCATCACCACTAAACGCGGCTCAAACGGAGATCCTTGGGCCACGCCGAGAAGCGCACCCATGCCCAGTTTTTTCATTTGCGCAGGGGTAAGGATTTCGATCTTCACGCCCGCTTTGCTCAAGGCCTTGGCGCGGTTGGCAAATTCAACCGGGTGCAAAATGTTGGCTGGTTCATTCACCAGGTTGCGGGCGAGGTGTACGCCCTCCACAACGGCGTGCGCGCTTGCAAATAAGCCGTTTGCGGCCATGTGGCGCGATGTTGCAATATGAACTTCGGCCAGCGGTTTGGTTTCAGGCTTTTTGGTTTTGTAAATGTTGAACTGATAGTTGCGCAGCGCCATGCCTGATGCGATGGCTGCGGCGGCAACTTCGGCCGCAACGGCTTTACTGTCACCCAAGGCTATTTCAACACTCGCCGTTGGCACTTTGGCGGCCATCAAAACGCCCGCCAACTGCCCACCCGTTAGTTCCAACTCTCGCACGTTAAGCCCAGACGTTGGCCCCGCACCCACCAGAATGCAGCGATCAACGCCCCTATTGGGCGCAATAATTTCTAACACCTGTTCGCGCTTACCAGTGAAGCGGGCCGACTTCACAGCCTGGGTTAACCTGCCGGCGCTGCTTTTGTCTAAAGCGGCCGCAGCGGTGGGTAAGTCTGCACCTTCTGCGATAACGACTGCCAGGAGTTTTGAGGCGGCGGGAACTTTGCTTAAAAAATTGATTTTCATTGCGAATCCAGTTGAGTTTCGTCCAAGCCTAGTGGCGCATTAAGAAAGCTGCAACCTTTGTGGATTTACGATCAGTTAACACTTTGCCAAATCCGTGAACTTCGCTACAAAGACGTTACGTTTTGTGAGGGTTGGAATAGTTGAAGCGCCAAGCACACTGCAGGAGCTTGGGTGAGGAAGGTTTACGCCTTTCCCGCCTGTTGCTGTTTTGCAGCCTTTGTCTGCTGGTTTTTTCTTTCGGCCCTGCCTTAGCCATTGAAAACAAGCCTCTTATTGCGCCGATAACCAGTGACCCTCCAAAGGGCACCCATGTGGTTGTTGACGCAGATCAATTCACTTATGACACGATCACCCAAATTGGCATTGCCACAGGCAAAGTAAATTTGGTTTATGGGCCTTACACACTCACCGCAACCAAAGTGGTTTATAAGCAGAAAACCGGGGAGTTTGATGCCAATGGCTCTATTGTGCTGCGCGAGCCCAATGGCAATGTGTTAAATGCTGATTCAATGGTGATGCACAACGCGTTCCGCGATGGTTTTGCCAAGCACATCCAAGCCTTATTGAACAATGATGGTGTGATCACATCACCCTTCGTCCGGCGCGTGCACGGAAACATCTTCATTTATGAAAAGGCCCATTATACCACGTGTCGTGATTGTAAAACGCGCGATGGCCATCCTGTCTGGGAAGTGGTGACTGATCAAACCACCCATGACACAAAGGCCCATAATCTCACCCATATCAATCCGCGTTTGAAGATTGGCAATGTAACGGTATTTGGCTTGCCCTATTGGAAAATGCCCGACCCATCGGTTACGCGTCGTTCAGGTTTCTTGGCCTTTGATGTCCGTTCGCAACCCGCTTACGGGTTTGGTTTGGTTACACCCTATTTTTGGGCCATTACGCCTTCCACCGATCTTACTTTCCGCCCGGTTATTACCAGCAAGCAGGGCCCGGTTGCTGATGTTGAATTTCGCCAAGCCACGGAAAATGGGGGTTACAATATCCGTGGTTACGGCGTTCACCAATTCACCAAGTTGGCAGCCCCTGAAGATCAAGAGTGGCGCGGTGAAATCGATAGTCACGGCGCTTTTGCAGCCGGCCCTGATTGGCATTATGGCTGGGACGGTACTTTCGCCTCGGACCGCCTGTTCCCCTACAGCTATGGGTATGATGACCGCGACTATACGGTGAATGATGTCTATGCAACCGGGCTCTGGGACCAGACGTATGTGTCTGCCCAAGTGTTAAACTTCGGGTCTTTGCGCTCAGCGATTGATCCTGATCAGTTGCCTTATGCCATGCCGTTTGTAAGAGGCGAAACCATTGTGCGGGACACGCCAATTGGCGGGCAGTTTGAATTCAGTTGGAATGCCTATTCGTTGCACCGTGATAAAACCGCAACCCCTTTCACAACCGTCAATCAAGGCCTTGATCAAACGCGCAGCACTGGCCAAATGAATTGGCACAATCAAATTTATGGTGACAGCGGAACGGTCATTACGCCGTTTGCGAATTTGCGCAGCGATATTTTGGTGACGAATAATGTGCCTGATCCCTCGTCGGGAACTGGCTATTCCTCAGAAACCGCAGCACGGGTGTTGCCGGAAGTGGGCCTGGACGCGCGCTGGCCTTTTGTTGCGC
This sequence comes from Hyphomicrobiales bacterium, assembly GCA_025359265.1. Lineage (GTDB taxonomy): Bacteria > Pseudomonadota > Alphaproteobacteria > Rhizobiales > Aestuariivirgaceae > Aestuariivirga. The sequence goes on along the minus strand of JANYHB010000045.1, from coordinate 8,482 downwards.
AAACCAGCTGGGGGCAAAGCGTGATCTCGCCGGTTTTGCAGGTGGTGGCTTCTGCCAATGAGGGCAATACCAATGCCTTTGGCAATGAAGATTCAATCACCCTGAATTATGATCACACCAGTCTTTTTCTTGCTAACCGCTTTACCGGCCTTGATCGCTACGAAGGTGGCACCCACGCCGACATTGGCGTAACTTATTCGCTATTCGCCAAAAACGGCGGCTTCATCCGTGCCAGTGCGGGCCAATCCATTCATATTGCGGGCCAGAACAGCTTTGTTGATGGTTCTGGCCTTGCTGACAATGAGTCCGATCTTGTGGGAGCAATCATACTTCAGCCGTGGAGTGCACTTAGCCTTTCCTATGAGGGTCGGGTGAAAGAAGATTTCTCCGCCATCAACCGCCAAGAATTTGTGGCAAGCCTTAGTTTTGACAGGTTCACAAATAATATCAGTTATCTGGATTTCCGAGCCGAACCAAATTATGGCCGAAACTTTCGTGAACAGTGGGTTTCCGATGATGCAAGATTTGCCTTGTCTGACGGGTGGAGCTTGTTTGGCGGATTGACTTATGATTTCACCACCAGCGTTATGACGCGTAAAACTGCAGGTATTGAGTTTGATTGCAAGTGCATGAATTTCAAACTGTATTATTCAGGCTATCAAGATTCCATCACCAAAGTGATTGATAATCGGGTGCTGTTGTCAATTGAATTTGCGACGCTTGGCAAAACCGGGGTCAACGCGGCATTCTGACATGCGTATGAAATTATTTCTCGCCCTTATTTTTCCCCTGGCTTTGGCTGTTGCTTCCGCAGCGCATGCTGAGCAGGGCGTTGTTGCAGTGGTCAACGACCATGCCATTACTGATGTGGATATTGATCAACGCATTAAGCTTCTCACGTTGTTGGGAGAGCGCAATCCCCAAAGGTTGGCGCGCAAACAAGCGGCCAATGATCTGATCAATGATTATATCAAAATTGATGAAGCCAAATCCAATAGAATGGATCCCACGACGAAAGACGTGGATGAACGGCTAAAATCAATGGCACAAAGCATCAAGACCGACACCGCCGGGCTTGAAACCAAAATGTCTTCCGCCGGCGTTTCGATGAATATGGTTCGGCAATATGTTGCGGCACAAATGTCGTTCGGGCGCTTGTTGCAAGTGAAGTATCATGAAAAAGTCGCGGTTGATCCTGCTGAGGTGGATAAAAAACTTGCGGCCATCAAAGCAGACATTAGTGGCAAGGTTGCCAAACTCGAGGCAGATCCACGTAGGCAACCCGTTAAAGTGATTAGTTTGCAGGAAATCAATTTTCCTGTGGAAGGCAACGATCCCCAGCTTTTGCAATCACGCGCCATCGAAGCTGGCCAAGTGGCGCAGAGGCTGTCGTCTTGTGCTTCGCTCAAAGCCGCGACCTCAGGAATTTTCAACGTGCAGATTGGCCGCAAGATAGACGCAGATTCGCGCAAGTTGCCGCCACCTATTTTGGCCCAGATCCAACAACGCGGGCTGGGCCACGCCATGGGCCCGATGCGTTACCCCAAGGGCATTCAGCTGTTGGCATATTGCGGCAGCCGCATGATTGTGCCGCCAAAGATCAACGCGCAAATGCCCACGCGCCAGCAGATTGAAAATCTGGCGCTGAATGACAAGTTTACGTCGGTCGAACAGAAATATGTGGCCATATTGCGCAAGGGGGCCATCATCGAATATAAAGATCAGGCCTATGCCCAATGAATTTACGGGCACCTTTGGTGATCACCTGTGGTGAGACTGCCAGTATTGCGCCTGAAATAACCGCAAAAGCCTGGGCCGCCACACGGCATCAATCTGATTGCGCATTTTTTCTCATTGCTGACGCTGCAGATTTTATGGCACGCACCGAAGCGGTGGGGCTGGCCGTGCCGGTTGTCACGATCGATACGCCAGCTGAAGCGCGGCAGATTTTCGCGCGGGCCTTGCCGATTTTACATGCACCACTTCCGCGGATTTCGAGGCCCGCCTGGATTGATACCCGAAACTCCAAATTTGTGATTGACGTGATCAAAGCTGCAGTGGCCATGTGCCTGGATGAAAACGCTTCGGCCATGGTTACCAACCCCATCCAAAAAGATGCGCTTTATGCCGTGGGTTTCAAACATCAGGGCCATACCGATTATCTCGCTTCTCTGGCGCGCGAATACGGCCACGATGCCACTGACGTGATGATGCTTGTGGCACAGGATTTGCGCGCCGTGCCGATTACGGTGCATGTTCCTCTTAAAGATGTGCCAACGGGGTTGACTGAAGGCGCTATCGTTGAGCAGGGCTGCATTGTGGCCGAAGCGTTGCAGAAATATTTTGGTGTGGTGGTGCCGCGCCTCGCTGTCACTGGCCTCAACCCCCATGCCGGAGAAAATGGCGCAATGGGCGATGAAGAAGAACTCATCATCAGGCCCGCTATCGCAAGATTGCGCAAGTTGGGCACTGATGTAGTTGGCCCCCTTCCCGCGGATACGTGTTTTCATCCTGAGGCGCGAGCCAATTACGACGCCATTTTGTGCATGTATCATGATCAAGCCCTGATCCCCGTCAAAACGCTGGATTTTCACGGGGGGGTGAACGTCACATTGGGCTTGCCGTTCATTCGCACGTCACCTGATCATGGCACGGCTCTCGGGCTTGCTGGCACGGGTACGGCAAGGCCAGATAGTTTGATTGCGGCAATACGGTTAGCCGCGCAGATGGCCCAGCACGGATGAGTGATGATGGTCTGCCGCCGCTACGCGAAGTGATCCAGGCGCATGGTCTTGCCGCCAACAAAGCCTTGGGGCAAAATTTTTTATTTGATCTTAACCTCACACGGCGCATTGCGCGTGCCGCTGGCACGCTTGAAGGTTTTACCATCATTGAAGTTGGCCCTGGACCCGGGGGATTAACGCGGGCCCTTCTTGCCGAAGGGGCCAGCAAAGTTGTGGCGATTGAACGTGATCACCGAGCCCTGCCCGCGCTGGCTGATATTTCGGCGCATTATCCAGATCGGCTACAAGTTATCGAAGGCGATGCGCTGACCATTGATATGCTGGGGTTAACCAAGGGCCCCACAAAAATTATCGCCAATCTCCCCTATAATATAGGAACGCCTCTGTTAATCGCATGGCTTTCCACCGCAGTTTGGCCACCATGGTATCAATCCCTCACGCTGATGTTTCAGAAAGAAGTTGCGCAGCGCATCGTGGCACGGCCTGGCTCGAAGGCATACGGCAGGCTTTCAATCATCAGCCAATGGCGCTGCGAAGTGAAAATGCTGTTCGATGTCAATCGCATTGCCTTTATACCGCCGCCCAAGGTCACATCCAGCATCGTGCAGTTTTTGCCGCGCTTGAAATGTGAACCTGCGTGTTCACAAAATGGATTAGAGCGCGTCACTGCGGCCGGGTTCGGGCAACGCCGCAAAATGTTGCGGCAAAGTTTGAAAAGCGTATTTGCAGATCCGGAAAGGGTCTTGCTGAAACTCGGTATTGCGCCAACAGCCCGCGCCGAAGAATTGCGGGTGGAAGATTTTGGGCGATTGGCCCTGGAGCTTTAGAGCTTGCGCGTCATCGCCCGCACAAACTCGGTCAAGCCCACTTGGCGCTTGCGCTTGAGCCGCTCGGCCTTCAAAATTGCCATCACTTCACCATGCGCTAAGGTCATGTCGTGGTTGATGATGACATAATCATATTCTGCCCAATGGCTAAGTTCACGTGGAGCTTCTGCCATGCGCTTGGCCACAACAGTGGCCGTGTCTTGTTTGCGGCTGATCAAACGATCATGCAAGGTTTCGGCATCAGGCGGCAAAATAAATATGCGCACCAAATCATCTTCCATGGCTTGGGCCAGTTGCTGCGTCCCTTGCCAATCAATGTCGAACAAAACATCGCGACCTTCTTGCAAGGCTTTCTCAACAGGCGCTTTTGGCGTGCCATAAAGATTGCCAAACACCAAAGCACATTCCAGCAATTCCTGCCGCGCCACCATTTCTTCAAATCGGGTTTTGGAAATGAAGTGATAATCTTGGCCATCCACTTCGCCGGGGCGTGGCGGGCGGGTGGTGACGGATATGGAAAGCGATATATCTGCGTCGGCTGCCAGCAGCATTTTTGAAAGTGTGGTTTTGCCGGCTCCTGAGGGTGAGGACATCACAAACAATAACCCGCGGCGGGCCACAATTACTTTGGATGAGGTCTTACTCAATGTTTTGAACCTGCTCACGCATTTGGTCGATCACGGTTTTGAGGTCGAGGCCAATTGCCGTCAAACTGGAATCATTGGCTTTGGAACACAACGTGTTGGCTTCGCGGTTAAACTCCTGCGCCAAAAAGTCAAACTTTCGGCCAATGGGTTCGTTGGATTTCAACAAGACTTTTGCGGTGCTAATGTGCGCCGCCAAGCGGTCTAATTCCTCTTGAATATCGGCACGCGTCATCAACAATGCGGCCTCTTGTGCCAGGCGTATTTCATCCAGCTTGGCAATATCGATCAATTGTGCCACCTGAGTTTTCAGCCGCGCCTTCATGGCCTCGGGCTGGCGCGAAGGGTTGGCAACAGCCGCAACATAAAGGCGTTCAATTTGCTCCAACTGCGCGGTGATAACGCCAGCCAGGCTTTTACCCTCGGCTTTGCGCGCTTGCAACAAACCCAACACCAGCTCGTTGAATGATGCCATCAAGGCCCCATCAAGCGCGGCCTGCTGTGTATCGCTGCGAGCGGCAACTTTGGCCTCCACCACCCCGCGCAAAGCCAACAGGCCTTCTATCTGGAACGGTGCGGCGCCCAATTCATCCTGCAACCCTTTGGCCACAGCAAGATATTGGTGCAGAACATCTTGATTGATGTTGATCTGCTCTTTTTCAATTTGCCCTTGCAGCGATAAATTTATTTGCACGCTGCCGCGCTTGAAAACTTTGGCTAAAGCTTGGCGCACCAGCACTTCAAGTTGCTCAAAACCGATGGGCAAGCGCAGGCGCAGATCAAAAGTTTTGCTGTTTACACTCTTGGCCTCCCATACCCATGATGAATCTTCTTCATGGCCATGCACGCGGGCAAAGCCCGTCATCGAAGAAATGGACATTAAGGTTTCGGCTTCTTGAGTTTTGGAATTGGAATTTTCCGCGGTGCCACTGCATCAGCCGGTTTCGCAGCGCCATCGGCTGGTGGTGCAGCGGTTGGTATTACCACAGGCGAAGCTGGCGCTGGCGTAACAGCCCCCGCCGCTGCAGCCTGCGCCGGGGCTTCCACTTGGCCATTCAACGCGCGCCATTTTTTTACATTGGCATTGTGCTCTTCCAAGGTGGTGGCAAAGGCGTGCCCGCCTGAGCCATTGGCCACAAAATAAAGGTAGTTGGCCTTGGCAGGCTCTAATACCGCCTCAATCGCGGCTTTGCCGGGGTTGGCAATGGGGCCCGGTGGCAGGCCCTCGATGGTATAAGTGTTATAGGGGGTTGCGGTCTCTAAATCACTGCGCAAGATCGGGTGATCAAGTTTGCCTTTGCCGCCGACAATGCCATAGATCACTGTAGGGTCAGATTGCAGCCGCATATGTTGCTTTAAGCGGTTGATGAAGATGGAAGCGACAAGAGGCCTTTCCTCCGCCACGCCGGTTTCTTTTTCAACGATGGAAGCCAGGGTGACCAAATCATTTTTGGTGGCAATCACACTGTTGTCTGGTGGCAGGCGCGCCCATTCCTGATCGAGCAATTTGGTTTGTGCTGCGGCCATTTCACTTAATAATTTATCCCGTGAATAGCCCCTGGTGACAATGTAAGTTTCTGGCAAGAGGCTGCCCTCAGCAGGAACCTGGGTGATTTGGCCGTCCATCTCCTCTTGCTCATTCAGGCGGTTTACCACCATCTGCGACGTGAAGCCTTCCGGCACTGTCACTTTATATGTGAGAAACGCACCGCGGGTGATCATGGCGAGCACATCTTCCATCGTGGCAGAAGCGGGGAATTCATATTCCCCGGGCTTCAGTTTCGCATGGCGGAATTCATTGAGCGCGGCAGCAGCTGAAAAGATTTTGGCATCGCTGATCACGCCCTGCTCTTTCAGCGCCACGGCGATCGCAGCGCGATCGGCTGTTTTGGGCAATAGCACAACCTTCTTCTGGGTGAGTGGCCCCGGTGCAGTGAATTGAAACCAAACCCAGCCCAACCCAACGCCGGCAATAACGGCCAGGAGCAAAGTCGATATAAACCACTTGGCAACTATGCGCAGCAAAGCAGAGCGACGCTGGCGTGGCACATACGGCTCAGATACGCGAGTTACTGGTTGGTCATCATCATTCACGCCGCAGTTTCTCCGGCAAGGTTAGAGATCACGCCGCATAGCGCCGCATGATCAGGCTGGCATTGGTACCACCAAAACCAAAAGAATTCGACAGAACTGTGTTGACGGCTTTTGTTCTTGCCTTATTTGGCACCAGGTCAATCGCGGTTTGCACCGATGGGTTATCGAGGTTGAGGGTTGGGGGGCAGATATTATCGCGGATGGCCAGCACAGAGAAGATAGCCTCCACTGCACCAGCCGCGCCCAACAGATGGCCAATGGCCGATTTTGTGGAAGACATCGATAGCTTGCCCGCATTGTTGCCAAGCAGCCGCTCCACGGCTTTCAACTCAATCTCATCTCCCAGCGGTGTTGATGTGCCGTGGGCGTTGACGTAGTCAATTTCAGACGTATCGATTTGCGCACGCCGCAAAGCCGCTTTCATGCAACGGTAAGCGCCATCGCCGTCTTCGCTCGGAGCTGTGACGTGATAAGCATCACCAGACATGCCGTAACCGATCACTTCTGCATAAATCCGGGCACCCCGGGCTTGGGCGTGTTCAAGGCTTTCCAGCACCACAATGCCAGCGCCCTCGCCCATCACAAAGCCATCACGATCTTTGTCGTAGGGCCTGGAGGCTTTGGTGGGCGTGTCGTTGAAATTATGCGACAGCGCTTTGCAGGCAATGAAGCCTACGATGCCTAATCGGCTGATGCACGCCTCAGCACCGCCCGCCACCATCACATCCGCATCATCCATCATGATAATGCGGGCGGCATCGCCAATGGCGTGGGAGCCGGTGGAACAGGCCGTCACCACGGCGCTATTCGGGCCCTTCAAACCTAGGTTGATGGAGATCAAACCACCAGCCAGATTGATCAACGAGCCTGGAATGAAAAACGGCGAAACTTTGCGCGGGCCTTTTTCATGGAGCAAAATTGACGTGTCATAAATCGAAGGCAGTCCGCCAATGCCAGAGCCCACCATCACGCCGGCGCGATAAGCCTCATCCTGGGTTTTGATTTCAAGGCCAGAATCTTTCATCGCCTGTTTGGCGGCCACCAAGGCGAATTGAATAAAGTCATCAAAGCGGCGTTGTTCTTTGCCATCCACATAGTCATCGATGTTCAGTGTGCCGTCCGTGCCATCGCCGCGCTTCACTTCGAAGGCAATGCGCGTGGATAAGTCTGAGGCATCAAACTTGGTGATGGGGCCAGCGCCGGATTGGCCTTGGATGAGATTTTTCCACGAGGTTTCCATATCGGCACCCAAAGGCGAAACCATGCCCATGCCCGTGATGACGACGCGTTTCATTTTCCAGCTGCCTCCAACAAAACCTGCTTCACCTTAGCCACATAAAAACGCGAGGGTGCAGACTTAAGCCCACCAACCCCCGCGCCACGCTCACTTCACCCGTTCAGGATCAGGCCTTTTTGGCCTTTTCAATGAACTTCACAGCGTCGCCCACGGTTTGAATGGTTTCGGCTGCATCATCAGGAATTTCGATACCGAATTCTTCTTCGAAGGCCATGACAAGTTCAACCGTGTCCAAGCTGTCGGCACCCAAATCATCAATGAAGCTGGCTTCGGGCTTCACTTTGTCGGCTTCTACGCCCAGATGTTCCACAACTATATGTTTTACGCGGTCAGCGATATCGCTCATGTTTTCGTCCTTGGTTAAACTTTACTACAAATCGGCGAGGATCAATGTTGATGCCCCCGCCAAACCTGCCTTGCGAGGCGGTTGTTAGCATAGAATCGCAACAGGTCAAAAGCGGGAATTTTAAGGCAGTGGGTCAATTTGAATAACAGAACTCGCTCGCCCTTCGGTCATTCAAGAAATATGTGCACTTCCCTTAAATCGAACCATCTCATTCACTTAACTGGCGGGATGAATTTTGCCGAGATTGCCGCGCTTTCAGCGGCTTCTTCGCTTGGCGGCCCTGCAAACAAACCTTCAACGTCTCCCTTCGAGTTGAACAATAATGCAGCGACCATCAAATGAAAGCGTCGATAGAGGCCGTTGCGCGCCATTTCTTGGCTTAACAGTGTATCCCCGTTGCGCATCAATTGCTGATTCCCTGCCAGATCGAAAGCACCGCCCTTGGCGACCAGATCGGCATATCCCTCCAATAGCCATTTTGGTGTTTGCGCGATCTTCAAAATCCCGAAGTGCCGTTCTTGGATAACATG
>JANYHB010000004.1 GCA_025359265.1 Hyphomicrobiales bacterium | reverse complement strand
TCCACCTTCCCAGAGTTGGGAATGCGCAATTCGCTTAGCCGCGCCGCCCAAGCGTCATAATCTGCCATGGAAATGTTGAACGCCACATGGTGCACAGCACCAGCTCCTTGTGTGGCGGTTGGGAAATTTGGCTCCACGCGCACATGAAGTTCATTTACGGGGCCCTGGCCAGACATTTTGTAAACCTGCGTGTTTCCAAAAAGTGTTTTGCGTTGCATGCCCATAACATCTGTCAACACTTGATCAGTATACTGAAGATTGGAGACGCTGAGAGTGACAGGGCCCAGCCCTCTAATTTGGTGCTCTAGCGGAACGGCACTTTTGGCCCAAGGATGGGCTGCAATTGCACTTTCATCTTCCACCAACGCAAGCCTTTGGCCTTCAGCATCTTCAAAGCTGATAATGCGGCGGCCATTTTCTTGAGCTTCGTTTTCCGCCTTGACGCCAAGCGCTTTGAATCTGTCTGCCCAATAGGTCAAAGCCGCAGCGCCTTTGATGCGCAAACCGGTTCGCACCACGGAATTGCTGCCGCGCTGTGCTGGCCCCACGGGCCATTCGAAGAAGGTGATATCGGTTCCGGCACTTCCCAAGCCATCGGCATAAAATAAATGATAGGCCGAAGTATCATCTTGGTTCACGGCTTTTTTCACCAGCCGCAAGCCTAAAACTTCAGTGTAAAACTGATGGTTTTTTGGCGCATTGGCCGAAACGGCGGTGAGGTGATGAAATCCATTGAGCTGCATGCGCGTTATATAGACCAAGCTGAAACGAATTTCATCCAGCGAGTTGCGGTAGCGGCTGGCCCAGCACAAATTCTGTGCCGTCTAATTTGTAGATATCCGGCCGGAAATTCACCCGGCCATCTTCTGTTGCCCACGCCGTCAAATACATGAAACGCACATCTGGAGGATTTTGTATCTTGACTTGTTGGGTTTCGCGGTTGGCGATAATGGGATCAAAATTGCTTTCGTCATAGCCATCCTGGCCCTGCATGATCCACGTGATCAGCTGTTTGACACGATCCACCCGCACGCAGCCTGAACTTTCCCAACGATCATTCGTGGCAAATAATTCGCGGTGCGGCGTATCATGCATATAGACCATGAATTTATTGGGGAAGTTGATTTTTACGTTGCCCAGGGCGTTGTGCTCCCCGGTTTCCTGCTTGAATACGAAGCGGTCTGGCGGGGTTTGCTGCCAATCCACTTGCGAAGCGTCTATTTCGGCGCCCCCCACGCCATCATAGACGTGAATGCCCATCGTTTCGAGATAGCCCGGCTCCTTCAGCATTTTTGGAATAATATCTTTGGCTACGATGGAAGCCGGTGCATTCCATGTGGGGTTGAACAAGACATCGCTGACACGGCTTTTAAGGGAAGGCGTTGGACGATCAAGCTTTCCCACCACCACATTGTGCCGTGAATAGAGCTCTCCCAGTTCCACGGTTTCCAACTGCGCACCGGGGATATTCACCGCAATGTAACGCGGCCCCAAATCACGCGTGTGCTCAACCATGCGCGGCAGGTTTTCATTCAAACTGAAAAGCCGCGCTTCGGCAGAGATATTGAGTTCCTGGCGGGTGCGCTCGTCGATTTTTCCATTCGGCAGCGCACCATGATTATATTGGAAGCCGCGCAAGCTTGCGCTGAGAGAAGCGTCCCATTTATCGGCATGGCCCGTCGCCAGAGACTCAAAATCCAGATAACCTTCGCGCACCAATCTTTGGCGCAGAAGCAGGACAGCGCGGGGTGAGGAGGATTTGTCGTAACGGCCTTGCGGCAATGCGGGCCAACCGCCGCCAGCGACAATTTCTTCATATTTTGCGATTGCCGTTTGCAGGGCCTGCACCGAACCCAAAGTCAACATGGGTGCCTGGCCCTGGCCTGCAACGATTTCTGTTTTTGTGGCCAGTTTGCCCTGCATGGCAATGCGCGGCGCAATCGAAGTGACTGAGCCAATGGCGGCTGGATCTTCGGCAAAAGCTTTGGCTGCAATCATGGCTGGAAGCAGGGCCGCATAGTGCAGCATGCGGCGGCGGCTGATGCCTGATTTTAACACTTTGTTTTCCAACTCCGTCTCGTTCTGCAGACTCGCTGAACTTGGTAAACGGAGGCTTAATTAAAGCGCTGCTTGGGCGCTTATTCTATCCAGTTGCGGGCGCGCAACGGTGGCTTCAGCGGCGGTGGCGCTTATGCCGCTTGCAACTTCAAATAAGGGCACATCATCCATCTCATCGGCCTTGCGGCGGATAATGACAATACGACTTTGCGCAATTTCTGGTGCATCAGCCGTGGCCATGGGTTGTTCGCTTGGCAAAGGGGGCTGCAGTTCAGGCTCCACGGCGAATACATCTTGCATCATTTCTGGCCGGAGAGAAACCTGCGGAGTGCCGGGTTCGACGGAAAGCGAAGATGGGGCTATTCTTTGAATGATAAGCTTTGCGCCGCGTGGCGGCATTTCGGCTGGCGCTTCGTTGCGTGTGGTTAACACCACGGGCTTGGGGCCAGGGGCCGGTTCGAAAACCGCCTCATCCTGCTTAAAAAATTGTTTGGCCTCGGTTGCGTTGCCTGGAACGGAGAAATCCAAGTCAAGCTCCGCCACCAGGCGCAAGGCGCGGTCAACCCCCTTGCTCGTTGCAGAATCATGTGGAAATTGTTGCTTGGAGAGGCTGGCGAGTTTGGCAAAGAGTTGGCCCTCCGCTGAAAGTTCAGGCGGCTTGCTGGGCAAATCCAAGATGTCTTTGCGCGCTTGGGCTATGGCAGCGCGCGCGCGGATCAGCAAACCACTGGTGCTGCCTGGCACGTCCATTGATTGGATTTGGCGCTCAAGCGTGGCAATGGCGGCAAGGATTTTTGAGGTGTCGTTCGCCCGCAAGCGGCTTTCATAAGTTTCAAGAAACCAGCGGCCACGCTTGGTTTCTTTCACCGCCGCCAGAATCTCATCCAGCTTTTCGGGCCCTGCGCCATCGTCCAAAACCATGCTAACTCCACCAACGCAAACATACAGACATGCATGCAGCACAAAGGCCACTTGCATCTTTTATCGTGGAAAGTGGTGAATCTTTCGTTTAGTTCCTGAAATTGTCTCGACACATTCGTGTTGCGGCTTAAAATAAACTTATTTCGCCGCGCCGCCGGCAATGTGGCCCACACGGCAATTCACGTTGACATGAGCTCGCAAACATTCGGATTTCGCTTTTCACTCAGTTATGCACTGTTGATGATTGGCACTGGAATTCAGCTGCCATTTTTACCCATGTGGCTGCAAGCCCAGGGTTTGAGCGTGGCGCAGATCACCGCGGTTATCGCCGCCATGACGGCCACACGCGTTGTCGGCGCACCCTTGTTTGCAGCTTTGGCCGATTATACCGGACGGCGGTTTCTGGTCATTCGCGGTTGTGCCATTGGTGCAGTTCTATCTTATGGCTTGCTGTCACAGGCCAACAGCTATGCGATGATAATGGGTTTGGGATTGTTGGCGGCCTTGCTTTTTGCACCCATTTTTCCGCTGATCGAGGGGTTCAGCGTTGAAAGCGCTTCACGTTTGGGATTGGAATACGGGCGCTTGCGGCTTTGGGCCTCACTGAGTTTTCTGGTTGGAAGTCTGGCGTCTGGCGCGTTACTCACCATTTTGCCTGCGCAAGATACCATGCTGCTGATCACGGCAGCGCAAATGCTTTCGGTGGCGGCCACCTTTGTGCTGCCACCGGAGCCACGCCACCTTCCCCATCCCAGCCAAGTCACGCCGTTGCAAGTGGGTGCCGCACTGAAATTTCTGTTTGCGTCACGCTTTACGGTTTTTGTGGTTGCCGCAAGCCTCGCCAATTGCAGCCATGGTCTGCTCTATGCGGTGAGCAGTTTGCACCTTGCCCGGCTGGGCTTCGACACTTTTCAAATTGGCATGCTGTGGGCGGCTGCGGTGCTGGCGGAAGTGGCCTTGTTTTTCTTTTCGGGCCGGTTGGTAAAAGACGTGCCGTTGCCGCGGCTGCTCTGCATCGGATTGTTTGGTGCTGCGATGCGCTGGCTGGGCATGGGCTTTGCAACCGAATTCTATCAAGTGGCATTGCTGCAAATGCTGCATTGCATCTCCTTTGCCACCACGCATTTATCATTGATGCATTTCATCCGGCTGCATGTGCCGCATAATTTGCGCAACACGGCGCAAGGGCTTTACACGGCATTTGCGGCAGGCTTGTTGTTATCGAGCGTAACGTGGATTTCTGGGCCTCTCTACAGTCGCTTTGGCGGCGAGGCGTTTTTATTCATGGCGGGCCTTGCCGCGCTTGGCTTGGGGGTGGCCTGGTTTAACCTGGTGAAGCTCAGCCCCACAACTGCGCGGGGGGCGGATGCATTAAACCCTGCTCGTACTTGATCGCGGGCGATCGATCTCTGGCCAACAAGAGCGGGCCATCCAAATCAACATAATCGGCCATTTGCGCTACCAGAACTGCCGGAGCGATAGCCAGTGAAGATGCCAACATGCAGCCCACCATGATTTGAAAATTTTGCGCTTTGGCAACTTTGGCCATTGCAAGTGCTTGGGTCAGACCGCCGGTTTTATCCAACTTGATATTCACCGCATCATATTTGCCCTTGAGCGCGCCCAGCGATCTCGCGTCATGGGCACTTTCATCGGCACAGATCAGAACCGGGCTTTCAAGGGTCAGCAAGGCGTCATCATCATTTTGGGGCAGGGGCTGTTCCACCAATTCAACGCCGTGTTTAGTGCAACAGGCCAGCATGGCCTCGATGTTGTGCGCGTTCCAACCTTCATTCGCGTCTACAATCAATCGCGCTTGCGGAACCACGGCGCGGATTGCAGCCAAGCGCTCAGCATCATCATCGCGGCCCAGTTTCAGTTTCAGCAAAGGCATGTGGGCAGATTTGCGTGCCGCATCCGCCATGGCGGCAGGCGTGTCCAGACTTAATGTATAGGCCGTCAGCAAGGGCTGCGGTTCCACAATTCCGGCGAGGGCCCAAGCGGGCTTGCCGAGCTGTTTGGCCTCCAAATCCCACAAGGCACAATCAAGGGCGTTCTGTGCGGCCTTGGGCAGCGCCAGTGTGGCAAGGGCGGCACGTGAAAGGCCAAGCTCGATTTTTGCCCGCACGCTTTCTAAAGCCGCCAAACATTGTGGCACGGTTTCCTGATAACGCGCATAGGGCACAGCTTCGCCCCAGCCCCTGTGCCCATTCGCCTCAAGTTCAACGACGATAACATCGGCGGTGGTCTTCGAGCCCCGGGAAATTGTGAAAGTGCCCGCAACCGGAAAGGATTGCGCGCTCACGCCAAGTTTCAACAAGGCGCTTAGCTCTGGCTTGGCAAGCGGCCCGCAACCTCAGCCAGCATCACATAGATGCGGCCTTGTTCAGAGGCCAGAACCTCTTCCATCACGGCCTCAGCACCGTCGGTTGCAGAAATGCCGTCGAGCAGCTTTTCAAACAGTCGGTTGTAAGCCTGAATGCGGCTTCTAAGCAGGCGTTCCTCGGCATAGCGATTTTCCAAGGCCTTGATCAATTTGCGGCTGCGGGTTTCATAAAGGCGCGTTGCGTAAACGCCGCGATCAGAGGCTGAATAGCGTTTTTCCAAATCCCGTGGCAACTGTCCCTCAATGGCTTCCACAACGTCACGCGCCGAGACGTTGAGTTTGGTATTAAAGGTTTCAACCTCGCGGGCCAGATTTGCCAGTTTGGAACTTGCAGTTGGCACCGGTTCAGCGCGGGGGCGAACCGGGGCGGCAACCTGCACTGGCGCATAGGTGGCCTCAGCCCTTTGCGCTATCGCGGGGGGTGAGCGGGGGCTCATGAAACCTGGGCCTGAAAAATCCAGGCTGCCAGATTGTTTGCGCACCACTTCGGCCAGCGCGTTGAGGGCACTGATCTGATCAGCCACCACACGGCGCATGTTATCGGCGTTGGTGCGGGTTTCTTCGGGCAGATCAATCACGGCGCGTTTCAACTCGCCACGCGCCGTGTCAATATCCTTCACCACCTGTTGGGCAGTGATGCGCATGTCTTGGGCCGTTTGCTGAAAGTCGGAGGCTGTTGAAGACAGCATCTCATTCATGTTGGCCAGTGCCCGCTCATGTTGCTCACGAAGCGCGCGTGCCGCCTGCGCCACTTGCCCGGTTGAGTTGGTTTCAAGCTTGCGCAACTCTTCTTCCAGGCGCGACAGCGCGGCGTTGCTTTGATCGGCAACAATGCGGCCCAAATGCTGGGCGCGTTGTTCAGCGGTTGTCAGGCTGTCTTCGATCATGGCGATATAGCCGTTCATCATCTTGTCCACTTCGGCAGATTTGCGGCTGGCATCGTTCGATAACGTGTCAAGCGCGTCGCGGCGCGATTGCAACACATGTTCCATTTCGGTGTTGAACTTGTCGATCGATTTATCCACCAGGGCAGACACATCATCCAGGCGTTCTGAAATGCGTGTGCCGGTGGATTCGAGTTTGCCCGTCAACTGCGTTGAAACACTTTCAAGGCGTGTGTCGATGTCGCTGGCAGCGGCGGCCAGCTGGTTGGTGAGGAAGGTGTTGGTGCCTTCGACGTGCTTGGCAAATTTCTGCGATGCTTCTTCCAATTTGCCGGCCGATGATGTGGCCGAGGTATCAAACTCAAACACGGCTCTATCAATGCGTCCAACCAGCAAGCCGGTTTCTTGTTCAAAGCGACCCGAAATTTGCATCGTGGTTTCGCCCAAACCTTCCGAGAAGGCATCGCGGGCCTTGCCCAAATCGGTAAAGATCTGCCCGGATGCCGTATCGAGAATTTCAACAAAGCGTTTGCCTTGACCGTCCAGGCGTTTGGATATTTCAGTGGTGACACCTTCAAGGTGATCGGTTGCCACATCAAAGCGTTTGCCAAGTTCAGACGTTGTGCCGTGCAGGCGGTTAAACATGGTCTGGCTGGCGTCATCAATCTTGGTTGTCACCTCCAGGCCGGCAGAACTTAAAGTCTGTGCGGCTTGAATTGTGGTCTCGGCAAAGGATGCTGTTACGGCGGTGGAGCTTTGCTCCAACTGATCGGTAAGCATCTTGGTGTTTTGGTTGAACAGGGCTTCGAGTTCAGTTGAAGCCTGTTCAAGCTGGCTGCCCAGGCGGCGCTCGGTTGCCACCAGCAAGGAACCCAGCTGAGACGATGATGCATCCAGCTTTGCGGTGAGGCCGTCAGTAACAGTAGCGATACGCTCGCTTGAAAGCCCCACCGTGCCATCCAGTTTTTCATGCAACTGGTTGGTGATCGATTCCAACTGGTCAACCAGATCGCTGGTTGAGGCGTGCATGCGGTTTTGCACAGCCAGCGCCGATTCGTTCAAGCGCGTCTGCATTGATGTGGAAGCGTCGTTCAAACGGTCATGCGCAAAAGTTGTGGTTTCCAAAAAACGGTCATGGAAATCACCCGAAGTATCTTTAAGGCGCGCATGGATGGCATTGGAGGCCTCGATCATTTTGGCAGTGGCGTTCGCCACATGTTGGCCTGAGAGCGTTAAGCTGCCATCCAGCCGGTCATTGATATGGGCTGCCACTTCGGCCAGTTGATCAGACATGGTGGTGTTGGTGTGTTGCAGCTTGGTGTAAATGCTGGTTGAGGTTTCTTGCAGTTTTGAGGCAAGATCGCCCGAAGCGCCGAGGAACGCGGTCAGCAAGCCTTCACGCGTGGTTGAAAGTTTTTGCACAAATTCGCCAGACACACTGATCAATCGGTCTGTCACAGTGCCGCCGGAGGCTTCAATGTTCTGGGCCAAGGCAAGGCCGGAATCCTGCATTTGACGCGAAACAATTTCTGAGGTTTCTTTCAAATGCGCGGCGATGGTGCCGCTGGTGGAAACCAGCAGATCGTTGATGTTGGTTCCCACGCCATGCATTTCCTGGGACAGAAGTGTGGTGGTGCGGCTGATGTTGGTTGAGGCCGCAGCGGCCGAAAGATCAAGCCTGCTGGTTGCTTCAAGCAAGGCCTGCGCGTATTTTTCGGTTGAAGTTTGAATGGATCCCATCAAGCCGCTGCCCGAAGCACCCAGTTGATTGACCAAGTTGGTGGATGATTGGTCAAGGCTCATCACCAGATGGTTGCCGGTTTGGAGGAAGCGATCATTGAAGCGCACGCTGGTGCTATCCAATTCCGCCACCATTTTGGCGGCTGATTGATCAAGGTGGGCCGTTAATTCGTTGCGCGAGGTGCCCAGTTTCTGCAAATAATCGTTGGATACCAATTGCAACCCGCTGGTCACCAGTCCATTGGCTTGCTCAATGCGTTGCGCAGTATCCAGTCCGGCACGGCCAATGTTTTCAGCCGCAGCTGCGGTTGTTTGTTGCATGGTCATGGCAAAGCTGTCGCCCAGGCGTTCCAATGCGCCCGAATGTTCTGTTGTGGCAGCGCGCACCTGGGTGCTGACGGTTTCGTTCATGCGCTCAATTTGGGTGAGGCTATCGCTGGTGGCAGAGCGAATCTGGAACGTGATGGTTTCGCCGATTGAACCAAAAGTCTGCAACAGTTCATTGGCGGTTTGTTTGGCGTTGGTGCTTGCGTTGATCGAGAGACGCTCAACAGTTTGAGAAACCTCCGTGTGCGCCCCGATCAAACGGTCTGAGCTTTGTTGCAGCATCTGCACGAGATTGCTCTCCATGCCTTTTACTTCGCTGCCGAACTTGCGGGTTTCATTGCCCAAATTGGAGGCCGTGAAACTGAGGGTTTGGATATATTCCTGCAATTGGCCAGAAAAGCCGCGGAAGTCGCTCACCAACATGGTGGAGAGGCGTTCAAACTGCGTGGAATGGGTGCCGATTTCAGCGCCCGTTTCAGCGGCACGTTGGGAAACGCCTTCAATGGTGCGCGCCAATTCCGAGGTGGAATTTTTCAATCCCTCTTCCAGACGGCCAAAAGTGGACAGTGCCAAGTTCACCACCTGGCCCAGGTTCTGGGTGTTGGATTCAAGGCGCTGCAACATGGGTGCTGCATCGGCGGCCACCATATTGGAGGTTTGCTGCAAAGCTCCACGCTGGGTTTCCAAACCATTCACAAGGCCGCGAATACGCTCTTCGTTGGAGCCAAAAGCGCGTTCAATGGCAGAGATTTCCTTGTGAACGATTTCTTCCAGTGCGGTTGCACGCTGGAAAGCATGTTCAACACCACCAACCAGAAGATCAACTTCTTGACGCACGGTTTGCGCAATGGAGGTGAGGCCGTCGGTGGCCACGTCTTGTGGTCTAATCAGGCGCATGGCCTGATGCATCAGAACTTCGGAAACTTGGCGCAGTTGTTGCGCGCGCCACTGGAAATAAGAAATCGAGAGCATGCCCAGAACCGGCAAAATCAGCAAAGCCAAAGCCTGCAGGAATTCGGTGGGCGAATTCACCTGCTGGTTGGCAAACACATCCTTGTAAACCCAGAACCAACCAGCGGTCCAAATGGCTGAAATAACAATCGCCGCCCAAATCACGTCATAAGAAGGCGGGCGGCGCAGGCGCTGCAACATCAACGCTGAACCAGGGTCATTTTCATTGGCGGGCCGACCGCGCAACTGATTCTGCTGGGTTTGGGCATCACCGTTTCCTGCCCCATCGACAGGTTGCGGCGCGTCGAGCGACGGCACCCGGTTGCGGCGGCGGTTATCAGTGGGTTGTTTTGCCATCGTTTAGCGCATCCCTTAAAAATATTTGGCGTCAGCCAGTTGTCCGTCAGCAGCTTTTCAACCTCTGCGCGATGCAAAAAAGTTGAAAATGGCCTGCCAGCCACAACACTCGTTAATGCATATTAACCTATTTTCCCACAAACTTGAAACGCAAAGGGCGCGTCATCCGCACAAAATGAAGATTTGGTTAAAATGCTGAATCTAATTGAATCGACTCGTGAAACTCCCCTTTAGTCGGCCCGTGGTAGCTTGGCCGAGGTTGGGGAGAGGAAGAGGCCTGCGGCTTCTGGCAGATAACTTGGGCAAGCAATTTAATTTTTCTGAGGCGATCTCGGCCTCGCCAAATTCGGAACCAGCGGTTTTTGACCGCAACATCCTCATGCACCACGCCATGGGTGATGCATCACTTGCCACTGAAGTTCTGGCCCTGTTTGAAGCCCAACTTTCCAGACTGGAAGGCCTTGATTGGACACACCTTGATTTAGCCTTTGAGATGCACACGTTGCGTGGTGCTGCAGCGGCAGTGGGTGCGATCCAACTGCAAGATATTGCCGAGCGCTGGCGGGCCGGTGGAAGTGGTTTTGAAGCCACACTCACTGCCGCGATCAAAAGTTTCCGCGCGAAAGTTTTAAATTAGTTCGTGGGAGTATAGGCCGCGATGGATTTTTCCAGATCGTCCTTCTCTTCACAGCCTGTTGGGCACAGATTTACCAATTTGGCCAAATTTGCCTTGGCTTTATCCACATCGTTCATCTGCAAAAATAGTTCCCCCTGATATTCGATGGCAGGTTTGAAAGTGGGGTCAACGTCCAGGGCCTTGCCGTAATAAGTTGCCGCGCTCTTCAGATCCCCGCTTTTGCGATAGCTGAACCCAAGCAAATTGAAAACGTCTGGGTCTTGGTATTGCGCAGTCATCGGCGTGAGCAAGGTGATGGCTGCGGCATAGTCCTTGGCATCAATCTTTGCGCGCACGAGGGCAAGATCAGGTCGGCCACCACTTGCGGCATTGTCAACTGCCAGCACCGGGGCCGCCCAAGTCAAAGCAAACAGCAAGGTGGCAATCACGCTGGCAATAAAGCTGGTTTTCATAATCATCTCCGTTAAATTTTTGCGATTGTCAAAACGTAATCGGGGCCTTCTTTGGCCAAGGCGCCATGGCCCGGGAAGGGGAAATGATAGCCCGAAAGGGCAATCCTGTCGGCCACCAATCTTGCCATCATCTTCTGGCGTGAGGCAACGGCGGTTGGCGCATCCTGGTCATAGCTGCCCATCCAATCAGGGTGGGCCACATTCAAGGCAGGCATATACATGGTGTCATTGGAAAACATGTGTTGATCTTTGCCCGAAGCCAACAGGAACGCGCGGTGGCCCGGGGTATGGCCAGGTGCTGCCACAAAGCTCAACCCGTTGGCCACTTCCTTTTCGCCTGCAACCTGCGTGATGTTTTTCCAGGTGGGGAATACGGCCTGAATGCGCTTGACCAGTGGCTTGCGATCATCCGGCACTTTGTCCAGCGTGGTTGGGTCAGTCCACCATTTATATTCTACGTCAGAAATCATAATCTCCGCGTTGGCAAACACGGGAGCGTTCGTGTCTTTCGCCATCAAGCCAAAAATGTGATCAGGGTGGCAGTGGGAGATGAGAATTTTTGAAACCTTTGCCGGATCAAACCCGGCAGCCTTGAAGCCGTCCATAAATTTGCCTGCCGTGGGCACCACCTGGCCGCCGGTTCCGGCATCACAAAGGATCACGTCATCGCCCTGCTTGATCACTGAAACCGTGAAAGGCAGCGTGAGGAAAGTATCTGGCAGATTGGCTTTGGTGAGGGCGGCTTGCACATCATCCACCGACGCATTGGCCACAAGATTGGCCTTGTATGGCCGCTCCCACACCCCGTCATAAATGGCAGTGACTTCGGCATCGCCCACTTTGTAGCGGACAAAGGCTGCCGCGGGATCGGCTGTCACCTGTGCGGCTTCCGCCACGCTGACAACGAGGCGGGCAGAGAGCCCAAACATGGTTGCCATGGCCGAAGTGGCCACGAAAGTTCTGCGGGAAAGTGTCATGGTGTCTTCCTCAATGAGTGTGCTGTTGCAAATGGGAGACTCTTTGCTTTCCATCAAAATTCCGCTTTTCGGTTCAGTTCAATAAAATGTGATGCGCGGAATAATTTGCCGCATGCTTGAGTCCATGTTGTAACGGATGAAAAAGCCAACCGACTTTCAGCGCCAGGCCATGCCGCAACTGCCAGCGGCTTATCGGCTGGCCTATGCCTTGTTGCGGGAGCGTTCTGAGGCCGAAGACGCGGTGCAGGACAGCTATCTGCGGGCCTTTCGCGCCTTCACGCAATTCCGCGGCGGTGACTTCAAGCCTTGGCTTCTCACGATTGTGCGCAATGTTTGTTATCGCCAATTGCAGCAACGCAAGCGCGGCTTCAACGTGATCTCATTCGATGAAGCATTGGTTGGGCGAGATGGTGAAGAAAGGCCAGGTTTCGACATTGCCAGCGAAGCGCCATCACCTGAGGAAGCTCTTATCACCGCCGCTGACGTTGGACAGTTACAGCAACTCCTATCAGAACTTCCGCCCACTTTGCGCGAAGTTTTGCACCTGAGAGAAATTGAAGAGATGAGTTACCAGCAGATTGCCAGCGCCACGGGTGTGCCTGTGGGCACGGTGATGTCGCGGCTTTCGCGGGCACGCGAACATTTGGCAAAGCTGGTCATTCGACTGAAAGAAATGGATGGCAAATATGCCTTGTGACGTAAGGGAGTTGGAGCTTGCCCGCTTTTTTGACGGTGAATTGCAAAGCGCTGCGCAGACGAGTTTGGCGCGTCACATTGCGACTTGCAGTTCATGCGCACAAAAATTGCACAAGCTCGCCGCCATGCGTGACTTGTTAAAGAAGGAAACGCCTTTGGCACCTGATGGTCTTGCGGCGAAGATCAGCTTGACGTTAGCGGGTGAGGCCGCCACTGCTGCGGTGTTCAAGCCGCCTTGGCCGCTTGTGGGTCTGGCGGCTTCCTATGCTGCGGTGGCGTTGGTCGCTGGAACCGTGGGTTACATGGTGATGTCGTGGCAGCAGAGCACAGACAATGTCACCCGCGATGTGGTGGCGGCCCATGTGCGGGCTTTGATGCAGGATGCGCCTTATCAGGTGGCCTCCAGCGACCAACACACCGTGAAGCCATGGTTTGCCGGTCGGGCCGAGTTTTCGCCGCAAGTGCGCGATTTCACCCGGCAAGGTTATGCCCTGGTGGGAGGGCGGCTGGACTATGTTGATGGGCACCGCGTGGCGGCGATGGTTTACCGCCACGACAAGCATTTTATTGACCTGATGATGTGGCCATCCACGGGCGCTGATCTGGCACCGCGGTTTTCCGAGAAAGATGGTTTTCATCTGGCCGCCTGGATTGAGGGTGGGCTGGAAGCGCGCGCCATTTCGGATATGGGTTCTGATGAAATCCAGGCCTTTGCCGGGCTGGCTTCGGCGCCCTGACTCTGGGCCGCTCTGGAAAGTTGCGTTTCTTCCGCCCATCTCCTAAAGCCTGCCCGCAACAGGAGATATTATGGCCAAGATCACGTTCATCCAGCATGATGGCAAGGAAATCACCGCCAATGGCACACCCGGCATGACGGTGATGGAAACCGCGATCAAGAACCAAGTGCAAGGCATTGATGCCGATTGCGGCGGGGCCTGCGCCTGCGCCACCTGCCATGTTTATGTGGAGCCGGATTGGCTGGAAAAAGTCGGCAAGCGCAACCCGATGGAAGAAGACATGCTGGATTTTGCCTTTGATGTGCGTGAAAATTCCAGGCTGTCCTGCCAGATCAAGGTTTCCGACGCGCTGGATGGCTTGCGGGTGAAAGTTCCGGAGAAGCAGTTCTGATGTCTGAGGTGATTACAACCGACGTGGTGATCATTGGCGGCGGGCCATGTGGCTTGTTTGCCATTTTTGAATTGGGCTTGCTTGATATAAAATGCCACGTCATCGACATTCTGGATCGCCCCGGTGGCCAATGCGCTGAACTTTATCCGGAAAAACCGATCTATGATATTCCGGCTTTGCCATTGGTCACGGGCGCTGATCTCACCACGCGGTTGCTGGAGCAGGCCAAGCCGTTCAAGCCGGAATTTCATTTCAATCAAATGGTCACCAGCCTTGAAAAGCGTGGCGACAATGATTTTCATCTCACCACTGATGGCGGATTGAAATTCAATTGCAAAGTGGTGGTGATTGCGGCCGGCGGTGGTTCGTTCATGCCGAAGAAACCACCGATCCCGGGAATTGAGCTTTATGAGGGTTCCAGCGTTTTCTATTCAGTGAAAAAGATGGAAGCCTTGCGCGACAAGGATGTGTTGATCATCGGCGGCGGTGACTCGGCGTTGGATTGGACGAATAATTTGCAGCCGCTTGCCCGGTCGATGACCTTGCTGCACCGCCGCGATGAATTCCGCGCCGCCCCCGACAGCGTCAATAAAATGCGCGAGCTGGTGGCCACCGGCAAAATGCAGTTGAAAATCGGGCAAGTCATCGGCCTCAAAGGCGAGGGCGGCGTGCTTTCGGCCGCCACGGTGAAGGGCGCTGATGGCACCTTTTCTGAGGTGGCCTGCAATGCCATGCTGCCCTTTTTCGGCCTCACTATGAAGCTTGGCCCGGTGGCTGATTGGGGCCTGGGCCTCACCGAAAATCTGATCGCGGTGGATACCGAAAAATTTGAATCCAACGTGCCCGGCATTTTCGCGGTGGGTGATATCAACACTTATCCAGGCAAGCTGAAGCTGATCCTCTCGGGCTTCCACGAAGCCGCGCTGATGGCGCAACAGGCCTTCCGCTATATCAATCCGGGTGAGCGCTTGACGTTCCAATACACAACATCCAGCAGCAATCTGCAGAAGAAGCTAGGCGTGGCGTGAACTGACCAATCAGTCTTGGAAAGGCTTGTGGCGCGGGCCAAGGCTGCATCACGTTTTGTGTCCCCATCTTTTTTCTTTGGAGTGTTATCAGCCATGAGTAGAAACCTCAATTTCAGAGATGAACAATATAGTGAAATTGCCCTAGCAATAGGCCAAATGATATTAGGGTGTGGACTCAATTGCACCAGCACCTGACAGCAAAGATATATATCATTGAGCGGAAGTTTTGGGCGGATTTTTCGAAGCGGGTTGCGAGCCTTCGCATGTCTTTCATTTTACAGAAGAAGCGTTCGACGATATTGCG
>JANYHB010000024.1 GCA_025359265.1 Hyphomicrobiales bacterium | reverse complement strand
CCCCCCCGCATAGTGCGGGGGGTAAAATTTCCAAGGTGCGCACCCTCAGAAAAACACAAAATCGGTGGCGTGGAGGCTGGCGATGGTGGTGTTGTCGATCTGAATGGTGTCTGGGCCGAAGGCCACGAGAACGTTGGCTCCACTTTGGAATAAATAAAACTGCAAGGTGGGGAAATTGGCTGCCAAAGCAGTGCTGATGTAAATCTGGTCCTGGCCAATCGTAAAATCGGCAATCTCATCATGGCCAAAGCCTGCGCCGGCATAATAAAAAATATCATTGCCTGATCCGCCGTAGAGGTAATCATTGCCCGCAGCCCCAATCAGCAAATCATTGCCGCCGTAACCAACCAGAACATCATTGCCGGCATCACCATACAGCGTATTGGAATTGTTATCGCCATACAGCGTATCATTGGCGGCGGAACCATTCACATTCTGGAAGTTGAGGAAGTAATCGCCTTGCGCATCCCCGCCCGAAGCTGTGCCAGCCAGCAGATTGATGGAAACCCCTTGCAGGGAACCCGCATAGCTGAGCGTATTGCTGCCAGCCCCGCCATCAAGATAATCCCCACCCGCCCCGCCAATGGCTACATCATTGCCCGCGCCACCAATGAAGGCATCGGCTCCGCCTTGGCCCACAAAGGTGAGATTGGCTGTTGATGTGCCGCCATACACATAACTGGCCATGGCCCCGCCATAGTAAGTCTCAAAGCCGATATTGCCGAGATTGACGGAAGCCGTGTGGTCGTTGTCCAGATTGACCAAAGTGTCACTGCCCGCACCGCCTTGCGGCGTGTAAGGTCCGTGAACGGCCTTTATAGCTCCCCACGGCCTATGTGGATTTTACACGAAGGATGCAGGCCGTTAATAGCCCCCAGCGTTGCCCCCCGCGGATAGTTCACCACGGTAGGCCCGCGTTGATGACAGAGTCAACAAGACCGGGTTTTGATTTTAAAAATAATCTTAAGCCTAAACCTTCATCTCCACCAGCCGTGAATTGGCGGCGAAGTAGGCGTCTCCGGTGAATTTGAACACACCGCATTCAAGCGGCAGGGCTGGGGAATAGGTTTCACAGTATTGGCCCGTTGATGTGCTCCACTTTCCCACCGAGGGGCCCTTTTGATCATCCGTTACGCTCAATGTGCCATCGGCATTAAATGTGACAAAGCCTGAAGCGCCGGTGCGGGTGAACTGGAACGTTTTGCCGCTGACAGCGGGCGCAATTTCTGCAGCGGAAAAGTTACGGATTGCGACGGCTTGTTTGGATGTGGGGGTGGAGATTGCACCGTTGATGATGCGCACCCCTTGCGGACTATTGGAGCAGGCCGACAACAGCGTTGCGATGACCATAAGGGCCGTGCGCGATGATTTGAACAGTTTTTTCATTACGGCGCGGTGTGCCATATTGTGGCGACAGCGGCAAGACTGGCCATCATGAAGGATTTTTCAGTTTGCGGCGGTAAAATCACCGGCACCCAGAACTTTAACGGGTGTGCCTTTGGGGGCGCGCTCATACAAATCTGCCACATCTTCGTTCAACATGCGGATGCAGCCGGACGACATGGCCTTGCCGATGGAGCTTGGATCATTGGTGCCGTGAATGCGGTAGAGCGTGTCTTGGCCATTGGCATATAGATAAAGCGCCCTGGCACCCAGTGGGTTTTCTGGCCCGCCGGGCATGCCGTTGGCCCATTTGAGGGCATTGGGATCTCGCTCTACCATGCTTTCAGGGGGTAACCAGCGTGGCCATTTGCGCTTCAGGCCAACAATCGCGCGGCCTGACCAGGCAAAGCCCTCACGGCCCACGCCGACGCCATAACGAATGGCCTGATCACCGCCCAGCATATAATATAGGTGGCGATTTTCAGGGTCAACGATAATGAAATTGGCGGGATTATTTGCTCCGATGGTGACTTGCTGCTTGCGGAAACGCGGCGGCAGAGTTTGCTCAAACGGCTGGATGGGAAAATCCTGCCCCGCTTCTGGCGGGGGCACAAGGGCAGGATCACGCGTGAAATCCACCCCGCCATAAAGCGGGTGGGCAGCATGCGCTATGGTGGCGCTGGCCAGCAGGGTTGCGGTTGTGGCCAAGAAGTTTCGGCGGGTGAGGGCGGCATTTTTCATAGGGTTTATCCGACGAGATGATGAAACCATATAACGTTCATACCGTGAAAAAGTTGCGGCGAGACTGTGGCTCGGCCCCGCCGGTGCATAAAATTGTATATTGCCTTGGTTTATGAGGCCAAAGTGAAGGTGGCTGGCCCGACCAGATAGGTGCCAGGTGTTGGGCCGGGTTTGAACGGGTTACACTTCAAAGGCACGCCTTGTGGCAGGAAGGGTGCTGGCGCGAAACTTTCGCACAGTTCACCATCTTGCGCCACCCATTTGCCTTGCGTGGTGCCCGAGCCGGTAATTTCAACCAGTGAGGTGCCGTCTGAGGCATAAAGCGTTACGCCGGATTTCAGGCCCCTCCAACGCCAGCTTTTGCCAGTGAGAAGCGATTTGATTTGGGCAGCCGATATGGCGCCATTCACCGCCGGAGCCGTTGGCGCGGTTGCCTCAGCCGGTGGTGCGGCTGGAGCGGCTGAATCCTTAAACAGGTTCATGCTGGTGCAGGCACCAAGGCTTGTGGCCAAGGCAACCAGTGCAACCCATTTGAGATTATTGTGCATTCGTTCCGTCCCCCAATTATTTTGGCCTGTGAGAAAGACCCCACACTGATGGCAAGATTATGGTTGCACCGCGTTGGCCGACGCGTGAATAGCAGAATTTTGCGGCTTTGGACAGTTTGGAAAACGACAAAATTGCGCACTTGCCTGGCTGAATTTTAACGTGTGGGCCGTGGTTTTATCGACCGGGCTCACTTCGAAAACGCCACTCGCCGTGCCGCCAAAAAGGGGGCTGGTTGTCTCAGCCCGCAGAGAGACACTGAACACGGCCACAAAGCACAGCAGATAAATGATGAGCTGAATTTTCATAACCGCCAAAGTTGCAGGCAAATGGTTTCTATTTGGTTAACCGTGCGTTTGCGCTATCCAGCGCGGCCATGAACTATCGCCACGCTTATCACGCCGGAAACCATGCGGATGTTTTGAAACATGCCGTGTTGGCAAGGCTGGTTGGATATCTTGCGGCGAAGGACAAACCCTTTGCCGTTTTGGATGCGCATGCGGGCATCGGCACTTATGATTTGATGGGGCAAGAGGCCACTAAAACGCAGGAATGGCGCGGCGGCATTGGGCTTATGACTGAGCCCTTTGCTGCTGACGTGGAAAGGATTTTGGGAGCTTACCGGGCTGCGGTTGCGGCTTTGAACGCTGATGGCGGTTGGCGTTTTTACCCAGGATCACCCGAGATTATGCTGCGCGGAATGCGGGCCGGGGATCGTTTGATTGTCAACGAGCTGCACCCCCACGATGCTGAAACGCTGGCACTGAATTATGCTGGCGACAGGCGACTTAAGGTCAATTTATCTGACGCACTGCAAGCCGTGAAAGCCCATTTACCTTTGGTTGAGAGGCGCGGGCTGGTGCTGATGGACCCGCCTTACGAAGCCGTGAATGAAACGCAGCAAGTGGCGCTGATGCTGGCTGAGGGCTACAAGCGGTTTGCCACCGGCATTTTTGTGATCTGGTATCCGGTGACCACGGAAGCGTTCGTTCGCAACTTCTTGGGGGCTATTGCGGATTTGCGTTTGGGCAACATTCTGCAGGCAGAATTGCGCGTTAAAACTGCCCATGAGGCCAGCGGGCTTTCTGGTTCAGGGCTGCTGGTTGTGAACCCGCCGTTTACGCTTGAAGCTGAATTGCAGACCCTGTTACCGGCCTTAGCCCAGCGCCTTGGGGTGCAAGGGCTGGGCCGCGCCGAGGTGAGCTGGCTTACACCGCCGAAAGGTTAAAGCGTTCCAGCCTCTATCACCTTCGACAGGTCTTGATATTCTTCGCACGAGGTTCCACAAATTTTCTGAATTTCACCAAGTTGGAACTTGGCAAGATCAAGCTTTCCTGCTGCCACATAACCTTCGCCCAGATATTCGCGCGCGCGGACAAAATCTGGTTTCAGTTTCAGGGCCTGGTCATAATAAGATATGCCCAATTCAATGCGGCCGGCTTTGCGGTTGGAATAGCCCAGCATGTTCAGAACGTCTGGGTTATTATGGTCTTTCACGGCGGAAAGAACCGTAATGGCCCAATCATATTCTCCGGCTTTGGCCAGTTGCCAGCCTTGTTTATAAAGTTCGTTATCGGGCAGGAGTTCTGCCTTGGCGGCCACACATTTCATTTTGCCATGTTTTTTCATCGCTACCTGGCCGGTTTTACATTTAGCCATCATGGCGGCGGGGGCTTTGGGCGCGGGTGGGGCTGCAGCAGGGGCAGTTGCGCCGCCGGTGCCGCCAGCCGCAAAGGCAAAGCTGGCAGTTAGCGTGGTGAACAAGAACGTGGCGATAGCTAATTTCATGGGCGGCTCCTTAAAATGAATGACAAAGTGTTTTACGGATCATTTACGCTGGCGGATTGCATCCTATTCCCGCTGATTGTGGTATAAGTTTATCACCCTGTGAATGGCCTTTTTAGGGCAAGCTGAAATTTACCCGTTATAGATCCATGCCATGCGGCCCAGAACCGATTCGGCAGATGAGAAGCGCAATGCCGTGTTTCTCACCAAGGCGCCAATGCCACTTAAATGATAGATTTTTCCCATCCGCAAAGTTTGCTCATGCAGATTTGTACAGCGTGACAGTCGCAGTTTCTCGAATTCACCCGGATCGGTGGTGGTCATCAAAGCCGCCGCATCTTCCAGCGACATGGCGCCGCCTTGGGCCAGATAGGGCAAGGTTCCGTGGGCGGCATCGCCAATGAGCAAGACGTTATTTTTGTGCCATGTGGCAAGGGGATTAACGTAGGCCGCCGTCCACTGCGTCCAGTTTGGTGCTGATGAGATGACGTCAAGAAGGATTTTCGCGGCCCTGGCGAAATGCAAGCGTGGGCCGATTTTTGGGGCATCGATGACCAAATTGAGTTTACCGCTGCGCCCCGCAGGATAATGCACCACATGAGCGCCCGGATAATACCACATATTCACACATTCAAACCGGATGTTGGGGTTCTGCGGCATCTCCACCATTGCGCGGAACAGCGGCGATGTTTGAGCATGTGCGGCAGTATTTGGGAAAAGCCGCTCGCGGGTTGTTGACCAAAGCCCATCGGCTGCAAGAACGGGCCCTGCGACACCTGATGGATCAGCCGAGGTTGCTATGGCAATTTCAATCTGCGGCAGGGATTGGGCGACGCTGAGCAAACCGGCGTGTAAATCAGCCCGGTGGGCCACGCGGTAAGGCTGGCCGAAGCGGCTTTCGAAAGCCGTGCCAAGTGGCACCTGCTTTAACACGCGGCCGGATGTGCCGCTGCGAAAACATAAAGCGGGCGGCGCATAGGTTACGGGCTCTACTGCATCCCAAGCGCCAATTTTCTGCAAAGCGCGCACGGCATTGGGGCCAAGTTGGATGCCAGCGCCGATGGGATCAAAGGTTTTGGCTTTTTCCAAGACAGCAACTTCGTGGCCTTGGCGGGCTAACGCTATTGCCGCCGCCAGGCCCGCTATGCCCCCGCCCAAAATTGTGAAACGCTTATGCACCATTGGCCATGGTTAGCAGCTTGCGCGGGGGCCTTCAAAGCTTTAAGGCCTCTCGCAAAAGGACAACTGTCATGGGTTTTATCTCTGATGCTTTGAACCGCATCAATGCATCGCCGACGATTGCCATTACCAACAAGGCACAGGCGATGCAGGCTGAGGGCTTGAATGTGATTGGTCTGGCTGCGGGGGAGCCGGATTTTGAAACGCCGCGCAACATCAAAGATGCAGCGATCAAAGCCATCAATGATGGCAAGACGCGCTATACGGCTGTGGACGGGATTGCAGAGCTGAAAAGGGCTATTGTTGCCAAGTTCAAGCGTGAGAATGGCTTAGATTACACGGCCACCCAGGTGTCTGTGGGGACTGGCGGTAAGCAGATTCTTTTCAACGCGTTGCTGGCAACGGTTAACCCCGGAGATGAAGTGATTATTCCAGCCCCTTATTGGGTGAGCTATCCCGATATTGTGATGCTGGCTGGCGGCGTTCCGGTGATTGTGCAAGGCGATCCAGCCAAAGGATTCAAGGTGCAGGCTGGTGCATTGGAAAAGGCCATCACGGCAAAGACCAAGTGGGTGATTTTGAATTCACCATCGAACCCCACAGGTGCGGCTTATTCGCACGCGGAAATGAAAGCAATTACCGATGTGTTGTTGAAGCACACCCAGGTTTGGGTGTTGAGCGATGATATGTATGAACACTTAACGTATGACGACTTTAAATTTGTTACCCCGGCGCAAGTGGAGCCCGCCCTTTACGAGCGCACCCTTACCATGAACGGTGTTTCAAAAGCCTATTGCATGACGGGCTGGCGCATTGGTTATGGGGCGGGGCCGGAAGCCTTGATCAAGGCGATGGCGAAGTTGCAATCGCAATCCACATCCAACCCATCCAGCATTGCGCAATGGGCGGCGGTTGAGGCGTTGAATGGGACGCAGGATTTTATTGCGGCCAACAATAAAGTTTTCAAGGAACGCCGCGATCTTGCGGTTTCGATGCTCAACCAAGCCCGGGGCCTGACGTGCCAGTCACCAGAGGGCGCGTTCTATGTTTATCCCTCATGTGCTGGGGTGATGGGCAAAACTTCACCTTCTGGCAAAGTGATTGCGACGGATGAAGATTTTGTGAGTGAATTGCTGGCTGTTGAAGGTGTGGCGGCGGTGCATGGTGCCGCATTTGGCACGTCACCATATTTTCGCATTAGCTATGCTACTGCAACTCCCACTCTCGAAGACGCATGCACGCGCATTCAGCGTTTTTGTGGAAACCTCAAATAACAAAGGAAGACAATATGTACGCCCAAACTGTTCCATTTCTGCTTCGCAATCTTGGTTCGATCACCAAAATATTGAAAAAGGCCGAGGATTTTTGCGATGCGCGCAAGCTTGATAAATCTGTTGTATTGGCACTGCGCACCTACCCAAATATGTTGCCTTTGACGGCGCAAATTATCATTTTGTGCGACCAAGCCAAAGGCTGTGCGGCGCGTTTATCTGGCACCGATATTCCAAGCTATGCCGATGATGAAAAAACGTTTGAAGAACTTTATGCACGCATCACCAAAACCAGCGATTTCATTTCAGGCATCGATGCAAAGAAGTTTGAAGGCGCGGCAACGCGCAACGTTAAGCTGAAAATTTCTGGCAAAGATGTTGAGATGAGCGGCAGCGACTATCTCAATGGCGCGGTTTGGCCGAACCATTATTTCCACATGGCGACGGCGCATAACCTGATCCGCAGCATCGGCGTGGAAATCGGCAAAGGCGACTTTCTGGGTCGCAGCTAAAAAATCGAGGGCCGCATGACGCTTGATCTTTATGCGGCCTTGTTGGTTTTTGCGGTGATTATGGCCTTCACCCCGGGGCCGAATAATACCATTTTGATGGCCGGCGGCATCGCCCATGGCTTCAGGCGCACGTTACCTGTGGTGGCGGGCGTGGCTTTGGGTTTTCCGTTTTTGGCGTTATGTGTGGGCTTGGGCCTTGGCACACTGTTTGAATCCTTTCCCTTTTTGCTTCGCGTTTTGCAAGTGGGCGGGGTGATTTACATGCTATGGCTGGCTTTCAAAATTGCCACCGCGCTACCTTCACAAAATGATGCTGATACTGCTGGCAAGCCATTGAATTTTATGCAGGCCGTTGGTTTTCAATGGGTCAACCCAAAGGCTTGGATCATGGCGATCACCGCACTTTCCAGCTATACTCTGGCTGGCCATTATTGGCAGGGACTGGCTTGTGTGGTGGGAACCTTTTTATTCACCGGCATCACCAGTGCCAGCACATGGGCGGGATTTGGCGCCGTATTGAAAAAGTGGCTAACCGATCCGCAATGGTTCAGGCCGATCAACTATGGCTTGGCGGCCTCATTGCTCTTGTCATTGGTGCCAATGCTTTGGCATTAAAAGGAATGATAAAAACTGTTTCAGCACTTTGCATATGGATGCTGCTTTCGGCATCGGCAAATGCGGTTTGCAATGCCTCTGCTTCACGCATGTGGGCGGGATTTAAAATTGAAGCCTCTGCTTCA
The DNA here is from genome assembly GCA_025359265.1 of Hyphomicrobiales bacterium. Classification (GTDB taxonomy): domain Bacteria; phylum Pseudomonadota; class Alphaproteobacteria; order Rhizobiales; family Aestuariivirgaceae; genus Aestuariivirga. The sequence continues at coordinate 50,590 of JANYHB010000024.1, read as the reverse complement.
GGGCCAACGTGCGCGCAAGCCGTTGTCACGATCAGCCTGCGCCAATCTCATAACGAGGCGATTTGGACACATTCTTATATTGCCCAGCACCTTCTCAATTTTTCTCAAACCAAAATCGTCGATGGCAAGGCGATGACGAAAGCGCTGCGCGATTGGATTTCTGGCGAAGGATTTAGCAAATCTGTTGATGCATTGAAGATGGACGGAGAATTTCCATTCAGGCCAGCAGAGGGCATTGATGCGGCAACGGTTGCGCAATACCGCAAAGGCAAGCTGCCGCTATTTTGCTATGTGCAAGGCATGGAGTCTGGGAACTGCCTTGCAAAAAACAAAGATGGCACGTTGATTGAGCTTGGGATTCAGAGTTTTCCGGGGTGAGGCGAAGGCTTTAAAAACTCCAGCCCTTGGCTTCGTTCACAATGAAATCGCGGAACACGGTGACGCGTTTGGTTTCTTTGAGTTCCTCGGGATAGACGAAGAAGGTTTCGAACTGTGGGGCTTCCAGGGGCAGATCAATCTGCACAAGGTTTGAATCGGTTGGCACATTATAATCGGCCAGAATGGCAATGCCGGCACCAGCTTGCACGGCGCGGCGCAAGCCATAAGCATTGTTAACGCGCAATGCCGGAATGCGCGGGTTTTCGGATTCGCGGCCCACGGTGGCAAGCCAGTTGAGATCACTCAGAAAGCCCTCAGTTTCGCCGAAGATGAGTATTCTGTGCTTGTCCAAATCCCCCACCGATTTTGGAATGCCGTGTTTCTTCACATAGTCTCCCGAGGCATAAACATGATGATGCACGGTGAAAAGTTTGCGCTGGATGAGATCGGGTTGTGAGGGCCTGCGCAGGCGGATGGCCACATCGGCTTCACGCATGGAAAGATCAAGCTCCCGGTCTTCCAAGATGAGAGCCACGTGTATATCAGGATAGAGTTCCATGAATTCGCGGATGCGCGGGGTGAGCCAAACCGAGCCCAAGCCGATGGTTGTGGTAATGCGCAAATCACCAGAGGGTTTTTCTTTGCTGTCCATCAGACGGGTTCGCGCTGCGGCCAGCTTGGTAAAAACTTCATGAGCCGTGCGGTGCAGCACTTCACCTTGCTCGGTGAGAATGAGGCCACGCGCGTGGCGGTGGAAGAGGGCGACATGTAAATCCGCTTCCAGCGCGGAAATTTGCCGACTGACGGCAGATTGCGACAACAACAATTCATGGCCCGCGTGGGTGAAGCTGCCAGCTTCGGCAACGGCGTGAAAAATGCGCAGCTTATCCCAATCCATGTTTTACTCTGCCGCCTGCTTTACGGGTATTTGCGCATGCAAGTATTTTTCAACTTCCAGTGCCGCCATGCAACCCATGCCCGCTGCCGTGACGGCTTGACGGTAAATATCATCAGTCACATCGCCGGCAGCGAAAACGCCGGGGATTGATGTACGCGTGCTCCACGGTTCAGTCATCAGATAACCGCCATTCTTAAATGGCAATTGGCCATCAAATAACTCAGTTGCAGGTTTGTGGCCGATTGCAATGAAAATTCCATCCACCGATATATCGGTTGTCGCTCCGGTTTTCAGGTTTTTGATACGCGCGCCATTCACGCCTTTGGGTTCATGTGTGCCAAGCACATTTTCCAGAGATGAATCCCAAATGATTTTAACTTTGGGATGGTCAAACAACCGGTTTTGCAGAATACGTTCGGCCTTGAACTCAGCGCGCCGGTGCATGATGGTTACTTCACTGGCGAAATTCGTCAGGAACAAAGCCTCCTCAACCGCCGTGTTACCGCCGCCGACCACAAGAACTTTTTTTCCGCGATAAAAAAAGCCATCGCAAGTGGCACAGGCGGAAACACCAAAACCCTGGAAGTGGGCTTCGCTGGGTAAATTGAGCCACTTGGCTTGCGCGCCTGTTGCAATAATCAGGGCATCGCAGGTGTAATGTAACCCCGAGTCTCCAACCAGTTTGATGGGTTGGGTTTTCAGATTTACAGATGTGATGGTATCGTAGACGATTTCGCTGCCCATGTGTTCCGCTTGGGCTTTCATTTCATCCATCAGAAACGGGCCTTGAATGGTTTTGGCAAAGCCGGGATAATTTTCAACATCCGTGGTGATGGTCAACTGGCCGCCCGGTTGCGTGCCCGCGATCACCAAAGGCTGCAGCATGGCGCGGGCGGCATAGATGGCAGCCGTATAACCAGCGGGGCCGGAACCCAGAACAATAACGCGCGCGTGACGGGACGACATGCAAAACCTCGGAAAGGGGATGGAGCTATGATTATTTAACATAGCTCAAATTCGGCAGGTTACAAGGGCATGGCACGGGCGAATGCCTCAATCCAACAGTAATATTTTGCTGATCGGGGGGGTTATGGCAGGGGCCAAGCTGTTAACGTTTGCGCTTCCAATCACGAAATTAAATTGCTTAAAGCCCACAGATGGACCGCCAAAACAAGCCTGACACGATTGATTGGAAGATTCTCAAAGAATTACAAGGCCACGGGCGTTTATCCAACGTTGATCTTGCCGGACGCGTAGGGCTCTCGCCGCCGCCGACTTTGCGCCGGGTGCAAGCCTTGGAGGAGGAAGGCTATATCACCGGTTATCGGGCCAGGCTGGCGGCTGATAAATTGGGTTATGCAGCGCAGGTGATTGCCATGGTGGGGCTGAAGAGCCAAGCCGAGAATGAAATGCGGGAGTTTGAGCGCCGCGTTGCAGGTTGGCCCATTGTGCGCGAATGCTATGCGGTTTCGGGTGTGGCCGATTTTGTGTTGAAATGCGTGGGCCGTGATTTGCAATCCATCCAAAGTTTTTTATTGGGCGCATTGGCCAAGGCGCCGAATGTGGAAAGCGTGAAAACCTCGCTCATCTTGCATGTGGCAAAGGATCAGCCGGAAGTGCCATTGTTATGAATGGCGGACAGCATTGGGCTTCATTAACCGCGGCGGCCGCGGCTGCGGTGGTGGTTGGTTTTGCTTCCACCATCTTAATCATCATGCAGGCTGCTGATGCGGTGGGAGCCAGTGATGCACAGAAGATTTCGTGGGCTGCCATGCTGTGCTTTGCCATGGGCGGGCTTACGTTGCTGTTATCTTGGCAACACAGGATGCCGTTGCTCATTGCATGGTCAACCCCCGGTGCGGCGTTGATGGTGCACGGTGCCGCAGGCGTGAGTTACGCGCAGGCCTTGGGGTGTTTTGCTGTCGCTGGGCTATTGACGATGGTGACCGGCCTCTTCAAGCCGCTCGCCAAAGCCATCAGCAAAATGCCAGTGGCAATTGCTTCAGCCATGTTGGCTGGTGTGCTTTTGGTTTATGTTTTGAAAGTTCCCGCTGCGGCCACCGCTCTACCTTTGCAGGTGACGCCGATGATTATGGGATTCTTTGCCATGCGGTTTTGGAAGCCGCTCTATGCGGTTCCAACCGTGGTGGCGCTGGGATTGCTGCTGGCTTGGGTGTTTGGTGATTTGAACTGGGGCGCATCGGCCATCGGTTTTTCACGCGTGTCATTTGCTGTTCCGGAATTTGCGCCGGTTGCCTTGATCAGTTTGGCCGTGCCACTTTATCTGGTGACCATGGCGTCGCAGAACTTGCCTGGATTTGCCGTGTTGAAAGGCAGCGGTTATGAGCCACCCGTTTCGTCGGCTTTAATTACAACCGGTGCTGCTTCAATTCTGATGTCGCCATTCGCGGGGCCGCAGGTGAATATGGCGGCCATAACCGCATCATTGGTGATCGGTTCGCATGCCCATCCAGACCCCGCGCAACGCTGGAAAGTTGCCTTTCCTTATGTGATTATTTATGTTGGCGTTGGGCTTAGCGCTGGTGTGTGCGTGAAAGTTCTGGGTGGATTACCCGCAGACTTGGTGCATGCCATTGCGGGGTTGGCGCTGTTTGGGCCCCTCATGGCAGCGATGGTGGCCATGCTGAAAGAGCCCCAGGACATTGAGGCTGCCGTGGTTACATTTTTGGTGACGGCGGCCGATTTTAAAGTTTTTGGCGTGGGCAGCGCGTTTTGGGGATTGCTGTTTGGCTTGATGATTTGGAATTTGAAGAAGCTTAAGGTGCAAGTGTGAAATCATCCGAAGTTGAAATTCTTGTCGTTGCAGGACACGAAGGCTCGGGTGAAGCGCATTGGCAGCAAAGGTTGATTGCCAAACTTTCTTCAGCGAAGTTGGTTGAACAGGATGACTGGCACTATGGTTCGCTTGCAAAAGCTGTGGCGCGGCTGGTGGAATCAGTAGCCCAAGCCACGAAGCCAGTGATTTTTGTGGCGCATTCGGCTGGATGCGTTTTAGTGGCCCATGCGGTGCCGGAACTCATATCTGCCGGGGTGATAGAAAAAGTCAAAGGTGCCTATTTAGTTTCAGCACCAGCTGCCGGGCCACTGGGCGCGTGCCAGGGCATTGATCCGATATTTACTGCCATTCCAATGAGGCGATTGCCGTTCCCCGCCTTATTGGTGGCCAGCAGCAATGATCCCTTCGCCACGCCAGCAGAACAAGCGGCTTTGGCTGAGGCATGGGGGGCGGAGTTGGTGGATGCCGGCGCACAAGGGCATATCAACACAGCCTCTGGCCATGGGCCTTGGCCTGAAGGGATGATGCGCTTTGCGGGATTTCTTTCGAAGTTGAAATAGGCTTAATCTTTTTCGAGCAGCAGCAGGAAACATGCGGCGAGGGAGCGCGTATGTTCACGAAGTTCGTCGCTGGGGCCAACGTCAATGTATTGCTTCAGAATTTTCGCAAACACATCTCCAAGCAAACCAGAGGGCGTCATGGTTGACAACGCCGCTTGGGTGGTTCGCCCCAAATAATAGGCGCGCTTGCCTTCTTCTTGTTTGATCATGCCTTCAAGGCGCAGCCAATCATCAGTGCGCTTGCCCAGGGTTGCTGCATCACCATCATCCAGCCCCAGCATCACACGTTGTAATATAACGCGCTCAAAAATTTGGCCGGTGGTGGGCATGCGCGGAAAAAGGTTGCCCATGCCCAGAACCATCAATTCATAAAACCGTTCGCGCAAGGTTGCTTCCGCTGGTTTGTCGTTGAACGGTTGGTTGAAGCTGGCTAACGCAGACTTCACCAGGGCATTCAGTTGATCTTCTTGGCTTTTCATGTTCTTCCGACCTTTATTATGCCATGGCGCGATTTGCCAAATGGTTAAAGTTTGGCTTTCTGCTTTTTATGAACACGCAACACATGCTCGTGGGTGGCATCATAAAGAGCCGAATCCCGGAATGTGGTGTGGCCAAAAACATGGCCCACCAACACCAGCGCAGTGCGCGTGATCTTTGCGGCCTTGACCAATTTGGCGATGGTTGACAACGTGCCATGGATGAATTTCTCGTCAGGCCACGTCACGCGGTAAGCTACGATGACAGGACAATCGGCACCATAATGCGGGGCGAGGGCGCGTTCAATGTAACCGAGGTTGCGGATGGATAAATGGATGGCGAGGGTTGCGTTGGTGGCGCCAAGCCTTTCCAACTCTTCGCCCGCTGGCATGGCAGAGGCTTTCATGGTGGTGCGCGTCAAAATGACGGTTTGGGCCACTTCCGGCAGAGTGAATTCCATTTTCAGCGCGGCGGCGGCGGCGGCAAAGGCCGGCACACCGGGGGTTACGTCGTATGGGATGTTCAGCGCATCAAGCCGGCGCATTTGTTCGGCAATTGCTCCGTATAAAGACGGATCGCCGGAATGGACCCGCGCCACGTCATGGCCCTGGGCGTGGGCTTGTTTGATCTCATCCATTATTTGGTCAAGATGCAGTGGCGCTGTGTCAACCACGCGCGCCTGTGCGCGGGCCTGGTTCACAATTTCTTCTGGCACCAGCGAACCGGCATAAAGGCAGACAGCGCATTTCTGGATGAGCTTCAATCCGCGAACCGTAATCAGGTCTGCGGCACCGGGGCCAGCGCCGATGAAATGTACTGTCATTGCGTGTCCAATTTCTTATCTAAATTCTTGGCATAGCCACGCGGGGTGTAGGCATAAGTTTTGCCATCGCCCCGCATGAACGCTTTTGATTGTGAGGAGCCGACCATGACGAGTGTAAGCATGTCGACCGCCGCTGGATTGAAGTCTGAAAACTTGCGTATGTGGACATTTTCTGCAGGGCGACCCAAGTTACTGGCGATGATCACGGGTGTATCGGCATGGCGATGGGGTTCAAGAATCGCGAAGGCTTTTCCAATTTGGTCGTGGCGCTTCATGGAACGTGGATTATAAAACGCGATGACGAAATCTCCTTCTGCGGCAGCTTTCAGGCGCTTCTCAATCACCTCCCACGGGGTGAGAAGATCAGACAGTGAGATGCAGCAGAAATCATGGCCGATCATTGCGCCCACTTTAGCGCTGGCGACCTGAAACGCAGAAATGCCGGGGTGCACTTCAACAGCGATGCGGCAGGGTTCACGATCGATCAATTCATAAACCAGCGCTGCCATGGCATAGATGGCGGCATCACCGGAACAGATGAGAGCCACACGCTTGCCCATTTTGGCGAGAGCAATGGCTTTGCGGCAACGCGCTTCCTCGTCACCCAAGGCATATGCGTGCCGGGTTTGAGCGTGGCGCAAATTTTCGACGAGGTCGAGATACAGTGAGTATCCCACCCATTCGGTGGCCAGCCATAATTCAAAATCCACATTCGGGGTCAGCGTGCCTGCTGAACCGGGGCCGATGCCGACGATGGCTATATGGCCTTGACGGCGGCCTGCGTGGCGTTGAAAGTCATCCACATGCGCCACTTGTGCGATGGCGATGGTGGCACGTTTGGATTTGGTCTTAGGAACAAGCAACTTGCCATTTGCACCAACCAATGCGAGGGCCGCGGCCTCGGCCACGCTTGGCGTGCCGACTTCATCCTCGACGATTTTTGAAGGTGATGCGATGCGCTGCCTTTCGGCTTTCAACTGTTCGGCCGTGAAATAAAAATTATTTTCAAATTGCGTTATTGCTGGCTCGTCTTCTTTCAAATCAATGCTGGCATATTGGAAAACTGATTGCGCAGCCAAGTTGTGGGCAGCGAGGGTTTCATCAAGCAAATGCTTCACTTCGGCAGGATCAGTGCCGCGTTCACAACCGATGCCAACTGCCAGGGTGAAAGGATGATAGACAAGATGTTTTAGGCCACCGGCGGTGCGGTAAATGGTGACTTCTTGCGTTACTTCCTCGCCGCGCAATCGCGCCGCGGCGGCGGATTTGTGATCCTCGGGGTTTGCGAGAAGTGCGCTACCGCTTTCGTCCATTGCTGCGCCGAACACCACGTCACTGGCTGTGGTAATGGCGGCGTGGCCGTGGGTGATTTCTGAAATTTGGCGGGCAAGGTCATTGGCTCCGTGATGGCCCCCCACGAGTGGCACCACCGATGAGCCATCTTCGGCGACGGCCACCAGCGGCGGTTCGCGGAATTTGACTTCAAGAAGCGGCCCGATGGCGCGGATCAGGATTCCTGTGGCACAAATGCCAACCACAGCGTGGGAATTGCGCCACGCGTTGGCGATGCCTTGAACTGCTTGTTCATAAGCTTTGTCGCAACCCGAGAGGCCGTGCGGCCCATGTATATCGCCACCGATTTTTGCTTTTATTTTTTGGGCCAAGGGCAGAGCAGAAGGGCCGAGCACAAATATGGCGATGCGGCGCTGGCTCATTTGCGCCTCACGATGATGGTGGTGAAATATGGCAACGTGGGGCTTGCAATTTCATTCAGTGGACGGATGATTTGGGTTGGCCTTGTGGCATGTTCGATTGCTGTTGCCTGGTCTAGAAGGTTTAACTCAGACAGCACGGCTTTTACCTTATCAATATGGCGACCCACTTTGATAATTGCGGCCGCGCTGGCGGTGGCCAGTTCAGATTTCAATTTTTCGGCAGACATGGTGGCGGGAAGCACCTTCAGGGTTTCATCGCGTTCCACCAATGGCTGTCGCAATTCCGCCGTCGCGGCAGATATCGATGTGATGCCGGGAACGACAACAACGTCATATTTTTGAATCAATCGTTCAGACACGAACTTGAAACTGCCATAGAACAGCGGATCGCCTTCACACAAAAAGACTACATCACGGCCTTCATCCAAATCTTTGGCAATGCGGTTGCTGCCTTCGTCATAGGCGGCTTGGGCAGGTTGCCTTTCCACGCGCATTGGCATGTCTATTGCGATTGATTTGTAGGCATCGGGTAAAAACGGCCTGACAATTTCTAATGCGGTTGATTGGCCACCGTTGGCACAAAGATAGGCGATGGTGCTTGCCCCAGAAATCAAACGCCAGGCTTTCACGGTAAGGAGTTCAGGATCGCCTGGGCCCACGCCGACGCCGAAGAGGATGCCACTCATGTTTTGATCACATGCCATTGGGTGACGGGCATTTTGGGTTTAAGGGCGCGAAATTGACCAACGCTGGCAAGCCGCGATATATCGAAGCGTACCAATTCTCCGCCGTGTTTTTCCTGAAGATCAAAGAGGTGCATTTCACCTTCGATGGTTACAACATTTGCCACCAGCCGCCCGCCTGGTTTCAGGGCTTGCCAGCACACGTCAAAGACACCGGCTTCACCAATGCCGCCGCCAATAAAAATAGCTTGCGGGGATGGAAGCCCGGCAAGTGCCGTGGGTGCTGCACCTTGCACGCATTGCAGGCGTGGGGTTCCCAAGTGATCAGCATTTTTGGCAATCATCGCGCAACGCTCAGGGTTGTGTTCGATAGCGATCGCCTCACAACCGCGAGTGGAGCGCATCCATTCGATGGCCACAGAACCACAGCCTGCGCCAACATCCCACAGCCGTTGGTCAGGCGCTGGCGCCAGCGCTGCCAAAGTTGCTGCCCGCACTTCGCGTTTGGTGAGTTGACCATCATGGTGGAAGGCATCATCAGGCAGACCGCCAACCCTGGCATGGATTTTGGCGCTGGCAGAAGCAACGCAGCTTATCGCCAATGTGTTCAGCGGGGACCAATTCAGATTTGGATTATCATTGGCAGTGAAATGAGTGATGCGTTCGCGCGAACCGCCCAGGTTCTCCAGAACAGTGATGCTGGACGTATCAAAGCCGCGTGCGACGAGACGGCGGCAGGCCTCTGCAATCGACGATTCATCTTGCGTCAGGATCATAAGTTTTGCTTCTGGTTGAATGAAAGCTTCGACAGTGGCTGCTGGCCTGCCATGGATGGTGAAGCAATCACAATCCGGAATGCTCCAGCCCAAGCGGGCGGCGGCCAAGGTGAAAGCTGACAGATGGGGGATGACAGTTATTTCGTCACTTGGAATGACTTCAAATATTTTTCGTGCCACGCCGAAGTTCATCGGGTCTCCGGTTGTCAGCAGAACCGTCTGATGGGTCTTGAATTTTTGAATTTCCTTATAGAAAGCTGAAAATGGTTGTGGCCAAAGATGCCGCTCGGCGGTGAGTGGGGGAAGCATGATGAACAGGCGCTCTGATCCAACAATGACGGCGGCGTTATCAAGGGCTGATTTGGCAGCCGCAGACAAGCCGTTGAATCCATCTTCACCCATGCCGACAATGGTCAACCACGGTTTCATCTTTGATCACCTGTCAGCGCGTTGATGACAGATGACGCCATCGCTGAGCCACCCCTGCGGCCTTTGATGGTGGCGAATGGCAGCCCGCGGGGGTTGGCGATGAGTTCGGCCTTACTTTCTGCTGCACCGACGAAGCCCACCGGCATGGCCACGATGCAGGCAGGTTTGGCCGCTCCCTGGTCGATGAGTTCGAGCAAGCGGAAAAGCGCCGTTGGGGCGTTACCAATGACGATGATGGCGCCCTGCAAATGTGGAAGCCAAAGTTCGACGGCTGCGGCACTGCGGGTGATGCGGCTTTCAAGGCCAATTTCCCTGGCGCGCGGATCATTCAGTGTACAGATGATTTCAACATTTTCCGGTAGTTGTCTGGCGATTATCCCGTGGTGTACCATTTCAGCATCAACGAAAATCGGTTTGCCTTGCGCCAAACAAGTGAGTGCCGATGGCACGAACGTTTCTGTTATCATCAAATCATCGGCAATTTCTGGCATGCCACAGGCGTGGATCACGCGGGTTGCAATGGCTTCAGCGTTTTTCGGGTGCCGTGATAAATCTGCTTCTGCTCTGATGATCTCGAAGCTGCGCCTATAGATCGCCGAGGGATCGCGCAGGTATTCAATCATTTATTGACCATGCTCTTGGGGCCAAGTGGATGATCAGCATGCGGATAAATGGCATGGGTGTGGCCATCATCATGATGGTGAGCGTCACCATCGCCGTGATTGTGTGGGGGAGGCATTGAGACAAGCTTGAATGGGCCATCTGGCTTTGGTAGGGAGGCTTTTTCTATGGGCGAGTCTTGGCAACGGCCCGTGCAGTTTCCGCCCACATCGCAGAGTTGGCAGGCTTCAGCGCTGAGGCCCTCAACATGGTGGTGATGGCTTTCCTGCACCGCGCCAACTTCAGCCTCAAAGCCCAGAACAGCCGTGCGATATTTGCACATTTGGCAATTCATGGCGATGTCTCCGGTGATGATTTGCTCTATACGCTCAACAAAAGTTTCAACCACAGCAGGGTGGTCATTCAGATACGGTGCTTTTAAAAATTCGATGTTAGGGTGACGTGTGGCCACGGCATCGGTTGCCATATAGATGCGTTGTACCAATACACCGGTGAATAGAAAATATGGAAATACAATAATGCGCTTGAAGCCAAGCTTGGTTATGTGTTCCAAGGCTGGCTCCACGAGCGGGAAAGTTACGCCGGAATAAGCCACTTCCCCCCAACCAAAACCGAAGCCCTCCCACAGAATGCGCATGACCTTCGCAACATTGGAATTTGCATCAGGGTCTGATGCGCCACGACCGACGACAAGCAACACGGTTTCATGTTTTTCAACATTGGCGGGTGCGGCGTCTATGGCTTGTTGAATGCGGTCTGCTGCGGCGCGCATCATTTTAGGGTCAATCCCCAGTTCCTTGCCATAGTCTATGCGAACGTGGTTTTGTTCAGCGTAAGCATTTAGCACCGAAGGGATATCGTTTTTTGCATGGCCAGCCGCAAACAACATGCCGGGCACGGCCAAGATGCGAGTGGCACCCTCAGCCCGCAATTTGTCGAGACCATCACGAATGATCGGCTTGGCAAATTCAAGATAACCGAACTCAACCGGATAATGCGGCAGTCGGTTTTGCAGATGCTGCGAAAGGTTGGCAAATTCCACCACCGCTTTGCGGTTTCGGCTGCCATGGCCACAAAGCATAACCCCGAGTTTTTCCTGCATCGTGTGCCTTCCACATTGCGCAGCGCAGCACTTTTTTTAAAAGCGCTGTGGAAGGCAGGTCCGTCTAAGCTCCCGTCAGGGTCAGCCGCTTCGGAATGTCTTTCATCTCCAGGTGGAGAACTGCAGTGGCCATTATAGCGCGCCGGGCTTGCGGGGCAAGGCAGATTGCGACATTCTCTGGTTGAGGGACGCTGATGACGAAAATTGCTGCGGTGATGTTCATGGGCCTTGCGTTGGGTGTTTGGCCAGGTGCCGCCTGGGCAAAGATTTATGGGAATGCCCGCTTTGGCTTTTTCATAGACATCCCGGCAGCCTTCTCGGTGGCCGATCCGGAACCGGAAAACGGTGATGGGCGGCAATTTCATACGGCCGATAAATCGGCTGATCTCATCGTTTCGGGCAGCTGGATAATGGCAGACAACTTTGCAGCTGAAGTGCGACTCTACAAAAGCTTTATGGTTGAAGACGGCTGGACGCTGACTTATGAGAACAAGGCCAGCAAATCATCAGCCGTCTATTCCGCCAAAAAGGGTGTGAGGGTGTTCTATGCGCACCAAATCACCAGCTGCGCTGGCACGGCCATTGCAGGCTATCGGTTAGAATATTCAATGGCAGACAAAGCCAAATATGATGCTGTGATCAAGTTGCTCAACACCACTTTGAAGGCGGGTAGTGGCACCTGCGGCTAGACGCCCGGCCGATAGGGCCCGAGAACTTCGCCCCATCCCCATCTGGGCATGGGCGCTTCATCTGGCTCCGGCACGCCATCTTGGGAATTGATAACGGCAATGCGTGTACCCCATTCAAGATAGGACAGGAGTGCTGAACGAAATTCCGGATCATCTGGCACGCCGCATTCGTCTGCCGTTTGCAGCAGCAGATTGACCCACTGCCGCCGTTGGATTTGGGTGAGGTGTCGCCCGAGGTGGCGGCTGATCATGTGGCGATGGCCGCCACGTTCGGCGGAATAGTTCTTGGGTCTTCCAAAGACCTCAGCAATGAAGACGGCAACGTGCTGAGGATGCGTATCTGGCATATGGGCAAATACAGGTTGAAGGATGGTGTCATGCGCCACATGGCCATAAAAGCGCTGCGTCAGCTTCTCGATAGCACTCATGCCGCCCATCCAATCATAGAGCGTAGGGACTTTGTTCTGAGGTTCCATACTTGCCAATTTGGGGGTGGCCGTTGTGATTGCAAGCACGGTTTGCAAAAATCAGAACTCCACGCCGGCCTGGGCTTTCACGCCCGACCGGAAGGGGTGTTTTATTTGTTCCATCTCGGTCACCAAGTCGGCCAACTCAAGCAGGCGGTCGTTGGCGTTGCGGCCGGTGATGATGATGTGTTTGTCCGTTGGGCGTTTCGACAGGAACCCGAGCACTTCGTCTATCGGCAAATAATCATAGCGTAGCACGATGTTGAGTTCATCGAGCAACACGCAGCGGATGGTTGGATCTGCGATCAGGCGTTTGGCTTCTTCCCAGCCTGCGCGGGCGTGCGCCACGTCGCGGTCTCGATCTTGGGTTTCCCAGGTGAAGCCTTCGCCCATGGCTTTGATGGTGACGAGTTCAGGGAATTTTTCCAGCACCGTGCGCTCACCCGTGCCCCACGCGCCTTTGACAAACTGGATCACGGCGCTTTTCATGCCGTGGCCCACATGGCGGAAGATCATGCCAAAGGCGGCGGTGGATTTGCCTTTGCCTTTGCCCGTGTGAACGATGAGCAGACCGCGCTCGATCGTTTTGCCCGCCATGATTTTATCACGAGCGGCTTTTTTCTTGGCCATCTTTTCGTTGTGGCGGGCGCTGTCGTGGTCAACTGGTTCTGACATGTTGTAATTCCTTCAAGTGATCATAGACTGAATTAAGGCGCGGCTGCCACAGGCCGCGCGCAATGGCTTCTTCCAAGCGCGCCGCGATTTCGCGCAAGGCGTCGGGATTATTTTCTGCGATGAACTGGCGCGTGGCCTCGTGTGCAACAAAGGCGTCATGGGCCAGATCGAAGTGATGGGATTTTACCGCACCTGTGGTGGCGGCAAAGGCGAACATATAATCCACTGTGGCAGCAATTTCGAAGGCGCCTTTATAACCATGGCGTTTGACGCCGTTAATCCATTTTGGGTTGACCACGCGAGAGCGCATGACGCGGGAGACTTCTTCTTCAAGTGTGCGAATGACGGGGCGTTCAGGCCGGGAGAGATCGTTGTGATAGATGCGCGGGTTGGCGCCGGATTGGATTGCGACAGCTGCCCCCATGCCGCCTTCAAATTGGTAGTAGTCATCGCTATCCAGCAAATCATGTTCACGGTTGTCTTGATTGTGGATCACGGCTTCGATGGAGGCGAGGCGGCGTTTGAAAAGGGCTTCGTTGTTCACGCCCTTTTCGCGCACGCCGTAAGCATAGGCGCCCCATGTGATATAGGCGGCGGCGAGATCGGATTTGGTGTCCCAGATTTTTTCATCGATGAGCGCTTGCAGACCGGCGCCGTAGGCCCCGGGTTTGGAGCCGAAAATACGGCTGGCAGAAAGTTGCTGAGCGTCGGCACCAGACATGCCCGAATGCGTGAGCATTGCCACTTCACGGCAGACGCGGGCTGCCAGTGGATTATCGCTGGGATTTTCATCAAGTGCGGCAACCGCGCGGAAGGCTTTGTCGAGCAATTCGATTTGCGCCGGGAACGCATCGCGGAAAAAACCGGAGATGCGCAAGGTTACGTCCACGCGCGGGCGATCTAGTTTTGCGATGGGCTGAATTTCAAATCCGGTAACGCGCCAGCTGGTTGTGTCCCACACAGGTTTGGCGCCGATGAGGGCCAAGGCTTGCGCGATGTCGTCTCCGCCCGTTCGCATATTGGCCGTACCCCAAGCGGTGAGGCCGATGGTTTTCAAGTGTTGTCCGGTGTCTTGGAAGTGTCGCTTCAACAGTTCGGTGGCGGATTTTTCGCCAAGTGACCACGCCGTTGGCGTGGGGATGGCGCGGTTGTCGACTGAATAAAAATTGCGCCCGGTGGGCAAAACATCAACGCGCCCACGCGTGGGTGCGCCTGATGGGCCGGGCTTGACACGGCGACCTGATAGCCCGGCGAGGAGAGCCGACATTTCAGCTGGCCCACAAGCGGCGAGAGAGGGGCGGATGGCCTTTTCAATGTTCAGCAATACAGCGTTTAATGCGGAATGCGGCGTTGGCGGGAATGACGGCCCCGCTTGATCTGATGACAGGAGTGAAGTGGCGATCAGCTCCAGCCTTTCAACTGTGTCACCATTGGTGCGCCACGGCTCGGATGTAATCGCGCTGAGTTCTTCAGGGCGCGGCCCTGCCCAGGCATTGGCCATGGTGCAATTGAGGGGATCAAAAGGAGCTAGCCCCAGGGCATTGCTCAGGGTACGGATTAATGAGGCATCCCCACCTTCGCCCAGACCGCGCGGCACGCGGGTGAGAGCCACGAGGAGGTCAGTCTCTTGCTGGCCTACCGGCGATTGCCCGAGGATGTGCAGGCCGTCGCGGATTTGCGCTTCTTTGAGATCGCAGAGGAAAGCGTCGAGTTTGGTGAGATCGTCATCGCTGTGGCCTGAAAGCCCGGCGTCTTGATCAAGCTTGGAGACTTGCGTGCATTCAAAGATGCGTTGGCGCAATTCTGTGAGGCGGCGTTTATCGAGGCCGCTGGCGAGGTAGTATTCATCAACCAGCGCTTCCAAATCTTTCAAGGGGCCGTAAGATTCTGCTCGCGTGAGGGGCGGGGTTAGATGGTCGATGATGACTGCCGAGGTGCGGCGTTTGGCCTGCGTGCCTTCGCCAGGATCATTGACGATGAAAGGGTAAAGCTGCGGAATTGGGCCGAGTGAAACTTCCGGCCAGCATTCGGCAGAGAGGCCAACCGCCTTGCCTGGCAGCCACTCCAAATTACCATGTTTGCCATTGTGGATGATGGCTTGAACCCGGAAGTGTGCGCGCAGCCAGAAATAAGTGGCAAGGTAGAAATGCGGCGGCACCAGCGCAGGATCATGATAGGTGGATTTGGGGTCAATGCCATAGCCACGTGCCGGCTGAATGGCGATAGCGATATTGCCATAGAGATTGATTTCGAGACGGAATTGACCATCGAAGCAATGCGGGTCATTTTCCGGTTCGCCCCATTGTGAAATCAATTGGGTGCGGATTTTTTCAGGCAGGGTGTCGAATTGCCTTCGATAGCTTTCCAGAGAAATGGTTGGCGATTTTGATGTTTCCGACTTTCGTCGGGATGACAAGAGTTGTTGGATGAGGGCATTGCCATCATCGGGGTAATCGCCGGTTGAATAGCTGGCGTTGGTGAGGGCTTTCAGGATTTCGATGGTGCTTGCAGGGGTGTCGTAGCCAACACCGTTGGCCACACGGCCAGCTTTTTCTGGGTAATTGGCGAGAATGATGGCGATTTTTTTGTGGGGATTGGGGGTTGAACGAAGTTTCGCCCAGTTGGCAGCGAGTTCTGCCACGTAAGCGACACGGTCAGGCGCTGGTTGATAGGTGATGATGCGGCATTGCGTGGGCGCGTGAAACTGTTCATCGGCTTTGAAGGAAATGGCGCGGGTGAAGATACGCCCGTCCAGCTCGGGCAACACCACATTCATCGCCAGATCGGCGGCGCGCAGACCTTGCGTTGAGTTGCGCCAATCTGCCAATGAAGAACCCGCCAACGCCACCTGCAAAACGGGGCAATCGCATTGCGCGAGTGGGTCATGGGCTGCATTGCCAACTGCAAAGCCCGTGGCATTGATGATGACCGAAGGCAGGTGAGCCGCAAAATGCTGAATCAGAAATTGTGCTGAAACGTCATCTTTCAAACTGCTGACGAATATCGACGTTGTTGGCAAGCCCCGCGCCGCCAAGGCCAGGGCCAACGTGTCAATGGGTGCAGTCTGGCCGCCTTCGATGACCGAGCGATAAAAGATGATGGCAGCTTTTGCGGCGCTGCTTTGGCGGTGAAAGCCAGCTTGAGGCAACATCTGGGGCGGCGCAGCGACAACGCCGCTGCCCAAGAGAGTGCTACAAAGCTGAAGCACGCCTATGGCATTCGGCCCGCCACCATAGGCAAAGTATTGGCGAAAGCGCTCCACCTCGGCGGCTGACAAAGTGGATAGGCTGGACAGTTCGGCATTGACATCTTGCCCGCCGGGAAGAAGGGCCAGCTTTATATTTTTATCGCGGGCCAGGGCGGCAATAACCTCCACACCATAGGGCCAATAGGCTTTGCCGCCGAGCAGACGGATGATGATGAGCTTGGCGTGGCGCAAAGTATTTTCGGCGTAGACATCCACAGAGTAATGATGTTGCAGCTGCAGCAGATTGACCAAGCGCAGAGCGGGCGCGGCGCTACCCAGCTGATCATGCGCTGCAGCGAGGCAAACGAGTTCGGAATCTGCCGCTGTAAAGATTACCACATCAGCAGGCGATTGTTTCAGGTCAATTGCTTCAGCGCCACCATCAACGACACCGGATGTGGTGGCGAGAACGTGCATCAGCCTTGCAGTGAAGCTGTGATAGCGGCCTCGTCCATGGCCTTTTCGCCGATGACCACCAGGCGGGTTTGGCGCTTTTCTTCGGCCAGCCACGAACGGTCAAAGTAAGCATTGAGACGTGGGCCAACGGCTTGGATGAGGAAACGCGCGTCGCTGCCAGGGATGTGCGCAAAGCCTTTAAGGCGCAGAATATCATGGGTTTCGATGGTTTTGGATAGGCGCTTCAACAAAACGTTTTGTGTCAAGGCAGGCAAGGTGACGATGAAAGTTTTGAAATCATCATGATCATGTTGGGTTTCGCCCTCTTGCTCATGGGTGGACAGGCGGTTGTGCATATCTTCTTCCGCGCCCGCTTTACGGCCAAGCAAAACGCCCAGATCAATTGCCCCATGTGTCGATTCAACCAGGCTGGTTCCTTTGCGCACCTGCGGTTTCAAGGCGCGGCTTACGGTTTGCAATTCATCGGCAGATAACAAATCTGATTTATTCAACAGCACAATGTCGGCGCTGTTGAGCTGATCGTTGAACAATTCCTGGATCGGGTTTTCGTGTTCCACATTCGGATCTGCGGCGCGTTGAGCGGCGATGGCTTCCTCATCATCGGCGAAGCGGCCTTGGGCCAGCGCCTTGGCATCTACCACTGCGATCACGCCATCTACCGTAACACGGGATTTTATTTCGGGCCAGTTGAACGCGCGTACCAAAGGTTGGGGCAGGGCCAAGCCAGAGGTTTCTATCACAATGTGATCAAGCTGGCGCGGGGAAGCCAAAAGCTTTTGCATCGTTGGAATAAAATCATCGGCCACGGTGCAGCAAATGCAGCCATTGGAAAGTTCGATTATATCGTCTTCGTTGCAGGCCTCACTCCCACAAGCTTTCAGGATTTCGCCATCAATACCCACGTCGCCAAATTCATTGACGATGAGCGCAATGCGGCGGCCGCCCGCGTTTTGTAACAGATGGCGCACCAGCGTGGTTTTGCCGGCGCCCAAAAAGCCGGTGATGACGGTGGCGGGGATTTTTTCAGTCATAAGCGGTGAAATCTTTCGGAAATTGGCGTCAGCAAGCGGCCCAGCAACAGGCCCATCACCAGCCAAAAAATCGTGGCGGCGACGAGGGCGTTGGCTGCGAATTCTGCCGCCAGTGCTGGCGGCACTGTCGTTTCAGTGTGTGGTGCTTGGGGAGAACCGATGAGATGTGGGGCCAACAGAAGTACCACACCAAGGGCTTTGGCCCAATTTTCATGGCGGACAGCAAAACAATAGATTGCCGCCGCAGTGGCGAAAATCGTGGCCACCCACCAGATTTGCCGCGCCGCCAAATCAGCAGCGGGCATGCCGGGAAGTTCAGGCGGCAATCCAAAACTGGTTGCCAAATGAACCGCGAAAAACCCGCACAAGCCCCATATCCATCCATTGGCACGGGTGATGGGCACGTTAATCAGCAACGAGAGCCCAGCGAGAATAGCAGCAAAACCACCACCGGCCAACAAAGAGGCAACTCCGGTAAAGCCGATGCGCGCCAAGCCTGGGGCTGGTTCCCACTCGGTTGCCCCACCATCAGCACACATTTTCATGCCGGGCATGGATTCTTTGCAAGGCGTGGCCGAACTGGCTTCGGTGGGTTTTTCATAAACTTCCGCGGCGGCAATCAAAGGTGAAAGCCGCCACACCTGCAGGGCCAAGAGAACAGCTCCGGATAGCAGCCCAGCAACAAGTGCGGCGAGCACATAACGCCCAATCATTTTGGTTTTCCTAATGAAAAATGAGATGCAGAGCGATTTTGACTTTATCTAAGCCAAGTCAAAACGCTTTAGTGGCAAGGAAAGCCGATGGCGTGGCGCGTGTCATGCGCGGCATTATGCACAGCCGCAACATGAGACAGCCCCACGGTGAACACCATGGCAAGGCCGATGAATAAACTCAAAAGGCCAGCTGTGGTGCGCTGGGACAATACGCGCGGCGAAGAAATCGTTGTTGTGGTCATGTTCACCCTCCGTGAGACCGTTTTCGGACGGATACGCCCATTTTGCTCGGCAGGTCTCCTGACTTGCAGTGTATGGGCTTTTGGCGCCTTCCCGGTTTTACCCAGTGGCAGATTGCCTTAAGCCACACCGCTTACAGTTGCGGGGGCAGTCACGGTTTTGGCCTCTGTTGAGTACACCTTCACCGTATTCCCTTTTGAAGCCCCGCACGCTTTCGCATTGGGGCACCGAACACCTTGGGTTTCGCAGGCAGGTGACGAATTGTCAACGCCCATTACAAACCATTCATGTCTCTTCCAACACTCCACCGCCACGCATTTACCAAGTTTACATAGTCAATGGCCTAGTTCGTATGGTTTAAGCGGTTGATCGATCGTCAGGAGAATTCAGTTTGGCTGTAAGACCATCAAATGAGCTTTGGCAGCGCATTTTCAGCGATAATGGCCGTATTGCGGTTTCAACGATCTTTTTCAGCTTGGTTTTAAACATCCTTGCCCTCACCGGCTCGTTGTTCATGTTGCAGGTTTATGACCGGGTGTTGCCTTCAGGCAGCGTGCCCACGCTGGTTGCTTTGGGCCTGATTGTGCTGGTGCTTTATGCCTATTACGGCGTTTTGGATTATGTGCGATCGCGCATTTTTGTGCGGGTGGGACGCAAAGTGGAAGAGGGGCTGCGCAACCGCGTGTTTGATGCCATGTCCACACTTTCCCTCAACAAAGCAAATTTGGTGGGTGGATTGCCCGTGCAAGATTTGAACACCATCCGGCAGTTTATCAGTGGCCAAGGGCCGCTGGCTTATTTTGACATGCCCTATGTGCCGCTTTATTTGATGGTGGTTTTTCTTCTGCATTGGATTTTGGGAGTGGTTGCCACAATTTCTGCAGTGATCATATTTGGTTTGGCTTTACTGGCCGAACGGGCCACGCGCGCACCTTCTGCTGCGGCAACTCTGGCAACAGCCAGAGCCCAAGCCATGACGGAAGAAACGCGCCGCAATGCCGAAGCTTTGTTTTCACTGGGCATGAAAAGTGCGATGCGCAACCGGTGGTCTATCCTGCAGGGCGAAGCCCTGGAGCATCAAACCCGGGCCAATGACTCAGGCGCATCATACAGCACATTCTCTCGGGTGTTTCGTCTGGTCATTCAATCTGCGCTGCTGGGAACTGGCGCCTGGTTGGCAGTAAAACACGAAATTTCGTCGGGCTCCATCATTGCGTCTTCCATCATCATGGGGCGCGCTTTGGCGCCTATTGAACAGGCCGTTGCCGGCTGGCAACAGTTGCTGGGTGCGCGCAAAGCGTATGAGCGTTTGTCGCGGGTTCTTGGCCAAGTGCCCGCTGAGCGGGAGCGTATGCATCTGCCTGACCCGAAGGGGTTGGTGGAAGTGGAAGGGGCCACTGTGGTTCTGCCCGGCACTGATAAACCCGTTTTACAAAATATCAGCTTTCGCGTTCAGCCCGGCATGGGGCTGGGGATCATCGGGCCCACGGGGGCTGGCAAATCCACCATGGCGCGGGCTTTAGTGGGTTTGGTGCCATTACAACGTGGTGCCGTGCGCTTGGATGGGGCGACACCTGATCAACGCAACAGCGATGATCATGGCCGCTTGATTGGCTATTTGCCCCAAGATGTGCAGATTTTTGATGGCACGGTGGCAGAGAATATTTCACGTTTCTCGCCTTCGCCGGAAGCCAGCAAGATTGTTGAGGCCGCCCAACTGGCAAACATCCACGAATTTGTGATGCGGTTGCCGCAAGGTTATGACACGCCCTTGATGGAAGGTGGTTCGCGTTTATCCGCTGGCCAGCGGCAGCGTTTAGCGCTGGCCCGGGCCTTGTTTGGTGAACCGGTTTTGCTGGTGATGGATGAGCCAAATTCCAACCTGGATTCAGAGGGCGAGTTGGCGCTTGATAAAGCCATCCGTGCCGCTTTGGCGCGCGGAGCTTCGGTTATCGTTGTGGCGCACCGGCCCAGTGCCCTGAATGCCATTCACGATTTATTGGTTTTGGCAAATGGCCAAGTTGCCGCTTATGGCAAGCGCGATGACGTTTTGAAGAAAGTTGGTGCCACGCAGCCTGCGCCAGCAGCGGCGCCCGCCCCGGCGCAGCAAGCTGGTTCACAAGTTATTTCCATGGCCGGCAAAGTGCCTGTGCCTGGCTCGCAAACACGGAATTGATGCTGATGACAACCGTTAAACAGACCGATGCCTCGCTGCGCCGATTGGTGTTCTTTGGCTTTGTCAGCATTCTATCCATGGTGGGCGTGTTTGTGGCATGGACTTATTTTTCTGAGATCAATGGAGCGGTTATTGCATCGGCCACCATCGAAGCGGAGAGCTATTCAAAAAAGGTACAGCACCGCGACGGCGGCAACGTTCTTAAAATTTTGGTGAAAGATGGAGATATAGCGCAGGCCGGGCAAGATCTGGTTGTGCTTGATCCCACTGAGGTGAAGGCGCAGTTGGGCATTGCACAAGGCCAGCGCGATGAATTCATGATCAAGAAGGCGCGGCTTGAAGCGCAACGCGATTTAACTGATCAAATCACCCTTCCCGAAGAATTGGCGGCGCGGGCAAGCGAGCCAAGTTTGGCCGCAACCATCGCCGGGCAGCAAAGACTTTTGCAATCCACCCTTGGAACCCTTGCTGGCAAGCAAGATCAATACGCGGCGCAAATCGGACAGTTAAGTGACCAGATTAAAGGTTATGACGCGCAGATGGCGGGCGACAAAAGGCAGTTAAGTTTAATTGCCCAGGAAACTGTTAGTTTGCGCAAATTGCTGGCGCAGGGTTTATTGCCGGAGTCACGCGTGATGTCGATGGACAGGGAAGCGGCGCGCATCAGCGGCGATCAAGGCCAGTTAGAGGCCAACCAAGCCGGCGCACAATCCAAGATCGCTGAAATCAACGTGTTGATGCTGCAAAGCAAAGAAGAGGTGCGCAATCAGGCATTGAACGATTTGCGTGATACCGAAAGCAAGCTTGTGGATTTGCAGGGGCAACTGATCACCGTTCAATCGCGTCTTTCACACATGACGGTGAAGGCACCGATCACCGGCACGGTCTATCAGCTTGCTGTGCACACCGAGGGAGGTGTTATTGCGCCCAATGAAACGCTGATGATGATTTTGCCGCAGAATGATGATTTGGTTTTGCAAGCTGCCGTGACGCCCAACGACATATCGCATGTGCATGTGGGGCAGGCAGCTGAAATTCGGTTTAATTCTTTTGATGCCAGAACCACGCCGCAAATTATGGCGGAGGTGACGCGCGTGGCGGCGGATACAACCAAGCCAGACGCTTCACGCGGAGAGCAGCAGCCGTATTATACCATAAGGCTGGTGATCCCCGCCAAAGAGCTGGAAAAACTGGGGCAGAATAAATTAAAGCCAGGCATGTCTGCCGAAGCATTCATTCAAACAGAGTCTCGTTCGCCATTTTCATATTTGATCAAGCCGCTGCTTCAGCAGTGGTCGCATGCCATGCGCGAAAGTTGATTTTTTAACGCTTCGTTCACAATAAATTTTTGTGCCCGCAACGGAGTTTTAACCCTAACGCTTCATACTCACGCACATGAAAGTTCGTTGTGTATCATTTGCGTTTGTCGGTTCCGTGTTGTTTGCTGCGTTGGTCGCAAATCCGGGCACTACACTTGCTTCCGCCAGCTCTGCAGCATCTCTTTCGGTTGCGGGCTATCAGGCACTCTCGCACGGGGATCCAGCAAAAGCGGTGCCGCTTTTCACGCAATCCATCGAGTCGCGTGAATTAGGACCAGATGCCTTGGCCAATGTATTGCTCAACAGGGCAATGGCCTATCAAAAACTTGCCGATAATAACAAGGCGATTGATGATTATACCGCGGCGTTGAATTTGGATGCGATGACGAGCGAACTTCGCGCGCGCGTGCTTTATAATCGTGGGCTGGCCCAACAAAAGGCGCAAAACGCAGCCTTGGCGATTGAAGATTTTACCAGTGCCTTGTTGATAAACTCGGCATTCTCACATGCTTATCTGGCGCGGGCCAATGCTTTGCGCGAGAATGGCCAATATCTCTTTTCAATTTCTGACTACGAACGCGCCGTGAAATATAATCACCCACAAATGGCCCAAGTCTATTTTGGAGAGGCCTTGGCTTATGAAGCCCTGAAGCGCCCGACGGAAGCCAAGGGATTTCTCCAGCGGGCTTTGAAAGCGGACTCGAATTTTGTGCCAGCGCAAGAAAAGTTGAAAGAATTTGGGGATGTAGCCCAACTTGCTGACGAAACCAATGATCCCATTTTGACTGCCAGTGTCAGCCCCGGCACAAACACCGATGTTGTGAGGCAAGCGCTTCCCCAAGCCGTGGCGCCCCCCTCAGCACTTATGGCGCAAGATATGTCGGCGGACGCTGGAATCTCGTTGGCGGTTGCCGCAGCGCCACCTGAACCCACTGCAGTGCGCCCTATACAAGGCACGGCGAAAAAGTTAGGTTTAGTCGAACCCAATGAAACCCACATGGTAGTGGCCTCGGTTCCCAAATTGCCGATCAGCGGCAACCCAAAATTGGCCCTGGCAAAACCCGTTGTGCAAGATGAACCCGTGCCCGCTTCAGATGGGGAGGATGTTACGGATAGCATAAGCCCGGCACCGGCTGCGGAAGGTGCGGGTTGGACGGTGCAGGTTTCATCGGCCAACAGCGAAGGTGCGGCTTGGCAAACCTGGAAAAAAATGCAGGCAGCCCATAAAGTTTTGAACGGGCAAGCCGTGCATGTTGTCAAAGCGGAACTAGGAGCCAAAGGCACGGTTTACCGGGTTCGTTTAGGTGGGTTTGCCGATCAGACGGCAGCAAGATCGGCGTGTGGCAAGCTTAAGTCTGGCGGCGTTGCGTGCTTTGTTGCAAAATCTGGTACGTCGTAGAGTGATCGTGTCGATGTAAAAGGGAGGAAAATGCACTTGTTTGATCTGCACTTACTTTCAAATTATCTATAATTTCTCAATTTAAAATTCTCACTTCGATTGTATCACGGCGATTTTGATTTGGAGTGGCCCGATGCAAGACGAGTATGGCGAATTGATGCGTTCGCATTTGGCTGAAGTGAGCGAAGATATTGGCGAACGCGATTTACCACGCGAGATTCGAAGCCCCAACGCCCATGCTCAGCTGGAAATTGTTTCAACCGCTTATACCCAAATGCTGGCGATATTGAATGGTCAACTCATGGCGCATATTCATGCCCAATCACATCGCTTTTTTGAATGCCTGATCATTGATGTGATTCTGGCTTTAGGTTACGCTGGGCGCCAACGTGATTTTGCGCAACATCTCGGTCGTAGTGGAGATGGTGGTGTGGATGGCGTGATCTCTTTGGATGAGCTGGGCCTTGATGCCATCTATTTGCAGGCAAAACGCTTGAAACCCAATTGCAGCGTGAGTGCTTCTGCGGTGCGCGATTTTATCGGCGGTCTTGAAACACATAAAGCCCTTAAAGGAGTTTTTGTAACCACCGGCACTTTTACATCGCGCGCCAGAGAGGCTGCCATTCTTGCGCATAAGCGCGTGGTGCTGATTGATGGTGAAACACTTACAAAATTAATGGTGCGCCACTCTATTGGAACCAAAGCCGTGGCAACCAATCAATTCAAGGAAATGGACATCAACTACTTCAACGATATCAATGCGTATCATGCGCCTTTGAAAAAATCGGACGCTTCAAGATTGTTTATTTGAGCAGAAATGTCACTTTCAAATTTACGCGCCATTCTGCCACTTTGCCATTCTTGACCACACATTTGATATCCTGAACCCAAGCGCCTTCGATGTTGTCAAGTGTGCTGTCAGCTTTGGTAATGCCGGTTTGAACAGCATCTTCTATACTCTTTGAAGAGGACGATGTGATCTCAATAATTTTAGCAATATGGGACATGCGGTTCTCCTTAGCATTGCGCAAATGCCAATTTTTTCTTTGACGTTTTTGGCACGTTGGTTCAGGGACTATGGCATGAATTTGCATTTGGTGAAACTGTGTGTTGGCGTGACTGCAGTGAAGGAGATGCGCAACTGGGCGAAAATTGCGCGAGGCTCTGGTGAAATTTGCGATCATGTGACGCGCATGTTTCCACGCCGCAAGGACGAAATTGTGCCGGGCGGCTCGCTCTATTGGGTGATCAAGGGCATGATTCTTTGTCGCCAACCGATTGCTGGGTTAGAGCCCGTGATGGGAACAGACGGCATTGAGCGGTGTCGGATTATTTTCAAGCCGCAGATAATATTGGTGCGACCATCGCCGCGCCGGGCTTTTCAGGGCTGGCGCTATCTGGAAGCGGCGGATTGCCCGCCGGATTTGACGAAGGGCGAGGCCAAAGCCAATTTGCCCGAACAAATGCGGCGCGATTTGGCCGAGCTGGGGCTGCTTTAAACCTCAATGTTGTCGATAAGGCGGGTTTTGCCCAGCCACGCGGCGGCCAGCAGGCGCAAAGGCTCATCTTGGTGCTTAGGAATGGCCAAGGTTTCCGCATTGCGGGCCACAACATAATCCACCTTAAACCCCAGCGTGGTGAGCGAACGCGAAGCTGCCCTGGTGGCCGATTGCGCTTTTGCGCCGCCGCGAATTTTAACGGCTGCCTGATTGAGGTTTTTAAAGATTGCCGTGGCCTGATGGCGTTCAATCTTTGAAAGATAACGATTGCGCGAAGACATGGCAAAGCCATCGGGCTCACGCTGCGTGGTTATGCCAACGATGGCAGTGCGCAAGCCAAGATCATGCGCAAGTTGTTTGACCACTTGCAGCTGTTGATAATCCTTTTCGCCAAAAAGCGCATAATCTGCATCTGCCGCGATGAGCAACTTGGCGACGACTGTGGCGACGCCATCAAAAAAATTTGGGCGAAAGCGATCTTCCAGCCCAGCCTTTGCCGGGCCTTGTATATGAATGGTTGTGGCAAATCCTTCAGGGTATATATCTTCTGGTGCGGGCGCAAAAACCAGATCCACGCCTGACGTTTGCAGCAGGGCGATATCGCCCGCTTCGTCGCGCGGATAACGTGAGAAGTCTTCGCTGGGGCCAAATTGTTTGGGGTTAACAAATATACTGGCCAATACATGATCAGCCATTTCGGCGCCTTGTCGCGCCAGTTTCAAATGGCCGGCGTGCAATGCGCCCATGGTTGGCAAGAAAGCAAACGTCTGGCCAGCAGCGCGCCAGCGCATAGTGGTGTGATGCAAGGCGTGCATTGTTCGAGCCAGTATCATTCTGATTACATTTTCTAAAAATATGCCAAAATAGCGAAAAATTAAGATTTATAGTTGCAAGTTGAATTTTCAAACAACTTTAAGAAATAGGTTTTTGTGCGCGATGGTCGACTCACAAGTTACCGAATATGGTTTAAGTTAAATGTCTCAAGTTTCCAATGATAGGAAGTTTACTCCGTTCAAAACGATTGAAGCGGCCACGAACTATCTTTTGCGTGCGGCTGCGACGAGCGGTGTGCGACATCTTTCTTATTGGTATTTGCATTATGTGGACGGGGTGCCTGATCATGTGATTTGGGTGGCGACCTATGATCCGGCTTACATGAGTTTTTATATGACGCGTTTTACGCCATTGGATGACCCGGTGATCACCAGTGTGATGGAAAATAAATTTGTTGATTGGGCCGAATGGTTTGACGTGGACCGTGTGGCGCAGGCAGTTGACCCCATGATGGTGCGGTATGGCATTACGAAATATGGCATTTCATTGCCGCTTTCTGCACCAGGAGAAGACAAGATTATTTTTTCAGCTTGCATGCACAGCTCTGACGCTGAGTGGCCGCAGCAGCGGGCTGCAATGGCACAACGCATGCAGCTGTTTGCGGCCACGTTTGATGCGCGAATGCGCCCATTGGTGAGCGCCGCGCAATTGGGCAACAGCGTTTTCAAATTGTCGGCGTGATGGTGGACGCTCTATTTGTCTTTCAGGCTTAAGCCACGATCGATAGCGCTGCCGCCGAACTTATCCCGGATTTTGTCCATCGCCAGTTCTGCCTTGGTAAGAGCGACATGTTTTGAGTCGAGAGCAGGAAATTCTGCAACGGCATTATCTTGCAGGCGGTGCAGGCCGATGCCGATCAGCCGGAATTTGGTTTGCCCCGATTCCAGGCGCAGCATTTGAGCTCCGGCATCAAAAATAACATGGGCCAAATTGGTTCCTTCGGAAATTGACATGGTGCGGGTTCGGGATTCAAAATCTTTAGTTTTCAGTTTCAGCGTTATGGCTTTGCCGATGGTGGCAGATTTTTTGGCCCGCTTGGAAACGCGCTGGCACAGGCCCCACAATTTGGCTTCAAGTTCGGCATAATTTGAAATATCATCAAAGAATGTGGTCTCGGCACTTATGCTTTTGGCTTCATCATTCGTGTTCACGTCGCGCCAGTCCTGGCCGCGGCTAAGGTGGAAAAGCCTGGCCCCCATTTTTCCGTAAAGCCGAACAAGCTCGGCGCGCTCCATGGTTTGGAGTTGGCCAACCCAATTGATGCCGCGTTTTTCAAGCGACGTTTGCAGGGCTTGGCCCACGCCCCAAATTGCGCCAACTGGCTTGGCCGCCAACACCGCTAAAGTTTCAGCCGTGCCAATCACCGAAAAGCCACGCGGCTTGTTCATATCAGAGGCCAGTTTTGCCAAGAATTTATTATGCGACAAGCCCACAGAAACTGTTACGCCCACGTGGTTTTCAATTCGCAAGGCAAGCTTCACCAGTGATTCAGCCGGTGAAGCCTGGTGCAATCGCTCCGTGCCCGAGAGATCAACAAAGGCCTCATCAATTGAGACGGGCTGAACCAATGGTGTCAGCTCCAGCATGAGCTGGCGAACCTGTTGAGATGCTGCCGCATATTTTGCCATATTGGGTTTAACAACCACCGCATCGGGGCAAAGGGCGTGGGCTTTGAACATCGGCATGGCTGAGCGCACGCCCTTCACACGCGCAATGTAGCAGGCGGTTGATACGACGCCACGCACACCGCCGCCGATTATAACCGGCTTGTCACGCAAATCTGGATTGTCACGCTTTTCCACTGCGGCATAAAACGCATCGCAGTCAATGTGGGCGATGGAAAGTTGGTGCAGCTCAGGATGGTGCAATAGCCGCGGGCTATTGCACTGCCGGCACCGCTTGGCGGCGGCTTCGACGCGCGCTGTACATTCGCGACATATGCCGCCGTGATCGAGGTGCTGAGCCATAGAACAAGAATAGAACATAAATACAGGCTTGTCAGCCTAAGTCATCGGCAACATGGGCAAGCGGTGACGAACGCGCATCAATTCATCCGGCTTGATGCCCTGGTGAGCGGCGAATTCCACAACCAAGCTCTGATCCTGCAAACCATAATCCAGCACCAAGGCTTGAAATTCAGGCTCTGCATGGCGCTGGCGAATATCGGCCATTCCCAAGCCCGTAAGCGAAACGAAGCGCTCGAATCGTCCCTCTTCCTGGGCCAAAAAAGCGATGAACTGCATGACAATTTCAGTTTGGCTGGGCATGGCGCCGGCAGGCTAGCCCTTTCACATTGTTTTAACTAGCTTTTGCAGGGAATAATTTTACTTAATGAGTTGGTGAGGAAAGCTGGGCGAAGGTGCCCGTGAAATCGATTCGCTATGGGTGGTTTGCTGCGCTGTCTTTCGGAACAATCGCGCGGGTGGGACTTGATATGGAAAATGTGGGTGATCTTTCCGCGGTTGCTAAGCCTGCGGCAGGAGTTGAAGAAAACATGAAAAAGACAGTGTTGGTGGTTGAAGACAATGAGTTGAACATGAAACTGTTCAACGACTTGTTGGAGGCCCATGGCTATAATGTTGTGCAAACGCGCGATGGCTTGAAGGCCCTGGATTTGGCCCGCACCCACAAGCCAGATTTAATCCTGATGGATATTCAACTGCCCGAAGTTTCAGGCATTGAAATTACCAAGTGGTTGAAAGAAGACGACAGCTTGCGCAGCATTCCGGTGATTGCCGTTACCGCCTTTGCCATGAAAGGCGATGAACAGAAAATCAGGGAAGGCGGGTGCGAGGCCTATATTTCGAAGCCAATATCCGTTGTCAGTTTTCTCAAAACCATTGATGGATTTTTGAAGTAGATTTGTGTTGCCATGACAGCCCGTGTTTTAGTTGTAGATGACATTGTTGCGAACGTCAGGCTTCTGGAAGCCAAGCTTACGGCTGAGTATTTTGAAGTTGTAACCGCCATGAACGGGCTGGACGCGCTTGAGGCCGTACAGCGCACCAAACCCGACATTATCTTGCTCGATGTCATGATGCCGGGCATAGACGGCATAGAAGTGTGCATCCGCCTGAAGGCCAACCCAACAACGCGGCACATTCCCATTATCATGGTGACCGCGTTAGACCAACCCGAAGATCGGCTGCGCGGGTTGAATGCGGGCGCTGATGATTTTCTGACCAAGCCGGTCAGCGATATCTCACTTTTCAGCCGGGTAAAATCTTTGGTGCGTTTGAAAATGCTTACCGATGAATTGCGCATCAGGGCCGAAACATCTGGCGTTATTGGCATGATGGTGCGCGGGGAAGCACCTTTGCCCAGCAACGACGGCCATATCTTGTTGGTCGATCCACGCGTTTCTTCGCAAGACCGGATTCAAACGGCTTTGGGTGAGAGCCATGAGATTGCCATCGCCACCGATGCCGACCGGGCGCTTGAACTTGTGCAAACTTCTGCCGTTGCGTTTGAATTGATTATCATCAGCATTGGCTTGGATGAATTTGATGGTTTGCGCCTTGTCTCACAAATCAGAACCCATGACGCAACGCGCCAAACGCCCATTCTCGTGGTGGTTGACCCTTCTGATCAGCAGCAGTTGTTGCGCGCTTTGGACATGGGTGTGAATGATTATTTAATGCGGCCGATTGATCGGCAGGAGTTGTTGGCGCGGGCGCGAACGCAGATTAAACGCTGGCGCTATACCGAGCAGTTGCGCCAAAGCGTTAAAGCCTCAATTGAAATGGCCATCACCGATTCCCTCACCGGGCTTTACAATCGGCGCTATCTTGAAACCCATCTCAACAATTTGATGGAACACTATATCAACCGCGGCAAAGTGCTGGCCGTGCTGGCGATTGATGCCGATTATTTTAAAGCGATCAATGATACACACGGGCATGATGCCGGTGATACGGTGTTGCAGGAACTTGCAGTGCGCATCCGCCAATCAACCCGGTCAGTTGATTTATGCTGCCGCACGGGTGGTGAAGAGTTTGTTCTGGTTCTGCCGGGAACTGATTTGCCCTCGGCTGAGGTGATCGCCGAGCGTTTACGCAAGCTGGTTTCCGGAAAACCATTCCCCATCGCCCAAGGCAAAGCCATTACCGTGACGGTATCCCTGGGTGTTGCTTGTCTTGAAGGGGCAGGCGATACGCCCAGCAAGATCATGAAAAGGGCCGATGATGCGCTTTACCGGGCCAAACGCGAAGGGCGCAACCGCGTGGAAATCACCGCTGCGTAAGCACCATTTCCCAATAGTTTTGCCTTTAAAACGCCGCGTCTCTTCCCTATAATAGGCTTTCAAGATTTCAGGAGTTATCACATGGGTTCGCTTTCAATTTGGCATTGGGTTATTATCATTGCGGTTGCAGCTTTGCTTTTTGGTGGCAAGGGCAAGGTTTCTGATCTGATGGGCGATGTGGCCAAAGGCATCAAAAGCTTTAAAAAGGGCCTCGCCGATGAGCAAGACGAGGGCAAGACTTTGCAAACCGCAGTTGAAGAGCCCGTTCGCAAAACTGCTGAAAAGGCCAAAAGCTGAAGTTCAAACGGCTTCACTGGCGGCGTGATTTTTGATGTTTGATTTTGGCTTAAGTGCATCGCACATACTTGTGATTGCGGCTTTGGCCGTTATCGCCATCGGGCCAAAAGATTTGCCCATGGTGTTGCGGCGCTTCGGCCAATTCATGAACAAGATGCGCGGCATGGCGCGTGACTTTCAGGGTCAGGTTGATACGGCCATGAAAGATGCTGGCATGGACGGCATCCGACAAGATCTGCAGGTACTGAAATCGGGTGTCACGGCTGCCATGTCT
This sequence comes from Hyphomicrobiales bacterium, assembly GCA_025359265.1. Lineage (GTDB taxonomy): Bacteria > Pseudomonadota > Alphaproteobacteria > Rhizobiales > Aestuariivirgaceae > Aestuariivirga. The sequence continues at coordinate 19,811 of JANYHB010000024.1, read as the reverse complement.
CCGGCTTCCACATTGATGACGGGTACTGTCAACTCATTGAATGCAACGCCAACTTCTGAGCGGGGAACGGCGTCAATGGCCACGACTCTTGCATCAGGATCCAACGATTTTATCCAATACTTTGGCACGGATAATGTGGGTGAGACGCGCGTGCAGGGCCGTGGGCTTGATGGTGAAAACCAGCCATGAGCCAAGCCGAGATTGACGCCTCAGAAGCGCCGTTGCTGGACCATCTTGTTGAGTTGCGCCAACGGCTGATTTATTCTGTTGCGGGTTTTTTCATTGCATTTTTCACCGCCTTTTATTTTTCCAGCACCTTGCTGCATTTCTTGATTTTGCCATTCAAACAAGGCACGGGGCAAGATGTTGCTTTGATCTCTATCAAGCTGCTTGGCGTGTTTCTGGTGAAGTTGAAAATTGCGATGTTCGGCGGCATGTTTGTGGCCTTTCCGTGGATCGCTACCCAGATTTATCGGTTTGTGGCACCGGGCCTCTATAAGAATGAACGCCATGCCCTGTTGCCTTACCTCATCGCAACGCCGGTGTTTTTTGTTCTGGGCGCAGCGTTGGTTTATTTTTTCCTGTTACCTGTCGCAATAAAATTCTTCTTTGCGCTGGCCGCTTCAACGGGAGATGCAACAACGGCTGGCATTCAGCTGATGCCTGATATTGAGGCTTATCTCGATTTTGTGATGACGTTGATTTTAGCCTTTGGTGTCACCTTTCAGCTGCCTGTGGCGCTCACCCTTCTTGGGCAATTGGGTGTGGTGAAGCACGAACAGTTAAAGCGCGGGCGGCGTTTTGCATTGGTAGGTGTTGCCATTCTGGCTGGTATTATCACGCCGCCTGATCCCATCTCAATGGTCACCATGATCGTGCCGTTGTTTGCGCTCTATGAGGTTGCCGTTGTGATGGTGGGCTTTATGGAAAGACGCCGCGCAGCGAAATCCACAGATATTGCGCCAAAGTGATTATTTGAAAACAATTCGGCCTTCAACTTTTGCAGTGATAGAGCCTTGCTTCTTGATCCGTACCAGAACGTCATTGGCGATGAGTTTGCCGCCATTTGCCCCGATTAGAGTTTTGCCAGCAAGGCCGGCATAGCCGTCACCCCCGTTCAGCATGAAATCATTGGTGGCCAATTTATAGGTTGCCGCCGGGTCCAGCGATTTCCCGCCAATCACCACCGAAGTTACGCGGGCCCCTGGGGGTTGGTTTAGATCGGCGTTCACCACCATGCCAGATATCTGCGGGAAGCGGCCAGCCCCATCGGCAACCTTGCTGAAGCCATTTTCAAGCGCGGCAAGGACTTGCTTGCCGGTGACTTCGGCAAGAACGGTGACGTTGCCAAAAGGCAACTCGGTGAGAATGTCGCGACGCGTGATATCAGCGCCCGCCGCATATTGTTTATCAGCTCGAATGCCGCCACCATTGGTGATGGCGATATCAGCACCCACAGCATCGCGCATTGCATCGGCGATCAGATTGCCCATGGCGGATTCCTGTTTGCGCACGACGTCGCGCCGTGAATCCAATGGGCCTTCGGTTCTGCCAACGCTGACATCCAATTCCTTGCCAAGGTCGGCCTTGTATTGATCGACAATTTTTTGTGATTCCGGATCGGGCTGCACCGTGGCTGTGTCAATATAACGGAACGAAGGTTGCCAAGTTACATTGCGCTTGCCGTCCTTTACCTCCACATTCACGGTCACATCGATGGGAACCAGATAATTGGCCTCAGTTGAGGTTTCCACATAAGCGGTGATGCCGTTATATTGCACGATCAGATCGTGATCATGCCCGGATAGAAGAATGTCGAAGGCCTTCGAATAAAACATCGCTTGATCGTCAGAATGTGCTGCATGCACCACACCCACCACCAGATCAGCGCCGTCAGTGCGGGCTTGTCTGGCAGCATCGATTGCGGTCTTTGCCGTTTCAGAGAACTGCAAAGGGCCCGTGGAAGATTCGGTTGGCGACTCGTCATCGCTAACGGGGATTAATGCCACTTTCACACCGCCCAGGTCTTTCACCATCACACCGCCAAGGCCTTCTGGAGGTTTGCCATCTTGCGTGGTGATGTTGATTGCAGCCCAGGGAAATTTGGACAACTTGACTTTGGCCGCGAAGTTTTCTGGGCCGGCGTCGAACTCATGATTGCCGGGTACGGCCAGATCGAAGGGCACAACATTGGAAAGCACGATCATGTTTTCACCCTTGTCAAACCCCGACAAAAGCGACGGCGACAGCATATCGCCATCCATGACATAGATGGTGTTGGGATTGGCAGCCCTTTCGGCGCGCGCCACCGCGTTAAGCCTGGCCATGCCGCCGCGTTCTTTGCCGCCTTCAAACTTATACACATCGCCCACGCCCAGAAAGGTTATCTTCACGCCATCGGCCAAGGCCGCGCCACTCAATGCGGTTGAAAGGATAAGCATCCCGAAAATAAAATTGCGCATGGTGTCGTCTCCTGATGGGGGTTCGTTAATCCGTTTAATGGTGTTTTAATGTGACAGGCCGATTGCGGCACACTGGCTGTTTAAGTTCTTCGCGCCAGCCGCTAGAGTGATCATATGCCTTGCAAACTCTCCGTCAATCTCAATGCCGTCGCTTACCTGCGCAATCGCCGCCATGTGCCATGGCCAGATGTGGTGAAACTGGGGCGCATGGCGCTGGAGGCAGGGGCGGCCGGATTGACTGTGCATCCGCGGCCCGACGAGCGCCATATCCGCCGCTCTGACGTGCCATTGCTGGCGGCTCTGGTGCGCGAATATCCGGGGCGTGAGTTTAATATCGAAGGTTATCCGGACGACGATTTCCTGAGATTGGTTGAAGCACATCGGCCGCATCAAGTGACGCTGGTTCCCGATTTGCCCGGGCAGAGCACATCAGACCATGGTTGGGATTTTGGCACGCAGCACAATTTTTTGGGAACGGTGATAGACCGGATCAAGCGGCACGGAATGCGAACTTCGGTTTTCATTGATCCGAATGCGGCCGCAGCCGCGCTTGCCAAGTCTGTCGGGGCCGACCGCGTAGAAATTTTTACGGGGCCTTATGGTGGAACCGTGGAACCCCAGGCGGTGCAACGTGAATTCGAACGTGTGGTGGCCACGGGCAAGGCCGCACAGAAAGCCAGCCTGGGCCTCAACGCTGGGCATGATCTCACTCGGGCCAATTTGCCGGCCTTGACGAAGGCATTGCCCAATCTCGCTGAAGTTTCTATTGGGCACGCCATTTTTGCCGATGCCTGGGAGTTTGGCCTCGCTGAAACCGTGCGGCAGTTTCGCGTCGCCATTGGCGATGTTTAGGGCCTTCTTCAAGTCGCTTGCTTTGGCGCGGGCGGCCCGCTAATTCACCCCAAACTTACAAACAGGGACTGTGCAACATGCGCGTTTATTATGATCGGGATGCCGATGTTAATCTGATCAAGGGCAAAAAAGTTGTTATTGTCGGTTATGGCAGCCAAGGCCGCGCCCATGCGCTTAACCTGAAGGATTCGGGTGCCAAGGAACTGGTGGTGGCACTGAAGGCAGGCTCACCCACGGCCAAGAAGGTGGAAGCGGACGGGTTAAAAGTGATGACCGTTGCGGAGGCCGCCAAGTGGGGCGACCTTTTGATGATGGCGGCGCCTGATGAATTGCAAGCCGATATTTATCGCAATGACATTGCCCCTAACATTCGTGATGGCGCGGCGATTGCTTTTGCGCATGGCCTTAACATTCATTTTGGTTTGATCGAAGCCAAGAAATCCATCGACGTTGTGATGATTGCGCCAAAAGGCCCGGGCCACACGGTGCGCGGCGAATATCAAAAAGGCGGTGGTGTGCCATGTTTGATTGCCATTCATCAAGACGCGTCGGGCAATGCCCATGACCTCGCATTGTCTTATGCCTGCGGCGTTGGCGGCGGCCGTTCGGGCATCATTGAAACTTCATTCCGTGAAGAATGCGAAACTGATTTGTTCGGCGAGCAAGTGGTTCTGTGCGGCGGCTTGGTTGAACTTATCCGTGCTGGTTTTGAGACTTTGGTGGAAGCCGGTTATGCGCCAGAAATGGCGTATTTCGAATGCCTGCATGAAGTGAAGCTGATTGTGGATTTGATCTACGAGGGCGGCATTGCCAATATGAATTATTCGATCTCCAACACGGCAGAGTGGGGTGAATATGTTTCTGGCCCCCGAATTATTACTTCTGACACCAAAAAAGAGATGAAGCGTGTGCTGCACGATATTCAAACCGGCAAGTTCACGTCGGAATGGATGCAGGAATGGAAATCTGGTGCTGCACGTTTCAAAGGCATCCGCCGCAATAACGACGCGCATCAGATTGAAGCCGTTGGTGCAAAGCTGCGCGAGATGATGCCCTGGATTGCGAAAAACAAGTTGGTGGATCGGGCGCGAAATTAGTTAGTTGCAGGATCATTCAGTGAAAGGCCGCCAGAGTTGGCGATCTTTGTCTATTTTACCTCCGCACCAATAGAAAAGGCCCCGATCCGGGGCCTTTCGTCAATCGAATTATGTTTAGAATCAGAATTTGTAGGCGATGCCGACCGTAACTTGGTCGAGGGTTGGGCCCGTGCTTGGATAAGCGATATCATAATTTAATGTAACAGCGCCATATTGCGAGTGCAGATATTGAGCGCTCAACAGCCAATTTTGGTTGAGAGCGTATTCGACGCCTGCACCCACAACCCAGCCACCCACTTGCCTGCTGTCAGGGAAGTTTGCGCCGTTGTTGGTGAAACCTTTATAGTTCGCAATGCCATAACCACCTGTACCGTAAATCATAAAACGGTCAGCCGCAAAGCCCAGCCGCGCTCTGATCGATCCGTTATAGTCCGTTGCTGCGTTACAATTAAATGCGGGATTGGTACACGCTTTTGTCGCGCTGTTTGATGTCACATCAAAATTTGCTTCGGCGCCCAGCACGATGCTGTTGATTTGATAATTTGCGCCCACGCGCAACCCACCATCGATGCCTGTGCTTGTCGGTTGAACGAAGATGGCCGCCGACGGGTGTGGGTCAAACATCGCCACGCCGACATCTGCGCCAAAATAGAAGCCAGACCAATCATAGGCAGAATAGGGAATAGGATCTGCCGCTGAAGCGAGTGTAGAACTTGTGGCCAGTGCGCCCAGCGCACAAATTGCACAAAATAGCTTTTTCATTCTGCTGCCCCTTAATAAGTTGTTAATATTCGTTAATGGAAGGTTAATGGCATATCACAGCCAAAATGGCAACGGCCCAAAGCAAAGTGGAGGTCTCAATCCATGCCCCCATTTCACCACGAAGATTCACTTTCTACAATAAAATCAAAATTTTAACAAATATTCGCAGCAATCGAATTGTGGCTAATTTGCAACGTTTTCGTGTTTTTTGGATATTCAAAATTTGTAAGCCGCTATTGGTTATCGGCTGACACCTTGAAAACTCATAATTCCGCCGCTCGGCTTTCGCAGCCACCGTACTGCCACGGCGCTTGCCAGTTTCAACAAACAGGCCGGTGGGCTTACTTCCAGGCCACTTTCTTGATCTCATAACTCTTGCCACCACCAGGGGTGTTCACTTCCACGCTGTCGCCTTGCTTTTTGCCGATGAGGGCGCGGGCGATAGGAGAGGAGAGAGAGATGCGGCCTTTTTTGACATCGGCTTCGAAATCACCCACGATCTGATAGTTCACCTCGTGTTCTGTGTCTTCGTCGATGAGAATGAGCTTGGCACCGAATTTAACTGTGTCGCCGGATAGGGAAGCAGGATCAATCACCTCCGCGCGGGAGAGTTTATCTTCCATTTCCGAAATACGGGTTTCGTTCCAGCCTTGAGCCTCTTTGGCGGCGTGGTATTCAGCGTTTTCCGACAAATCGCCATGGGCACGTGCTTCTTCAATGGCATGAATGATGCGCGGGCGCTCTTCCTGCTTCATCACGCGAACCTCTTCCTGCATGGTGGCGTAACCCTCATGCGTCATGGGCACTTTATCGACCATTTCAAACCCCTAAAGACAATAGAAAACCACCCTCTTGAGGGCGCAAGGCGTTCTATTTCACAAGAAAAATCAACCCGGCTTGGGATAAGTCCCAGCCGGGCATTGCTTAATCTGGTCCTTTTTGGGCAAATTTGCAAGCTTTGATGGGAGTGAATTATGGCTGGTCGATTACACGGAAAAGTGGCGCTCATTTCGGGCGGGGCAACGGGGATGGGCGGCGCGGCGGCATTGCTGTTTGCGGCAGAAGGGGCTGCAGTCGGCATTGTAGACCGCAACCGCGAGGCGGCTGAAGCGACTTCAGCCCGGATCAAGGCACAAGGCGGCCAAGCCTTTGTGGCGATAGCCGATGTTTCAAGCGAGGCTGAGGTGAACAAGGCGGTGGCTGAAGTTTCTGCAGGCCTTGGGCCTGTGACAGTTTTGTTCAATCACGCCGGCACCATTGTGATCAAGCCGTTTCTGGAAACGACTTTGCAGGATTGGGATTGGCTGCATGGTGTCAATGTGCGCAGCATGTTTTTGATGACGAAAGCCGTTCTGCCGATGATGCTTAAAGCAGGTGGCGGATCAATCGTTTGCACGTCTTCCATATCAGCCGTGGCCGCAACGCCAAACGAGGTGTTATATTGCACAACCAAAGGCGCTTGCCACCAATTCGCACGCGCCATTGCCGTGGAATATCGTGATCGCAACATTCGCTGTAACACGGTGTGCCCCGGCTTCATCCGCACACCGCATGGCAATCGTGAAGTGGCGGAATTGGCAGCACTCGGCGTGGATGTTTCAGTGTCTGCCATCAACGCCCAGCAGGGCCGCATGGGCGAGGCTGAAGACGTGGCGCGTGCGGCGCTTTACCTTGCCAGTGATGAATCGGCTTTCATCACCGGAACGCATTTGTTTGTGGACAATGGATTTACGGCGATCTAGCGGAAATAATCCTGCAACGGCCTAACCTCAATGGCGTTGGCTTTTCTTGCGCCGATGGCTTTCACCGCCGATAAAATTCCGGGCAGCGTGGTGTAGTAGGGCACCTTTTGCATGACGGCGGTTTGGCGGATCGATTTTGAATCCGATTCCGATGAGCGCGTTTCGGTGGTGTTCAGCACCAGCGCAATCTCGCCGTTCTTCATCGCATCCACAATATGCGGGCGGCCTTCCAGGACTTTGTTGATCTTGGAGGACGTTACACCTTTGCTCTCAAGGTAGGCATGATTACCGCTTGAGGCTTTGATGGTGAAGCCCAACTCGGCCAGTTTTCTAACAGATGGCAAAACCTTGGCGCGGTCGCTTTCTTTCACCGACACAAATACGGTGCCGGATAGTGGAATGCGCATTCCGGCACCCAGTTGCGATTTAGCAAAGGCCATGTCGTAATTCATGTCGAGGCCCATAACTTCTCCGGTGGAGCGCATTTCGGGCCCCAAAAGTGTATCCACGCCGGGGAATCTTGCGAAGGGAAAAACCGCTTCCTTAACAGCGACATGATGCAACTTCCTGGTTTTCAAGTTGAAGTCGCTCAAGGTCTCGCCCGCCATCACGCGGGCGGCGATTTTGGCTACCGGCAGGCCGATGACTTTGGCCACGAACGGCACGGTGCGCGAGGCGCGCGGGTTCACTTCCAAGATGTAGACTTTAGAGTCCTTGATGGCGAACTGCACATTCATCAGGCCAACAACGTTGAGGGCAAGCGCCAGCTTTTGGGTTTGGGCTTCCATCTCAGCAATCACAGGTGCTTTGAGTGAATACGGCGGCAGTGAACAGGCGCTGTCGCCAGAGTGAACGCCAGCTTCTTCGATGTGTTCCATCACACCGGCGATGAACACTTCTTTGCCATCGCAAATCGCGTCCACATCCACTTCGATGGCGTTGCTGAGATAGGAGTCGATGAGCACCGGCGAGTCGCCCGACACAATCACCGCTTCGGTGATGTAACGTTGCAGCTGGGCTTCGTCTTTGACAATTTCCATGGCGCGGCCGCCGAGCACATAAGAGGGGCGGATGACCACAGGAAAGCCGATGCGCTTGGCGATTTTTTTCGCCTGTGCCGCTGTTGTGGCGATGCCATTTTCGGGCTGAGCGAGTTTGATCTTCTTCACAAGTTTGGAGAAACGGTCACGGTCTTCAGCCAAATCAATGGCATCCGGTGTTGTGCCCAAAATCGGAACACCTGCGGCTGCGAGGGCTTCGGCCAGTTTCAGTGGTGTTTGCCCTCCAAATTGCACGATAACACCTTTGAGTGTGCCGTTGCTTTGTTCAGTGCGGATGATTTCGAGAACATCTTCAGCGGTGAGAGGCTCAAAATACAGGCGATCAGACGTGTCATAGTCGGTGGAAACGGTTTCCGGGTTGCAGTTCACCATGATCGATTCATATCCCGCATCATGCAGTGCAAAGCAGGCGTGGCAGCAGCAATAGTCAAACTCAATGCCTTGGCCAATGCGGTTTGGCCCACCGCCAAGAATGATAATTTTTTGTTTGTCTGATGGCTTGGCCTCATTGCCTGCATCGCCCGCCAATCCTGTTTCATACGTTGAATACATATAGGCTGTGGGTGAAGCGAATTCGGCGGCGCAGGTGTCGATGCGTTTATAAACGGGGTGCACCTTTAATTTCTTGCGGTGGGCGGCGACTTTGGCTTCCGTTGTGCCGGCAAGTTTGGCCAAGCGCCGGTCGGCAAAGCCCATGGCCTTGAGTTTGCGTAAATTCTGAGGATCGGATGGCAAGCCGTTGTTCTGGATTCGCTTTTCTGTTTGCACAATCTCTTCGATCTGGCGAATGAACCACGGCTCATATTTGCAGGCGTCAAATATCTGATCAACGGTGGTTCCGTGGCGCAAGGCTTGCGCGATTTTCAGCAGGCGGTCTGGCGTGGGTTGGGCAAGGGCAGCGCGAATGGCGTTCTTGTCATCACCTTCGCCAAGGCCTTCGATCTCCACCTCATCAAATCCCGACAATCCGGTTTCCAGGCCGCGCAGGGCTTTCTGCATCGACTCCTGGAAGGTGCGGCCTATGGCCATGACTTCACCAACGGATTTCATGGCCGTTGTAAGGTAAGGCTTTGAGCCTGGAAATTTTTCAAAAGCGAAGCGTGGTATTTTCACCACGACATAGTCAATGGTCGGCTCGAAGCTTGCAGGTGTGGCCCCGCCCGTAATGTCGTTGGCCAATTCATCCAGCGTGTAACCCACGGCCAGCTTCGCTGCAATCTTGGCGATGGGAAAGCCAGTGGCTTTTGATGCCAGCGCTGAAGAACGTGATACGCGCGGGTTCATTTCAATCACCACCAGGCGACCATCGGCAGGGTTCACGCCGAACTGCACGTTGGAGCCCCCGGTCTCAATGCCGATTTCGCGCAGCACCGCAATCGAAGCATTGCGCATGATCTGGTATTCTTTGTCGGTGAGTGTGAGGGCAGGCGCCACGGTGATTGAGTCGCCGGTGTGCACGCCCATGGGATCAATGTTTTCGATGGAGCATATGATGATGCAATTGTCTGCCGTGTCGCGCACCACTTCCATCTCGTATTCTTTCCAGCCAAGAACTGACTCTTCGATCAGCACTTCGGCGGTGGGGGAGGCATCAAGGCCTTTTTCCACGATGTCGAAAAATTCTTCGCGGTTATAGGCAATGCCGCCGCCGGTGCCGCCCAGCGTGAATGACGGGCGGATGATGCATGGCAGGCCCACGTCCAACATGGCCTCAAAAGCTTCCACCATGGCGCGGCTACGGTAGTTCTTGGCGCGCTCAACCTCACCTTCGGCCCAATTGCGTTCAAAAGCCTCGATATCAACAGCGGCCTCGCGCCGGATGGAATAGGCTTGCTTGTCGGCGTCTTTGGCAACGGAGGCATTGGCCAAACGGGATCTTGGTGTTTCAAGGCCGATGCGCTTCATGGCTTCGCGGAATAATTCGCGGTCTTCGGCCATGTCGATGGCTTCGGCCTTGGCGCCGATCAGCTCCACACCAAATTTATCCAACACGCCCATTTTGTTCAGGGAAAGGGCGGTGTTCAATGCTGTCTGCCCCCCCATGGTGGGGAGAAGGGCATCGGGGCGTTCTTTTTCTATAATCTTTGCCACAACTTCGGGCGTGATGGGCTCAATATAAGTGGCATCAGCCAAGTCTGGGTCGGTCATAATGGTGGCCGGATTGGAGTTCACCAGAATGACGCGGTAGCCTTCCGCCTTTAGGGCCTTGCAGGCTTGCGTACCGGAATAATCAAACTCACAAGCCTGGCCGATGATGATGGGGCCAGCCCCAATGATGAGGATGGACTTGATGTCGGTTCTTTTTGGCATGACGGGAAACCCTGATTTGGGCTTGCCTACACAAAGCACGATGAGATTCCAAGGGCTACGTCGGGCAGGGCAAAACTTCAACAATCAGGGGCGCAACCAAACCAGAGAGGGGGAGTATCCGGCCCGGTTGCGCCACTGCATTCGCCGCGCCAATGCGCGCGAACGAAAGCCATGCTAAAGTTGGGATCTATAGGCAAAGCTGAAACCCGCGTCGTAATGATAGGGCTTGAGATGTGGGTTGCCCGCGAAAGCACCCGCTGAAAGGAAAATAACGGTCAGGAATAATGTTAGCAGAGTGGTTTTCATCTTGTCCTCATCAGTCTCGCGCCCGGAACTTGAGGTGAGATTGTCAGGCGGTGTTGGAACCTGCCCTGAACAACGCGTTCATCGGGGGTTTAGTTTCATTGGGGTTCGGCGATCAGTTTTGCGGCGTGTCAGAACAATCCTCGACAGCGCATTTTTGCAGGAACAGCGGTTGAGCCGACTGGGCCAGTGCCACATCGGCAACTTCGTTCCTATAAGTCATTTGATCAATTTGGGTTGCACCCATTTCTGGCTGCACATGGGCCAATGCCGTTGCCGTGGACCCAATGACTAAACCGAGCAAAATTGCATATCGGATCATTTTGTGCGTCTCCCTCTTGGATGTGGGAAGAAACCTAGAAAACTTGGGTGTAACCATTGCTGAACCTGCCGTTCATCTGCCGTTTAACTTTGTGTGTGGGAAAGATAATGCCGACAGATTGTGTTCAGCAAATTTCGGAAATTGGTCAAAATCGAGGGATTGTCTGGAAAATCCACGCTGGCCGCTTGGCTGATTGAGAAAGGGTATTCATCTATTGCTGAGAATGCTGCACTTATCGAAACCGCAGGTACAAAAACGGTCGGGCTGCCTGCACCGCTGATACTGCATTCGTCAGAGATCGCCAGTGCAACAGAGTGGCAGAGTTTTAGAACCCGCCCAACGGTGCAAGTGGATGAAATTTTTGTGATACAACCCAACTCAAGCTGGGTTGCAGCACATGCCAGCACACCCTGCGGCATGATGGTGCTGGTTCAATATAAAGCCGGCGCCACGTTACATATCGTAGTGCGCTCACCCGCCCATGCCCCGCTTTTGTCGATCAGTGCGCGGGTGCCCACGCTGCTGGTGAATTAGAACCGCATGCCAACCGAGCTTGCGGTATAATTATTGTCGCCAACGCGGCTTTCGCCAAAGATTGAGATGCCACTGGAGGCAAACATGTGCTCAAATGCGGCTGCGGCAATGTTTTGGTCTTCGCGAATATAGCTCAAATAGGCTTTGGTGTTAGGGCAGATGATGCAAGCAGGCGTTTTGACACCGTTCAGAATCCCAATTGCCAGTAAGGGTCTGATAAAGTTGTATTTTCGGCCTGACAAAGTGATTCTTTAACACATTGGTAATTTTTACGGACTGTTGCACAAGTGTTTTAGCTGCGAGTGGCTGGGAGACTAGGATTCGAACCTAGACTAGCGGAGTCAGAATCCGCGATCCTACCGTTAGACGATCTCCCAATCAGCAGTGCAGCGGATTATTAGCTGCACCGTCACCCGCTCGCAACTTTAAAATCAGGGGCGAAATTGTTTGATGAGGTTGGCGAGGCTGGGGGTGTTGCTTTCCGGTGGGGTGATTTCCGCCGGGCGCGTGGCAACGGGTGGCGCTGACGTGCCGAAACCTTCACGGCGAAAGGATGGTCGGGGTGCTGCCAGGGCAGCAGCTGTTCCTGATTGGAAAGCTGGCGCCACCGAATTGTTGATTGCTGGCACGGCGGGGGCCAATGCTGGCACCGGCGTTAAGGCCGCCAATCCCTCTTCAATCACATAATCAGCGCTATCGGGGTTATAGGTTTGGGCGCGCCAACGGTTGACTACTTCCAGCAAGAACGCATCATCCGGCAAATCGCGCGCCCAATTTTTGGTGAAGGATGAGGTGTTGGAGCGCGGCAACTCATGGGCAGGCAATAAATCAAATTTAATGCGGGTGGGCAGGGCAACACCTTCACCAAACGTCACCGCTTCACCCGCACCCATGGTGGGCATGAAATCCAGCAAGCTGGCTGCGGCGTCTGAAATGCCAGCGCGTAAAATTTGCTGGTCGCGTTCATTGGTCAAACGCATGGAGAAAACGGTGTTGCACTGCGATAGAATAGTGGGGTCTAATTCGGCTGGGCGCTGTGACACAATGCAGAGGGAAACGCCATATTTTCGGCCTTCCTTGGCAATGCGCGAGATGGCGCGTTTGGTGGGTTCGAAGCCTGCGGTTTTGTCGCTGGGCACATAGCGATGGGCCTCTTCGCACACAAAGGTGATAGGCACGCGGCCGGCACTCCACACCCCGAAATCAAAGGCCAAGCGGGCCAGAACCGAAACTGTGACGTTGACGATCTCAGAGGGCAAGCCGCCGAGCTCCAAAATGGCGATGGGTTTGCCGTTCACCGGGATACGAAACAGCCGGGCCAGAACTTGCGCCATGTTATCCTGCACAGTGAGGCCGCCAAACATGAAAGCATAGCGCGGATCGCGGCTTAAAGCCTCAAGCTTGGCCTTCAGGCGTTTATAGGGCGCCAATTCGCCGCGCAAATCCAGCTTGCCAATATATTCTTCAAGAACGCCGATAATATCTGATGTGCGATAGGGGATGGGCGTATCCACACCAATGTTATTTTCCACCAACGCATCGCGCGGGCGGTTGCCGTTCTTATCGCGGCGCTGGTTGCCCATATAGCGCGCCTTGGCGATGGGAATGATTTCTCGCAGTATTTCAATATCAGTTTCGCGGCTGATCTGGCTGCCCACCAGAATTTCAACCGCTTCATCAAAATTCAGCAGCCAGAATGGCAGAGCCATGTTATCCGGCGTAATGATTTCAGAGATGCCCTTGAACGATTGGGAATATTCACGGTGAACGTCCAACAGCAAGATGTGAGCTTGCGGATTTTTTTCCAGAATGCGCCGCAGTATCAGCGCCACGGTGCAAGATTTGCCGGTTCCGGTGGTGCCCAAAATCGCAAAGTGCTTGCCCAGCATTTCATCGATTTTCACCATCGCAGGAATTGATGGGTCTTGCTGAATGTAGCCCACCCGCACGGCGGTTTCTGCGTCACAGGCGTAGGCAAGCGCCAATTCAGAACGGTCGGCCTTGAAAACCGTGTCGCCAAGCGAGGGGTAAGATGATACGCCGCGGCGGAAGCTGGTGCCAAAACCATCAGGCCCGCGTGGAAGTTCGCCGATGAACTCCACCTCCACAATGCGCAATTCCTTTTCGCCCGCGTTGTTGGAAGGCATGGGCGAGGATAGCGCGGAAATGAGCGCCAGGGTGATTGAGGATTTTGACTCAACTTTGAGCAGTGTGCCAATTTCAGCGCCGCGCTTGCTCACGTCATAAACGAGTTCATGGGCATCAAGCAAAATAACCGCCCTGGAGCCAGTTACAGCCACGATGCGCCCCATGCGTTCAGACGTGCTGAAAGCGTGTGTCGGTGGCAAGTCATTCAGATTTGTGTTGATGGTGGCGCTTGGCATTTTTCTCGGTTCAGTGTTGAGTGACGGTTGTTATGGCAAGAGGAATGGTGAAGCTGACCCGCGTGCCGGTGCCTTTGGTGGAATCCACCTTCAGTTCGCCGCCATGGAGCTGCGTGAGTGCGTGAGCAATGGGAAGACCGAGGCCGGTTCCTTCATGGGTTTTGCTAAAGCCGGTTTCAACCTGTCCGAATGGCCGCAAGGCCGTGGCAATCTCGTCGGCGGTCATTCCTATGCCATTGTCGGTGATGCTGATCAAAACAGTTTTCAAATGATCCACCTTCGCTTCCAACCTGATGCGACCCCAATCTGGCGTGAATTTCACGGCATTGCTGAGCAGATTGATGAGGATTTGCTTGAGGCGCAGCGGATCGGCCAATAGCAGCGGCACTTTTTCATCAATGTGTTGTTCGATGGTAATGTTTTTTTCCTTGGCTTTGGCTTCGGTGATGAGCAGGCAAGGGACGAGCGCGTGGGCCAGATCAATCGGTTCACGTTCAACATTCAGCTTGCCAGCCTGAATTTTAGAGACGTCCAAGATGGAATTGATCAGCGCTAATAAATGTTCGGCGGCCTGTTGGATATAACCTGCGTATTGCACAACTTTGGCGCCGTCCACCACCGTTTTACTGGCCAGCATGTCGGAAAAGCCGATAATGGCGTTGAGTGGCGTGCGCAGTTCATGGCTCATATTCGCGATAAATTCGGATTTGGCTTTGGAGGCTAACTCTGCGTCAACGCGTGCAGCGTCCAGGGCCTTGGCTTGCTTTTGCAAGCCCACACCCAGCCCCACACCTTCGCCAAATTCAGCGATGAGGGAACCTTCTCCGAACCAAGATTTGCCAAAACTGCGCATTTTCTCTCAACCGCCGCACTTCGGTTGTTGTCGGCCAAGAATCTCAATTCCGCGTTAATATGTCAGGCAGAATTTAAGGCAGAGGAAGTGGTTTACCGCCGCAGTTAATCTGTTAAGGTTAGGGCAACTCAATCGTTTAAGGCTAGCTTGGCATATTCTTGTCCCGAGCCTGCCGGAAAGTTACCATCGTGGATGCCACGGCCCGGCGGGTAAAATCGCCCAAGCGTCGTGCTCCAAACAGCGGCAATGGTTTTGCCGGGCCATTTGTGGCAAGCGCCGGGCTTTCAGAGCCCTATGGCGCTTTGGATTTGGGCACGAATAATTGCCGCCTGCTGGTTGCCAGGCCGAACGGCCATCGGCTGGATGTGGTGGACGCCTTTTCGCGCATTGTGCGCCTGGGCGAAGGCCTGGGGCTGAGCGGCAGGTTGAATGAAGCCGCCATGAACCGCACCATCGAAGCTTTGCGGGTGTGTTCCAACAAACTCAAGTGGCACGGCGTGGGCCCCAAACGTCTCATTGCCACAGAAGCCTGTAGACAAGCCGAAAACGGCGCGGAGTTTATCAAGCGTGTGCGCTATGAAGTGGGGTTGGAACTTGAGATTATTGATCGTCAGACAGAAGCTGATTTAGCTGCCTCGGGGGCTTCGCCACTGATTGAATCAGGTTCCGCCTCAGCGGTTATTTTTGATATTGGTGGCGGTTCTACCGAAGTGATGTGGATGCAAGCCGATGGCGAGCACCACGCCATCAAGGCATGGATTTCATTGTCCTCAGGGGTTGTGGCCTTATCAGAACGCCACTGCGGCGGAGGTGACATCTCACTTGAAACTTTCATGGCCATGCGGGCAGAGGTGAAGCAGTTGTTAAAACCCTTTGTGGATGAAGTGGCGCAATTTGCCAATCCAACGGTTCCCAGCCATTTGCTGGGCACCAGCGGCACCGTCACCACCATTGCGGGGGTGCATTTGGGGCTGCGCCATTATGATCGCGCCAAAGTAGATGGATCTTGGCTGACCAATGGGCAAGCAGCGGCGGTGACGCAGCGCCTTCTCAAAATGAGCCACGAGCAACGCATTCAAAATGGCTGTATTGGGCGCGAGCGGGCCGATCTGGTTTTGGCAGGCTGTGCCATACTGGAAGAAATTCGCATTGCTTTTCCGGCCCAACGCATTCGAGTGGCAGACCGTGGTTTGCGGGAAGGCATTTTGATTCAAATGATGCAGGCAGACGGCGTGTGGGGGCAAAGCTGATGGCCAGACCGGGGCAGGGCGCAAAGCCATCCAGCGGCAAGCTTAAAGTGCGTGTGAAAACCGGCAAGGGGCGAACGGTTGCGCAAAAAGTGTGGCTTGAGCGGCAGCTCAATGATCCATATGTGCATGAGGCCAAACGCTTGGGCTATCGCAGCCGTGCGGCTTTCAAGCTGATCGAGATTGACGACAAATACAAGTTCCTGAAAGTGGGTGGGCGCATTGTGGATTTGGGCGCGGCGCCGGGCGGGTGGAGCCAGGTGGCAGCAGCCCGGGTGAAAGCTGAAGAAGGCAAGGGCCGCGTGGTGGCGATTGATATGCACAGCATGGACCCCATCCCCGCCGTCATTATTTTCAAGAAGGATTTTTATGACGAGGATGCGCCCGCCGTGTTGATCGCGGCCTTGGGCGGCGAGAAGGCCGATTGCGTCTTGTCTGATATGGCCGCTCATGCCACCGGCCACCGACAAACGGACCATATCAACATCATCGCGCTGGCCGAGGCGGGCTATGACTTTGCGCGGGAGATTTTAAAGCCCGGCGGCACTTATCTGGCCAAAGTTCTGCGCGGCGGCACCGAGGGGCAGCTGCTGGCGCTGATGAAGAAGGATTTTGTGTCGGTGAAACACGTGAAGCCCATGGCTAGCCGCGATGGATCGGCTGAGCTGTTTGTACTGGCGGCGGGGTTCAGGGGGTAGAGTGTGCGGCTTTACCTTGCGGTCGCATTTGAATAGCGTGCATCACAAAACAAAGGCTGGGGAATGTTGAGTCCAAACGAAAAGCGCACGCGGGCTGCCAAATTTGCCGAAGAGTGGAAAAGCGCGGGCTATGAGCGCGGTGAGTCGCAAAGTTTTTACAACGACTTCTTCCATATCTTCGGAATTCAGCGCCGCCGTGTGGCGAGTTTTGAGGAACCTGTAAAAAAGCTTGGTGACAAGCAGGGCTTCATCGACCTGTTTTGGAAAGGCAAGTTGCTGGTTGAACAAAAAAGCGCTGGCCTAAGCCTCAAAAAGGCAAAGGAGCAGGCGCTTGAATACTTCCCCGGGCTGAAAGAAGCGGAACTTCCACGCTATATTTTGGCTTGCGACTTTCAAACCTTTGAACTGCATGACCTCGAAGACAACAAGTCCCACGCTTTTGGCCTGCAAGAACTGCCCGACAAACTGAAGCACTTTGCCTTCATGGACGGCGGCCAGCTGCATGAGTTGAAAGACGAAGACCCGGTTAACATCAAAGCCTCGGAATTGATGGGTGAAGTGCATGATGCGCTGAAGGCATCTGGCTTTGAAGGCCATAACTTGGAACGTTTTCTGGTGCGGCTGGTGTTTTGCCTTTTTGCCGATGACACCGGAATTTTCGAAAGCGGCATTCTCACCAGTTACATCGAAACCCGCACGGCAGAAGATGGCCATGACCTTGGTTCAAAACTCAATGAACTGTTTGAGGTGTTGAACCAGCACGAAGACAAGCGCCAGAAAAAGCTGGATGAAGACTTGGCGCGGTTTCCTTATATCAATGGCCGCTTGTTTGAAGAACGCTTGGCCCCCACCAGTTTTGATAGTTCTATGCGCTCCAAGTTGCTGGAAGCGTGTTATTTTGATTGGTCAAAGGTTTCGCCCGCCATTTTCGGCTCGCTGTTTCAGTCGGTCATGGACAAGAAAAAGCGCCGGGCTATTGGCGCGCATTATACCAATGAACAGAACATTCTGAAAGTGATCGGCCCGCTGTTTCTGGATGACCTGAAGGATGAATTAAAGCGGCTGAAGGCGCGAAAGGACAACAGCCGTACCAAGGCCTTGCAAGAGTTTCAGGGCAAGCTGGCCAAACTGACATTTTTTGACCCCGCCTGCGGCTGCGGAAACTTCCTCGTCATCAGCTATCGCGAAATCCGGCTTCTCGAAATGGACGTTATTTTAGACCTCAAGAATAATTTGGATTTATTCAAAG
This sequence comes from Hyphomicrobiales bacterium, assembly GCA_025359265.1. GTDB lineage: Bacteria > Pseudomonadota > Alphaproteobacteria > Rhizobiales > Aestuariivirgaceae > Aestuariivirga. Next base: position 1,935 of record JANYHB010000024.1, on the reverse strand, counting down.
CTGAATCACAATGTGATGTTGACCAATTTTATGGCATTGAGATTGAAGAATTTCCTTCACTGATTGCCGAAATCGCCATGTGGATGATGGACCACCTGATGAACCGCCTGCTTTCAGAAAAGCTGAGCGTGTATTTACCGCGCATTCCGCTGAAGAAGTCACCCAAGATTGTTCATGCCGATGCGCTGGAGATTGATTGGGCCACGGTATTGAGGCCGGATGAGTGTTCATTCGTGTTCGGCAACCCGCCGTTTTCGGGCAAGAAGGAGCAAAGCAAGTTGCAAAAAACCGCAATGGCTCGAATTTTCTCTGGCCAACGAGGTGCGGGTACTTTGGATTTCGTCGCGGCATGGTTCAAGAAAGCATATGAATTCTGCAAATCCAATCAGTTTATTTTAACTGCATTCGTTGCAACAAAATCGATATGCCAAGGAGAGCAAGTTGCAATACTTTGGCCAGCGCTGTTGGAATCAGATCGCTGGCAAATCAGGTTTGCACATCGCACTTTCGAATGGTCAAGCGAGGCAAAAGGCAAAGCTCATGTTCACGTGGTAATTGTCGGGTTGGGGACACCAACCAGTGATGAGAAGCGCCTTTTTGAATATGAGAAAGTAAATGGCCAACCAGTTGAACTGAGGGTTTCAAAAATAAATGCCTATCTCACGGATGGTTCTCAAACATTCGTTAGACGGGCAAGCAAACCAATTTCTAAAAGGCCTAACATTAATAAAGGCAGTGAAGCGACTGACTTTGGACATCTCGTGCTGAAGCCGGAGGAATTAATAGGCTTGCGTGCAAGTAATGGGTGGAACGAAAATTGGTTACGAAGGTACACTGGGGGTAGGGAATTCATAAACTCACAAGAGCGATATTGCCTGTGGCTCAAAGATGCTGATCCTGAGGAGTTGCATTTGTGTAAACTTGTAATGGATAGAATTGAGGCCGTTGCGAAAGATCGAAAAAATAGCAAGAAGAAAAGAACGCGCGATTGGGCAAAATATCCATTCTTATTCTCAGAAGATAGGCAGCCAAAAACCCCTTACATAATTGCACCAAAGGTATCATCGCAAACTAGAGAATATGTTCCCTTTGGATATTTGGGCGCAGAAACAATTGTTAGTGGCAGCGCTCAATTTATTGCTTCAGAAGAGAGTTGGCTTTTTGCTATCCTAATATCCCGAATGCACATGAGTTGGATGAGAGCGGTAGGCGGCAGAACGAAAAGCGACTATCAATATACGAATACCCTGATATTCAACACGTTTCCATTACCCGATATCAGCCAAGTCGATTTGGTGAGCCTTGCTTCTGCCGCTAACGGCATTTTGAGCGCAAGGCGTGAGTTTCCCATGCACACACTTGCATCGTTATATAGACCAAAAACCATGCCCGCCAACCTTCGCAAGGCCCATGAGGCCAATGACAAATCGGTGGACCAGCTTTATCGCAAAGAGGCATTTGCTTCAGACCGTGAGCGGGTGGAATTTCTCCTCGCCCGCTATGAGCAAATCACCGCCCCCGCCTTGGCGCTGGCGGCGGCGAAGCCGAAGAAGGCAAGAAAGATAAAAGCAACATGAAAGTGCCTGATGATGTTTGGGTGGAGTATGAAGAGCGCCTCACAGAAAGAGACCGCGCTTGCATCGCTGACTCTCCTAGAACAAGCTTAAAGTTCGATCATGATCGTTTTAACCCTTGGCAATCTGGTATGGAAATTGCGCGGCATTCTGAACATTGTTTGATCCCTGGGATCGTCAAAGATTTAGAACAACGTGACACTAATTTGCTGAATAATTCTGATGCATTTGGACTGGCCATGCGTTTGGCGGCATTTGAAATTCGCAACAATACGGTTGGAAGTTGGCCCGCCTTTGCGCTTTTGTTTCGCAAGATGCTGGGAGATGGCGCGATATCTTGGCTTCCAGCACTCTATTTGGG
>JANYHB010000019.1 GCA_025359265.1 Hyphomicrobiales bacterium | reverse complement strand
CATAGCGGCCACGGCGCACCAGTTGTTCGGCGCGGTCTTCCTCTGTCCAATGTTTTTTCATATTGGCGGTGACGATGTGGCTGTAAACGGCGATAAAGGCCTTGCCCACATCTTGAACGAATTCCAAATCTGATTGGTTGTCGCCGGAGTGCAGGTTATCAAAAAAGATTCCGCCGATGCCGCGTGGTTCTTTGCGGTGGGGCAGATAAAAATAGTCATCGCACCATTGCTTGTAGCGCGGATAATCTGCCACCAGATGCGGATCACACGCCGCTTTCATGGCCGCGTGAAAGGCTTGCGCATCGGCATCTGTTTGGGTGCGTCGGCGGTTTAATACCGGGGTTAAATCAGCGCCACCGCCATACCAATTTTGCGTGGTGCAGACCATGCGGGTGTTCATATGGACTGTGGGCACATGGGGATTTTTGGGGTGCACGATGACTGATATGCCGGAAGCCCAAAAGCGCGGATCATCTGCTGCACCTGGCATGTTGGCGGCAAACTCTGGCGAGAATTCGCCATGCACGGTTGAACAGTGCACGCCGGCTTTTTCAAACAATTCACCATGGAGCATAGACATTATTCCGCCGCCGCCATCCCCTGGCCGCGTCCACGGGGTTTTGACGAAATGCGAATCTGAAAATTCGCTTTCAAGCTGTTCCAATTCTGCAATGACGCCATCACGCAGGGAATGAAACCACGTTTCAGATTTTTGTTTGAGGTTTTCGAGGGCTGCCTTCATGATGACCTTGTTACAAAAAAAAGACGGTTCGTCCAAAAAATTCCGTTGTGGGTTTCATAATAACGTGTCGAAATGCCCGAGTTGGCGCAAAGCCTCACCCGCAACCACACTTGCAGCCACAGCGATGTTCAGCGAGCGCAAGCCTTCACGCATGGGAATGCGGATGCGGTGGGGGAGGCTTGCATGGATCTGCTGCGGCACGCCGGCCGATTCCCTTCCGAGCAGCAAGATATCGTCCGATTCGAAACTAAACCTGGTGTGTGGCGTGGCCGCTTTGGTGGACAGAAGAACGATGCGGCGATGGTGATTGGTGGTTTGAAAGGCCTGCCAGCTTGGCGCACGCTCCAGCGCAAGGTTGGCGAGGTAATCCATGCCAGCGCGGCGGAAGCTGGAATCTGTGAAGGCAAAGCCCGCCGGTTCAATGATGGTGAGTTTCAAGCCGAAGCAGGCGCAAAGCCTGCCGATGGTGGCGGCGTTAGGGGCGATGTCGGGCTGATACAGGGCGATTTCGAGCGGCATTTTGCGGGTTTTAGCTGATTTTTGCCCAGCGGCAATGTGCCCATGGGCTGCGACATCCTTCTGGCTAGACTTCCTCCCGCCGCAATGCGAAAACGCGGGGCGAGTTGGGGTGATTTGCCCCGTTTGAACAAGGGTGGGGCAAGTGGCTGATACGGCACATGATAATGTCAACCGGCGCGACTTTTTAATGGTTGCCACGGGCGCTGTGGCGGGAGTGGGCGGGGCATTGGTATTATGGCCCCTGATCACCCAAATGAACCCTGACGCCGCGGTTTTGGCCATGGCTTCGATTGAGGTTGACTTAGCCCCCATAGTTGAGGGCCAGGAAGTGATTTTGAAGTGGCGCGGCAACCCGGTGTTTGTGCGCCACCGCACCAAGCCCGAGATTGACGCGGCCAAGGCCGTGAAACTGGAAGAATTGAAAGACCCCATCGCCCGCAACGAAAATGGCAAGGACGGGGAAGCGGCTTCAGATGAAAACCGCGTGGTGGGCGGCAAAGAAAATTTTCTGGTGATGATGGCGGTGTGCACGCATTTGGGCTGTGTGCCGCTGGGCAACTCAGGAGAATTCGCCGTGGTGCAGGGCAATGCCAAAACCGGCGGGTGGTTCTGCCCCTGCCATGGCTCGCAATATGATACTGCAGGGCGCATCAGAAAAGGCCCGGCACCGGAGAACTTGCCCGTGCCGCCTTACAAATATCTTTCCGACACAAAAATTCAGATCGGCTAAGTGGACGCAAAAAACATGAGTGGACCTTCAAAATATCAACCCACCAGCGCTGTTGGCAAATGGTTCCATGAGCGATTGCCCATTGTGGCCTTTGCCAAAGACCATGCCTTGGATTTTCCTACGCCGAAGAACCTGAACTATTGGTATACCTTTGGCGGCATTCTTGCGGTGATGTTGGTGGTGCAGATTATCACCGGCATCGTTTTGGTGATGCATTACACGCCGCATGTGGACATGGCGTTTGCCTCGGTTGAGCACATCATGCGCGATGTGAATTATGGGTGGATGCTGCGCTATCTGCACATGAATGGCGCGTCGATGTTTTTTATTGCGGTTTATATCCACATGTTCCGCGGCATGTATTATGGCAGCTATAAAGCGCCGCGCGAAGTGTTGTGGATGATTGGCGTGATCATTTATCTGGTGATGATGGCCACGGCTTTCATGGGTTATGTTCTGCCCTGGGGGCAGATGAGCTTCTGGGGCGCAAAAGTTATCACGAACCTGTTCTCGGCCATTCCCTTTGTGGGGCCTGAGATTACCACGTGGTTGTGGGGCGGTTATTCGGTTGATAACCCCACGTTGAACCGCTTCTTCTCTTTGCATTATCTCTTGCCATTCGTGCTGGCGGGCATTGTGTTTCTGCACATCTGGGCTTTGCATGTGGTGGGCAATAACAACCCCACTGGGATTTCAGTGAAGAGCGACAAGGACACTGTGCCGTTCCATCCGTATTACACATTGAAAGATGGCTTTGCGATTGTGGTATTTTTGATATTTTACGCGGCGTTTGTGTTTTATGGCCCCAATTATATGGGTGACGCCGTGAATTATGTGCAGGCCAATCCTTTGGCCACGCCTGAGCATATCAAGCCGGAATGGTATTATTTGCCGTTCTATGCGATTTTGCGTTCGATCAATAACAAGCTGTTGGGTGTGGTGGCGATGTTCTCGTCCATCCTCATTCTGTTGTTCCTGCCTTGGCTGGATACGAGCCGCGTGCGCTCTGGCAAATATCGCCCGATTTTCAAACTTGAGTTCTGGGTGTTCTGCGTGGTTTGCGTGGCACTGGGATTCGTGGGCGCGCAAAAGCCGAATGACACCTTGAGCTGGATTGGCTTCTTGCTGACGCTTTATTACTTTGCCCATTTCATCATCTTCCTGCCTTTGATGGGATTGTTGGAACAGCCCAAACGGCTGCCTAATTCCATCAGTGAAGATGTGTTAGCGCATTCCCACGGCAAACTGGCCGCGGCAGAGTGAGCAGGAGATGATGATGAAAAAATTTGCTTCACTCCTGATTGCTGGTTCGGCCCTCATTGGCTGTGCGGGGCTTGCCCATGCAGAGGCTGAGAAGGACGCGAAGGCGATCAGCTATTCGTTTGAAGGCCCCTTCGGAAAATTTGACAAGGCGCAGCTGCAGCGCGGCTATAAGGTTTATCAAACGGTTTGCGCCAACTGCCATTCAATGAAGTTTGTGGCCTTCCGCAATCTGGCTGATCGTGGCGGACCGGGCTTTACCGACGCGCAAGTGAAAGCCTTGGCGGCCACATTCAAAGTGAGCGAAACCGACAGCAAGGGCGACACCAAAGACCGCGATGGCATGGCTTCGGATTATTTCCCCTCACCGGCGCTGGCAACCATCGCGGGGTTAGGTGCAATTCCCCCCGATTTGAGCTTGATCACCAAAGCGCGCGAGGGCTGGCACGGCACGTTCAATCAACTTCTGAACAACGTGGGCGGACCGCAATATGTTTATTCTCTGCTGACGGGCTATGAAGATCCGCCCAAAGGCGTTGCGCCGATTGAGGGCAAATATTACAATCCGTATTTCACCAGTGGGGTGTGGATTTCGATGCCGCCGCAATTGACTGATGGTTTGGTGAAATATGACGATGACACCAAGCCCACCGTTGATCAGATGGCCAAAGATGTTTCAGCATTTCTGGCGTGGACGGCTGAGCCAAAGATGGAAGAACGCAAGCAGACAGGTTTGGAAGTTCTGGTCTATCTGTTGATATTGGCTGGCTTGCTTTACGCGGTGAAACGCAAGATTTGGGCTGCCATTCATTAGCTGCTCACCTGTGGCATTACTGGGCACGCGGGAATTTATAGTTCCGGGCTGGTGGAAAGAAGGAATGCCACGACCTCGGGAATGACCATCAAGCGGGACTATGAGATGACCCAAACTGTTCTTGGCATTGTTGGTGGCTCTGGGGTTTATGATATTGCCATGGAGGGCGCGCAGTGGCGGCGCGTGGCTTCACCTTGGGGTGAGGCATCTGATGAGGTGCGGGAGGGTGAAATTGGCGGGCTGTCTGTGGTGTTTTTGCCGCGCCACGGGCGGGGGCATGTTTATGCGCCATCCACCATCAATTACCGCGCCAACATTGATGTGCTAAAACGCTGCGGCGTTACGGATTTGTTTTCGCTATCGGCCGTGGGTTCGCTGCGCGAGCATTTGATGCCGGGGCATTTTGTATTGCCAGATCAATTTATCGACAAAACCTATAAACGCGAAAATTCATTTTTTGGCACAGGCTGTGTGGCGCATGTGCCATTTGGCGATCCGGTTTCGCCCACGCTGCGACAACTGGCCGGTGCGGTTTTAACCCAAGAGAAGATTGCTTACAGAGACGGTGGCACATTAGTGGTGATGGAGGGCCCGCAGTTTTCAACGCGTGCTGAATCAGAACTCCACCGTATTTGGGGCGCTGACCTGATCGGCATGACGGCGATGCCGGAAGCCAAGCTGGCACGCGAGGCCGAGATTTCCTATTGCAGTGTGGCGATGGTGACGGATTTTGACGCGTGGCACCCGCATCACGCTGTGGTGGATGTGGCGCAAGTGATGCATGTGATGAGGGCCAATGTGGATAAGGCCAAACGCTTTGTGGCTGGCCTTTGCGCGGCGATGCCCAAGACCCATCCGGCTTGTGCGGCGGGATCTGATCATGCGCTTGATTTTGCCATTATGACAGCGCCGGAAAAGCGCGATGCAGCTTTGCTGGCGAAGCTTGATGCGGTTGCTGGACGGGTGTTAGGCAAGGCATGAATTCACTTTTACCATCAATGCGGGTGAAGGGCAGCGTCAAGTTCTTCAACAAGGACAAAGGCTTTGGCTTCATCACGCCGGATGACGGGGGCAAAGATGTTTTCGTGCATGTTTCGGCTGTGCAACGCGCGGGTCTGCCGCATTTGAATGATGGCATGAAGGTTTCATTCGCCACCGAGGACGACACACGTGGGCGTGGCCCGCAGGCCGTTTCGTTACAGCTCTTATGAAGCGCGCGCTTATTCTCCAACACATGAATCATGACCACCCGGGCCGATTTCTGGATTGGTTTGCGGAAGACGGCATCGTGCCGGAATTCTGCCGCGTATTTGAAGGCCAAGACCTGCCATCGTTGGCGGGTTATGATTTGATGTTTGTGCTGGGTGGGGCCCAAGATACGTGGCAGGAAGCAGAACATCCTTATCTGGTGATGGAGAAGGCGGCCATCCGCGAGTGGGTGAGTGACAGAGCCAAGCCTTATTTTGGGGTGTGTTTGGGGCACCAACTTTTAGCAACGGCCTTAGGGGGCGAAGTGGCACCGGCAGCAAAAGCAGAGGTGGGCGTATTTGATGTGGAACTGGCTGATTGTGCTTTTTTTGCCGGCGTAAAGGCACGGCAAAAAGTGATGCAGTGGCACCATGCCGAAGTGACGCGCATTCCCCAAACGGGGCGAGTGGTTGCGTCTTCAGGGGATTGCGCTGTGCAGGCTTTGGCAATTGCCGACCACGCGCTTTCCACCCAGTTTCATTGTGAATTTTCGGCGCAGACGGTGGCGGGCTGGTCTTCGCTTCCTTCATATATTGCAATGTTGGAGCGTGAGTTTGGGGTTGGCGCTTATTCGCGGCTGCGTGACGAGTGTTGGCCTTTGATGCCAGAGATGGGCCGCTTTACGAAGGTGGTTTGGGACAATTTCAAGAAAGCCAGCGGGCTTAAAACTTGAGAAAAAATACTTCCCCCTCGGCCTCATCGGAATCCAGCCAGAAGAAGTTGAAATCTGGAAACTCTGCTTCCAGTCTTTCGCCGCCATCACCCACTTCACAGAGCAGGCCGCCGCCTTTGTTCAAATGCTTCGGCGCCTCACGCAGAATTTGGCGCACCAGGTCCAAGCCGTCTTCACCGCCCAAATGGGCCATGGCCGGTTCAGCCTTATATTCGGGCGGGAAGGCTTCCACTTCAGCGCGGGCCACGTAAGGTGGATTGGTGATGATGAAATCAAATTTCATGTTGCCAAGGGTGGCGAATAGATTGCCTTGGTGCAAAGTTATACGGTCTTTCAGGCCGTGATCATTTAAGTTTATTGCGGCAACCTCGAGCGCATCTGGCGAAAGATCAACGGCATGGATTTCGGCATTGGGAAATTGCGAAGCGGCCAGGATGGCGAGGCAGCCGGAGCCCGTGCAAAGATCAAGCACAGATTCTGCAGCGTCATAATCCACCTCAAGATCTGACAGCAGGCCTTTGGCCATCATCTCGCCAATGTAGGAACGCGGCACGATCACGCGTTCATCCACATAAAACGGCACGCCTTGCATATAGACGCGGTTAACCAGATAGGCGGCGGGTTTGCGGGTGGTGATGCGCTTGTCAATGAGGGCCAACAGAGCATCACGCTCGGCCATGGTGAGCCTTGCATCGGCCCACGGGTTGATGTCATCCACCGGCAGTTTCAAGAACTCAAGAATGAGAAACGCCGCTTCATCAACAGGGTTGGTGGCGCCGTGGCCGTGGGCAAGGTGCGCCTTGGTGAAAGAGGTAACTGCATGGCGAAGAACATCGCGGATGGTGAAGAGATTTTGCATAGGGCAGGGATAGCCCAAGACCAGCGCTCACGCAAAGTGCGTTTGACCTTTCTGGCTAACGCACTTATTCAGAGCTTATGGCAAAGCTCAAAATCCTGATTGTTCCGGTCACTCCATTTCAACAAAATTGTTCCATCATATTTGATGAAGACACAATGCAAGGGGCGGTGGTTGACCCTGGTGGAGACTTGCGCCGCATTGAAGACGCCATTGCGCAATCTGGCACGAAGATCGAGAAAATTCTGCTCACGCACGGCCATATCGACCATGCGGGTGGCGCGGCAGATTTGGCGGCGAAATTAAAGGTGAAAGTTGTGGGGCCAGCCCTTGCTGAAAAGCCGGTGCTGGATAATATCCCTTCGCGCGCGCACCTGTTTAATATGCCGGATGCCAAGGGCGTTACACCCGATCAATGGTTGAAGGAGGGTGATGAAGTTGCGGTGGGTGGTTTGAGATTTGTGATTTTGGAAACGCCTGGGCATTCACCCGGATCGATTGTGTTTTTCAATGCTGAAAACAAGTTCGCACTGATGGGCGACGTGTTATTTCAAAATTCAGTGGGGCGGACGGATTTGCCCGGTGGCAGCCATGAGGTTTTGATGGCCTCAATCAAAAACAAGGTTCTGCCGCTGGGCGATGACGTTGAATTTTTGCCAGGCCACGGGAACGCCAGCCGCATTGGCATTGAGCGGCTGAACAATCCGTTTCTGAAAAATTAGGCGGCGTTGCGATTCTGGGTGACCATGTGATAAACGAACAGCAGGATAAGCGCCCCGACGACTGATTTTATAAACCACATGGCGTTACCATCGCCGCCGATTGGAATGAGGCTTCCAACATAAACGCCCACGATGCCCAGAATTGCTGTTAATATGAAACCTTGTGGCTCATTTTTGCCAGGCATCAAAAATTTGGCGACGATGCCAATGATTGCCCCAAACACGATTGTCGATATAATTCCCATTTCGTTCCCTCCGTTGCAAATTTGTATGCCGTGATGTTATCATCTTGTCACGGGTGCGCAACTATTCATCTTGAAATGTTGTGATGACATCTCATATCATCGGCACTTAACCAAAAAGGATTATTACCATGGCCAACATGCCTTCACTCACCGCACTGCTGGGCTTAGCCGCCGTTGCCGGCTGGCAAAACCGCGACAAGATTGCCGAGTTTGCCAAGGGTCTGAGCGGTGGCGCTGCACCCGCTGCGGTTTCGGCGCAAGCCATTCCCGGCGGCCTTGCCGGGGCCTTGGGGGGATTGGTTTCTCACATGCAGGCCAATGGTGCGGGTGATGTTGTTAACTCCTGGGTGGGCACAGGTGCCAATTTGCCCATCAATGGCGCGCAGCTGAGCCAAGTTTTGGGGCCTGACATGATGGCTAAGATTACCGCATCAACCGGCCTGACGACGGATCAGATTACGTCGCAGCTTTCAGCAGTTTTGCCACAACTGATAAACCACCTGACACCGAACGGCCAGTTGCCGAGAGCTTAGTTGGCTTGAATTTAAATGAAGCGGGCCGTGGCGTGCGGCCCGTTTTTTTATCAGAATCGCCAACGCTGCTGGAAGTTTTCATAATTGTCGTCATCGCAAATTCTCCAAGGCCTTTAGAATTTGCGGCGCAAAAAGGCAGGGGCCGTAACAGCCATTCAGCGCGTGCCCCCTGAAGTGTCGGAAAGGCTAAGCCCGCTTCGCGGGGCCTGTCAAGCGCTGGGCTGGGGTTGCGCTTGCAAGCCCGTTGCGCTTTTCCCATCTATCGCCTAGTAGACGCCCAATCGATGTCTCACACATTCAGAGGTTTCCATGCAGGCCATTCTTCTTGCCATACATCTTGTTATTGCCGTGTTCCTGATCGCGCTTGTCATGCTGCAGAAGTCTGAAGGGGGAGCCTTGGGGATTGGCGGCGGGCAGGGCGGAAGCCTGTTTTCATCCCGCGGGGTGGGGAGCACGCTGACCCGTGCCACGGCCATCTTGGCCGCGTGCTTTTTTGCGACATCCATCGCGCTGACCATTTTGAACAATAAACACGGTGGCTCTCTGGTCGATTCCGTCATACCAGCCCAGACGCCAGCCCAGACGACACCCGTTTCCGGCGCTGCTGCGCCTGCCGCGCCGGGCACAACTGATGGCGGTTCAGTCTTGCTACCGAAGCTGGACCAAGGCAAGCCGGCCGTGCCGACAAACCAGTAAGACGTTGAATGGGCTGTGAAACAGGTGAGGTTTCACAGATTTCCCAGATATTTATTTTGCCACACGATTTAATGCTTCGAATCGTGGTGGCCAGTTGTTAGGGTAATTTCCCATGGCGCGATATATTTTCATAACGGGCGGCGTGGTTTCCTCCCTTGGCAAGGGCTTGGCTTCAGCGGCTTTGGGTGCTGTTTTGCAGGCGCGTGGCTATAAAGTGCGGCTGCGCAAACTTGACCCCTATCTGAACGTAGACCCCGGCACGATGAGCCCTTATCAACACGGCGAAGTGTTTGTGACGGATGACGGCGCGGAAACTGATCTGGATTTGGGGCATTATGAGCGATTTACCGGGCGCTCGGCCAACCGGTTGGATAACATTACCACCGGCAAAATCTATCAAGACATTATCACCAAGGAACGGCGCGGCGATTTTCTGGGCGGCACGGTGCAGGTGATCCCTCACGTTACCGATGCCATCAAAGAATTTGTGCGCGCCGAGAGTGATGGTTTTGATTTTGTGCTGGTTGAAGTGGGCGGCACGGTGGGTGACATTGAGGGCCTGCCATTCTTCGAGGCCATTCGGCAATTTGGGCAAGAGAGCCCGCGCGGCACCTGCATTTATATTCATCTCACGTTGCTGCCTTATATTCCGACAGCGGGCGAGTTGAAGACGAAGCCCACGCAGCATTCAGTGAAAGAGTTGCGCTCCATCGGCATTCAGCCCGATATTTTACTCTGCCGCGCGGACCGCGAAATTCCAGCGAGCGAGCGCCGCAAGATTGCGCTGTTCTGCAATGTGCGACCCTCAGCGGTTATTCAAGCCTTGGATGTGGCCAACATTTATGATGTGCCACGCGCTTATCATGCCGAAGGGTTGGACAACGAAGTTTTGGAATGCTTCGGCATCACCAATGCCAAAGCGCCTGACCTTTCACGCTGGGATGAAATTCAACACCGCATTGTGCACCCCGAGGGGGAAGTGAACATTGCGGTGGTTGGCAAATATACCGGGTTGCTGGATGCTTATAAATCTCTCAAAGAGGCATTAGTTCACGGCGGCATTGCCAACAAAGTGCAGGTGAATGTGGAGTGGATTGAAAGCGAGATTTTCGAGAAGGAAGATGCGCTGCCCTATCTTGAAAATGTGCACGGCATTCTGGTTCCGGGCGGGTTTGGCGAGCGCGGTTCAGAAGGCAAGATCAAGGCGGCCACCTTTGCGCGCGTTCACAACGTGCCTTATTTCGGCATCTGTTTTGGAATGCAGATGGCGTGCCTTGAAGCAGCGCGAAATTTATGCGGCATTGCGCAAGCTTCCTCCACTGAGTTTGGTGAAACCAAAGAACCAGTTGTGGGCACAATGACGGAATGGATGAAAGGCAATGAGCTGGAGATTCGCAAAAATGGGGGCGACTTGGGCGGCACCATGCGCCTGGGTGCGTTTGATGCAGTTCTCAAACCCGGCAGCAAAATAGCCGAGATTTATGGCAGTGCGCGCATTTCAGAGCGCCACCGTCACCGTTATGAAGTTAACACGGCATACCGGGCGCGTTTGGAAAAAGCCGGATTGATTTTTTCGGGCTTGTCTCCAGACGGGCTTTTGCCGGAGACGGTGGAATATGCTGATCACCCATGGTTTATCGGGGTGCAATATCACCCTGAATTGAAATCAAAGCCGCTGGAGCCACATCCCCTGTTTTCTTCGTTCATCCACGCCGCCGTGGTGCAGAGCAGGCTGGTTTAATGCAGGACAGTGATTTTCTGCGCGCGGCCACAGCTTCACAAGTTAAGTTTGCCAGTCATACGGGACTGGAATATCTGCGCGCGGTGATTGCGGATGGAACCAACTATCCCTTTGGCACGCTGCTCAATATCAATTTGATTGAAGCCGGTGACGGCACCGCTGTGCTGACCGCGAAGTTGAGTTATCAGTTCTTTAATCCGATGCTGCGCGTTCATGGTGGCTATCTGGCCACACTGATGGATTCAAGCTTGGGATCGGCGGTGCTGACCAAGCTGCCGCAAGGCGCTGGCGCTGGAACAGTGAACCTGAACGTCAGTTATGTGCGCAAAGTGGATATGGAAAGCGGGTTACTTACAGCGCGTGCCACGGTGCTGCACTCTGGCCGCAGCATGTTGAGCGCAACGGCGGAAATTACTGATGCTCAGGGCAAACTATGCGTGCATGGCACGGGAACATTTCTGATTTATATGAAATAGATTTAGGCGGCGGCCGCCTTTGGCGCGAGGCCCAGTTTGCGTTCACGCCAGAAGATATAGAGGCCCGAACCGATAATCAGGGCGGCCCCCGTTAGCGTGTTCCAATAGGGCACATCTCCCCAGATGATAAAAGCCAAAATGGTGGACCATACCAAGGAAGAATAATAAAACGGCGTAATGACAGAAGCCGGTGCTGCGCTGAACGCGCGGATGAGGCACCAGTGGCCCAGACATCCGAAAAATCCGCTGGCCAGAAACAACACCCATCCACTGGCACTTGGCCATTGCCATTGCAAAGGCAGAAGCAAAGTGGTGACAACTGCGCCAAGGGCGGCGGAAAACAACAGAGTGGTCAACGGGTTTTCGCTCCGCAATGGCCGGGTTATGGTTTGATAAGAGGCGTTGGTGAAGGCCGAGACGAGCAGCAAGATAACCCCCAAGCCAATACCGGCTTTGCCAGACTCCCATATTTTCATCACCACCAAGGCCCCGCAGAAGCCGATTACAATGCCAGACCACCTGCGCCAGCCCACGTGTTCTCCCAAAAACAAGCTGGACAGCAGGGTGACGATGATCGGCGTCATAAACATGATGGTTGTGCCAGTGGGCAGCGGCTCCAAACGGATGCCAGCGTTGAAGATTCCGGTGGTTAGGGCCAACATCAGGGACCGCAAAATTTGCAGGCGCGGTTGTTGAGTTCTGATGATTTGTGGAAGTTTCCGGCCGCATAAAATGGCCGCAAATACTGTTGCGAAAAACAATCGCCCCCATGTCACTTGTAAAAGCGGATAAGTTTGCATGGCGTATTTCATCACACTGTCGAGGGCGACGAAGCAGATCATGGTGGCAAGCATCCAGAGGATGCCAGCAGTCTTGTGCTCTTGCAGGTTATTCATTGCGCTGGTTTAGTCGAGCACAAGGGTTTGGCAAAGTGGTTATGATTTCCCGGGCTTTTCAGCGTGGGTTGCGGGTATCCACAAGCCTACAACCTTTTTAGGTTGATTTCATATTGTGCAATGTGCCAAAGAAGGTTTGGGGTAATGAGTCTTTTGAGTAAAAAGTTGCGCAAAAACAGCTGGTTGGTGTTGAGTATTTAGAAGAGCCCAAGCAAAGGTTTGATGTGCAAGAGATTCAGTGTGGGCGGGAGAGTGTTTGAATGGCTGCTGAAGTGAAGCATCCGGCTGATGAGATCGGCAAGGCCTTGGCGCGTGCGTCGGGCATATTGGCTGTGCTTTCAAGCTGCTATGACAAGCAAACCCAGTCTTTCGAAACGGGCTCTAACTATGCTTATGAGTCCATTCTCGCCATCGAAAACATTGTGATGAACGCTTCTGGCGCTTTGGTGAAACTTTATGGCTATTATGATTTAACGCCAATTGGCGATGATGTTGGCGGAGAATTGCCGAGCGAAGTGGCGATTTCAAATAGGGCCGCAATGCAAGTTGAGGCATCCTCGCACAATGGCTCTACCGGGCGCGCGTCGCAAAATCAGAAAACCGATGCAGCAAATTTGAACGGCTATCTGTCAAGTTTCGGCCCGGCTGAAAACGCGTCGCACTTGGCCGAACGTGCTGATTATGGCCTATCTCAGCCCTTCACATTCGATTCGCGAATTGGCCGTGGCGCTTCGTCTGATCGACGTGCCGAAAGTTATGATGAGTTGTTGCAAAAGCTGACGACTGTGGCGCATCAGGCCGCGGCTTTTGAACACCAGCCCGGGTTTGAAGAAAAGCTGCTGCCTGCACTGGAAGATTTGCGCGCCGATATTCTGCGCTTGCGGTCGGCTGCATAAATCCCGGCCCAGGGGTTTATTTCCTGTAGCTTTTATCTGATTGATCAAGAATGTCTTTCATGGCGGCAAAGTGGGCATGAAATTGCTCGCGGTCCATTTCCCATTCCACCGCGGTTTTCTCGGCAACTTCGGCCGACATCAAGTGAAGTTTCTGCCCGGTTTGATAGGCCATAACCAGATTGCGGGCGGCGCGCTCGAAATAGTAGGTGAGGTCAAACGCCTCAGCCACGGTTTGTGCGCAAATCAAAATGCCGTGATTGCCAAGCAAGAGAATTTGCCTATTGCCCAGTTTTTGCGCAAGGCGGTTGCCCTCTTCATCGCTGTTTGCCATACCGCCATAATCCATATCAAAAGCCACACGATTAAAAAATCGCGCGGTATTTTGGTCAATCGGCTTCATCTCGGGATCAGCCAAAGAAGCCAAAACCGTGGCATAGGTTGGATGGAGATGGATAATACAGCGGGCCTGTGGCAACACGGCATGCAAACGGCCGTGCAAACTCCAGGCCGTTAAATCCGGCGCATCGGGGCGTTGCATCGCCGCTTTGTCATCCACATTTAAATGCAATAGTTCACTGGCGCGGATTTGTGAAAAATGCCGCCAACGCGGGTTCATCAAAAAGTTTTTGCCATCAGGGGAAGTGGCCAAGCTGAAATGATTGGCCACGGCTTCATGCCAATCATGTTTGGCAGCCAGCCTGAATGCCGCCGCAAGATCAACACGCATTTGCCATTCCGCCTTGGCAGGTATTTTGTTTGTCTGATTGATTTTCTTTTTTGGCATAGTCATCTCCCATTCATCTTGGGATATGCTATAAAATAAAACCGCAAGAGGCAAAGATAGTTTGGAGATTTCTGGAATGTTTTTACGTGGGTTTGTTGTCGCTGCAGCACTGGGTTTGCTGTCTTCATTGGCTTCTGCAGAGGCGGCGCCAGCCAATCCCTATGGTGACTGGACATTGAGCGATGGCCGTCTGACCGTTAAAATTGTGCCCTGTCGGGGGGCACAAGTCTGTGCGAATTTGATCCGGTTGCAAGAGCCTAACAATGGTGACGGCACACCGAAACTGGATTTGAAAAACCGAAATGCGGCGCTGCGCTCACGCCATCTGATTGGGATGCCGCTGATCGACGGCATGTCGCGCACCGGGAGCAACACTTGGCAAGGGCAAATCTATTCATCTGATGACGGCGATTTCTACCGTGCCTATGCCACCGTGCAAGGCGACCATTTGAGTGTTAAAGGGTGCTGGTTTGTGATCTGCCGCGATTTGAATTTCAATCGCAACAAATGAGGTTTTTTCACAGCACCATTGGCGCGCTTATGCTGACTATGGTTTTGGTTGGCGGTGCGGTGGCGGCAGATGAAAAACTTTTGCTTCTGCCCTTTGCGAAAAAAATGGAACTGGCCAAAGCCGGTGATGCCGAAGCCAAGATGGCGGTGGGCCAAGCGTTTGAACTTGGCCACGGAGTGAAGGCGAGTGCGGTGGATGCGGCCAAATGGTACCGTGAAGCGGCCTTGGCAGGAAATTTGGATGCGCAGTTTTATTTGGCCAAACTCATCAGCAACGGGGCCAAGGGCCTGAAAGCCGATAAGGCGGCAACATTAAAATTGCTCCAAGCTGCGGCGCAGAAAGGCCATGCCGCTTCGCAGAACTTTTATGGCACAATGCTGGAAAACGGAGACGGCGTTGCCAAAGATTTAAAAGCCGCCGCAAACTGGTTTGGCAAATCGGCCAAGCAAGGCTTTGCTGAGGGGCAAAATAACTATGGAATTATGCTGCTTAAGGGCTTTGGCGTTGAGCGAAATTTGGACGAAGCGTTCAGCTGGTTCAAAAAAGCGGCCGATCAGAATTATGGCTGGGCGCTGAACAATCTGGGCGGCATGTATGAGCAGGGCTGGGGCACCGCCAAGGATTTGGACAAGGCCAAGGATTTTTATCAAAAAGCCGGCGCGCTGGGTATTGAAATTGGCAAAAAGAATTTTCAACGGCTGAGTGGCGCGGCCTTACAGCAATAAGGTTTAGCTAGCCTGTTGAATGGTGCCCCCCCGCATAGTGCGGGGGGTAAAATTTCCAAGGTGCGCACCCTCAGAAAAACACAAAATCGGTGGCGTGGAGGCTGGCGATGGTGGTGTTGTCGATCTGAATGGTGTCTGGGCCGAAGGCCACGAGAACGTTGGCTCC
>JANYHB010000069.1 GCA_025359265.1 Hyphomicrobiales bacterium | reverse complement strand
ACTGTCGTTGCCTTTGACTTCTTCAACACCAATATTCAATAAGCCCACAGTGGGTTGCGGCTTGCCGAAAAGACACGAGGCCATGGCCTCGCCCATAATCGCAAATTCAACCAGTTGATGGGCGTCAGCCCCAACGGTGGCACCCACATCCAGCACAATGCTTTCGCCCGTCATGGTAGGCCAAATCGCTGCAATCGCCGGCCTTTCAATGCCGGGCAAAGTGCGCAAGATAAACCGCGACATAGCCATCAACGCGCCGGTGTTGCCGGCCGAAACAGTCGCTGCCGCTTCGCCTTGACGCACAGCGTCGATGGCCATCCACATGCTGCTTTTGTAGCGCCCGCGCCGCAAGGCTTGTGATGGCTTTTCGTCCATGGCAATGGCAATTTCCGAATTGCGCACTTCTGCTTTTGTGGCCAGCAATTTCTGTTTTTCCAGCAGTGCATGGATGGCAGTTGCATCCCCGAAAAATATAAAGCGAACATCAGGGTGGCGCTGCAGGGCCATGGCACAGCCCGGAATGGCTATTTCAACGCCATTGTCTCCACCCATTGCATCAATGGCTATAGTGATTTTTTGGGTCACGCAGGCTTTGATTCTTGCATCATTTCGAGCAAAATAGAGACTTGTGAGGCTTAAACAATCTCAATTATTCTTGTCCAATTCGGCTTTCGCTTCGAAAGCCTCGTCAGAATTTCGTGGATACGGATCAAGTTCAAGCCCCAAAGTTTCGGCGGCAATTTCACCCAGATCAATCTCGCCATCAATGATCGGGTCAGCATCGAATTCAACAGCGTCAACCAAGTGCTTGGGATGAAGAAAATAACGCAGCACAGGGAATGATTGTTGTTTGCGAAACAATTCCAAAGACACAACTGACATCTGCTCAAGATCGACCGTCACCATGCCAGACACTTTAAGGCCGCCGCCGCGCCATGGCACCGTCAAAAATCTGGCATCCAAACTGTGGAGAAGCGGGATTGAAAATCGTCTGGCCAATGCTTCACATTCTTTCTGCTCGGCCACGATGTGCTCATGTGAGCCTTTGCGCGGCACACGATCTACTGCAAGGGACCGAGAGAGTTCCACTTGTTGAGGAGGCTTGCTCACCGGAAAACAAATTTTCCGGCAATGATGTTTTCAGCTGATTGCTCGCGTAGGCGCGCTTTTGCAGCGAGAACATAATCCGTCAGTTCATTAACGCCAGAATTTGCCGCGCCAGCATAAACATTGCGCTGCAGCGCAGCCATCATCGTTTGGTGAGTTGGCGCTGCCTCATAGGCAACATAACGTCCTTGAAAGGCTTCCGCCATGTGCCGCACCTTTTTGCTCACGCCCAAATCACCCGCACCAAGCTCACGAATGTTAT
Organism: Hyphomicrobiales bacterium; assembly: GCA_025359265.1. Classification (GTDB taxonomy): domain Bacteria; phylum Pseudomonadota; class Alphaproteobacteria; order Rhizobiales; family Aestuariivirgaceae; genus Aestuariivirga. Next base: position 20,369 of record JANYHB010000069.1, on the reverse strand, counting down.
CATCCATATCGACACAGAACACATCAATCAATTGTTGGCGCAAGGGGTCATCCACGCCGTTAAGCCGCGCAATAATCAGCCAGAGGTGAACCACCAGCAAATCAAAACGGCCATCAATGGTGTCGGGCACATCAAGTTCAGTGTAAAAACTGGGTTGCCGCGTGGCTGCCACAATTACTGCATAGACGGCCTCTGCCTGGGCAGGTTTGGGTTTGAATAAATTCCGCAAAATCACGCTCTTGCTCCGAATCCCGCGTCCGGGCAAAAGGCTCTGCAGATGATGGAAAGAAACATGGCTTTGAAGTTCACGCGGTTACGATTGGCCCTTATCTGGCTGTTTGGTGTGTTGATTGCAAGTGCGTTGGCAGGTTGCACCGAACAACTTGATCACCGCGGTTATATTGCCAAACCCGGGGTATTTAATGAGCTGCACGAAGGCATGACCAAACTTGAGGTTGAGGGTGCGCTTGGCTCTCCGTCCACCACCGCTTCGATCAATTTTCAAGGTGATAGCTATTACTATATTTCATCGGTTACCTCTCACCGCTCGGTATTAAAATCCGTCGAGATTGACCGGCAGGTGATTGCTGTGCGCTTTGATCGGCAAGACCGCGTGAGTGGTGTGGCGCAATACGGTTTGGTGGATGGCAAAGTGATCGATTTGAACACCCGCAAAACGCCCATCGTGGGCTCAGAATTTTCACTTTTGGCAGAACTGCTGAAAGGCCCGGGCACGGCAAGCACAGGAAACAATTTGGGGCGCAAATTGTAGGGTTGCGCTTTTGGCGCCAACATTTAGGAGATTTTCATGCAGGTGTCTCAAAAATCCTCAAGGCCACTGCGCAACGGCTCCGCGGAGTGGTTTGCAGGTGTGGTGACGGTAGAGCCGTTACATGATGCGCAGGCACCGGCCAGCACCAGCTGCGCTTTGGTTTCTTTTGCAGCGGGCGCTCGCACTGCCTGGCACACGCATCCTTTAGGTCAAACTCTCATTATTACGCAAGGCAGCGGCCTCGTTCAAACCTGGGGCGGGCCTGTCACCGCAGTTAATGTGGGCGATGTTATCTGGTTTGCTGCAGGCGAGAAGCATTGGCACGGGGCCACGGCTACCACAGCTTTAAGTCATATCGCAATTCATGAAGCGCTGGATGGTAAAAACGTTGATTGGTTGGAACAGGTCAGCAAAGACCAATACAAAGAATGAAGGCGCAAGGCAGTTGGCGCAGCATTGGGCTGGTGCTGGCGGCCGTCTTTTTGTTTGCATGCCAAGATGCCTTGGGCAAATATTTATTTACCACTTATTCTGTGCCCTTTGTGCAGGCCGTGCGTTATTTTGTTAATTTGTCAATTCTCGTGGCCATGTTTGTGCCGCGATATGGCTGGGGCCTCATCAAAACCCAGCGTCCATGGCTGGTGGGGGCACGCGGTCTGGCACTCGCGCTGGGCTCGCTCACCGGCGGGTTTGCTTTGCGGGCCATGCCTTTGGCTGAAACAGTAAGCATACTCTACCTCGCTCCACTGGCCGTGTTGTTCTTGGCCATGCCGGTGTTGGGTGAAAAAGTGAAATGGTTCGGATGGGTAGCGTCTGCCATTGGCTTGGTGGGATTGCTGTTGATTGTGCGTCCACATGCCAATATCTCCTCTGTCGGATTGCTATTTTCACTTTTGTGCCTGCTGACGGCGGTGGTTTACCCCGTGCTGTCGCGCTTGCTTTCAAAAACGGAGAGCACCGAAACATTGATGTTCTATGTCGGGCTGGTGGGATCGATTTTTTACGGCATGCAGCTGCCATGGACAATGCCCAATGGATTTCCACCATGGCCAGATCTCGCTTTGATGTTGGCCCTGGGCGTGGGTTCGCTGGTGGGGCATTCTCTCTTTACGGCGGCCTATGCCCGCGCACCTGTTTCACTGTTGGGGCCGTTTACTTATGCTCATATCGCTTGGGCCACCTTGTTGGGCTGGCTGTTCTTCAACCAGGTGCCGGACCGCATTACATTCATCGGCATTGCTCTTGTGGCCGCCGCCGGCGTTGGCAATGCAGTGCTAAATTATCATTCTTCACGCAACACCGAATTGATCTTTGAACCCCAGGAGTCCTGAACATGCAGAAACGCAAACTTGGAAAATCAGGTCTTGAAGTTTCAGCCATCGGCCTTGGCTGCATGGGCATGTCATCCGGCTTTGGCCCGCCGTCTGATCGCGCTGAAATGATCAATGTGATCCGCAAAGCGGTGGAGACGGGTTACACTTTCTTCGACACAGCGGAAGTTTACGGCGCGCATCACAATGAAATTCTGGTGGGCGAAGCGCTGGAGCCGTTCAAAGGCCAAGTGGTGATTGCCACCAAATTCGGCTTCAAGCCGGATGGAGAATGGAACGGCCCATGGATGCAGCTCGACTCGTCGCCTGCCCACATTCGCACCGTGGTCGAGACGTCACTGAAGAACCTGCGCGTGGAGGCGATCGACCTGCTCTATCAACACCGCGTTGATCCCAACACGCCGATTGAAGACACGGCAGGCGCAGTGCGCAATTTGATCAAAGAGGGCAAGGTGAAACACTTTGGACTATCGGAAGCCAGCGCCGACACCATCGCCCGCGCCCACGCTGTGCAACCGGTCACGGCATTGCAGAGCGAGTATTCATTGTGGTTCCGCGATCTCGAAAAGGAAATCCTGCCGCTGTTGGAAAAGCTCGACATTGGCCTTGTGCCTTTTGCGCCTTTGGGCAAAGGTTTCCTGACAGGAACGGTGACGTCTGACACAAAATTCGTAGATGGCGATTTCCGCAATCACTCGCCCCGTTTTGCCGCCGACATGCGCGCCGCCAACCAGGCGCTGGCCGACTTGATCGTCGATTTTGCCCAGGCCAAGGGTGTGACACCTTCGCAAATCGCGCTGGGCTGGCTGCTGCATCAAAAACCATGGACCGTCCCCATCCCCGGCACACGCAACGCGGCGCGGCTGGCAGAGAATGCGGTCGGCTCTGGGGTGGTGTTGTCGGCGGAGGAACTCGCCGACCTGCGCGCGGCCGTGGAACGCATCCCGACTGTGGGTGAGCGTTATCCGGCGGAGTTCAAAAAGATGAGCGGGCGATAAAGCGCCCTCCACTGCCCATTGCATCCAAAAGTCAGTTGACATTTGTATGTACAAATGTCATATCGGATTTGAATGCTGGAGCAAATCGCCGGATTTGACTGGGATCACGGCAACCGCGCGAAATGCCAGATGCATGGTGTTTCGATTGCGGAGATTGAGGCTGCACTTACATCAAATCCGCGCATTGCGCCTGATGTAAGACATTCCGGCCAAGAGCGCCGCCTGATTGCAGTGAATCGCACTGACGCAGGCCGTGCCTTGTTTGTGTCTTTCACCATTCGTGAGCGCGTGGGCTTGCAATTTGTAAGGCCCATCAGTGCCCGTTACATGCACTCAAAGGAGGCCGTGCGTTATGCGAAAAGTACCTATTTTTAAAACCGACGAAGAGGCCGAAGCATTTCTTGAGCAGGATTTGTCTGATCTTGACTTCTCGCAATTCAAGCCCGCGAAATTTGAGTTCATCACCAAAGACAGCCGCGTCAACATGCGCCTGCCCGAGGCGCTGTTGAAAGCCGTGAAGGCAAAAGCCAAAGCCGCGAAGATGCCCTATCAGCGATTTATCCGCGCGGTTTTGGAACAAGCGGTGCGAAAGTAAACAGGCGGCAACTTTGTGCGTATCCCCACGCATGGAGAACGCTATCCAGATGATTTTAGGAAGATGGCAGGCCGGTGAGCGCCCTCTTCCTCACTCGAAGAACTCTTCATCGATTTTCTTGATTTCAAAAACCTCTTCAACGCGGCAGCCGACATTGAAGCGGATCATCAACCGGGCAAACGATTGGCCGTCAATAAGTACAATGCGCTTACCAAGTCGCTCTGCTGTTTCTTTTGCAGACTTGGTGAATGTCGATGTAGTCACAAACAAGCCTTTAGTGGCCTTGTGCATATCGAGGCTGCCGAAAAAATCTCTTATATCGGCAGGGCCGACAGTCACCTCTTTAGCAAATCGCTTGGCTTGAACATAGACACGGTCAAGGCCAAGAGTGTCTTGATCAATTACGCCATCAACGCCGTTGTCACCGGAACGCCCAATGGCGCGGCCCGCTCCTGCCAATGTGCCGCCATAACCCATGGCCAAGAGTAACTGGATAACAACCTGTTCAAAAAATGCGGGATTTGAGCTCCGCAAACGATCAATGAACTCTGCGCCAAGTTGAGCATTGATCTGATCGTGAGCGGCCTTGATTGTGTCTTCTGGTGTTAGTTCTGACGCTAATGGAGTTACAAGATTTGCCGAATTTCAATCGGCGGTTTGATCGCCTGATTCCTCTGATCCACGTTCGCGAAAGTCGCGAAATTCAGGAAATTTCAGGAGATATTTGATATCGATCTTTACTGGTTGTTCAGCAAGCGCCTTGCTTCCTAAATTCGTTATCTTGAAAAATCCACGCTTGGTATTCTCTACCAAACCAGCCTGCTTCAAATAGGTTTTGGCCCAATGAACTCGATTGGCCATTGTCGTCTGCCGACCGCTAGGAAGTCGCAGTTGCCGATCTTCCTCTGAGAGCTTAAATTTGTCAGACAGCAATTCAACAGCATCTGCTATCCGCAACTCACCTGCGGCTGAAGATTGAAGCACAGGCAACATTAGAGATTAATAGTCAGGTACCGCCATTGCAATTCTCCATCCGCACGGCACCTTAAGCAAAAAACCGGGGCGTCGCCACCCCGGCTTTTTGTTTAGTTCGATGGGGCGTTTAATGCCCCGCCAGCACGGCCAGCAGTAACAACGCCATGATGTTGGTGATCTTGATCATGGGGTTAACAGCTGGGCCTGCGGTGTCTTTATAGGGGTCCCCCACGGTGTCACCCGTAACAGAGGCTTTATGGGCTTCGGAGCCTTTCAAGTGCTTCACACCATTTTTATCGACAAAACCGTCTTCAAAACTCTTCTTGGCATTGTCCCAGGCGCCGCCGCCGGCTGTCATGGAGATGGCCACGAACAAGCCCGTCACAATTACACCCATCAGCATGGCGCCCACGGCTGAGAAAGCTTGGGCCTTGCCGGCAATCATGTTGATCACGATAAATACCACAATGGGTGAGAAAACCGGCAACATCGAAGGGATGATCATTTCCTCGATGGCCGCTTTGGTGAGCAAATCCACCGCGCGGGCATAGTCTGGCTTGGACGTGCCTTTCATGATGCCGGGGTCATCGCGGAATTGGCGGCGCACCTCCACCACCACGGCTTGCGCCGCGCGGCCCACCGCCGTCATTGACATGCCGCCGAATAGATAGGGCAACAAGCCGCCGAACAGCAAACCCACAACCACGTAGGGTGATGAGAGATCAAACGTCACATTCACATTTTCAAAAAAGCTGCCCGGCGTTGCGTGCGCCGCGAAGAACTTTAAATCTTGTGTGTAAGCTGCGAACAGCACCAAGGCGCCCAGGCCCGCAGAACCGATGGCATAGCCTTTCGTCACAGCCTTGGTGGTGTTGCCGACGGCATCAAGCGCATCGGTGTTGTGGCGCACTTCTTTGGGAAGACCCGCCATTTCAGCAATGCCGCCTGCGTTGTCGGTTACCGGGCCAAACGCGTCAAGGGCTACAACCATGCCAGCCAAAGCCAACATGGTGGTCACCGCAACAGCGATGCCAAACAAGCCCGCCAAGTTATAAGTTACCAGGATGCCGGCAATGATTATGATGGCGGGAATGGCCGTCGCTTCCATCGATACGGCCAGCCCCTGGATCACGTTGGTGCCGTGCCCCGTGATGGAGGCTTCAGCGATAGAGTTCACTGGGCGCTTGCCGGTGGCAGTGTAATATTCAGTAATCCAGATCAACAGCCCGGTGATCACTAACCCTGCCACACCGCAATAGAACAGGCTGAGCGGTGTGAAGCCACCCAGATCTGCATGCATGTCACCAAACATATAACCGATAACGGGATACAATGCCGCAAGCGAAAACGCACCGGTTGCAATAATGCCCTTATATAAAGCGCCCATGATGTTGTTGGAAGCACCGAGCTTTACAAAGAAGGTGCCGATGATCGAGGTGATCACACAGGCGCCACCGATGGCCAGTGGCAAAACCATGCCCGCGAGTTTCATCGCATCGGGCAGCACGATGGCCGCCAGAACCATGGTGGCCACTGTGGTTACAACATAAGTCTCAAACAAATCAGCGGCCATGCCAGCACAATCGCCAACATTGTCACCCACGTTATCTGCGATGGTGGCAGGGTTGCGGGGATCGTCTTCTGGAATGCCAGCTTCAACCTTGCCCACCATATCGCCGCCCACGTCTGCGCCCTTGGTAAAGATGCCGCCGCCAAGACGCGCGAAGATCGAGATCAACGATGCGCCGAATGACAGTGCCACCAATGCATCAATTACAGTGCGGCTTGTGGGGTCCATCTGTAACGTGCTGGTGAGGAAACCGAAATAAAGTGTCACACCCAGCAAGCCGAGGCCTGCTACCAGCAAGCCCGTGACAGCGCCAGCTTTGAATGCAAGGTCTAAACCGCCGGCGAGAGACTTGGTGGCCGCTTGAGCGACGCGCACGTTGGCGCGCACGGAAACGTTCATGCCGATGAAGCCAGCCAACCCTGAAAGAATGGCACCTATCGCAAAACCAATCGCGGAGTATTTACCCAGGAGAATGAAAGCCAGAACAAAAATTGCCACGCCGACATAAGCGATGGTTGTGTATTGGCGTTTAAGATAGGCCTGCGCCCCTTCGCGAACCGCAGATGAGATTTCTTGCATGCGCGCCGAGCCCGCATCAGCCGCCATCAGGCGCTGAGTGGTGACGACACCGTATACGATTGACAGACAGCCCGCTAAAACGATGAGCCATAAAGTGGAAGCCATGTTGTTCCCTCACATGATGATGTTGCTTCAGCACCGGAACGATGGCCGCGACAGAAGAGGCAAACCTCAATCTGTGGAGTCACGCTTCACGAGCGTGGCACTGAGATTGCTCCACTGCCAAATTTTTAGCGAGATTGCAACGAAGATTTGAGGGAAACCTCATGAGGGAAATGAGGGGCGTTAAGCAGATTTATGATGATAAGTCTGCATAATGTCTCAAAAAGTAAGCCTCACGGATTTGTCTCCACGATTAACAGCCATCATTTACTCATTTAGATAATCATCCTCATCAACTTTAATCTATTTTGCTTTACGCACCAGTTTAGGCACAGTGTTTTTGAGAATCGTCTCAAAACTCTATCAAGATAAGTCGACAGTTTGCCTGAAAAACAACCTCCGCCACGTGTTGCCATCGATTTTCATGAGCGAATCGGCGCTATTTTAGAGTTGCTTGTCGGATCCAGTTTTGGAGCCGCCATTATCTACTCGCTTTTCTGGGGTGCCTTTCAATCGCTGGCTGTGGGACATTTTGTTATGAATGAGGGGCGCTTTGTTGCGGCCTCGAGCGCGATCAACGCGAGCGCCACTCCCGTAAGCCCTGTTTCCGAAAAGGTGCCCTCACCCGGGAGCGGCGAGGATAATGACAACTCGACTTCCGCCGAAAGCGGGGATGTCATCGAGATTTGGTATGGCTCGGCCATCCACCGAAGCCTGTGGCAAGCGTGCCAGTTGGATTTCGAGTTCACCGGCATGAACTTGACGAACTTTAAATTCGGAACTGATCGGCGAAGCAATCCGCGCCAAGCCAGATATCTTCCCGTGCTCGGTCTGGAAAAAAACCCTCGCATTCCCGGACCCTACATTTATCTGCACTTTGAATCGGCGTTAGGTTCCTCGCATAATTATCAACTCGATTTCGACTTCAAAAAGGATCCATCCGGCAAGATTATCGGTTTGCCTGCCGATAAGGAAACCTTTGTGGCAACGGCCTCCACCGCGCTGACACCCTGGGAGTGTATTTCAACCATATTCATCGGCGGCGGTTTTAAGATTACAGATTTTTCGGATTTCAACTTCGTCAGGCCGCAGAAGCAAAGTTCCTCTGCACGATGAGCTTATCGGTCTGAAGTCAACCGCAAGGGACTGGCGGCGGCTAAACCAATCATCGCCAGCACCAGCAATGCAGCCGGGAAAATTGCAATCGGCACTGAAGCCCAGCCCCAATGGCTTAACATCGCGCCCGATGAAAAAGATGTAATCGTTTGGATGGCAGAGATGCCTAAGTTGTTGACGCCCTGCACCTTGGCACGTTCGGCCGGCGTGTAGCATTCAGTTAATAACGTGGTTCCGCCGATGAAGCCAAAGTTCCAGCCAATCCCCAACAGTACAAGGGCCACCGTAAAATGTGTAAAGGAAATACCCAACAGGCCTGCCACGGCTGCACTGACAAGAATGAACATGCCAAGTGCTGCGATAAAGTTCACGCCCAGGCGTTTGATCAACAACCCGGTGAAAAAGCTCGGCACAAACATGCCCAACACATGCCACTGGATAACAAAACTGCCATCATCATTGGTGAAGCCGCAGTCATGCATGGCCACGGGTGCCGACGTCATCATCAAATTCATCAGTCCATAAGATACAATTGCTGCTGCCATGGCTGTGACAAGGCGGGGCTGCTTCAACAGTTCCGGCCAACTGCGTTGCGAGCCATATAACTCAGCGGCCTTAGGCATGGGCAGTTGCATGAACGCAATAACAGCGATGGCGATAGTCGCAAGAAAGGCAGCAGCGCCATAACTTCCGGCATAGGTGTATGGATCATAGATGTGTGCGGTGTGACGCGCCAGGTAAGAGCCAATCACCGCCGCAACCACGCCACCGGTTAACACCCAAGAAATGCTCAGCGCTTTATCTTCCGGCTTGGCCACTTCACTTGCGGCAAAAGCGTTGAAACTTGAGGTACCCTGAAATGCACCTGATAGCAGCGTTGCCAAACAGAACAGATAAAAACTGCTGTTGAATATGGCGAAAACTCCCACGACAGACCCAACCAACCCAGATACTGCCCCTGCCAGGAAAATGGGTTTTCGGCCAAATCTTTGCATTAAATATGATGCGGGAACGGTGGCCAGCATGGCACCCACCACAAAGCTGGTGATGGGAAGTGTGGCCAGGCTGCGATCGGGGGCAATCGTCAGGCCCACAAGGCTGGCGGTGGAAAATATGATGAGCACGGAACAGGAATAACAAGCCTGCGCCAAGGCCAGCAAAAAGATGGTGCCGCGGCCCTGTAAAACCTTCACGCTGGAAACTCTTGCGGCCGCCTTGCCCTCGCTAATGCATGCAATACCGCATTGGCCATCGCTGGCTCTTCTTTATCGAAAAATGCCGATGCCACATTGACATATTCGTTGATCGCCACCTTAGCTGGCACGTTTTCTTTGAACATGATCTCGAACGCTCCAGCCCGCAATACCGCGCGTAAAATCGCATTGATGCGGTGAATGGGCCAATTCTTGTCGAGCTGCTGATCAACTGTCACATCAATCAGCGCCTGCTCGCGCACTGTGCCTTCAACCACATCGCGTAAATGCTTGTAATCGGCTTCACCGCATTCACCGGCATCAAAATCCTCGCCTGTCACCCGGCTGGAAAATTGCGCCAGCGTTTCGCCGACGTCGCTCGCGCTTAAATCCATTTGATAAAGCGCCTGTACCGCGCCCAGGCGAGCGGCAGATTTGGCAATGGGTGGCTTGCGCGGTGTGGACATAGGGCTGGGGCTTAGCGGTGCTTCACAGGGCTTGCAAGGGCGAGCCATGCATACTAACTGAGCGTTGCCGGAATAGTCTGGCAAACTCAGGGCGGGGTGCAAGTCCCCACCGGCGGTATAGCCCGCGAGCGCTTCTTTCACCCGAAGGAAGGTCAGCAGATTCGGTGAGACTCCGAGGCCGACGGTTAAAGTCCGGATGAAAGAGCAGAAAGGCCGCATTGCACTTCGCAATACGGTTTGCCGACGATGCTTTGCATCGCAGGCTGCGTCCTGATTCATGTTTTTGAAAGGACGCCAACATGAATCAGATATCCCAAATTTCCAACCAGCTTAAGGGTGCCGCCTATATGGTTGGTGCTGGTATCGCGTTTGCCGCAATCAACGTGATCACTCAAACGGTGACCGGCTCTGCCGAATATGGTGGCTTGGGCTTTCGGCCTCAATCCGATGCATTTTGGCAGTATTTCATTGGCCTGATCGTGGCCTTGCCCTTCATTTGGCGCAGCGGCTTGGGCGCGCTGAAAACTGATCAACCCGTTTTACACCTCATCCGCGTTGTGCTTTCAGCACTGGGCGTTCAAGCCTTCGTCATGGGCCTGGCGCATGGTGTGCCAATCTGGCAAGTGATCGCGCTGGTGATGACCTCGCCGTTTTTCATCCTGATCGGTGCAACATTCTTCCTCGGCGAAAATGTGAATTTTGATCGTTGGATCGCCGCAACCATCGGGTTTATCGGTGCCATGATTGTGTTGCAGCCATGGAGCACGGGTTTCAACGCCTGGTCGCTCGCCCCCATCGCCGCTGCGGTCTTGTGGGGCGCAGCTTCGCTCATCACCAAAAAACTCACTGGCTCAGAGTCGTCTGAAACCATCACCATGTGGCTGTTGCTCTTGCTGTCACCGATCAATCTGGTGCTATCGGCTTCAGCAGGCTTTGAATGGCCGCACGGCAATATCTTGTGGTTGCTTCTGGTGGGTGGAGCCATTCAATTTGTGGCACAATATTTCCTTACCAAAGCCTATTCCAAAGCTGATGCTTCCTTCTTGCAGCCATTTGATGATTTGCGCCTGCCCTTCAATGTGATCGCAGGCTTTCTGGCGTTCCACTATTTGCCTGAAGGCAATTTGTGGGTGGGCATCGGCCTGATTATGGCGGCATCGGCCTTCTTGTTGTGGCGGAGCAATGCGAAGTCAGCCATTACGGCTTGACGCAATGTGCTCTTCGCTCGGTGAGCGAGGGGCGTACCTGGATACAACTAATCTTCGACCACTGGTACAATGTTTCATGTCTCAAGAAAGACGCCTGATTCTCGTTCTTGCCCTCAATCTCGCTATGATTGCATGCCTGATCACGGTCGGATTGTCGTCGCACTCCCTCGGCGTGCTTGCCGCTGGAGCCGACTATTTGGCTGATGCAGCGGCAATTGGCCTAAGCTTGCTTGCTTTGTGGTTCAGTCGCCATCCCACCGGCAATCCGAAAGCAACCTCATGGGCCGCGCTCATCAATGTTGTTTTTCTGTTGATCGTCACGGTCGTGGTTATCGTGGAGGCCCTGAGGCGACTTGCTGACCAGACTTATCAAATCGATGCGCTGCCTGTGATCATTGTGAGCGTGATCGCTACAATCGTCATGGTGGCAAGCGCTTTTATTCTTGGCGGTGATGAGCAAGACGAAGATTTGAATATTCAGTCTGTCTTACTCGATACGGTAGCTGATGCCGCCGCAGCGGCTGGTGTTGCAGCGGCTGGCGGAATTATGCTTGCATTACATGGATACTATTGGCTTGACCCAGTCGTTGCACTGGGAGTTTCTGGCGTCGTAATTTATCACGCAATGAAATTGCTGCGTCGGGTTATCGCTGACCTAAATTCAAACTAAAAGAAAGCAGGTTCGAGCCTGAAGCTTTGGCGTTCGTCTACCCTACCCCTTGTCCTCTTCACTGTTCAATTCGCCCAGCAGATTTTCAAAATCCTTGGCCTCGCGGAAGTTGCGGTAGACGCTGGCGAAGCGCACATAAGCCACGTCATCCAGCGTCTTCAAGCCTTCCATCACCAGCTCACCAATTTGTTCGGATTTGATTTCACTTTCGCCAAGGCTTTCGAGTTGGCGCACCACACCAGAAATCATACGCTCGATGCGTTCTTGTTCCACCGGGCGTTTGCGCAACGCCACTTGCACAGAACGGGCGAGTTTATCGCGGTCAAACGGTGTGCGGCGGCCCGAGCGTTTAAGCACTGCAAGTTCGCGCAGTTGCACCCGCTCAAAAGTGGTGAAGCGCCCGCCGCAATCGGGGCAAGCGCGTCTGCGGCGAATGGCGGCATTATCCTCAGAGGCGCGGCTGTCCTTGACTTGCGTATCGGCATTGCCGCAGAAGGGACAGCGCATCAGAAAATCCTTTTATAAGTAAATCGGGAAAGTCTTGGTCAGCGCCAGAACTCGCTTTTTCACTGACGACTCAACCTTGGCATTCCCCTCCTCACCATTCTTGGCCAGGCCGTCAAGAACTTCGGTGATGAGATGGCCCACGTGGCGGAATTCATTTTCGCCGAAGCCGCGCGTTGTGCCAGCCGGTGAGCCCAAGCGGATGCCGGAGGTGATGGTAAAAGGAGCAGGATCAAACGGGATGCTGTTTTTGTTGCAGGTGATGAAAGCGCGGCCCAGCGCCTGTTCTGCGGCTTTGCCGGAAACGCCCTTCTTGCGCAGATCAACCAACAACAAATGCGTATCTGTGCCGCCTGACGTAATATCACAGCCACCTTCAATCATGGTTTGTGCCAACATCTTGGCGTTCTTCACAACTTGTTTGGCATATTGCTTAAAGGCTGGCTTCAGCGCTTCACCAAAGGCCACGGCCTTGGCAGCGATCACGTGTTCCAAAGGGCCACCGATGAGGCCGGGGAAAATCGCGGAGTTGATCTTCTTGCCCAATGCTTCGTCGCGGCTCAGGATCATGCCGCCGCGCGGCCCACGCAAGGTTTTATGCGTGGTGGTGGTCACAACATGGGCGTGTTCCAGAGGATTGGCATGGGCGTGGCCCGCCACAAGGCCGGCAAAATGCGCCATGTCCACCATCAGAAAAGCGCCGATGGAATCCGCAATTTCACGAAAGCGTTTGAAGTCAATGGTACGCGGATAGGCCGAGCCACCAGCGATGATCAGTTTGGGGCGTTGCAGCAGCGCTTGAGCCGCCACCGCATCATAATCAATCTGATGATTGTCTTCGCGCACTTTATAGGAAACGACGTTGAACCATTTGCCGGATTGGTTGACGGGTGATCCATGGGTAAGATGACCGCCACAAGCCAGATCGAGGCCCATGAACGTATCGCCCGGTTGTAGCAAAGCGAAGAACGCGCCCTGGTTGGCGGTGGCGCCGGAATGCGGTTGAACGTTGACAAAGGTGGCACCGAACAGTTGCTTGGCGCGGTCAATGGCCAGTTGTTCTGACTGGTCAACATATTGGCAACCACCATAATAGCGACGGCCGGGATAGCCTTCGGCATATTTATTGGTCATAACCGAGCCTTGCGCTTCCAGCACGGCGCGCGAGACAATGTTTTCAGAGGCGATCAGCTCAATCTCATTTTGCTGGCGCAACAATTCAGAATTGATGGCCTTGGCTACCTTCGGATCAGCCTTGGCCAATTTTTCTTTGAAAAAGCCGGGGTACAACGGTTTGGCACGTTTGGGTTTTGCGCCCGATTTGGTAATTTTTTTCGATGCCTTCGCCATGGATAACCCTCAAAAAAATGAAAGCCTGTCTATACAGGCTTCCGATCTGGGGTAAAGCAAATTGGCGCATTGCACTCAGTTTGCCTTGGTGGCTACTTTGGCCTTGGGCGCTGAAGCAATCTTACAGCCTTCTTTGACACTGCCATCAGCTGCCGCCTTGCAATCCAGCTTTTTTTTGATCGAAAGTTTTGCAACAATTTTGATTGGCTTAATTGCGGGCTTCGACGCGACGAGCTTTTTGCCCGCGATTTTCTTAAGCGCCAGCTTGCCCTTGGCGTCTTTCAGTTCCTTGAGTGCGGCAATTTTTGCATCGGCATCGCGCTTTTTATAATAAGCGGGCCAGTTGAAACCGCCGGTTTTGCTGGATGCGAAAGTCGCCGCCGCCACTTTCACGTTCTTTTTAAACGTTGGTGAGGCGGCAAATAAACTGCCGCTTTTGCCAACATATGCAGTGGTTTTTTGAAACCCAAAAAAGCCCGAGCCGTCAGCCTCAGCGGCATCCACCGAAACGGCGCGCGGCAGCGGTTTCAACACAAAACGCTTGCCATCAGGGCTCATCTCGCCAACAGGCATGGGCTGGCCCACCGTAAAGCCTGATCCATCCATTTGGTAAATATCGTTACGGAATGACACGGTTCCTCCAGCTGAAGGCCAAGCGGTGAGATAGGCCACACGCAACTGGGCAGGGTTCGACAGGGTTTCATCAAGGCGCTGCAAAGATTGGGCCAGCCCGGCGATGGCTTCTGCGTTATAACCGTCTTGGCCGTTTAACACCCAGCCAACCAATCGCGGCATATTCTGCACGCGGATACAGCCGGAAGAAAAGAAGCGGTTGTTATAGTTAAACATCTGCTTTTCCGGTGTGTCATGCAAATAAATGCCGAAGGGGCTTTGAAATTCAATCTTGGCTGTGGCCATGGCGTTGGCCGGGCCCGGCTCTTCGCGAAACAGATAATTATCTGGCACAAGTGTTCTGAAATTCAGCGACTTAGGATCAACCTCCCGACCGTTGGGGCCGCCTTCCAAAATTTTTATATTGGTTTGCTTCAGATATTCGGTGCCGGATTGCAGTTTCGGCAAAATATCGCGCTCCACAATTGACACGGGCGCATTCCAATAAGGATTAAACCGCACTGTGGCCAAGGGGGCCATCACCACGGGTGTTGGCCGCGCGGGTCGGCCCACAATCACGTTGTGGCGCTCGAATACGCGGCCACCTGAAACGGCTTCCAATTGCTGTGCCGGAATGTTTACCACAATATAACGGTCGCCTAATCCCTGTTCATAAACTTCGAGGCGCGGAATATTGGCTGCGATGGTGGCCAAGCGTTTGTTCGCCGGCACATTCAATTCTGCCACTGTTGCTGCATCCACTTTGCCATTGGCCAACAGGCCGTGATTGCGCTGGAAACGGCGCAACGCATCATCTGTGGCCGAAGTGAAAACGTCCGCAAATTGGCCTTGCGTGCCTTCAACACGCAAATAACCTTCGACGAAAAGGCGCTTGTTCAAAATGGCAACCGCACCATTTTTGTCGCCCTTTTTATAGTTGCCAGAGGACACGGTGGGAAAACCGCCCTGCGCAATGATGGCAGCATATTTGGCAGTGGCTTCCTGCAAAAGCTTGGCACTGTTCGATTGCAAAATAGCCATTTGGCTTTTGCCGTCGACAATTTCCGTGGCTGTTGTGGGCGCGCCTGCCGGTAGAATCGGCGGCTCAGGTTTTTTGATTGGTAACAACGTTGAAGAAAACAGGCCCTGCGCCGGCAGCGTTGTGCTGCTTACAAATAGACCAAAGGCCACCACAGCGCCAAAGCGCCACGATCCAGATTTTGTCAACATCATAAATTTCAACAGCCTCAAATAGTGGATTTGCGCCTTCCCTACCAAGTCAGAAGCCAAAGGTCAAAAGCACAATGATCGCGTGTCCAACAAGCAGCGCAACTGCATGAATCACCCATTGGAGGAATCAACAGCGCAATTGAGACAAAATTGTGCCGTCACTCACTAGGACGGCCGTTTTAGTGCAGTAAAACATTGTCGCGCATTATCAGGAAATGAATCCGCATGACGGCATGATGAAGCTTTTATGACAACTATATAAAAAAACGCAGTTTTTTTCGCTTTATTTTGCGTCGATAGCGAGCTGTTGGGACCATTGTTGCCCGCGCGCCACAGGAACATTGTCATAATCTTGTCATGCGCTGAATCGAGTTGATTATGACAACTTGTTTATTGAGAACGGGCGCAGCTCGCCACAATTGGCGCCTTAATTCAGGGGCTGGGGAACTGGGGGCAATTTTGAACGCAAGCTTCGCAGGAGAATAGAATGAAGATTTTAAACCTCGCACTGCTCGGAACGGCGGCACTTGTGGCTGCTTCGATCACTGCGCGTGCCGATGATTTGGCGACATTGAAAGCGCAAATGGATGCGATTTCGCCTGTGGCTGATGCGCCCATTGCTGCGCCAACCGCAAGCATTGCCTGGTCGGGCTATGTGCGTGCGGCAATCGAAACAACGTATGATACAACAAGGGCTGCGGGCAACCAGTATGCAACCGATATCGTCACCCGCGCAAAACTCAAGGTGGTAGGCAAGACCGATACGGCCGTAGGCCAAGTTGGTGTTGAAATCCAAATGCGTGCCGTTGACAATGAAAACTCATTTGCAACGAACGTAGGCAACGGCGTGTTGCAGACCGATGGCTATTACGGCTGGTGGAAGTTGACACCGAACCTCACCCTCAGCGCCGGTAACGCCAACCCCATCAAAAAGGGCACCTTGGCATCAAATACCTTCAGTTTCGATTTTAACTGCGCTTGCTATTATGCTGATGACCCGTGGGGTGCGATTGTTAACGCGCCTCAAGTCAAAACACCTTTAGAAAATTCCAGTAAAGCCAATCCGGCGCAAATCGGTTTAACATACGCCGACGGCCCCTTAACGGTGGCCATGGCTGTGGAAGACTCTAACAATTCGGGCAATAACAGCGCCATTGGTGGCTCTGCCAAGGCCCTGTATAAAACCGACTCATTCGGTGTGGATTTAAGTGGTGGCTACTGGGGCAACGCCGCTGCTGCCGGCGTTGCGTCTTGGGGCGTAAGCGCCGGTGCCGGGGTTAATTTCGCTCCGTTTAAATTGGGCGCGTCGGTTGGCGTGGGCAATAGCGGCAACTTCCTGGTGCCCGCATTCGATTATACCGTTGCAACGGCTTACGCCCTTGTAAACATCGGTGATTCGGCGGCGCTTGAAGTGGGCGCGGTGCATGATTTTGGCACTGCCGGAAGCGATGTTCGTGCTGGTGCAACTGAATATATGGCTGGCTTATATTATAATCCAGTCAAGCAGTTAACCCTTGGTGCTGAAGGTTCATTCCAATCC
This sequence comes from Hyphomicrobiales bacterium, assembly GCA_025359265.1. Lineage (GTDB taxonomy): Bacteria > Pseudomonadota > Alphaproteobacteria > Rhizobiales > Aestuariivirgaceae > Aestuariivirga. Next base: position 3,557 of record JANYHB010000069.1, on the reverse strand, counting down.
GGCGGTAGGGCCGATCAGTCTTACACCGCCGCTTTGGTTACGGTGTTCCGCTTCTAAACCAAGCCCCAAAAAAAACGTCAACGGCTCGCTTCGGCGGGCCGTTTTGTTTTAACTTTGTGCTAATCCTGCAACGCATTGCAGCAATCTCTTGCGCTTGCTTGTTCGGCCCACGATTCTCCGGTAGAGCGTTTTTATTAACTGGTGGCACAATTTGAAGTTTTCTCGGGCAATCTATCTTGCACTCGCTGGCGTTTTGCTTGCAGCTTGCGTGGCTGACCAAGCTGTTGATATTGAAAGCCGCCCCATTGCAGTCAATCAAAATGCCGAAGCTGCGGGTATGGCGGGTGCGGCCGGTGCGGCCTCGGTTGCCAACACACTCTCTGCCACCAGCCCAACCTATGTCACCCTCACAGTTGCCACGCAAAATGGCAGTATTTACGCTGCAAGTTCAGGCAATGAGGGCTCAACGCCCATCACCTCCGGCAGTGGCTTTGTGGTTTCATCTGATGGCTATGTGATCACCGCAGCGCATGTGGCCGTGGCCAAAGGTAATGAAATATCGGCACGGGCAGCAAACGGCCGGGTTTACACCGGCGTCGTCACCGCCATCTACCCATCGAATGATATGGCGTTGGTGAAACTGCGCGTGTTCAATGGTCGCGCTGTGGTGCCAGCGGGGGCGGCTTGCAACCCTTTGGGCTCATTGGTTTACACGTTGGGCAAACCGCACGGCGAGGGCGATACGGCACGCATTGGCAATTTGCAATCCATGCATTTTGGCCGCCCGGTAAATTATGGCAGTTTTGGTTATCCTGATGCCATGGTGTTGCACATGGGCACACAGCGCGGTGAAAGTGGCGGGCCGGTGTTCAACGGCAGCGGGCAACTGATTGGCATGGTGGTCTCAACCTTGTCAGACGCTTCGGGCAAATCCATCAATACCGCCCATGCGATATCGTCCAATGCGATTGGCAAGTTTATTTGTGTGGCCGGTGGATCTGCCTGCACGCCACTGTGGCAGGCCCTGGCGGCCAAGCCCGTGGATGGGTGCTAAGGCAGTAACACACTCGCCCCTGTGGTGCGCCTGGCCTGCAGATCTTCATGCGCTTTTGCCGCATCGGCCAAGGCATAGCGCTGGTTGACGCGGATTTTTATTTTTCCACTCGCCACCATTTTCACAATATCGCCTGCGGTTTGTGCAAAATCTTTGTCGGTGAGAATGTAAGAATACAGCGTAGGCCGCGTGACATAGAGTGAGCCCTTGGCTGCAAGCTGGCCCAAATTAAAGTTGGTGATCGGCCCCGAGGCATTGCCGAATGATACAAAAAGCCCGCGCGGCTGCAAACAGTTTAGCGAAACTTCCACAGTGTCTTTGCCTACAGCATCATAAACCACTGGAACACCTTTGCCTTTGGTAATTTCCTTCACCCGGGCCACCACGTCTTCGGTTGAGGAATTGATCACCGTGGAATAGCCATTTGACTTGGCGATTTTTATTTTCTCAATCGAGCCGACGGTGCCAATGGCTTTAACGCCCAGAGCCTTGCACCATTGGCCAAAAATCAAACCTACGCCACCGGCTGCCGCATGAAACAAAACGGTTTCGCCGCGCTTCACCTTATATGTAGAACGAATAAGATAACGCACCGTCATGCCTTTCAGCATCATGGCAGCTGCCGTTTCATCGCTGATCGATTGAGGCAGCTTGATAATGCGGTTGGCAGGCATGTTGCGCGCGTGCTGGTATGCGCCGGGGGAACCAGAACCATAGGCAACACGGTCTCCGAGCTTAAGGCCCTTCACCCCTTTGCCAAGTTTAGTGACCACACCAGCGGCCTCATTGCCAAGGCCCGATGGCAGTGCGGCAGATGGATAAAGGCCAGAGCGATAATAGGTATCCACAAAATTCAGGCCAATGGCCGTATGGCGCATTTGTACTTCGCCCGCCGCGGGTTCCGGCAGCTCAATATCGACAAGTTGCAAAACTTCTGGACCGCCTGCTTTGGCAAATTGTATCGCTTTCATTGCTTCCCATCCTTCATCTTAAAAGTTCTCTAAACGCATCAACCAATTTGATCCACACCAGTTCTTCCAATGCGATCACCCGCACGTCCAACACAGCGGCTTTGCCCATCAACGCTTGATAGCGCGGCATGTTTTTCAGCTCATCGAACAAATCGGTCGTGAGAACCACAGCGACTTTTTCACCCTGCTGGCCAAAGTGATCACTTAAGTTATCGGCCTCATGCACGGCATCCATCAGCCTGTTCCGGTGCTTTTTATCTTGAATGTCCAAGCGCGAGCGCAGTGCCTTACACGATACGAAGGCCAACTTGTCACCGTGGCGCATGATCAAATCAATTTCGTTTTCACCTGAGTAGTCTTTCACTTGCCAGCCCACAACTTGTCCAAACAGGGCTTCGTGCGCACCTGCATCAACGGCCGCAAGCCACACCAGTTCTTCCAACCATCCCCCCGAAAGATAACGGCGCGCTTTCGTATCAAGCCCCACGCCACCCAACGGGCCTTTATGGATCAGCCCAACCCTTTCCATCTGATCAATCAGGCGCACCAGACCAGGGTTTTCAAAAATAACATCGTGCTCTTCGCGGGTGTTTGCAGCAGCCAAATTGAACATCAGGTCACGAAGGTTTTCAAAACGTATATAGTCATCGGCGATCATCCGAGACAGGCTTTCGCGTTGTTTGGCACCAGCTTGGTCGCTTTTCATGCCCTTCAGCCAGGCACCACGACGCTGCAAAAGCATTTCAATTGATGAGCTGTTCATAGTCGCCGTTGTGCCCTAAGTTGCCAAAACTTCCAAGTGTTGAGAGGCCCACATTGAATTTGCCAAAACTTTCGTCTCGTATGGCTGCTGTTGAGTTTCCACCCATTGCTGAAGCGTTAAGCTGGGTTGCCGGGCGCCACAGCAACCGCGAGCTGTTGAACATGTGCCAGGCGGTGCCAAGTTATCCACCCGCCCCTGCCCTGCAAGAAGAGTTTGCGCGATTGGCAAAGCAGCCGAATATGGGTGGCTATACGGAAATTTTGGGTATTCCTGAATTGCGAGAGCGCTTCGCTGCAACGCTGAATGTTGATTACCAATCCGCGCTGAGCGGAGCCGATGTTGGTGTTACCACTGGCTGCAATCAGGCATTCGCCGCAGCCGTCATGGCCTTGGCCGAGGCTGGCGACAATGTGGTTATGCCTGCTCCGTTTTATTTCAATCACAACATGTGGCTGGGGATGGTGGGCGTTCAGGTGAAATCCATCTCGGCCTTCAGCGCGCAGGGGGCCTGGCCATCGGTTGACGCTGCCCGGGCTGCCATAGACGCCCACACGCGGGCCATCATTTTGTGTACACCCAACAATCCATCTGGCGCCATGTACCCGCCAGAAGTGGTGCACGCTTTTTATGACCTGGCCGTTGAAGCCAATTTGGCTTTGATCATTGATGAGACGTACAAAGATTTTCGGCCCGATGCCGCAACACCGCACCTCCTTTTGCAACGCGCCGACCGGCGTGACCGGTTGGTGCAGCTGTTTTCATTCTCAAA
>JANYHB010000066.1 GCA_025359265.1 Hyphomicrobiales bacterium | reverse complement strand
CAACCGATGTCCGCTTCTTCCATTTGGCGACGGTCTTCTGGTTTATGCCATAACGCTTGGAAAGCGCTCTCAGGCTCGCTTGACTATTTTGTATCGCTCGACGGACCGCCTCAGTTGTTGCGGCACTCCGGTGTAGAACTTATCCCATAGCAAATCCCTCCATTGCGAAGCCAATATTGCTCCATCAAATGGCGGGACTGAACACCTAATTGAACACTCGCCCTTCGTTGCCTTGGCAACCACGGGGCCTGAGGGACTTGATTGCTCACCACGCGGTGAAGCTGGAGCCGTGCTTCGCGTGCTGGATGAGAAACACATCGCCCTACCCGATAGGCGCGGCAACAACCGCATTGATAGCCTGCGCAACATCGTCGAAAATCCCAAAGTGGCTTTACTGTTGCTTTTGCCCGGCGGCGGAACAACTTTTCGCATCAACGGCACAGCCCGCCTCACCACCGACCAAGCCCTGTGCAATTCATTCGAGATGGAAGGCAAATTGCCAAGGTGTGTGATGGTGATCCATGTTGATGCGGTATATTTCCAGTGTGCCAGAGCTGTCATCCGCGCTGGCCTGTGGGACGCGGCGCGGCACATCCCCCAAGACCAATTGCCATCGGCCGGAGAAATTCTGGACTCGATGACGGGTGGCGAAATTGACGGCGCAAAATATGATGCCGAATGGCCGGGTCGGGCCAAGGATAGCATGTGGTGATTAAAGAGGCAGCTTAATCACAACACGCAACCCACCCAGCGGGCTATCCTCCAAAGCCACATCACCACCATGGGCATGCGCAATATCAAGAGCAATTGCAAGCCCAAGACCTGAACCGCTATGATCAAGATTTCGAGCTTCATCAAGACGCGTGAACGGCTTGAATGCCTCCTCTCGCATTTCGGCAGGAATGCCGGGCCCATTATCATCAACATAAATCAGCAAGCGACCATCAACATTATTGCCACGCACCGAAATTTCTGTTCCAAACCGCATGGCATTAACCACAACATTGCCAAGCAACCGACGAAAAGCATTCGGCTTCAGCATAATATTGATCTGGGGAAATTCTCCGGTATGGATCTTGCTTTTTATTTTACCTAAACTTTCAATCACGCCAATCACAATTTCTGCCACCCCAACGTTGCTGGCCTGTTCGCCGCCGTCGCCGCGCACAAAAGCCATGTAGTCCTCCAGCATATGCTGCATTTCATTTACGTCGGCATGCAGAGCTTTCGTCCGGGTGGAATCGCCCAGTACGGCAAGTTCCAACTTGAAGCGTGTGAGAATCGTCCGCAAATCGTGAGAAACGCCTGCCAGCAGGGTTGTGCGTTGCTCAACATGTCGTGCAATGCGGCGCCTCATGTCAATAAAGGCCTCTCCCGCCACGCGCACCTCGGTTGCGCCAGATGGTGTGAAGTAACCAACATCCCGCCCCTTGCCCAGCTCTTGCGCCGCCGCCGTCAAGTCAAGAATAGGTTTGATCTGATTGCGCATGAACACAACGGCAATGGCCATGAATGCCAAAGTTGATAGCGCCATGAACAGGAGGAGCAATGGTGTGCCTTCTGCCTGGGCGCGATTTGGTGCTACCGCAAAAACCAAGATATGCGAAGGCTCAGCTTGCACGAGAATGGCAACGTTTCCATTGGCATCACGAGAATCAACAACGAAAGGCTTCGTAAGGCTTTGTGCCAGATAAGTATTTATCCGCCGATCCAATATGGCCAATACGGGTGCTGGCTTGGGTGGCGGCAAAGCCGAATCCTGCTCGACTGCGAAATTGATGTGTAAGGTGTTTTGCGCATAACTTCGAATTTGCTCAACAGCAGCCGGCGTTTTATCTGATTGATCATAGAGCTGAACCAAAAGCGCAGATTCATCTGCTAACGAACGCGCCAAAACATTTGCAACGTTGTCGAGATAACGTGAAACCAAAACACCGGCGAGCAACACTTGGAGCAAAACCACTGGGGTAATCATAATCACCAAAGCGCGACGATAAAGATCAGCCGGTGCATAGGCTTCCAATATTGTATTGAAGCGATCGTAAAGTGAGGGGCTGTCAGGCATCAATACGGTCCGTTAACAAGGCATATCCCTGCCCACGCACCGTTTGCAGGTAGCGCGGCATACCGGGGTCATCTTCAATTTTTTGTCGTAGGCGATTGATCTGCACATCAACTTTGCGTGTGGCATCTAGGCTTTCCCCGCCCGCCAAGGCATCCCGCGAAACAACTTTCCCTGAAGCTCTCACCAGCAACCGTAAGATATCTCGTTCGCTGGAAGTAAGTTTCACAATCTTGCCTGATTTCACCAGCTCCCCGAGTTTTATCTCAAACGAGAATGGGCCAAAATTTATCTTCGTCATCTCCATGGCAATGGTCTGAGAACGGCGCAGAAGACTTTGCAATCTGAGAAGCAGTTCTTGTGGCTCAAAAGGCTTGACTAAATAGTCATCGCTTCCAGACTCAAGCCCGCTTATCCGATCTGCAGATTCGGCCATGGCCGATAGCATCAGCACTGGCAGGGGCATTACTTTGTTGCGCAGCCGTTTGACGAAGCTCAAACCATTTTCTCCTGGCATCATCACATCCAGCACTATTGCATCAAATGCCAAACCAGCGATCATTTTGCTCGCGGCCATTGCCGAAGCCACGGCCGTGACGCGATAGCCTTTGGTCGATAGAAAATCCTTTAACAAAACTCGCAGCCGCGCATCGTCATCAATAACCAAAATATGTGGAGCTTCAGTCATCGCGTTTGTACGCCTCGGTCATCGCGGTCACCACGCTCTGATTGACGGGGTCGATCAAATGTAAAAGCACAGACTTAAACAAATGCGGGTCCAATCCCGATTCTAACATGGCTCTCTCAAATCTTGCTATCTGCGGCGCAGTCAGCTTTTTGCGCAAGCTCTTACCTAATTGCGTGAGTTGAAGCAGCCGCTGGCGTCGATCCTCTACACCCTCGTGCTGGACGATATAGTTCTTATCGATCAGTTCCTTCAAAACCCGCGCAAGGCTCTGCTTGGTAATTTGTAATATGTCCAACAACCCTGCCACCGTAATGCCGGGATTGCGGCCCACAAAATGCAGCACGCGGTGATGGGCGCGCCCAAAACCCAGGCCTTCCAGCAAATGGTCAGGATCAGCCACAAAATCGCGGTAGGCAAAAAACATCAGCTCCACCAAAGCCATCGTTTGATTTTTTTCGTCTAAAGTTATGTCAGCCATATTGACATATTTTCCATTCATGTTATCATCATTGCTATCTAGCGGATTCCATAACAAAACCAAATTCCTGCGGAGGAAATCGTGACAATTATCCCTTTTGACAAGCGCCAAGGCACCATCTGGTTTAATGGCCAACTTGTCCAGTGGCAGGACGCAAAGGTGCATGTTCTCACCCATGGCCTGCACTATGGCTCCTCGGTATTCGAGGGTGAGCGCGCTTATGCTGGCAAGATTTTCAAATCGAAGGAACACACCGAGCGTTTCCGCACATCGGCGAATATCCTCGATTTTGATATTCCGTATACCAATGAGGTGATCTTGGCCGCCAAAGACGCAGTCGTTGCGGCTAATGGCGGCGGAGACCAATATGTGCGCCCTGTCGCGTTCCGTGGTTCTGAAATGATGGCAGTGGCAGCGCAAAATAATAGAATTCACGTCGCCATTGCCACTTGGTTGTGGCCTTCAATGTTTGACCCCGAAACCAAAATGAAGGGCATTCGATTGGATATTGCTGATTATCGCAGGCCAGACCCGATGTGCGCCCCGGTTCATGCCAAGGCGGCGGGGCTGTATATGATCTGCACCATCTCCAAACATAAAGCCGAGAAGAAAGGCTATGCCGATGCCATGATGTTGGATTGGCAAGGCCGCGTAGCCGAATGCACAGGTGCCAATATCTTCTTCACCAAAGATGGCCAAATCCACACCCCCATTGCCGATTGCTTCCTCAACGGCATCACCAGGCAAACCGTAATTGAATTGGCCAAGAAAAACGGCATGAGCGTTGTTGAACGCCGCATCATGCCCGATGAATTGCCCAGCATGAATGAATGCTTCATCGTTGGCTCAGCTGCGGAAGTAACCCCTGTTGCCGAAATTGGGCCATATAAGTTTACCCCAGGCAACATCAGCCGCGCGCTGATGGATGCCTATGCGAAGGAAATACAAACCTGATTATTGGCGCTGTTCCCAAACATTTTCGCGTAAACTTGGCTAACCCAGCGGAATCCGTCGGGCCGGGACCCTTCTCCGATCTGATTTTCATGATTAAGGTGACATCGCTGTGCGACTACAGTCAAAAATAGTGCAATAAACTTTTGCCAAGCCGCGGCCCATAGTTCTCTCTTTCCCAACTTCGTTTTGCTACCGGCTCAAACCGTTGGTTGGAATTCTAAAACCCACACAAGTGCTAACCCAGTTGTGGAGTATGACGAGACATAGCAGCACAAGCGCACGCTTGCAAGGACTATTTGCAGATTATAGGAATTATTATTTAGGCAATTGTCTTATTGCCTCGTGTCCCTCCCCCGCACTCGGCCTACCCATGGTGTTGCTCCACAGGGCGATGCCCTGTTACCTAGCAAGCTCCACAACCTGCAGCGCTGTTTCAGTCGCTGGAGAAGGATAAGTTTTTCGAATCGCGCTATTCCTCCCCCATGCGCGAGACTGATCTTTATCCGGTCATTAAATCTTTCCTTGAAGCCCGTGGCTTTGAGGTGAAGGCAGAGGTGAACGGTTGCGATGTGGTGGCGCGGCACGGCGATGCGGGGCTGGTAATTGTGGAACTGAAACTAAGTTTCACTTTGCAGTTGCTCTATCAGGCTGTTGATCGATTGGCCTTGGCCGATGTTGTTTACATCGCCGTGGCGCGCCCCAAGCGCGGGCTGCCCCCGGAGGCGGCAAAACTTTGCCGCAGATTGGGGCTTGGCCTCATTGTTGTGGCAGCTTCGGGCAGTATCGAAGTTTTGGCAGAGCCTCAGCCTTATGCGCCGCGCAAATCTGTGAAGCGCCAGCACCAGCTGCTGAAAGAATTTACCAAACGCAAAGGTGATCCAAACTTGGGCGGCAGCGGCGGCACCAAATTAATGACGTCCTACAAGCAAGATGCTTTACGGTGTCTCACGCATCTGAATACACACGGCCCCAGCAAATTGGCAGCTTTGCGTGATGCCACTAAAGTAGACCGCGCTGCCAACATTATGCGCGATAACTACTATGGCTGGTTTGGGCGTGCCGGGCGCGGCATATACGCGTTAACCGATGAGGGCCAGGCCGCCATGAAATCTTTTGCTACCCATATTTCCGCATTGACTTAGCTGGGTCACGGCATTTGTATGGCGGTCATGAAAACACTTGACGCAAAACTCGCCAAAATTCGCATCAGCAAATATAAGCCCTCAGACTTTATCATCGCCGACGCTAAAGATGGCGACATGGGCTTTGGTCGCGCCGCACCCGGCCCACATCGCGCTGAACCGCGTCTCAAAACCAAAGTCGAATATCTTTCAGCCATGGCAGATATGACCAAGTCTGGCCTGGTTGACATCATGTTGGTTTCCGCCTCATCGGCAGAGGCGCTGCATAAGGGGAAAATATTTACGAAATCAAAAGTCACTGTCGCCATTCGCTTGAATGACACCACCGATATCTGGTCTCAACGCGGCGCTACTTATAAAGATACGCCTTCGCATCCCTTTCGTTCAGCCCGAATCCGGGCGGCTTCAAAGCTGGCTGATTTAGGCCTTTATTCAGTGACTTACAGCAACAATGTGAATCATGATCTGAAGTCATTAGAAGCCTATGCTGCATTTCGTGAAGAGGCGCAAAAAGCCAAGATGCGGCACTTTCTTGAAGTGTTCAACCCAGCTTTTGATATTGGTTTGAAGGGTGCTGATCTCGGCAGCTTCATCAATGATTGCATCGTGCGCACATTGGCGGGTGTCACTTCACAAGAGCATCCGGCCTTTCTTAAAATGCAATATAATGGTGCCAAATCGATGGAAGAATTGGCCAGCTATGATCCTGGCCATCTCATTGTCGGCATTTTGGGCGGCGGACGCGGCACCACGCGCGATACTTTTGAACTGGCATCACAAGCCGAAAAGCATGGCGCGCGCGTGGCGCTATTTGGCCGAAAGATTAACTTTGCTGAAAGTCCCCTCAAGCTGGTGGAGCTGATGCGCGCGGTAGTAGAGAATGAGCTCACGGGCAGCGAAGCGGTGAAGGCTTACCACGATCACCTCATCAAAAATCGACTGGCTGCTGATCGACCCCTGGCTGAAGACATTGAAATCACCGATCCGGTGCTCAAATAAATGGCGGCCCGCAGAGGCATTCTTAGCGCTGGTTCCTGGTGTATTGATCGCAACATTGCCATCAACTTCTGGCCGCCAGAAGAAACCGTTTCGACAATATTGCGCCAATCCGATCACGGTGGTTGCCCAGGCTACAACTTGGCCACAGCATTAATGCGATTGGGGGCAAATTTCCCCGTTGAAGCCATGGGCTTGGTGGGCGATGATGAAGGCGCAGCACATCTGTTTCGCATATGCGATGAACTGCGTATCAACCGTGAGGCCTTGGAGCGCCGCAAAGGCCTTGATACATCGCTCACCCTCGCCATGACGGCACAAGACACCAGGAAGCGCACCTTTTTTCATCACGCTGGCGCTTTGGCCGTGCAATGCCCAGATGATTTTAATTTTACCCAGACCACCTGCCGCATCGTGCATTTAGGCTTGGCGGGCCTGATGCCGAAGTTGGATGGCGCATGGCAAAATGAAGTTTCCGGCTGGGTTGCCGTGCTGAAAAAAGCCCGCGCTGCCGGGTTGCACCCCAACATGGAAATGGTTTCGGTTGAGCCTGAGAAAGTGCGCGCTGCCGGCTTGCCCATGCTCGATTATCTCGAAACATTGATCATCAATGATTACGAGGCTGGCGCTTTGGCCGAGATAGGCACGCTGCAGAATGGCGTTTCAGATGCCGCGGCCTGCCGCCTTGCAGCCGAAAAAATTATGACTCACTCCAAACTTGCGATGATTGCCATACACTTTCCCTCAGGCGGAGTGGCACTTTCACGAAACGGCACAGTTGTCGAGCGGCCATCCGTGGATGTGCCGCCAGCGGAAATTATTGGCAATAACGGTGCAGGAGATTGTTTTGCTGCGGGCATGTTGTTCGGGCAGCATGAGGGCTGGCCATTGTCGCAGTCTCTCAAACTTGCCCATGCCACTGCGGCAGCATCTTTGCGCGGTGCTGCCACCACTGAAACTGTCGTGGGCTGGAAAGAGTGCCTGAGCCTTGCTGACCAGTGGGGCTGGGCATAGATTTTATGAACAGAGGGATAACTTGGCCATCGCAAAACACCCCAGTTCTTTAATCGCCATCAGATGCGGAATTCCGACAGATATTGATACGGCGGTCGTAACCATCCTAGGCTAATGCGGAAATTGCAACTTTCTTTTTCTTCTTCTTGGTTTTGACTAGCGACTTCGGTCGATTTTCTTGCAAGGTTTGCAGCTGCAATTGCTGGATTTCCATCAGCCTTTCCCACTGCTTGCTTACCAGATAATCCAGCTTTTCGTGCAAGTGGCGGATTTCCAACTCAGCTTTAAGGTTCACGCGGTAATCACTCTGCGCCCGCAAACGATCTTTTGATTCCGCGCGGCGCTGGCTCATCAAAATCACTGGAGCTTGTATTGCCGCCAAGCAGGACAATACGAGATTCAAGAAAATAAAAGGATACGGATCAAACGACCATTTGGCATAAATAATGGTATTGACCGCCATCCACGCCAACAGAAAAAATCCAAAACCGATCAAGAAATACCAACTTCCGCCATATCGCGCCATATTGTCAGAAAGACGATCCGACAATTTACGGGTATCGTCATAAACATCTTCAATGTTTTCGGCGATTGTATCATGCTCGGCAATGCTTTTGGCCACTTCTTTGTCAAGGGCCGTAAGTTCGCCATGCTCCGCCAAAAGCATATCTTCAACATAACGCATGCGATATTTATCGAGTTCTGCGGTGCTGATCATCGCATGATGCGTAAGCGCCGGATGATCACGCAGGATGATCTCAGTCAACGAAGGCCGCAAACTTCCAAGAGACTGCAAAGATCGTACCGGATAGGGCTTGCCAGAAATTGCGCACAGTGGTTTCGTGTTATTACCGTTTGAACCTGCTTTGCTTTCGATGGTGTCTGTTTGCGTCATCAAATAATCCTCGCTTTTGCGAATCGCTTTACCGGATTTTTCTAACGTTTGAGTGAGCTTAGTAAAAATTAATGTCTAGACCGGCATCGGAAGCTTCAATGCACCCTGCTTTTCTAAGGTTTCGATCAGCCGAATGACAGCGCGGGGGGGCACCTCTTTCATCTCGCCAGCGTTCAGTTTATCCAAATGAAACGGCCCGTATTGGACGCGGATCAACCTGTTCACCGTGCCACCAAAATGCATGATGAGTTTGCGAATTTCGCGGTTTTTGCCTTCGCGCAAAACCACACGATACCACGAATTGGTGCGCCCACCCTTATCGTCTTCTTCTTTGAAATCGGCGCCGCGATAGCGAATGCCATCCACTGTAACGCCTTTCGCCAAGAGTTCAATTTCGCGCGCTGTGAAACGCCCGCGCATGCGCACGCGGTAAACCCGCTCTAACGCCGTATCTGGAGACATCATGGCCTGCGCCAGTGGCCCATCAGTTGATAGAACCAACAGGCCTTCGCTGTTCACATCAAGACGGCCAACACTCATCAAGCGTGGCAGGCCGGGCTGCGTAAGTGCGGCCAATTCAAATACCGTAGGGCGATTTTGATGGTCACGATTGGTCACCAGCACATCAAGCGGTTTATTCAACAGAAACAGCCTTGGCAAAACGGCTCGAGAAGGCGAAACTGATTTTCCGTCGAGCAGCACACTGTCGCCCACTTCCACCGGCGTTGTTGGCAGCGCCACGGCATCATTCACGTGAATGCGGCCCTGCTCCACCAACCGTTCAGCTTCGCGCCGTGAACCAACGCCGGCGCGTTGCAAATAGACATTCAGACGCATCATCCACCTGTGACTGGCGGGAAGAACGCAACTTCATGTGCACCTTCCAGTGGAGCATCAAGCGATGCCAGCTTTTGATTGATGGCAACTTTTAATGTGCGTAAATCCTGCAAGGCCTCCGCCACGCTCACATCTCGTGCCGATAAAAGTTTGATCAGCATGCGGACTGTTTTCACCTCGACGGGAACATCGATGTCATCTTGCCCGCGCCCGGCGATCTGCCGCAACCTCGCAAAGTAAAGAATCCTCATTCTTCCTCCACCACGTGGCGAAGGCCGGCTTGAAAATAGTCATAGCCCGTATAAAGTGTGAGGCCTGCTGCCACCCACAGCAATACCAAACCTGCATCAGTAACACCGGGCACAATGGCATCTGCTGCAGGCCCGGCTATCAGGAAACCGATCGCGATAAGTTGCGCAGTGGTTTTCCATTTCGCAATTTGCGTCACCGGAACCGAAACGCGCAACTCCATCAAAAATTCACGCAGGCCAGAGACCAGAACTTCGCGGGCCAATATAATAATTGCCGCCCATAAATGCCCGCCGGATAAAATGCCATCGGCTGCCAATACAAGAAGTACAACCGACACGAGAACTTTATCGGCAATGGGGTCAAGCATCCGGCCGAGTGCCGATTGCTGCTTCCACAAACGCGCCAGATATCCATCAAAAAAATCGGTGATCGCTGCCACAATGTATATGATTAGCGCTGCCCAGCGCAATGCGTGGCTATCAAACATGAGCAAGGCAGCCAGCATCGGCACAGCGGCGATGCGCCCATAGGTAAGCAAATTGGGCCACCACCAGATTTTCTCGCCGGGCACGCGGCCCCTCGCGGTCTTTTCAGCCATTCAAGTCTCCGAATGGAAATGGTCAAAAATCGCTTGCGCGAGCGTTTCACTCACTCCATCCACCGCCGCCAGATCGGAAACATTGGCGCGTGAGACTGCTTTGGCCGAACCGAAGGCGAGGAGCAAGGCCTTCTTGCGCGTAGGCCCTATGCCCGCAACTTCATCCAAAGGATTGATCCCAATAGCCTTGGTGCGTCTTGCGCGGTGTGTACCAATGGCAAAGCGATGCGCTTCGTCACGCAAGCGCTGGATGTAATAAAGTACCGGATCTCGGGCCTCCAGCATAAATGAACTACGGCCCATCATGTAAAAATGCTCACGGCCTGCATCGCGCTCAGGCCCCTTGGCTATGCCGACGACCGGCAGATCATGCAAACCTAAATCACTGAGAATGCCTTTTGCCGCCGATAGCTGGCCTTGGCCGCCGTCAATCAAAACCAACTCCGGCCAGTTCCGCAATTCTTCGCTTTCTTGTTCATCCCCATGCTCTTTAAGCAGCCGTGTGAAGCGCCGCAGCAACATTTCGCGCATCATGCCAAAATCGTCGCCCTTTATCGCTTCAGCGTCCATGTTGAATTTGCGATATTGCCCTTTCATAAACCCATCTGGCCCTGCCACCACCATCGCCCCAACAGCATGGGCGCCTTGAATGTGGCTGTTATCGTAAATCTCTATGCGCCGCGGGGTTGCGGGCAAATCGAACACCCGCGCCGCGCCCTCAAGAAGTTTTTCTTGCGAAGCGGTTTCTGCCATTTTCCGGCCATTGGCTTCACGCGCATTTAGCGCGGCATGCTCCACCAAAGCCCGCTTCTCACCACGCTTCGGAACCAAAATTTCAACTTTACGGCCAGCTTGCTGCGTGAAGGCTTCTTCAATCAATTCGCGCTCTGCCACCTCATGCGAAAGCAGAATTTGTGAAGGCAAAGGCTTGTCATCATAAAACTGGGTGAGGAAACTTTCCATAACCTCATCGTCCAGCATGGTTTTATCAGTCTTCGGGAAATAAGCCCGCGTGCCCCAGTTTTGGCCCGAACGGATAAAGAATACCTGAACACAAAATTGTCCCCCTTCATGCGCCAAGCCGAAGACGTCAGCCTCATCCACACCTTGCGGATTGATGCCTTGCGTTTGGGTTACAAAGCTCAGCGCGTTGATGCGGTCTCGAATCCGGGCAGCATTTTCAAACTCCATTGCGTCTGATGCAAGTTCCATGGCTTTGGCTAAAGTGGCTTTTATCTCAACACTTTTACCAGAGAGAAATCCCTCGGCATCCTTCACCAACACGTCATAATCAGGCTTTGCAATCAATCCCACGCATGGAGCAGAACAGCGTTTGATCTGATGCAGTAAACATGGCCGACTCCGATTGCTAAAAAAGCTGTCATTGCATGAGCGCAGCAGAAACGCTTTTTGCATTGTGTTGATGGCATTGTTAACTGCACCTGCAGAAGCGAACGGCCCGTAGTAACTGCCTTTCCTGCTATGCGCGCCGCGATGCTTGGCCAGCTGTGCAATATTATGGTCTTTGGCGATGAGGATATAGGGAAAACTTTTGTCATCACGCAAAATCACATTGAATTTTGGTTTCAATTTTTTGATTAAATTGGCTTCAAGCAAAAGCGCTTCAGCCTCGCTCGCCGTCACGACGAATTCCATGTTGCAAGTGAGGGAGATCATCAAGGCGATGCGATTGTTATGCCCCTGCCCGCGCGCATAGTTGGAGACGCGGTTCTTCAGGTTACGCGCCTTGCCCACATACAGGCAATTGCCCTTGTCATCAAACATGCGGTAGACCCCGGGCTTCGATGGAAGCCGCGTGACAAAATCTCGGATGAGATCAGCACCGGTCATGGCGAGCGAGTCGGACATAACCCTATTTAGGCGTGACAGGTTGAATTATCCACGTGCCCGTTCAATTTCCACGCCAACACTGCGGGCGTTGGGGATAATATCGGGTTTTTCAATCCGCACGCGCGCTGCGGTTACCCGCTTGTCCTTCAAGCAAGTTTCGGCAAATTTCTCCGCCAAGGTTTCAACCAAATTCACATGGCCCTCAGCGACGATAGCCTCACATTTTTTTACGATAATCTCATAAGATACTACATGGCTGATGTCATCCGGCATCGGGCTTTCTGCCTCCTGTACCGACAGATCAATGTTCACCACGATGCGCTGTGGTTTAATCCTCTCTGCATCGTGAATGCCTATTAACGCCAGCAACGTAAGATCGCGCACAAAGACATGCCGAACGTGGGCGGCAGAACTGGCTACATGATGCGTAATTTTTGACTGCGCCTTCATCCCACAACCTCAGTGATATCTGTGGTTTTCCACAACAAATGTTGCCCGGAATCTAACGCAATCATTTGCCCCGTCAGCGCCGATTGCGACAACACAAAGCGAACGGCGGCAGAAATCTCGGACGGCGAAACACCATGGCCCAAAAGCGTATTCGCTTCATCACGGGCGTGTTGCATAACGCTCATTCCTTTTGGTGGGAGAACGGGCCCCGGGCCGATGGCATTTACGCGAATGTCGGGGGCCAAGGCCTGGGCCAGCGTGCGCGTTGCTGTCCACAAAGCTGATTTGGAAATGGTGTAAGAGAAATACTGGGGATTCAGTTTCCAGACGCGCCCATCAATCAGATTGATAATGTTGCCTTGCGTGCCCTTCGGCAGCTGAGCAGCGAAGGCTTGCGCCAAAAGCACGGGAGCGCGCAGATTGATATCCATATGCGTTTGCCAGGATTCCGCACTGATTGCACCGACTTGGTCGAATTCATAAATCGAGGCGTTATTGATCAATCCCGAAAGGGTGCCAATTTGTAAAACGCTTGATTTAATCACCTGTTCAGGTGAGCCGGCGAGGGCCAGATCGCCTTGAACCAAAGCCGCGCGTCTGCCCAAGGCGCGAACCTCGGCCGCAACGTCCTCAGCTTCGCTTGCAGATTCGTTGAAGTGGATGGCAATGTCATAGCCCGCCCCCGCCAGATCCACTGCAAGCTGGCGGCCAATGCGTTTAGCGGCACCGGTGATGAGGATGGCGCGCGCGCTCATCCTTCCGCCTTCGGCAGCAAAATAACATAATGTTTTTTCACTTTGCGCACCGTTTCCCAAGTGCCTTTGAAGCCCGCCGGAATGATGAAAGAATCCCCCTTGGAAAGCTGCCACCGTCTCCCGTCTTCACGCGTGAGAACTGCCTCTCCCTGAATGAAGTGGCAGAACTCCCATTCATCATATGAGACATTCACCGTGCCTTTGTTACTTTCCCAAATGCCGCAATGCAGCCGCTCATCCTCACCCACATAGTGGTTCCAGGTTTGGGTGACTGTGTTGCCCGCAACCTGCTTTTCCGGTGCGGCTTTTTCCACCCTTACTTTGGGGGCGCCCGCGCCGGAGGTTTTGAGAATAATAATATCAACACTCATGAATTCATACCTTCAATGTAAGCGAGCAAATCCCCTTTGTTGGCGACAAAATTGCCAGCAATCCAATAATCCTCGGCGCGTTGCAAAAACTCACCGATGAAGGGCCCGGCCACATGGCCTTTGCGCAAAAGATCGTCGCCGTTCAAGGGAAATTGCGGCGCCTGCCACTGTTCGGCAAGGCGCAGCAATTTCGCCCATGCGCGATCACCAACCTTGGCCCGAGAGCGCGCGAACGACAACTGCACGGCACTGCGCCACTGTTCAGGACCAAGGACATACAGCATCGCGCGGCGCTCTTTCTCACGCAATGCGGGCGTTATTGCAGGAGCATTCACCAACGTTGCAATGCGTGCCCCTTCTTCGCGGGATAGACGCAGCAAGTCTTTCAGCTCATCCGGCTTCTGGGCCAAAACAAACAAGCGCAAAACCGCGTCGGAGGGCAGTCTTTTCAACACCCTCCATTCCTCCGTATACGGAAGAATAAGGCGCAGGATGCCGCTCTTGGCCATTACTTTTAACGTTTCAGCGGCGCGCGGCGCAACCAACAGCTTGATCAGTTCTTGGCGAATGCGTTCAACCGAAATTTTCTGCAGCCCTTTGCGTAGGCGTGTGCAGGCGGCAAGTGCATCTTTATCCACACCACCTGTTGCATAGACCGAATGAAATCTGAAAAATCGCAGGATACGCAAATAATCCTCGGTAATGCGCGTCGCAGGCTTACCCACAAACCTGATATTGTGTTTTAATATATCCGCATAACCATTTGTATAATCGAAGACTTCTCCCTTCGCGTTACAAGAGAGCGCATTGATGGTGAAGTCCCGCCGCAATGCATCTTCTTTAAAACTTTTCGTAAAAATAACTCTGGCATGGCGACCATTGGTTTCCACATCGCGTCGCAAAGTCGTCACTTCAAAAGCGGCGGCACGGTTCACCACGGTTACGGTGCCGTGCTCAATGCCAGAGGGGTGAACGCCAAATCCTGCGCCCTTTGCCAACTGAACAACGTCTCGCGGTTCAAGGGTAGTGGCCAAATCAACATCAGAAATAGGCACACGCAAAAGCGCGTTACGCACCGCCCCACCAACGACCCGCGTTTCACCGCCGCCCGTGTTCAACACTGCCAAAACGGCTTGCAAGCGCGGCTCATTCAGCCATTTTGCCTTGGCAAGATTGGGAATTTTATGGGTAGAGCGAGTCATGTAAGCTCCTTATCATGCCTGCCGTTGCACCCCAAATATGGCGATTGGCGAACTGATAAACATAATAATGCCGCATCATGCCCTGCCACTCGCGTGATTGCCGCTGGCAATTTTCTGGCGTCATCAAGAAAGCCAGAGGCACCTCGAAAGCTTCATCAACTTCATCGCTTTGCAACACCAACCCAAAACCCGGCTCAAGCAAAGCCACCACCGGCACAACTTGATAGGCGGTAACCGTAAGATAGCTTGGTAAATAGCCTATCCAATTCACCGAAGACGGCACCAGCCCCACCTCCTCCCGCGCCTCGCGCAAAGCCGCTTGCAAGGGCGATTCACCATCATCAATCCGCCCGCCGGGGAATGCAATTTGGCCGGGGTGTTGTGAAAGTCCGGCGTGGCGTTGTGTGAGCAGAACCATCGGCTCATCACGCAGGATAATTGGCACAAGCACGGCAGCAGGCTTGGGTTTCACGCCAACAGGAATCATCCTCGCTTTGGCGTTCATGTCATCATCGCTGTAATCCCAGGTGATAGCGGGTTGGGGCAAAAGCCGTGCTCTTGCCCGAACCAAAAAGTCCTCAAAATTGAACATCGGCCGCTTTCTTCATGGGGAAAAATTGCCCGGAAGACCACACGCCAAACCATTCGCCTTCAGCCGCGCCCAACCCCACCAAATCATAAAACACGGCACGCGACACCAGTGCCTCGAGGTTTCGCCGGATTAATACATACGGCTTGAGACCACCGGTTCCCGCCTCATCAACAAATCGCAATGAATGCTCCGGTCCAACCACCACTTCCTCGTCAACCTGCGTTTCAAAAGTGATGACTTGCGATAGACCAGTACCCTCAACCCGCATGCGAACTGCCAAAAACGGCGCGTCGTCAACAATAATGCCGCATTTCTCAATTGGTGTCACAAGATAATACTTCCCGTCATCATCCAGCCGCAATATCGAAGAAAATAGCTTCACCAGAGGCATCCTGCCGATGGGTGAGTTCAAATAATGCCACAATCCATCTGCCCCAATGCGCATATTGATGTCGCCGCAAAACGGCGGATTCCACAGATGAACCGGGGCTGGACCCTTGCTGCGGGCCAGAACCCGGTTCACTTCGTTCAAGCCTTTAAGAGGTTCACTCGCCGATGACATGGGAACCATCTATAACGAATTTTGAGTCGCAAACTAGGGATTAGGAATGGCAAACAAATCAGTATCGGATATGGATGAAACCAGCGCAAAGTTGAAAGCCGCACAAGCAGCCTTGGGCACGGTTGTCTTCGGTCAGGAAGGCGTGATCGATCTGGCGCTCATCACCATACTGGCAGGCGGGCATGGCCTTATCGTAGGCGCTCCAGGCCTTGCCAAAACCAAATTGGCCGCAAGCCTTGGCACGGTTTTGGGACTTGACGAAAAGCGCATCCAATTCACCCCGGATTTGATGCCCGGAGACATTCTGGGCAGCGAAATTCTGGAAGATGACGAAACGGGCAAGCGCAGCTTTCGCTTTGTGCGTGGACCTGTGTTCGCCCAGCTGGTGATGGCTGATGAGATTAACCGCGCCAGTCCGCGCACCCAATCCGCTTTGTTGCAGGCGATGCAGGAACATGAAGTAACCGTGGCAGGTGTTCACCACAAACTGCCTGAACCTTTTCATGTTCTGGCCACGCAAAACCCGATCGAGCAAGAGGGCACTTATCCCCTGCCCGAAGCGCAGCTTGATCGGTTTTTAATGCAAATTGATATTTCGTATCCGTCGCTGGATGCTGAGCGAAAAATGCTTTTTGCGACCACCGGCAACGAGGAAGAAGCACCGCGAGCAGTGTTTAACTCACCTCAGCTGCAAACCGCCCAGCGCCTCACGCGCGAAGTGCCAGTGGGCGAACAGGTTACCCATGCGATTTTGAAAGTCGTGCGGGCCGCACGGCCCGGTGATGACGCTAACGCGTTTATCAATGAGGCTGTCGCTTGGGGACCTTCGCCACGTGCAGCACAAAGCTTGATGCTGTGTTGCAAGGCCAGAGCTTTGCTGCAAGGGCGCTTGTCTCCCTCAGTTGAAGACGTGATTGCGTTGCTTGAACCCGTGATGAAGCACCGCATGGCGCTGAACTTTGCCGCCCGTGCAGATGGTGTCACAGTTCCATCCGTCATCGCCAAACTGGCGGAGACCTTAAAGTAAGGTGCCGATCAACGCTTATAACATTGAAGGAAAAGCGCGGCGTTTAGGCGATGCTTTGCCGCCTCTCGTGGTGAAAGCCGAGCGCATTGCCACCACGGTAATGCTGGGCGCACATGGGTTGCGCCGCGCCGGCCCCGGTGAAACTTTTTGGGCTTACCGTAAATACGCGTTCGGCGATCCCACGCAACGCATCGACTGGCGCAAAAGTGCAAAAGCTGACGAAACATTGATGCGTGACAACGAGTGGGAGGCCGCCAACACATTGTGGCTCTGGGTTGATACCAGTGCGCGCATGAATTTCAAATCGGCACCAGCAAGCGAAACCAAATCTCATCATGCGCAAGTGCTTGGCCTTGCGATGGCAGCCCTGGCTTTGCGTGCGCATGAACGTGTGGGCCTGTTGGGTTCGGGCAACCGCGCCAGTTATGGCCGCCACGTGTTGCCCAAGTTGGCCTTTGATTTGACGCAAGCGCCTGGCAACGAATTGCCCAAACCCAACCGCCTGCAACGGCGCTCAACGATTTTGCTGGTATCGGATTTTCTGATGGAGCCCGAAGAACTCCTCAACACGCTTTCGACGCTTGCTGAAAGCGGCATGCGCGGCCATCTTTTGCAGGTGAATGACGCAGCTGAAGAAAACTTGCCTTATGGCGGGCGGGTGGATTTTCTGGGGCTTGATATACAAGCCCGCTATCGCGCCAAAAAAGTGCAAACCTTGCGTGATGATTATTCTCAGGCTTTCATGCAACATCGTCAAAAAGTTCGCGGTATGGCCCGCCGTTTGGGCTTCACTTTTAACCTGCACCGCACCGACAAATCGCTTACCCAAGCCGTCTTGGCACTCCATCAGGTGATGGGGCCAGCGTGAGCGGTTTCATCAGCACACTGGCATTCGCAACTCCTCTGGCGCTGTGGGCTTTGCTGGCCTTGCCCGTCATCTGGTGGTTGCTGCGTTCCATCCCGCCACGCCCGCAGGAAATTGCATTCCCGCCTCTGCGCATTCTCATGAAATTGCGCGAAAAGGAATCGACGGCAGACAAGATGCCTTGGTGGTTGTTGCTGTTGCGTCTTGCGCTTGCGGCTTTGTTGATCCTGGCTGTTGCACATCCGTCTCAACAACACGCACAGAATCTGAGCGGCAAAAATGGCCCCATGTTACTCATCATTGATGATGGCTGGGCGGCCGCAAAGGACTGGCGCAAACGGCAAGAAGCAGCCTTCGGCCTCATCGCAGAAGCAAGTGGTGCAGTGATTTATGTAACAGGCACGGCAGACCCGCAGGCTTTGCAGCCCGAGAATGCCACAGATGCCGAAAAACATTTGCGTGCTTTGGCGCCAATGGCCTTGCCGACTGACCGAATGAAAGCCCTTGCAACCATCAAATCTCTTTCGCCAGCGCCAAATCAAATTGCCTGGCTGGCTGATGGTTTGGATGCCAATACCGCAAAATCGTTTGCCGATGCACTTTCTCAAATCGCGCCCTTACAAATTTTCACACCCGCCGAAGTTCAGTCACCCTTGGCCGTTGGCAAGCCAGCACTGGCCAGTGGCGATATTGTTGTTGATGTGTTGGCCAACCAAGCCCGACAGCAATCAACGATAGTGCAAGCGCTGGCAGGCGATGGCCATGTGTTGGCCGAAAGCAAAGTCGAAATCAGATCGGCTGGCGCAACGCAAGTGCGCCTGCCGGTGCCCGTTGAACTGCGTGGCACGTTACAGGCGCTAATCATAAAGGGTGAAAACCATTCAGGTGCCAAAACTCTGCTGGATGACACATGGCGGCGCAAAACCATTGCCGTGATGAGCGGGGCCGCTGATAGTAGCAATCAACCTTTGCTGTCACCGATGCACTATGTCACTTCGGCCCTGAATCAAATTGCCGAAATCTCAAAGCCTGAAAACAGTGCTGATCTGAAGGCGGCATTGGAAGCCGGTCTTTCGATGCTCATTCTTTCCGATGTCGGCAGCCTGTCTCAGGAAGAGCATGATGCAGTTGAAATGTGGGTTGGCAAAGGCGGGTTGCTGGTGCGCTTTTCCGGCCCGCACCTGGCAGCTGGTGGCGATGATCTTCTGCCCGTGAAACTTCGCGAGGGGGATCGTAATTTGGGTTCTTCTCTGAGTTGGGAAACGCCGCAGACCATCAAACCTTTTGAACCCGAGGGTCCACTTGCAGGCATTGCGGTGGATGCAGAAGCCACAGTCACCCGCCAGCTTCTGGCCGAGCCTGACGTTGAACTTTCCGCCAAAACCTGGGCAAGCCTGGCCGATGGTACACCACTTATCACCAGCGCTAAACATGGCGCGGGCCGCATTGTGCTTTTCCACGTAACTGCCAATGCCGATTGGTCTAATTTGCCGCTCACGGGAACCTTTGCGCAAATCATGCAACGCCTTGCTGAGCTGGCACCTGCAGCAGGAAATCCTTCCGCAACAAATGCCAGCACTGCTGTTGAAGGTGATTTTGCGCCGCAGTTGCTGCTAAATGGTGGCGGTGAACTGGTAAACCCGTGGCGCAATGTCAAAAGCATTGGCGCAAAAGCGATCACGTCAGCAACCGCAACCGCTGCAACGCCCGCTGGCCTGTATTTGCGGGGCACGCAGACACGGGCCGTCAATTTAAAAATCGAAGCTAAAGATTTGGCGCCCATGCCAGGAAGCCTTGGCCTATCTGAAATTAAACCAGCCGACTTTATTGATTTTGCCAAACCGCTGTTTATTTGCGCCGCTTTGCTCTTCTTGCTTGATTGCTTGGCGGCCCTTTTCATGGGTGGTCACTTGCAGCGGCGCAGCGCAGTGTTAGCCGTTGCCTTTGCGTTTATTTTTGTACAACCAAGTTTTGAGCGCGCGCGGGCTGCAACCGATGAGCAAGCCATGGCGGCAACACTTCAAACCCATATTGCTTATGTTAAAACGGGCAATGCAGAAATTGATCAGGAAAGCGAGCAAGGCCTCAAAGGATTAGGCGAAGTAATTGCTGATCGCACGGCGGCCAGCTTAGGTGATCCGCAGGGATTGGATATCGAAAACGATGAGCTCGTTTTCTATCCGCTCATTTATTGGCCAGTGACTGAGGATGCCGAAGCGCCCAATGCCAAAGCCCTCGAACGCATCGCAACTTACATGAAAAACGGCGGAACGATCTTCTTTGATTTGCGCGATCCATCATCAACGCTTGGCGCCGGTGCACAAGGTGAAGCATTGCGCCGCATCACCTCCAAACTGGATGTGACGCCGCTGGAACCTGTGCCACCTGAACATGCGCTATCCAAAAGCTTTTATTTATTGAAAGACTTTCCCGGGCGTTACGAAGGTGGGCCGCTATGGGTAGAGGCGCAAGATAATCCGCAATCATCTGGATTTGACAATGTTTCTGGGGTGATTATCGGATCCAATGATTTTGCCGCCGCTTGGGCGATGAATCCTGACGGGCAGCCACTCTATGCGTTGATTCCCGATAGTCCGCGCCAGCGCGAGTTGGCTTTGCGCGTGGGCGTTAATGTGGTGATGTATGTGCTGACGGGGAATTACAAAACTGATCAAGTGCATGTGCCAGATATTCTAAAGCGCCTGGGCACCCAATGAACGTGACCTTTGCGCCCATGATTATCTGGCCTCTGCTCTTGCTTTTCGCGGTTTCGGTCGCTGGCCTCATCGCCTATTCATTGTACAAAGGTCTGCGCGGAGCGCTTTTGCGCTTAGCCGTTGGAACGTTGCTTGTGCTCGCTCTTGCCAACCCCGTAATCCATCTGGACGAAACTGAAAAGCTAAGTGACATTGCCGTGCTGGTGATCGACCGTACTGCAAGCCAAAGTATCGGAAATCGCCAACAGCAAACCGATGGAGCCGCTGCCGCCCTGCAAAAAATCTTGTCAACCATGCAGAATACTGAACTGCGCATCACCACCGTAACGTCAGACGCCCTAGGCACCGCAGGCGGCACAAGAGCCTTTGCCGCACTCGCGCGTGCCGTCAGCGACATTCCCCAAAGTCGCTACGCTGGCGCCATTATGCTTACTGATGGCCAAGTTCATGATGCGCCCAAACCCAATGAACTGGCGGCATTGCACGGGCCACTTCACGCCATCATCACCGGCAGCAAAACTGACAGTGATCGCCGATTGGTCATTGATCATTCGCCAGAATTCACGCTGGTTGGCAAGTCGGCCAAGATCGGTTTCCACGTAGAAGATCAAGGCGGAGATGGCGCAGATGTTCCCTTGACCATTGAACAAGCGGGCCAGGAAGCGCTGCATCTAACCGTAAAGCCCGGTGCCTCAGCGGAAGTTGAGGTGCCGATAAGCCATGCTGGCAAAAATTATGTGGCCCTCAAAGCCGCAGTGCGCGCGGGAGAACTCACACCTTCCAACAATATCAGCATTGCAACCATTGAAGGTATTAGAGACCGCCTGCGTGTTTTATTGGTTTCCGGCCAGCCTAACGCAGGAGAACGAACCTGGCGCAACTTGCTGAAGGCTGACACGGCTGTAGATCTCATCCATTTCACCATTCTGCGTCCACCTGAAAAGCAAGACGGCACACCATTGAATGAACTTTCGCTCATTGCGTTTCCAACCAAGGAATTGTTTGTTGATAAACTCGATCAATTTGATCTGGTTATTTTTGATCGCTATCAACGTGAAGTTATTTTGCCCGACGAATATATCGCCAACATCGCGGATTATGTGCGCAAGGGCGGCGCGTTGTTGGTTGCATCCGGGCCGGATTATGCACAAGCTGATGGTCTTGCATCCTCACCAATGGCCGATATTCTTCCCGCCTTGCCCACCGGTGATATAACCGAAACGCCGTTCAAACCCAAACTATCGGAAGTGGGAGAACGCCATCCCGTCACCCAAAGTTTAAAGGGTGGCAGCCGCACGGAACCTGCCTGGGGCAAATGGTTTCGCCTCATTGATGCAACGGTAAGTCCAGATGCCTCAACCCAAGTGTTATTGGAAGGGCCCAATGGCAAGCCCTTGCTTGTGCTTCGACACGTTGAGTTAGGCCGCGTGGCGCAAATACTGTCAGATCAAGGCTGGCTTTGGGCCCGCGGCTTTGACGGTGGCGGGCCAGAAGCAGATTTACAAAAGCGGATGGCCCACTGGTTGATGAAAGAACCGGAGCTTGAGGAAGATCGCCTCACGGCCCATCAATCCGGAACCGACATTATCGTTGATCGCTTTGGTCTGCGGGACGATTACGCCAGCCTAGATGCCGTGTCCCCCAGCGGAACACCAACCAAACTCTCGTTGTCGAAAATCGGGCCCGGACATTTTCAAGGGCATTTGCATCCGCAAGAACAAGGCCTTTATGTGCTGCGCGATGGCACCTTGGAAACAATCGTCACCACCGGAAGCGGTGATATGCAGGAATTCAGCGATCTCGTTGCAACCACAAAAAAGGTCGAGCCGGCAACCAAAGCCACCGGTGGCGGGGTATTTTGGGCCGAAGAGGGCTTGCCCTCCATCTCAAAACAATCGGCCAATGCCGCCTTCGCTGGTGCAGGCTGGCTGAATTTACATGCCAACAATCAATTCCGCACCATAGCGGTTCATGAATGGGCGCTGTCATCCAGTTTATTCGCTCTGGCTGCTTTATTGCTGGCTGCCGGGCTTATGTGGCGGCGCGAAGGGCGTTAATTTCCTGCCATCGCCAATCTGCCAAAACCAACCCTTGCGCTGCAGCCAAAGCCGCAACTTGCAATTCAAGGTAAAGCAAGCGCTTGGGATCAACAGGCCCTGGCACTTCCAGCTGCCCTTCTGGAACTTGTCGAAACCCCACCCGCCCATAATAAGACGCATCACCAATCAGGATGATAAGGTGATGTCCCAGTGCACTGGCCCGTGCCATACCCTCATGCATCAAGGCCCGCCCAATGCCGATGTTCTGGCGTTGCGGGTGCACGGCCAGCGGCCCAAGCAAAAGGGCCGGTCTACCGATCGCCCCAATCCGCAAAGGCCAAAAACTGATGGCACCCACCACGCCAAATTCCGCCTCTTTGATAATGAGAGATAGGCCAGCGGCCGGGGCACTGCCCTCACGCAACCGATAGGATGTTTTGGTGCGTCGCGACAATCCGAATGTCAGATCAAGCAACGCTTCAATCTGCTTGTCATGGGCTGAGGTTTGAACGGTTGGGGCAAGGGAAAGCGTCACGCATCGCTCCATTGATCGGAGATTGGCTTGCCATAAATAACTTCATGAATGCGTCTCAGTGAACCGGGTTTCACATCAGAAGGCAAAGCTTCAACCGAAAAGAATTCCGCCGCGCTGATTTCAAAATTAGGTTTAAAGACCTCCTGCTTGAATTTGCGCAGCACAAAGCACGCCACATGATCGCCGGGGAAGGCAACCTCATTGGAAAACATGCCGTGAAGGGCAAGGTCTTCAAACGGTCGCACCGCCGCCTCCTCCATCAATTCACGAACGGCTGCTTGTCGCAAAGTCTCGCCCTTATCCACGCCACCGCCCGGCAAAGTCCAGCCGTTGACATAAGTTGGCCGCACTAACAGCACGCGGGCTTGGCCATCGATGACCAAAACCCGTGCCCCCAAAGTTTTGCCACGGGTAAGTCGCGAATATCGCTGAAACAACCAATCCGGCAGTTTTCTCATCTAATTTCGTGGCCCCTTGCCAAGCTTTCGCCACTCATTCATTTAAGGCTGATTCCGCAATGAAAGAAATAGCCATGGCGCAAGTAACAGTTCGTCCGGTTTTGAACAAGCAAGACCAGATTGCGTTCCTGAGAGTGCCTTTCCCAATCTATGCCGCAGATAAATCTT
Organism: Hyphomicrobiales bacterium; assembly: GCA_025359265.1. Taxonomy (GTDB): domain Bacteria; phylum Pseudomonadota; class Alphaproteobacteria; order Rhizobiales; family Aestuariivirgaceae; genus Aestuariivirga. The sequence continues at coordinate 26,413 of JANYHB010000066.1, read as the reverse complement.
GGGTGGCACCATTATTTCTGGAGCGTTTTGACCATCTGAGCACCAAAAAAAATCCTTATTTCCAACACGCCAAGGCACAATTATTCATCGCTGAGCAAGATGGATTGCCCGTGGGCCGCATTTCCGCACAAGTTGATCAACTGCATCAAGATCGATATAAAGATGCCACTGGCCAGTTCGGGTTTTTGGAAGCGCAGAATGATCCTTCGATATTTGCTGCGCTGTTCAAAACAGCCGAAGATTGGCTGCGCAGCCAAAACATGAAAAAATCCCTGGGCCCCTTCTCTTTCTCCATCAATGATGAAAGTGGCTTGCTCATCGACGGGTTTGAAACAATTCCCAATATGATGATGGGCCATGGCGCACCCTATTATAAAATGCGCGTTGAAGAACAGGGCTACCACAAGGCCAAAGATTTGTTGGCCTATGAGTTTGACAATGTGAAGGGCCTGCCGCCCGCCATGCGCAAGATGGTAGACCGCATGATGGCATCCGGTGATCTCACTGTTCGCCCGCTAAACAAAAAAGTCATGAACAGCGAAGTTGCAATCATCATGGATATTTTCAACGATGCGTGGGCTGACAATTGGAATTTCGTGCCCTTTACCACAGCCGAGGTCAAAGCCATGGCCACTAATTTCAAAATGCTGTTGGATGCCAAAGCCGTGCAATTTGCATATTGGAAAGGCGAGCCCGCAGCCTTCTGCCTCGCAATTGCCAACATCAATGAGTGGTTCCAAGGGTTGGATGGCAAAATCCTTCCTTTTGGCTGGGCCAAACTATTACCACGGGTAATCAGTGGAAAGTCGCGTTCGGTGCGCGTGCCTTTAATGGGTGTTAAGAAAAAATATCAGCATGGCGCAATTGGTGCGGGCTTGGCGCTTGCAGCAATCCGCGCATCGTCAGACCATGTCATCAGCCAAGGCGTCACCCATGGCGAATATTCGTGGATTTTGGAAGACAACACACGGGTGCGCCATATTCTGGAAAGCATGGGCAGCCGAGTTTACAAAACCTATCGCATTTATGAAAAGACGTTGTGACTTTTACCCTAGCTCATTTTTCAGATTTGCACCTCGGCCCTTTGCCGCGCGGCGCGCCGTTACAGAATTTTAGGCCAAAGCGACTATTGGGTGCCATCTCATGGCATTATAGCCGCAAGAAAATATATCGTCCCGAAATCGCCGAAGCCTTGCTTAACGACGTGCGCGCCGCCGCAACAGATCACGTGGCATTCACGGGCGATGCCGCTAATCTTGGCAGCCCAGCAGAGTTTCCTCATATACGCCGCTGGCTAGACCGATTGGCAACTCCTGACGGGCTTTCATACACGCCGGGCAATCATGACGTATATGTCAAGGTTGCCCATGAAAAAAGCCTGAAATTTTTTGAACCCTTCATGACCAGTGACATGCCAAGTGATGCGGCATTTCCCTTTGTGCGCCTGCGCCGCAACGTGGCGCTTATTGGCCTTAACAGTGCTTTGCCGCGCCCATTCCACAACGCGCAAGGCCAGCTCGGCCTCGGCCAACGCGAACGCTTGCGGCAAAAGCTTGCAGAACTGCGTGGCAAGGGCTTTTATCGTGTGGTGATGCTCCACCACCCTCCGGCCCCCGGTCTCGCCACGAAATTCCGCAACTTGATTGATGCAGAAGAATTGCAATCCATTCTATGCCAGCAGCAGGCTGAGCTTGTTATCTATGGCCACAATCACAGCCGTGCGTTGCACTGGCTGAAGCAAGACGGAGCGAACGTGCCGGCCCTTGGTGTGGCTTCGGCCAGCATGGCGCAAACGCCTAGGAACTCTGCTGAATGGAACACCTATGAAATCACCCGCGTCGGCGGTCAGTGGCATACTCAAGTGAAAATCAGGCGCTGGAACGGTGAATTAAATATCTTTGAACCGGCCACGTCTTTCACCTTGGAGCAAACTGCATGAGTTTGGTGGCTCGCATGCTCTCACGCATGATTTTCATCCGCTTCAGCGTAATCTTGCTGGGCCTTTCGGCATTTGTTCTCACTTTGGAAGTTGTGGGTTTTCTTACTGACATTCTAAAAATAAACTCCAATGCCCTCAGTGCCGTGGGCCTGTATGGGCTGGCAAGGCTACCTGGAATTCTCACGCTGTTTTTGCCAACAAGTTTGTTGCTGTCACTTCTGCTGGCAATAACTGAGCTATCGTATCGCAATGAACTGACGGCGATTTGGGCCACCGGCATTTCGCCGACAAGGCTTATCCTGAAACTTTTACCCGTCGCTCTCGGCATTGGCATATTGCAATTTGCCATTATGAACTGGGCAGTGCCTGCTGCGGCACCACTTTTGCACAGTTGGGGCATTGGAGACTATGCCACGCGCAAGTTTAAAACCGCCGAGAACGAACCAGTTTGGATAAGAGTGGGTAACGACATCATGCGCGCTGAGCGAGCGGCAGCTGATGGCGGCACATTGTTTGATTTGATATTGTTTAGAAGAGAACCAACGGGCCAGTTGCGCGCTGAAGTTTTTGCTGAAAAAGCCTTACAGTCCAACGGCCACTGGCTTTTGAATAATGTGACCACTTACTATGCATCGGGGGCTGCACCAAAACGCGAAGACCAAGCCGTTTATGATGGCCCCATGCGGCTAGCCAACAAGAAATTGCCATCCCCAGAAGAGATGAGCATAAGTGACCTTTCCACCTACATCACCAACGACGGTTTCGGCGTGCGCCCGGCCTATGTTTATCAAACCTACTGGCTCAAGCGTTTAACCCCAATTTTTGTGACGATGGTAATGGTGACGTTATGCGTACCGATTGGCACCAATTTCAGGCGTGGCGGCGGACTGGGTCTTATTTTCGTGGCTGGTGTTGGCCTTGGCTTTGCCTATTTTGTGGGTGACGGCGTGGCAATGACCTTGGGTGAAACGGGTGCAATTGCGCCTTGGCTTGCGGCTTGGGGGCCGCTGTTAATTTTTGCAGCTATTGCAGTTGGGCTGTTGGCGAGAACTGACCATGTTTAAATTTTTACAAATTAATTCACAACTGCATCTTTGAAAACAGCAATGATGCGGTCAATCTCTTCATTGGTATGCGCTGCTGAGACCGAGCAGCGCAGCAAACAAAGGCGATTGGGCGTGCCTGGCGGCACCGCCATGTTCACATAAACGCCAGCCTTGAACAGGGCATCCCATTTTATAACCGTGGTCACTTCATCGGGCATTTTCACAGCAATAACAGGGCTCACGGTATCACAACCCATATCGAGCCCTAGTGCCTTAAGCCCGGTGTAGAGGCGTTCTGAATTTGCCCAAATGCGCGCGCGGCGCTCAGGCTCTTCCTGCAACACTTTCAATGCGGCAATTGATGTGGCCACTGACGAAGGAGAGGCTGAGGCCGTGAACATATAGGGCCGCATGGCATAACGCAGTGTATCAAACAGCGGATGGTTGGAGGCACCAAAGCCACCAATCGCACCGATACTCTTGGAAAAAGTACCGATCACAAAATCAACTTCGCTCTCCAGGCCAACTTCATCGCCTAGCCCTCGCCCATGCGGCCCAAGCACGCCGAAGGAGTGCGCGTCATCAACGCAAAGTTGGAATTGATGTCGCTTTTTTAGCGCAACAAAATCGGCAAGCGGGGCACGATCACCCAACATCGAATAGATGCCTTCCAGCACCACTAATTTGCCGCCACCATCGTTGCCAGCGCGCCCCAAGCGTTTATCAAGATCAGCCGCATCATTGTGTCGGAAGCGCACCAATTTGGCACCTGATAATGTGCAACCATCGTAAATTGAGGAATGTGAATCAGCGTCGAGGAAGATTGTATCTTGAGGCCCCGCCAAACCTGACAGCATGCCTAAATTGGCCTGATAACCGGTGGTGAAAACAATGCAGTGTTGGAGTTTCAAAAAACCCGCAAGTTCGCGCTCAAGTTCCACATGCATGGCAAATGAGCCATTGGCAATACGTGAACCGGTGGTGCCCGTGCCAAATTCATCGAGCGCCTTCTTTCCCGCCGCGATGCACCGCGGATCAAAGGTGATGCCCATATAATTGTTGGTGCCGGCAAGAATGATCTCACGGTTGCCAACAACGGCACGTGTGGGCGAAATCATCTGATCATTCGTCACACCTAAACCGTTGAAACCCATTGCAGTCATGCGCTGCACACGATCTAAAACGCTGCGGTGTTTGTCGAGCAGGTCAACCATCATCAAGCCTTGCTCAAACGCGATTGTACAAAACTTGCAAGTTCGCCCACTGTGCGGATGCTGGCCACCGAATTCATGGGAATTTCAATATCGAAATGGTCTTCAACTTCCATTATGAAATCCAGAACGCCCACTGAATCAATGTTTAACTCAGCCGGAATATCAGTGGTTTCAACCAGCGGCTTGGCTTCCGGGTTAAAAGGTTTAAGCAAATCCACGAGCACAAGGACAATTTCGGATTTTTCAATCATGCCGGGCTTCTAACCCGTTCTTTTTGTGGCGGCAACCAACCTTGTTGCTGATACCACACCAGTGTTTGCGCAAAGCCCTCGTGCAATTTTATGGGCTGTGCAATTGGCCACAGCCAGCCATTTACAACCCAGTCTTTATGATAGATTTTGGCAATGTCTTGGCGTGTCGCAAAGGCTCTATGCCCCGTAAGTTTGGCGATTGCCTCGGCCACTCCCGCAGCAGCATTCAGCAGGCCATACGGCATGTAGAGAGTGCGAATGGGCTTTCCCGTCAGCGTCGTACTAGTTTCCGCCAGATCAGCCCATGTGTAACCCATGGTTTGGTCGTCCAGTTCAAAAATACCATGAGATTTATATTCAACGGATTCGCATACAACTTTTGCAAAGTCCGAAACATGCAGAAGCGAAAACCGCGAAGATTTATGGCCTGGCACCACGGCCACATTCTGTTGCAGCAATTTGAACAATGGCAGCGCGGCGCGGTCTCCCGGGCCATAAACCGCTGGTGGACGCAAAATCAGAATGGCACAATCTTCGTCATCTTGATCAAGCAGAAACTTCTCGGCTGCGGCTTTGCTGGCGCCATAATCCAACAGGTCGGGCTCACGCGCCGTAAGCGAAGACACATAAACAAACCGGCTGACGTGGGCTTGGCGGGCGGCTCGAAACAAGCGCTTTGTGCCCTCCACATTTATGTCAAAAAAACTTTCCCTCGATTGCGCTGAGGTGGCCCCCCCAACATGCAAAACCACATCAGCTTGTTCAACCAGCTTTGCCAGTGCCGTTGCATCAGAAAGATCGCCCGCAACCACATTTTGGCACTTGCCTGCCAGCACTTCAGGCTTGCGCGCCAACGCCACAACGTCATAGCCCGCCGCAATGAGCTGCGGCAAGATATAGGCGCCAGAAAAACCGGTTCCACCTGTCAGCGCCACACGAATGGGCTTGGACTTATCAAACGTTTTGCGGGGCAAAAACCACAATCTCACCGGCAAGATATTTGCTGCGGGCACCGGCGCGTGAAAGCTTGCCAGAGGTTGTAAAGGGCAAGCTGCGTGGTGCCACAAGTTCAATCTTGCAATCAACGCCAGAGCCTTGGTGCACCAGCTTGCCCACTTCACGGCGCAACTTTTCCTTATCGGCAATTTCTGTGGTGCGGCATTCAACCAGAACCACCACCTCATCATCGCCATCATCGCCCTCAATGGCAAAGGCGGCAACGTCGCCAGATTTTAACTCAGCATATTTTTCCGCCGCCCATTCAATATCCTGCGGCCAAATGTTGCGGCCATTGTGAAGAATCAAATCTTTTGCGCGGCCGGTAATCACGATTTCGCCGTCCAACCTATACCCCATGTCTCCCGTGTTTAAGAAACCTTGAGCATCAATAACCTCGGCCGTGGCATCAACATCTTTAAAATAGCCATTCATCAAACTCGGCCCGCGCAAAAATATGCGGCCAATCTCGCGATCAGCTAAAATTGCACCTTCAGCGTCACGCACTTCCATTTCGTGGCCCTCGAGAACCCGCCCGCAAACCGCATAGCCACGCGAATCCGGTGTTCCCGGCGCCACTGGAATTGCCTTATGATTATTGCGCACCCCGTTTTTATCCACGGTATCCACACGAAGTGCGCGACCCATCGGGGGAAATGAAATGGCCAGCGTATGCTCCGCCATTCCATAGCATGGCAAAAACGCCCCAAAAGAAAATTTTGCGCCCGCCAAAGCCTTGGCAAATTCATTAAGCACATCCGGGCGCACCATATCGCCGCCAATCCCAGCCACGCGCCAACATGAAAGGTCCAACTTTTCCACTTCTGTGCCAATGCGCTTGGAAGCGAGATCATATCCAAATGTGGGCGAGAATGAAACAGTACAACGGTTTTCTGAAATCAGTTTCAACCACAGGCTTGGCCTGCGCGCAAAGGCCGTTGTGGCCAGATAATCCATACTGAACTGCGACAACAAAGGTGCCAGGCAAAAACCAACCAGCCCCATATCATGATACCACGGCAACCATGAAAAACCACGATCGCTTGGCTTCACGTGAATGCCAAACACCAACATGCCGCGCGCATTCGTCGAAATTGCACCTTGCGAAATCAGAACACCCTTGGGTGCTGAAGTTGAACCCGAAGAATATTGAATATAAGCAACATCCCCCCCTTCGAAACCGCGCATCTTGGCAATCGACTCTGGCAATGTTGAAAGTTCGTCATGGCTGAAAACCATTTCCACATCCACGGAACCCGCGGCCACGCGCAGGCTTTCAATTTGATCGGCAGGCGAGATTACACAGCGGGCATCTGCCGCCTTCAACATCCCGGCGATGCGCTGTTCATAAGCCTCGCGCCCGCCAATATACATGCTGTAGGGAATGGGACATGGCACGAACCCAGCATATTGGCACGCAAAGAAGGTGACTATGAAGTCAGGCCCGGTCTCGGCCACAATCGCCACGCGATCCAGCCGGTTCAAACCAGTGGATAACAACTTTCGCGCCAAAACCAAGGCGCGGCGGCGCAATTCTGTATAGGGCAAAACATATTCCAACCTGCCCCGGCCTGAATAAAAATTGAGGCCCGTAACACCTTGAGCGGCATAATCCAGACCTTCAGCCAAAGTTGTAAAATCCGCAATGCGCTGTGGCAGACTTTGATTTAAAGTTGGCGTTTTCACCAACATTTTGGGTTCGGTCGTATCGTTCAGTGCCAATATGCCGCTCACATCTTCACCTTTGCGTGAATCTCGACAATCAAGTTACCAAACCCTGAGCCACGGCGGGAAATCACAAGGTGTTTCAGATTGTAACTGCAAGTTTATGGCGAAGATAGTTTGAATATACCTGCGGCCAAGGCGTAAGCAACCAAACCTATGGCACCAAATGCAATGCCCGTGATCCAAACATAAACAATTTCACCGAAGCTGTATTTTTTCTCGGCCCTTGCTTCGACTGAAGGCTTTCCGGCCACGGCACGTTCCAATGCAATCGCGCGGTGCGCAATGTGGCGCAATAGATAGTGCTTCATCTGTTCAGAATCACGGGTCTCAAAAACAGTCTCTCGTCCACGATCTGAACTTTGCACGAGGCGATATGACTTGGGGTCTGGCTGCATCTCAACATGTGAGACAAGATCAATCCACAGGCGCGGCGTTTCACCATCCTGCAAGTTTATTTCAACCAGTTCGCGCAAGTGAGTGGTGCTGTTAAGCTCTGGCATAATGTTATCGCGCAGCGCCTCAAGGCGCAGCGTGCTGGCATCATGAACGCGTGAAAGCGCATCAAACTGGGCGGCTTGTGTAAGCCTGGCCTCAATCAGTGCTGTGGTTAATGCGTTCAGTTTGGTCATATCTGTCTCAAAATGTGCCATTTGCCATTGGCAGCTTTCCTAGAGGCAAAACGGTGCACACCAGATGCCAGATGCGTTAATGGTTTAAGCGCAGTGGTGCCATGATGAGCTTTCCCAACGGCAGATCATTCATTCCTTCAACCCCGATAACCATATCCTCGCGTCTTGGGTTTCGACTGCGACTATTGAACAACATATCCCAAACTGAAAATATGGTGGCATAGTTTGAATCGGTGTCTTCACGCAGCGCATGGTGATGCACCCAATGCAGGCGCGGCGTGACGACCAACTTGGACAGCATAATTTCAAATTTGGCGGGCAGTTTTAGATTTGAGTGTTGAAACAGCGCGGCAAGCACAATTAAAGTTTCAAAAACGGCAATGGTCACAAGCGGAATAGCGAGAAACCAAATAAGAACTGCTCGCGCAACGGCTGAGAGGACGACTTCACCAAAATGAAACCGCAAGCCCGTTGTGGTATCAAGCGCTTCGTCCAGATGATGCACCTCATGAAATCGCCAGAGAAGTGGCAAAACGTGGTTCAAGCGGTGCCAACCATAAATCCATGCATCCATGATGATAAGATCAAAGGCCATACTCCACCAGTTCGGCCGAAAGCCTAATCCATGGGCGGCCGCATAGGCCGACAGAGGCAACACCATCAGCGGCCCCAATAAAAAGTTGATAAATGCCACTGAAAGATTACGCACCCAGCGCACTGGCTTCCAAGGCGCAAGCACCGCTGGAAAGTGGCGCTCAAAATAAAACAATCCCAAAAAGGCTATGCCAACAACATAAGCTTTGTAAGCCAGCAACTGTTCCATCAACCTTACCTTAAGTCATTCCTTGCGCCTTGTCTAAACCCTATCTCGGGGCTATCATTTTGAGTGGGCGCTGCCTGCCAATGGAGGCCGAATTGAAAATTCTGATTATCTGCTCCACAACACTTTGTATCTACGCAACATCGGCGCAGGCTGATTGCACAGCCGAAATCAAGGCGATGATGGACGCCCATCTTGTTGCTGGCCCCTATCATTCGCTGATTGATATGGATATGGGTTCGATCAAGCGCAAAACCGAAGTGGACGTTATTTTGCCTTCAAGTTTTCACATGAAATCTGATCAGATGGAATCGATTATATTGCCTGATGGTGCATGGGTGAAAACGGCTGGTAAATGGACGGCCATGCCAGCCGCAGTGTCGCAACAAATCACGGCGAACATCAAGAATAACATGGATACGTCGAAGATGAACTTTGCCAACGTTCAATGCCTGGGCCCGCAACAAGTGGAGGGCCAAACTTACACGTCTTATTCGTTCGACAGCTCAGCTGAAGTGATGGGCAAAAAAGCCACAAGCCATATCACGACGTACAAAAATTCCTCGGGCTTGCCAGTCATCATGATGGTAGACAGTGAAATTATGGGCCATAAGTCCAAGATGGTTCAGCACGTGACTTACGATCCAAATATCACCATTTCACCGCCAAAGTGAATTAAGCTTCACGCTAAAACACCAACCCGAGAATGAATGGTGGCGAGAGAGCGCTACCATCAGACTCGCCGACCAAGCGAACCATTATTCTCTTTGCATTTAAGAAGCATTTCACAAACTAAGCGAGCGGTGAATGCTACCAGATAAGAGTGAAGTAGATTTTATTTTGCACTTAGTCAGCCATCAGGCTCATAACCTGAAGGTCGTCAGTTCAAATCTGGCTCCAGCACCCAAATAAAAGCCCTCTATCTCAATGAGATAGCGGACTTTCCTATTTCGGGCTTGAGTGAGAAAAACCGCTCTGGGTTACACCAGGGTTACACTTGAAAAAGAATTTGCGGGATATCCACAGTGTTTAGAAAATTCGCTGTGCCCTGAGCCCCAACTATGCACCCCAGCATAGACACGCGACAAGCAGACAACAAGCGCGGGAATTGCCATCAGGCCGCTCAATTGTCGAAGTCTAATTCTTTCCTGTTCGGACATCCTCCTGCAACGGCTCCGGGTTGAACGCAAATTGAAATCCTGTAAGTCACTGCCATGCGCGCTCTGCTGGTTGAAGATGATGACATGATTGGCCGTGGACTTGTTGTGGCCTTGGGAGATGCTGGAATTGCCGTGGATTGGGTCAAATCCGGCAATGACGGCGAAGTTGCTTTGGGCGATCAGGCCTATTCAGTGGCCCTATTGGATTTGATGCTGCCGGAGCAATCCGGCATGGCTCTTCTCAAATCACTGAGAGAACGGCGCAGCCAACTTCCAGTCATCTGAATAGCCTCTAGATTTGTAGACACTTTGCTCCTTTAGAATGATCGCAGGGCTTGAGCCCGTGACGTCGGGCCAAATACTGATTGATGGCAATGATGTGACAAACACGCCACCGGCGAACCGCCGCATTGCGATGGTGTTCCAGTCCTATGCGCTCTATCTCCACCTGACAGTGCGAGGCAACATTTGCTTTTCCATGTCTTTGGCTGGCATGTCCAAATCCGTGCAGAACCAGCGAGCAGACCAGGTTGCGAAGTTGTTGCAGCTCGAAGCGCTCATGGAACGCAGGCCTGCCCAGCTTTCTGGCGGCCAACGCCAGCGCGTGGCTATCGGGCGGGCTTTGGTTCGAGAGCCGCAGGTGTTCTTGTTCGACGAGCCTCTGTCAAACCTTGATGCATTGCTGCGCGTACAGATGCGGCTGGAGCTCGCCAAGCTGCACCAAACCCTGAAAACGACAATGATTTATGTAACCCATGACCAGGTGGAAGCGATGACGTTGACGGACAAAATTGTTGTGCTTGATCGCGGCGCCATCGCACATTCGGGTTCGCCACTGGAACTCTACAACAGCCCAGCCAATCGCTTTGTTGCCGCTTTCATTGGATCACCGGCAATGAACTTTATGCCAGCCACTATAAAATCGGCGAATGGGAATCTGCTCGCCCTTTCGTTGGCAGGGGACTCCACCTTGAATGTGACAGCTCGAAAGCCCTTGGCAAACGCACAAACGAAAGCTGTTGAAGCGGGCATTCGTCCGGAGCATCTGCACCTGCTTGCCCCAGATGATAAATTGGCATTGCTTGTGGGAAAGACGGCGGTAGTTGAACAGCTTGGCAACACGACCTATGCGTATATCGATACGCCAGCCGGTCAACTGATCGTAGAGGCCGACAGTTCATTGCCCAAGGCCCCCGGCAAACATGTCGGCATAGCGATTGATGCAAGTCATGTGCATATCTTCAATCCTGAGGGAAATGCGATATGAACGACCCCTGGCTTGGGCACCTTGCATGTTGGTAGAAAACAAAACTGATCAGACCTGCCTTTTTTGATGAGTCTATATGAGAGTATCAAATAGGAAGGGAGAGAAGATGCCCAGGCCGCCGTCCCGCTTTTCGTCGGCACCGCAGTGCTCCACCTGTTTGCGCGGAAGCCTAGCGCCCGCCCCCAGATCAGCAGAGCGTTTCTTTGTGTTGGCCCCTCTCAGCGTTTGCATGCAAACGCTTGCCGGGCAATGGATGCCAAGATGACAACAGCATTGCTCGACCGTCTGACGCACCACTGCCATATCCTCGAAACCGGAAACGACGGCTGGCGTTTTAAAAATAGAGAATGAACCTGCTCACCATAACAAGGGCCTGCGCCCGCCGCCGCCAGCGCTTTAATCCGCGCGGCAGCGGGCGCAGGCGGCCAAAACCTAAAACCAATTGACACATAAGCAAAGGCAGACAAAAACAAATTACACGGGTCAAATCTCAGTGAAAATCCCGGGTCAGTTCTCAGTGAAAATTAACAAGCTCAGATAATTATGTGCAGCGGGGATGGCACGCCAATTCGGCAGGCCAATTTGAAGAAACCTCAATGAAGAGGTCCGGAGTTTATTTCCTTTCAGATGACCAGGGAAAGTTCAAATATTGATCACGCGTGTCATAACAAATGCTGCCATACATTTTAAGATATTTGTCGCGGCGAACTTGGTCTTTGTAAACTGATGCAGGGTCAAGCAAATCGGCTTCATATTGCGCCAGGTTCTGGGTGGTAAGCGCGATGGGAAGGATGCCCATGGCTTGTGGCACACTTTTGCCCTCAAGCCAATCTGCCGCATATTCGCCCATCGCATAGCCAAAAACTGGCGACGACAGGGCGATGCTCGCTTTATAGGGGCTGTTGGCTTTCTTAATTTCAGACACGGCTTCAGGTTCACCATCTATGCCGCCGAGGAACTGATCGAGTCTATCCTTGTGAACTTCTCGCAAAGCTTGTAGCGCGCCCAGCACCACCGCGTCTGCACCAAGCACGACGTCTATATCTGAGTTAGCCAGAAGAATGGTCTTCATCATTGCATAGCCACCTTCTTTGGTGACCGGTTTTGGAGCAATATCTGCGATGATGGAAACGCCGGGCAGCTTGTTCAGCCCGTCGCGCATTGCATCAAATCGAGGTGACAGATATTCCATCGAATCTTGTGTCAAAAGCACGACTTTGGCTTTTCCTGCCAGCTTAGAATTAATGTGCTGTATCGCTGTCTCAGTCAGAACCTGGCCAGTTGTATACTGCGGTGCGTTCAAAATGAGTGTGGCAGGCGGGGGCACAATCGTACCCACGAAGGCGCCAGACCAAATCATCTCCTGCAAACTGTGGCTGATAACGGCCGGATTGGAAGAGGTGGCAATAACGGCACCGGTTTGAGCCGCCCGAATTGATCGCAGTTGTTCCACCGCTTTGATGGGATCGCTTTCTGCCAAGACCTTGCGATATTCCAATCCGCGGTCTTTCGCTGCCAGTGACAACCCATGGTCTACACCTTGCAGGAATTCGCGCTCATTCTCTTCGACATAAGTGATTACACGTGCGAGGTCAGGAGGTGATGTGCATGGTTTGGCAGCCGGGTTAAAAGCCGGAAGAACAGTCCGGTGCGTGATTCCGGGGCTTTGCTGTTGAGCGCGAACCGGAAGTGAATTGCCAATCAAGATGATTGCGAGCAGAACGCGTGACACGAAAAACCATGAATTTACCCAGACGTTTTGACTATCGCGCATCTCAAAACCTTTTCTGGCTAACTCCACTCACACAGATTGAAAAAACCTAACGCGGCGCCAACCAATCGCGGCACTGGGCAATAGAATTATGCGGGCAAACCCTGTTCATTTATGGCGGAACGCCGGGGCTTTGTCGAGAAATTTAACTGCGCCCTGGTACCGGGTTTAAGGTTTAGATATTGGATATTGGCTCCGAGGCTCAGACACATTGCGTTGACGATTTTGGTGCCCACCCCGGTGCCTTTTGCGGGCTTGCCTTCGGCCCTGCCAATGCCATCATCTTCTACCGCCAGTTCAGCAACTTCTTCTGGCAATGCGCGGAGTGAAACGCGGATTTCGCCCAATCCCTTGGGATAGGCATACTTAAAGGCATTGGTAACGAGCTCAGTGAGTATGACGCCCAAATTGATGCTGAGATCAGTTTCAAGCGCTATCGGTTCGATGTCGAATTTCAAGACCACTCTATCGTGTTTGCCGTGTAAGGATGTTCCTAGATGTTCCAAAAGCCCAGTCAGGTATTCATTCAGCGCAACAGAGATGACCGTTGCATTCTCGTACAAGCGCCTGTGAACAAGTGATATGGCAAAGATACGTTCTTGCGTTTCCGCCAAGGCTTCTTTCGAGGCTGTGTCGTCCAAGGCTTTTATTTGAAGGCTCACCAATCCAGAAACAAGCGCCAAGCTGTTTGCGACCCGGTGGTTAACCTCTGACAATAACACCTCAAAACGGTCACGTGATTTCGCTAGATCCGATGTTCGCCTTGCCACGCGTTGTTCCAGTTCAATATTGAGAGTGTTGAGCTGGCTGTGTGTTTGGCCCAATTCTTTGGTGTAGCGCGCAACAACGACAACAGCGCCACTTATCACCGTTATGATAACGAGTGCTGCAATGGCCGTTAATAGCCGCAGCCAGGCGGTGTTCGCGCGTTGGTCAGCAGCGCCTGCTGTCAGCCGCTCGTCCGTTTGACCAATGATTCCGGCGAAAAATACATTGGCCTCGTCGGTTAGATTTTTCCCCGCATTTGTGCGAATGAGCGCCAAAACTTCATCATCATGCTGGTTTCGCTTAAGGTCAATGGTGCGGTCTAATTCATCAAACTTGGCATTGAGAATGTCCGATAGTCTTTGTAATTTTGGGCCGGAGTTGGGCTCGGCTCGAAGACTTTGTTGCAGAACCGCCAAACGACGATTTGCCTGAACCTTTGCCGATTGGTAAGGCCCCAAATAGATTTCGTTGCCTGTGATAATATAGCCACGCTGGCTCGACTCGGCCACTTGCAGGGCATTTCTTAATTCAACCGCAGCGATGCGGGTATCACGCTCGACATTGGCAGCTTCGTAATTAGATTGGGCTTTTTGTGCCAACCAGAAGTTCATCCCTACAACGCCAACCAAAACCAAAAATGCGATCAGCAAAAAGGCCGATGTTGTTTGTACAAGATAGCGAGTGGAAATGGGCATGGCGGCAGTTCTGGCCTAGTTCGTGGAAATATTCCATCATTTTAGCAGCTTGCGGTTTTCAGCCAATTTATTTTTAATCTTTCAATTACAACGATCTCAGTTCAATGGCACCGAATTTAGGAAGCCTACTTATGCAAAAAGAACCGCACCATCTCGCGCGAAGCGCCAGGCCCCTTTAAATCGGTGTAGCTGCCACTTTTGTCGCCACCAAACCAGGTGTGGCCACCCCCTTTGACGAGCCAATGCTCAATAACCGGATAGCCTTTTTCATTCTGAAAAACAGTGCAGGCAACGTCTCGACCGTTCATCTTTTTGTGAAACTCAGAATGTTTTAATTTGCCCGCGCTCTGGCACGCAATGTTGACAATGCGCTCCGAATTAGAAGGATGCACGGTTACATCGGCGCTACCGTGAAACATAATCCGGCGTGTTATAACTGTGCCGCCTGAAGCCGATGCCGGCTCTAGTTTGGATGAACCATTCATCGCCTGAAACGCGCTGGCAAGTGATGTTGCAGCACCGCGGGGCAGCCCGGAATGTACCCCCACAGCAGCGAACTGTTGGGGGTATGTAGACGCCAAAATCTCTGCCATGGCTCCCCCGGCTGAAAGCCCGGCCGCAAAAACGCGGCGTTTTGGAATGTTAAATTCTTCCGTCAACTTCTCTGCCAGCGCTGAAAGCATTGCTGGTTCCCCCGATCCAGGCTGTTGGTGACGCAAGTCAAACCAATTCCAACAACCCAATGAGTTAGCCGATTGCGGTTGAAGCGGATAAGCCACAATAATATTGAATTCATCTGCAAGAATGTTCATCCGCGTGCCGAGTGCGAAGTCTGTTGGGTTTTGTGTGCACCCGTGCAACATCAGTATCAACGACTGTTCACGCGCTGGCTTGGGAGGCGGAATATAGAGCATATAATCAAGGTGGCGCTCAGCATGCTGAAAGCCGCGCGACGTGAAGGTGCCAACGGCACTTCGCTTGCCAAAAGCCTTCCCCAAACGCTCGACAGGTTCTATGGCAGTTTCAGGCAGGGGCAATGGTGAGTGTGAAAAGCGCATTTCATCTCGACTTCCAACACTAGGCTCCGCTTCCGCTTTGTGGGTGGATAAAGTCTTGAGGAGCAGTTCCGTTGCTTCAACCAACTTTTTACTCCCCACCAACGATAACGCTTGCCGGGCCGATTTATGAAAACTAGAATTCATTAATTTACCTTTGCAATGTCATTAGACCAGCCCGCCAAAAAGGAGCTGACGACCAATGGCTTGAGCCGTGCACCGAGCAGACTATAGACGGGCGATGACAATAAGTTATTTGATCCAAGTAATCATCATTCCGAGCGCGGCTAGGGCCATAACTCCTGTTGCAAGCCAGCCGAAAGATTTCAGCACCGGAGGCAACGGAAAATCTCCCATGACTTTTGGATTGCTTGATAGCAGCATCATCGATGTCATAACGGGCACCGCTACCACACCATTGATGACGGCGCTCCAGAAAAGTGCCTTGACCGGATCAATCACAGTGTAATTCATGAATGCGCCGACAAGTGTTGCACCGGCCAATATCGCATAGAACCCTTTAGCGCGGTTGAGTGTGCGGGCCAATCCAACGTGCCATCCGAGCGCCTCGCCCGCCGCATAGGCGGCAGACCCAGCCAACACCGGCAGCGCCAACATGCCAGTGCCGATGATGCCGATCCCAAAAATAAGAAACACAAATTGGCCTGCAATCGGGCGCAACGCTTCTGCCGCCTGTTCAGATGTCTCGATATTCGTGACGCCATGTTCATGCAGCGTTGCTGCCGTGGTGATGATGATAAACAATGCAACCAAGTTGGACAAAGCCATTCCCACATAGGTATCCCAGCGAATGCGTTTAAATTCGCCTGCCGCCTGTTCGGGGGCCCGCAGCAAAGGTTGGGCTGTAACGCGCTCTTTAACCTCTTCAACCTCTTCTTCGGCTTGCCAGAAAAAAAGATAGGGACTGATGGTTGTGCCAAGAATGGCCACCATTACAGTAAGGTAATCAGCCTTGAGGGATATGGTCGGAATCAACAAATCGTGGGCCACAGTCGCCCAAGGAACGGGAACTATAAAGGCCACCGCCACATAAACAAAAAGCGCCAGTGTCAGCCATTTAAGCACCGACACATAACGCGAATAACGCACGAATATCTCAAGCAGAATTGTTAAAACAGCAAAGCCAAAAACATAAAACCAGCGTGGGCCCCCAACCAGCAAATTAAGTGCCGCCGCCATCGCGCCCAAGTCAGCTCCAATGTTAATGGTGTTGGCAACCACCAAAAGGCCAACCACGGCATATAACACCGGCACTGCGTAATGCTTTTTGAGATTTCCGGCGATTCCTCTTCCGGTTACCCTGCCAATGCGCGCACTGATTTCTTGAATGGCACACATGAGCGGCCAACTGAATAGCATCAGCCAGCCCAAGGAATAGCCAAACTGTGCACCAGCCTGCGAATAGGTCGCAATGCCACTTGGGTCATCATCAGAGGCACCGGTGATCAATCCGGGACCCAGAATTTCCAGCAGTTTTGGAGTTTCGGGTCGCCTCACCGAGTCAGAGCTGTTGCGTATCACTTCGCCGGGCATTGCATGATTCTCTCGAGATGGCAGTACAATAGACTTGGCTTCGTAAGATCCAAAGGCTGAATGCCAAGGTATTAATTCAATGTAACAAACTCAGTGGTGTGTGACAAAATTCTCGCATCGCACTCACCACAGCGCGTTCATCATAGGGCTTGGCAAAAAATAATCCTCGCGTTGGAATATGCCGCAATGGCGTATTTAAGCGGCCTGAGGTCAATATCAATTCAATCGACGGCCACCGGCTACGGATGGTGGTAGCAAGTGCGATACCATCGATCCCACCAGGCATTTCTATATCCGTAAATACAACACAAATATCTTGCCGCCGTTCGAGTATGTTCAGGGCCTCCGCTGCATTGCCAGCCTCCAGCGCTTCAAAATCAGCACCTTCAACCATTTCTATCGCGTTGAGACGAATGATGGGTTCATCTTCAACAACAAGTACCACTGATCTTGGTTCGATCATCTGCATGGAACATTCCACTTTCCGAGAATTGGCATATAGCATGAACACGCGAAGATGGCCGAAGTTCCAAATTGGTGTCGCGGAACCACTTGCTCATCCACTTATGCTTTATTCTGGCTTAACAATTAACAAATGGTTCTTTTCTCGTTCAGTTGTAACGGAATTTTACGGCATGGCCTGCCAGGGTGCCCATGTATTCCATCCGAAGCGTAAATGCTTCGATGGGATATTAGTTCCGCATGACGGAAATTGCGTTGGTTCATGATACGGAGCAGAATCTGATCGACTATTTGTCAAAATCTTTAAAGATAGCTTGCGCGACAATTCGACCATTATCCGCGCAATTGGCCAATCCTTGCGAAAACGGATGCCGTTCCAACACCTGTGGCAGGGCCAAACAATAGATTGATGGTGGTTGATGCAGATTGGTTTTGATTTTAAACGGAGCTTTGAGATGCGCTTTCCCGTTGTCTAGAATCTTTACCAAAGATGGGAACGGCAACTCATCCAGAGGTGCGGAGGTTTGACCTCTTGCGTCAACCATCACCTCATAGTTTAACATTTCGTTTTCAGCTTCTATAAGCACATGGCCCTTGTCGTCTTGGCTGAATTCCGCGTCTTTTGTCGTGGCTTTCAGGCTGAGCACGCCAGCATTGAACATCGCAATAACGCGCGCCAGAGAAAGATGGGGCACCGCGGCGTAACTGTCGGAAAATATGGGTGCGAGACATTCCGAAAACAGTATCCAATCTTCATCGGTTAACATTTCCAGCGCACGGTCAAAATTTTCATGTGCCCTTAACAGCACATAACGATGGGCAATGACCTGTTTCTCGCGCATCGATTTTCGTGCTTTTGCGAAATCCTTTTTTATGGCGTCCAGCCCACCTACATCTTCACGCCTTTTGAAATACGCTATCGAAAACCCTTTGATCGTTCTTGCATCTTTGCCTAAGGACGCAAAATAGAGGGGGTCTGAATGAACGAGTTGGTCACAGAGGAGCTGAAACAAGCGTTCAAGAAGTTCCATGCGGCCCCTTGCGATCTCACGGTCGACCGCTTCAACTGAGAAAATTTCCAGAGGGATATAGGGAAACGGATAATAGAAATCGCCTTCGGGCATAATCGCCATTTTTGAGATCATCGTGATTCTTAAGGCTGCGGATTTAGGGTTTGGTTTCCATGAGACAGTTCCCTGAAACTCTTCAAATGTGCCATGCGTATTTCCGATTGCGACTACAACATCTATGGCAGAGAGTGACGATCCAAGTATTCCAATGTTACCGGATTTCAGACTCGTTACAGAAGTATATGGCCACGGCGACAAAAGCTCGGCTTTACCAATTCTAGGCTTTGCAGGCCATGCATGGCCACTGGCAATAACCACATGACCAAATAACAAGGGTTGCAGCGAAAGGTTGGTTTTAACGGCGATTTCTCCACGCTCGTGAACAGCTATGTCTGTTACTTCTTCATTCGCTCTCACGGTAATCTCATGGCCGTTTTTTTTGAATATCTCACAGAGCCTTATGAATTCGTCAGCCAGAAATTCCCCGATCAACAATCTGGGATAAAAGGCGCGTGCGCTTAGGTCATGCGAAGAGAGTTCCCAATCGCTCAATTCATATTCAGGCAGTTCTTTCAACCAATCAATTAGAGAGCGGGTAATTTCGGGAATTTCCCGACTGAATGCATTACACAACATATATTCTGCATTCATGTCTTGCCGGTAAGGCATTCCCTTTCCGACTTCGCCACTCGACTCAAAAATCGTTACGCTGAGCGGCACTGCAGATTCGAGCATATATTTGAGGGTATAGATTGCGGTGGCGCCAGAACCGATTATACACACTGTTTTATTCATGACTGACGGCCCCCAAAACCGCGTCGGTTTCATTGCGCCCTCCTGAAACGCCACGTTGGTTATTAAGTTCCCTCACCGCCCTTATGACGCGGACATACCTACCGCGGCGTGCGCACAGCCTAAATGCGAAACATTACATTTGGAGCCAGCTATTGACCTGCGTTCTTGTAGAACATAAAGTGAACATATGGTTCACACTCTCATCCAAAAACTCGCCATCTTGAGCGACGCTGCCAAATATGACGCTTCTTGCGCATCAAGCGGGACAACCAAACGCAACGCCGTAAATGGCGGTTTAGGATCAACTGAGGGCAATGGAATTTGCCATTCCTATGCGCCTGATGGGCGATGCATTTCATTATTGAAAATTTTGATGACGAATTTTTGTACCTATGATTGCGCGTTTTGCATCAATCGCGTTTCGAGCAATATTGCCAGGGCACGTTTTTCAGTCGATGAGGTGGTGAAACTTACTCTTGAATTTTATCGCAGGAATTACATCGAAGGGTTGTTTTTGTCGTCGGGCATCGTTCAGTCGCCAGACTACACAATGGAGCAAATGACGCGAATTGTAAAAATATTGCGGGTCGATCACCGTTTCCACGGTTATATTCATTTAAAGACAATTCCTAACGCGTCGCAGGAACTGCTGGACGAATCGGGATTGTTTGCCGATCGACTGTCCGTTAATATTGAGCTGCCCACCGACGTAGCGCTAAATAAAATTGCTCCTCAGAAGGATGTCGTTGAGATTAGAAGGGCCATGGCAGCAATTGGCGATAAAATCGTCGCGTCGCGAGAGCCGACGATGGTTAAAAAGCGCGTCAAAAAATTTGTTCCAGCCGGGCAAAGCACGCAATTAATAATCGGCGCGGAAAATTCTTCAGACGCGATCATTCTTAAGCGAAGCGCTTCGCTTTATGCCGGTTATAAGTTGAAGCGGGTTTATTATTCTGCGTTCAGTCCGATTCCAGATTCCTCTCCAAAATTGTCGCTTGTGAAGCCACCTCTCATGCGTGAACACCGCCTCTATCAGGCGGATTGGTTGATGCGTTTTTATGGTTTCAACGTGGATGAAATTGCCGCACGCGGCGGAGGCATGCTGGATCTTGATATTGATCCTAAATTGTCATGGGCGCTTTGTCACCGCGGAGAATTTCCAGTCGATGTCAATAAAGCCCCATATGAAATATTATTGCGCGTGCCGGGCTTTGGCGTGAAAACCGTCAGGAGAATCATAAGTGCGAGGCGCCATTGCAAGTTGCGATATGCAGACCTGGCGAGGCTGGGGGCAAATATGAAAAATGCCAAAAGCTTTATTTCAACAATTGATTGGCATCCTGGTTCGGCGATTGATTCAACCCACCTGAGGCAGCGATTTGTTCCCGAAATGAACCAACTCACGTTGCTCTGATGATCCACAAAATTGTTTCCGCAACGACGACATTTGATTCATGAAGAAGCATTGCTCGCGCCTGTCTAACGGAAAAAATAGCACCAGCACAAATTGTGTGGTCATTGGAGGGTGATCTGAATAACGATTTATTTGCTGGGCATTCTGATCAACCCTCAACGCCGGCCAAAATTCTCACGGTGCCTCAGCAATTTTTGGATTTGGCTGTCCGATGCGTGTGTCACAGCGATCCAGAGCGGTTTTCTGCACTATATCACTTGCTGAACGAATGTGTCCAACGGCCGTCAATCATTGAAAATGCTGCACACCCGCTGGTTAGGAGATGCTTGGTTATGGCCAAGTCTGTCTCGCGCGACCTGCATAAGATGAAAGCGTTTGTTCGGTTCAAGGAAAATACGGAGCACGAATCCGAAAGGCGAAAATTTGCCGCCTGGTTTGAACCAGAACATTTTATCGTGGAGCCAGCGGGGGATTTTTTTGTGCAGCGCTTCCACGATATGGATTGGATTATTGCCACGCCTAAAGGCACAGCCTTTTACACGGAAAACACGTTGAAGTTTGATCATAAACCAGCCCAAAAACTTCAGATGACTGATGACACTGAAGAGCTTTGGAAAATTTATTATGCAAGCATATTTAATCCGGCGCGTTTGAAAGTGAAAGCAATGCGCTCTGAGATGCCCAAAAAATATTGGCATAATTTGCCCGAGGCCATGCTGATTCCTGATCTGATAAAAACCGCAGCCAAGCGCGCCACCAAGATGCGAATATCTTCACCATCCAAAGCCGCAGGTTTTGCGGATGCCGCTCGCGCGCCAGAAATCCACATAGTCAAACCGCGTGAAAGCCAATTCTCAAATCTCATTGATCTTAACAATGCAGCAAGGACATGCCAACGCTGTACACTGCATTGCAACGCAACCCAAACGGTCGTGGGTGAGGGCGACAGTGAGGCAAAGCTCATGATCGTAGGCGAGCAGCCCGGCGACGCGGAAGACCTTGCTGGCCGACCTTTTGTGGGGCCAGCGGGCAAGCTGTTGGACGAGGCGTTGAAAAATTCGAATATAAAGCGCGAGAAAGCCTATGTGACCAACGCCGTGAAGCACTTTAAATTTGAACCCCGGGGCAAAAGAAGAATTCATCAGCGGCCAAATAGGTATGAAGTTCAGCATTGCAAATATTGGCTTATCAATGAAATTGAAATAGTTCGCCCCACATTGATTATCGCGATGGGCGCTACGGCTGCGGGGGCATTGACAGGATCCGATTCAAATATCGCAACGCGACGCGGGCGTATTGTGAAAACCGATTTCGGGCCTTCTTTATTGATCACTTTTCATCCGGCTGCGATATTGCGCGCGGGTGCATATGAGCGGGCGGATGAAATGAAATCCCAGTTATTGGCCGATTTGAACATGGCGGCTGCCTGGCTGGCGAAAGACACACCAGTGCTCTAAAAAATATTCCTCTCTGGGGAACTTGATTTCGATTGGCGCGTTTAGATTCAGACGTTCTAATCAGAAACAGAAAGCGATATTGCGGGAGAGTTCAGCGCCATGGTTAATGTGGTGTTGTTGCCCAGCTGCCGCGAATTTTTTGTTAACTGGCTGAACGTTGAAATTTTGAAGGAGATCATCATGGGTCGTGGTATTTTATTGTGGTTAATTGGGGTTCCCATTCCCGTCATCATTTTACTCGCGCTGTTTTTTCATCACTAGGGTGTGCAGTCTTGTGCGATAAATCTGTTCCTCAGGGTGATTGCAAGACTGGCAGCAGGGAATTTTTGTGGCTGAAACAGTAAGAACGTTTTGGAAAGGGCACCTCAGGCTGGCGCTTGTGAGTATTCCGATCAGACTTGTCACCGCTGAAAAATCTGATGCTGAAATCCACTTTCATCAAGTGGACCGCGAGTCAAAGAAGCGGATCAAGTATATCAAGACCGTACCAGGAAAAGGCGAGATCAAAAAAGAAAATATCGCCACTGCCTATGAGATTGAGCCTGGCAATTATGTATTCATGGACGACGATGACCTGGTGAATCTTAAATTGAAATCGCGGCAGGTCGTAGAACTCACGCAATTCGTAAATGCCGATGAGATTGACCCGTTGTATTTTGAACGGCCATATTATGTTCTTCCCGATGGCGAGGCCGCAGAGGAAGGTTACCGCGTCATACGCGATGCCCTGAAGGCCAGCAAAAAAGTTGGCATTGGGCAGCTCACCCTGCGCGGAAAAGAAGATTTGGTTGCGCTTTTTCCCGGTGGCAAAGGCTTGGTCTTGGACACTTTGCGCTATGACAGTGAACTAAAAGATGCGGATGAAGTATTCTCCAACGTAGGCACTGCGCCAGCACGTAAAGACATGATGGAGATGGCAAATGATCTGATTTTGCGCAGAAGTGAAACCTTTGATGCTTCCAAATTTAAAAATCATTACGCCGAAGCTTTGCGTGAATTGGTGAAAAATAAAGTGTCAAAAGGTCAAAACATAGCTGTGGAGGAAAATGAAGAGCCTGGTTCTCAGGTGGTGGATTTTATGGAAGCGTTGAAACGCTCTGTAGCAGAGAAATCTTCATCTGATAAATCGCGCCCCGCCAAGGCTGCCCCTGCGAAGGTCAAACGGTCAAAAACTGCATAGGCGCCAAAATGGAGAACGCCGCAACCAACAAACTTGCACGATATCACGCCAAAAGAGATTTTAAACAAACGCCTGAGCCTTCTGGCAAAATGCAGGTGCAACCCGGCACAAGGCTGGTGATTCAGCAACACTACGCCAGGCGCTTGCACTTTGATTTGCGCCTGGAAATTGATGGCGTGTTGGTGAGTTGGGCGGTGACGCGCGGTCCATCCGCCAATCCAAAAGATAAACGGTTGGCGGTTCGCACGGAAGATCATCCCTTGTCTTATGGCGCGTTTGAGGGGCTTATTCCCAAGCCGCAATATGGCGGTGGCACGGTTATATTGTGGGAAAGTTGCAACTATAGAACACTCAACGGTTCGGCTTCACGGGGTTTGGTTGATGGTCATATAAAGTTTGAGTGTCTCGGGCAACGCATGAAAGGTGCTTGGGCCCTCGTTCGAATGAAGACTGCGGAAAAGGCGGAAAACTGGCTGCTGATCAAAGACCGGGACGAATTCGCTGAAAAGGATGACAGTCTTTCACACCGCTTTAACACAGGTTTGCTGTCGGGCTTAACGCAAGCACAAATTGAAGCTAACAAAACAGCGAAGATTTGGAAAACCAGCGCTCAAAAGAAATCTGGGGACAAATCGCCGATGCCCGATTTCATCTCCCCCCAACTTTGCAAAATTGCTGATCAGCCACCGGTTGGTGATGATTGGGCATTTGAAATGAAATATGATGGCTATCGGTTGGTCATCGTATCAGCCGGCCAAAATGTCAAAATTTACACGCGATCCGGATTGGATTGGACCAACAAATTCACCAAGCTTGTGCCCGCAGTTGTGGCTTTGGGGGACGCGCCGATTGTGATGGACGGTGAAGCGGTGGTTTTCAATGAAAATGGAATCTCCGATTTTCCTGCATTGGTTTCTATGCTCAAGAAAGAGCGCGCCGATTCAGTGGTCTTTATTGCGTTCGACCTGCTGATTGATCGGGGTGAGGACATTAGAAAACTTCCCTATGTTGAGCGAAAAAGGCGACTGCGAGCGCTCTTGCCATCATCTGAGAACTCCGTGCGTTATGGTGAATACGTGGAAAGCAATGGAGAGAAAATGTTTAAAACCGTCACCGAAGCAGGTGGTGAAGGGATTATAGCCAAGCTCAAAACCTCACCCTACGTAAGCGGGCGCAGTGATAGCTGGCTCAAGATTAAAGGCGGACTGCGCGAAGACGCTCTCATCATTGGCTTCATGAATTCCACCAAACACGACGGATTTTCTTCTCTGCTCGCGGCAAAGAAATATGGTGACCAGCTCGTGTATGTTGGTCGAATCGGCACGGGGTATAATCGCAGCAATCGGCCGCAGATCGACAAATTATTGCGCACTGTTGTTCCGCATCCTCCCAAGCTGACTAACGTCAACATGCTTCCGACGAGTGCTAAATATATACAGCCAATCTTCGGTGCAGAGGTGCTGTTTGGTGGCTGGACAGCGGATCGGCAGCTGCGACAAGCCCGTTTCCTGGGCCTTCAAAACGATCGCGTGCCAGAAAGCGAACCAAAAAACATGGTCGAAAAAAGTGCCGTCAAAGAGTTGCCAATCCACTGGCGCATCACCCATCCTGATCGCATTTTATTTCCAAAGGATGACGTGTCAAAGGCTGATGTTGCCGCGTATTATAACAAGATCAAAATGGGGATCTTGCCTCATCTTCAAAACCGGCCAATAAGCCTGCTGCGTGCGCCACAGTCAATTGACGCAGAGACGTTTTTTCAACGTCATCCACTAAAGGCCATGAACGAGGGTATAAAAGAATTCGGCGCTGCGCGCGAACCCTATTTCGCACTCGTCGGCGAAGCCGGGCTTGCTGCGGCAGTGCAGTTTGGCACGATTGAATTTCACGGTTGGAACGCAACCCTGCCTAAAATAGACAGACCAGATCGGATGATTTTCGATTTGGACCCCGATGAGGAAATTCCATTCGCTGAGGTTCAAGCAGCCGCCAATTTGCTGCGGGATTATCTGAGTGCCGCCGGATTGCAGAGCTGGCCGCTGCTGAGCGGTGGCAAGGGCATACATATCGTTGCGCCTTTGGACCGCAGCAATACCGGCGAAGAAGTAGAGGAATTCTGCAAAGCATTTGCCAAGCGAATGGAAAACGAGAAGCCAAAGATTTTTGTTGCCAATATGTCTATCGCGAAGCGCAAAAAGAAAATTTTTATCGATTATCTGCGAAATCGCAGCAAGGCTACCGCCATTGTGCCTTGGTCTCTGAGGGCGCGACAAGGCGCAACTGTGGCTGCGCCTCTTTCATGGGAGATCATGATGAAAGCCAAATCGGCGCGTGCATACACCATTGTGAATTTTCCCCAAGTGGATCATTGGCAGAGTTTTTTTAGTTTATCGCAACGCCTGTCTTCTCAAATACTGAACCTACTAAAAAAATAACATGCTGTCCGGCTACTTGACCCTGAAACCTGGGCGCACAATAGAATAACCAGCGCCAGTAACGGTGGATTTTGAAATGGCACTGAAGTTGAGGATAGATTAAAAGACTCTTTGATCACCGCAGTTTTTCATGATGAGAAATTCTCTCATTCACCGCAGGTGATCTGAACGGCCCGACAGACGCATCATCGCTCCAGACCTGAGCCCTACAAACTGATCTAAAAATAAGTAGAGTCTGATCCACAATGTGTCAATTCGCATTGAACAGTGACCCCTGTTTCGCGTCCAAAAATGACCCTTTGCGAGCGACATGGAGAAGCGCCTGGAGGCGATGCGTGGAGCCGGGAGGCGGAGCGCAACGCATCGCCGGAGGGCGCCTGTCGGAAAGGTTGATCAACTGCGGTTTTTGAAGCGCCAGCTGGTGTTGCCGGTCTCGATGATATCGCAATGATGGGTGAGCCGGTCGAGCATGGCGGTTGTCATCTTGGCATCCATTGCCCGGCAAGCGTTTGCATGCAAACGCTGAGAGGGACCAAAAACTTGCGGCCAATCGGCGAAGGCCAAGTTGGTGGTGATCAGCAGCGATGTGTTTTCATAGAGGCGGCTGGGTGGCGACCGCGAGATGGTCGATATCTTGGCGCTAAATTCCAGGCACCTGATATTGACGCACCTAGGCCTTGAGCCTGGCCTGCGAACCAAAGGCCGAT
>JANYHB010000048.1 GCA_025359265.1 Hyphomicrobiales bacterium | reverse complement strand
GGCTTCCACGCCTTGGCTGGCATCCACCACCAGAAGTGCACCTTCACAAGCGGCAAGCGAGCGCGAAACTTCATAAGCAAAATCCACATGGCCGGGGGTGTCGATCAAATTCAGAACATAGTTTTTGCCGTCGTTGGCTTTGTAATCAAGGCGCACCGTATTGGCCTTGATGGTGATGCCGCGCTCACGCTCCAAATCCATTGAGTCAAGAATCTGGTCTACCATCTCACGGTCAGACACTGCGCCACAAAGCTGGATTAAGCGATCAGCTAAAGTGGATTTACCGTGGTCAATATGCGCGATGATGGAAAAGTTGCGGATAAGGGATATGTCAGTCATTTGCGGCGCTGTTTGGCAGCGCTATGCCTGAAGGTCAAGCGCTACCGCAGCCCCTTCAAATGCTCCAACAGCCCGCTCGTGGAGCTGTCCAATCCCTCGACCACTTTCCCTTCCACCGCTGGCTGCAAGCCAGTCGCCAGTTCTTTGCCCAGTTCTACGCCCCACTGGTCGAAGCTGTTGATGCCCCAGATGATGCCTTCCACAAACACGCGATGTTCATAGAGGGCGATGAGGCGGCCCAGCGTGAACGGATCGAGTTTTTTATATGCAATCGTCAGCGACGGGCGGTTGCCGATGAAGACCTTGTGGGGTGCCAAGGCCGTGGTTTCTTTTTTTGGCATACCAGAAGCGAGCAGTTGAGCCTCCGCCTCCTTGAGCGTGCGGCCCTTCATTAAAGCCTGGCTTTGTGCGAGGCAGTTGGCGACGAGTAATACATGGTGAGAGCCGCTGTTTTTTTCGTGCGGTTCTGCGGCAATCAAAAATTCGACTGGAATGACATCGGTGCCCTGATGCAGCAGCTGAAAAAATGCGTGTTGGCCATTGGTGCCGGGCTCGCCCCAGACCACGGGCCCTGATGACACTTTCAGCAGTTTACCATCTTTGCCAACGTGCTTGCCGTTTGATTCCATATCAAGTTGTTGCAGATAGGTCGGAAATCGGCTGAGGCGTTGATCGTATGGGATGATGGCGCGTGAGGCATATCCACAAACGTTGCGGTGCCATACGCCGAGCAAGCCCATGAGGAGTGGCAGGTTTTCCTGCGGCTTGGCTGTGGCGAAGTGTTGATCCATCGCGTGGGCGCCGTGCAAAAAATCCATGAAATTTTTGGGCCCCATGGCGATCATCAGAGACAAGCCAATGGCCGACCAAATCGAATAGCGTCCACCCACCCAATCCCAAAAACCAAAGATGCGATTTTCAGCAATTCCAAAAGCCTTCACTTTATTGATAGCAGTAGAGAGGGCGCAGAAATGATCGCCTACAGCTGCTTCGCCCAAGGCGCTGACAATCCACGCCCGTGCGGTTTTGGCATTGGTGAGGGTTTCGATGGTGGTAAAGGTCTTTGAGGCCACAATGAAGAGTGTGGTTTCAGGTTTTAGCAATTTCAACGTGTCGGCCATATGGGCACCGTCAACATTGGAAACAAAATGCGTTTTGGGCCCATCGTGATAAGGCGCCAAAGCGAGCGTTGCCATGGCTGGGCCGAGGTCAGAACCACCAATGCCGATGTTCACCACGTCGGTGATCTTGCTGCGGCGAATGTCGGTTGCGAAGCGCGACATGGCTTCCAACACATCGTGAATGTCGTGAACCACATTGTGGCCATTCACAAAAACCATTTCCGATTTCGGGCGGCGCAGGGCTGTATGCAAAACCGCGCGGTGTTCAGTGGCATTGATCTCATCGCCGCGCATCATATGATCGCGCGCGCCTTCCACTTTGGCGGATCTTGCCAAAGCAAAAAGCATCTGCATGGTTTTGGCACTGACGCCGCACTTGGAATAATCCAGCAGCATGTCATCCATGCGGGCTGAGAAATTCTCAAAGCGCTTGGCATCTTTCGCAAACACTTTGCGCATGTCTAGCCTTTGCGCCTTGTGATGGGCTTTAAGTTTTTTGAGAGCCGTTGCTGGTGCCATCGCCTAACCTCTGAGTATTGCGCCTACTGCCGTATTTGCCGTGGAGACAATCTTAGCGGAAATTGCCTCAATGTCTGCATCGGTAAATGTTTTTTCATTCGGTTGAAGGGTGACTTCGATCGCCAAGGATTTTCTGTCCCCCTCGAGTTGATACACATCGAAAACCTGTGCTTCGCTGATCAGCACTTTGTCGGCGCCCTTCACGGCTTTGATGAGTTCAACCGCTTGCACTTTATTTTCGACAACAAAGGCAAAGTCGCGAGAGACGGGCAGCAAATCGGAAGTGACGAGTGCGGCGCGCGATGCAGATTTTTGTTTGGATGCAGGCAGCGCGCTGAGGATGATTTCGAACCCGACAAGCGGGCCCTTCACATCCATCATTGCCAAGACCTTGGGATGAATTTCGCCGAAGTATGCCAGCTTGTTCTGTGGGCCCATTTGAATGGTGCCGGAACGCCCGGGGTGAAACCACGGAGGCGCGCCTTGCACCACTTGCAGCGTGGAAGCCGCAAGCCCGCAGGCCTCAATCACGGCCAGCACATCGGCCTTGGCATCAAAGGCATCAACCAAGCGGCCAGCACTTTGCACGCTGCGGGCGATGGCTTGGCCACGACGTATTCCCCCGGCCCGCAATGTTTCATTTTCGGGCCTATCGCCAGCATAGGCGTGGCCCACTTCGGCAAGCTGCGCATCAGCAAAGCCATGGCTCCCATTACGGCCCGCAGCGGCGATAAGGTTGGGCAACAGCGATGGGCGCATATCAGAAAGCTCAGATGAAATCGGGTTGCCGAGTTTCAGCTCTGGCTGGCCACCACCAAACAGTTTGGCTTGGGCTTCCGGCAGAAATGCCCACGTGGCACATTCATTAAAGCCGCGCATGGCCAGAGTGCGGCGGGCAGCCAACATGCTCTTCTGCAACGGGTTCAAAATCGGTCGCGCAATATCATTTGGACGGCTCATCGGCGCGTTGGGCACTTTGTCAAGGCCGTGAATGCGGCAAATTTCTTCGACAAGATCGGCTTCACCATTCACATCTGGCCGCCAGCTTGGCACTTGCGCCACGCCAGCTTCAGACGTCACAAAACCCAAGTCGTGCAGGATTTTTAATTGTTCCGTCCACGGAATATCTACGCCACCGAGAGATTTCACGCGGTGTTTCCGCAGCGTGTAAGTGCGGGCCGTGTTGGGCACGGCACCTGCGATGACGAGATCAGAAGCCTCACCGCCGCACAGATCAAGGATCATGCGTGTGGCAATTTCGGCGCCCGCTTGGGTGAAGGCTGGATCAACCCCGCGTTCAAAGCGATAGCGTGCGTCGGAATGAATGCCCAGCTTGCGGCCCGTGGCAGCGGTTTGGCGCGGGTCAAAATAAGCGGCTTCGAGGAACACATTGGTGGTGGATTCTGAGCAGCCCGTTTCCTCCCCGCCCATGATCCCGGCTATACCCTCGGCGGATCTGTCATCAGCAATCACAGCCATGTCAGAACTTAGCGTGTAGGTTTTGCCATCCAGCGCCAGCAGGCTTTCGCCATCCTTGGCCATGCGGGCGGTGATGTTGCCATGCACCTTGTCGGCGTCGAACACATGCAAGGGGCGCGCATAAGAGAAGGTGATGTAGTTGGTGATATCTACCAAGGTGGAAATGGGTCTAAGGCCAATGGCGCGGAGTTGGTCTTGCAGCCATTTGGGCGAAGGGCCGTTTTTCACGCCTTTGAAAGTGCGGCCCACGAAGAGTTTGCAAGCATTGCCATCACCAGCGATGGAAACAGCGAAGGGTGATTTGAACGTGCCTTTGACAGGCTCAGCTTGCAATGGCTTCAAATGCCCGAGGCCCTTTGCCGCAAGATCGCGGGCGAGGCCGTAAACGCCCAGCGCGTCAGGGCGGTTGGCCGTCACCTTGATGTAGATCATCGGATCGTTGAGGCCCAACGCCACAGCGGCAGGTGTGCCCACGGGCCAATCGCCCAGCACTTCGATAATGCCATTGTGTTCATCAGAGAGCAGCAACTCACGCTCTGAACACATCATGGCTTGCGATTCTTGGCCACGAATACTGCCCAGTTGCAGAATCTCTTTCGTTGCCGGAATCACAGCACCGGGCAAAGCGATAATAGCCTTCATGCCAGCCCGCGCATTGGGCGCACCGCAGACAACCTGTTTGATGCCTGCATCAGTTTCCACCTTGCAAAGCTTCAGCTTGTCGGCATTCGGATGCTTCTCGGCCTCAAGCACATATGCCACCTTGAAGGCAGAGAGGTCTTTGCCACGGTCGGAGACTTCTTCAACTTCCAGCCCAACACCGATGAGGCCTTCAAGGATTTCATCGAGGGAGGCGTTGGTGTCGAGATGTTGCTTGAGCCAGGATAGGGTGAATTTCATCTAGAGAACTCCAGAGGTCCTCGCCCGCGTGCGGGAGAGGACAGGGGCCCGCTTTGCGGCACGCAAAGTGGGAAAGGTGAGGGACCAGCGTCAGTCATTTTTTCAATTCATCCAGAAGCAACACCAGCAGTTGATCCGTGCCTTCAAGCGCTTCCACGTTGTCGAAACGAAAACCGCGGTAGCCTTCATTTTTCAAATAGGCGGTACGCTTCAAATCGTGCTCAATTTCTTCGGCTGTTGAATGCGTCCAACCATCAAGCTCAATCACCAGATTCTTCTCGCGACAGAGAAAGTCTGCGATGTAGGGGCCTAACGTGGCCTGTCGAACAAACTTGAAACCGTCCAACCGTCGATTGCGAAGCTGTTCCCACAGTCTCGCTTCCGCGGGTGTGCTGTTCTTGCGGAGTTCTCTGGCTTGATTCAGTTTTCGCTGGGCGCGCATTCCCTCACCTATCCCATTGCTACGCAATGGGCCCCTTTCCTCTCCCGCTGCGCGGGCGAGGACGGTCACGACAATCCCCCCGCCAGTGTTGGCACTTGCAGGGCGCGGAAGCCGTAGTGGCGGAGCCAGCGCAGGTCGCTCTCGAAGAACGCACGAAGATCGGGGATGCCGTATTTCAGCATGGCTAAACGATCCAGCCCCATGCCGAAGGCGAAGCCTTGGTATTTATCCGGGTCAAGCCCGCCAGCGCGGATCACATTGGGATGCACCATGCCGCTGCCAAGAATTTCCAGCCACTTTTCGCCCGTGCCGATTTTCAATTGCCCGCCCTCGCGCGCATATTGAATATCCACTTCCATCGAAGGCTCGGTGAACGGAAAATGCGAAGCGCGGAAACGCATCTTCACATCATCCACCTCAAAGAAGGCCTTGCAGAATTCCTGCAAGATCCATTTGAGATTGCCCAGATGAGTCACTTCATCAATCACCAAGGCTTCCACCTGGTTGAACATGGGCGTGTGCGTCATGTCGCTGTCAGAGCGGAAGGTGCGGCCCGGGGCGATGATGCGGATGGGCGGCTTCTGGCTCAGCATCGTGCGGATTTGCACGGGGCTGGTGTGCGTGCGCAGAACCATGCGCGAACCGTCAGGCTTTTCATTGAAATAGAACGTGTCATGTTCCTGGCGCGCCGGATGATCTGGAGGCATGTTGAGCGCGTCGAAATTGTGAAAGTCATCTTCAATATGCGGGCCTTCGGCCACGGCAAAACCCAGATCGCCGAATATCTGCACCACTTCTTCCCACACTTGGCTGACAGGGTGAATGGTGCCGTTGCTTTGTGGGCGGACGGGCAGAGTGACATCAATCTTCTCTGTCGCAAGGCGCGCTTCCAGTGCGGCTTCTGCCAATACGGATTTGCGCGTAGCCAGAGCTGCACTCACCCGCTCTTTCAATACATTGAGGGCGGCACCTGCAGCCTTGCGCTCTTCCGGGGCCATTTTTCCGAGGCCTGCCATGCGCTCTGAAATCGTGCCTTTTTTGCCGAGGGCGGAAACGCGAATGGCTTCAACGCCTGCCTCATCCGAAGCAAGAGTAATTTGGGCGAGCAAGTCTTGTTCGAGCGCGTCAAGGCTCATGTCCGAATCCTCAGAATAAAACCGGGCTTCACCAGCGCTTTATACGCCATGAGAGCCCGGTCAAGGTCTAGTGAAACTGTGGAGCTTATGCTGCTTGTGCAGCCTTGGCTTTTTCAACCAGTGCAGCGAAAGCCACACTGTCATGAACTGCAAGATCAGCAAGCACCTTGCGGTCAACCACAATTCCGGCCTTGTCCAGGCCGTAAATAAATCGGCCGTAAGTCAGGCCCAATTCACGCGTTGCAGCGTTGATGCGTTGAATCCACAGGGCGCGGAAATTGCGCTTCCTGCGGCGACGATCACGGTAAGCATATTGGCCGGCCTTTTCCACAGCCTGAACGGCAACACGGAAAATGTTTTTGCGGCGCGAGAAATAGCCCTTCGCGGCCTTGATTACTTTTTTGTGGGAACGGCGAGCAACAACGCCGCCTTTTGAACGTGACATGGTTTACTCTCCTCTTACTTCGCGCCGTAAGGCATGTGGATTCTAACCAGGCCAGCATCACCCTTGGCCAAAACCATGGTGCCACGTTGATTGCGGATTTGCTTTTTGGTGCGCTTGATCATGCCGTGGCGTTTGCCAGCAGCACCAGCAATAACTTTGCCAGAGGCCGTCATCCGAAACCGCTTTTTGGCGGCGGATTTTGTTTTCATTTTGGGCATTTTGCTTTTCCTTGTAGAGCATTGATCTTCGCCGCCATGGCATGCCCTTACACAGGCCAGGCGACTTAAAACCTCACGATGTAGGTGAAGTTGGGCGGATAAAGCAGAAATCCACTTAATATGCAAGAGAAGCGGCATTTGCGGCAGAGCGTGTTAAACTATTTGCAACTTAGTCAGGGATTATTGAACAGCTTGTCAAGTTCCGGGCGTAAATCCATCAACATGGCGTCGGCCAAGGCGGCTTGGCCCTCGGCCGAGGGGTGCATAGCGCCCGTCGTTTCCGTGAAATCCTTCTCCGATGCGCTTTCATCCAATGCGCCATATTGATCCATAATCTTTTGGTTGATGATCATATTGGCATCATTGATGGTGCGCACCCAACGTTGACGTAGCGCATAGGGGAAGTTCTGCGTGGCAGGATTATAAGGCCGCCAGCCGGTGCCTCTGGCGAAAAGGCCAGGCTGGCAGGATTGGGTTGGCCTGGCAGCCGCACCCCAGCAGGGCACCATGAGCATTTCAGCCGGATCATCCAATCGGTCTTTGCGCTGGGCGCAGAAGCCGTGGCCACGAAAGGGCTTATCGACATGGGCACGGCCAGCAAAGCTCCAGCCATTAGCCTCGGCCAGTTGCGACATGCGTTTGAATAGGATTTCCAACTGGCCATGGGCGGCATCCAACTTATCTTGGTGTACCACCAGCCAGCCTTTGAAACGGTCGAGCGATTGATTGGCAGCGAGTGTGTCTTCCGGCGCCGCCCCGTCTGTCACCCCGGTGCAGGTTTCGCCATTTTCATCTGCCAAAATATCAGGATAGGCCGTGAGGATCACCCGTGATGGATCATAGGGCAGATTATCATTATGCAGCGGCAAGGCTTTTTCAAGTTGCTTGGCCAGGTGCTGATAGGCGCCAGCCATGGTGCCGTTCATGTTCGCGGTAAACTGATCTGGTGACACGGTGGCACCCAACCAGCTTGCGATATGGGTGATGGGGCCAGAACGCAAAGTGGCCCAGCTGACGAGATTGGCAAAGCCAATGTCGTTGCCGCCCACCAAGAGGAACACATAATCCACATTGCGCTTGAAGTTTTGGCTGGGGCATTGCCACATGCCCTCCGCTTGAATGGGGGAAACTTTGCAAAGTTCGCGTAATAGCAGGGCAATTTGGCTATCTGTCTTGCGGCCCATGATCGGGGCTACTGAAACATTTTGGCTGCCGGCGCCCGAGCTTCTGTATTCAACATAACTTTGCGGGCCAATAATGCCTTTATCAACCGCCGCGCCCGAACATGCATATCCGAGATAAGTGACCGAACCGTGCGGGTGTTCAATGGCCACTTGGAGGGCTGCACGCAATTGATATGAATAGAGAGAGCGGTGGCACAGCCTGTCGAGCCATTGTGCTGAGCCGCCTTCTGCGGCGCGAGCGGGGTAGAGATTTTTCACCCGGGCGTTCTCATCCAGCGTCACGGGCACATCGGGGTTGCCTTCGCCCGAAGCGAAGCTATCGCCCAAACCAACGATGAGCAGATCTTTCACTTTTACTTCGGTGCTGATGGCGCGCTCACCCTCGACATTTACGGAGATGGTAGTGCTTTCCGGATAAGCGATCACCGTACGGATTTTTTCATCGCAGGGGGCTGCCTGGTCCGGGTTATTGCCCACGTGCCAGTGGCAGATGTATTCGGACACCAGCTTGCCATCACCAATGGCTTGCAAGCCGATAGCAATTTCATGGGCCTTGGGGTTGATGTAATTGTCGATGCCGCCGCAAGCCGCGTGGGTGCGCGATTTTGAATCATAGCAGGTATCCTCCAAGGCTTTCGAGGCCCAGCCCTGCCAATTAAATTTTGTGCGCAGAATGTTGGTGAAGGGAATGCGCCGATCATTCAGCACATGCTCGGTGCCCAACACTGAGGTGTTGGCATAGTACGCCGCGTTGTCGTGCGGGCTGGCATTGCGGGTGGCCACATGTTGGCCATATTCACGCCAGGCTTCTTCTTGCTGTTTGAACAGGGCTTCATTCCGAAA
The DNA here is from genome assembly GCA_025359265.1 of Hyphomicrobiales bacterium. GTDB lineage: Bacteria > Pseudomonadota > Alphaproteobacteria > Rhizobiales > Aestuariivirgaceae > Aestuariivirga. The sequence continues at coordinate 11,739 of JANYHB010000048.1, read as the reverse complement.
GAATCGAAAGCGATTTATGACGTGCCACTCAATCTGCACATTTGATGTGGTGAGCACTTCAGCTCTGGCCACGGTTGTGAGCAAAAGAAGTGTGAGGAATATGATGACAAGGCGCATGATTTACAGTTGGCGATGGCGCCTGAATGTGGTGGATTTACGTCACCTTGGTAAGACGTTATTCCGCCCTTGTTCGCCGGAGAGGAATTCCGGGCTGGCCCGAATTACGCGGCGGCGGTTGAAGTTATGACTGGCTCGGTTAACACCGCATATAATCCTTCCGCGGTATTCGTCGCGCGCAGTTTGGAGACGGCAACGGTTGAGCGCATGATGCGGCTGATTTTGGCCAGAGCTGTGAGATGATCTGCGCCAGCGTGATCAGGCGAGAGAAGGGCAAATACCAAATCCACCGGCTTGCCGTCTACCGCGTCATAATCAATGGGTGTTGAAAGTTTGGCAAACATGCCCGTCGCCTTGGTGAGGCCGGCGATACGCCCGTGAGGAATTGCAATGCCTTGGCCCAAGCCAGTTGAACCCAGTTTTTCACGCGTGAAAAGCGTTTCAAAAATGATGCGTTTATCCACTGCAACAAAACCTGCGAGGCTTTGAGCCAAATCTTGCAACAGTTGTTTTTTTACCGTCGCTTTAAAATCTGGCAGCACGGCGCGGGCATCAAGAATATCATCAATTTTCATGAGGGCATTGTCCTAGTTGCGCTGCTGGCTGTGCGGATCAAGCCACCCGATATTACCATCCGGTCGGCGATGAACCAAGTTCAATCGGCCCTCCTTGGTATTGTAGAACAACACAAAGGGTGTAGTTGAAATATCCAGCTGCATCACCGCTTCGCCCACTGAAAGCTGCGGGATAGTGGCGGCACTTTCAGCAATGATGGGCGCATTCAGACTTTCTGGCTCATCACCTTCATAATTTTCTTGTTGAATGACATAGGCCATGGCTTCGCGTGGGCTTCCCGCCTCACGCGGGTGGCGGTGATGATCTTTGATGCGCTGCTTATATTTCTTCAGCTGCTTCTCAAGATGCGAAAGGGCTGCATCGGCGCAGGCCATGGGATCGGTATTTTCGGCATGGGCCTGCAGATGCAAACCGGTGGCCAAGTGCAGCGAGCAGTCAGACAGGAAACGTCCACGCTGTTTTTCGAGGATGACATTGCCGTGAACCGAGCCTTCAAAGAATCTTTCGCGAAAACCCTGCAGCCGTTCTTCTATGTGTTGGCGCAAGCCGTCGCCGATATCGATGTGCTTGCCGGTTATTTTGATCTGCATTGCTTTATCTCCCGCTGACATCAGGATGGTTCAAAATTGGGCCTCTGGAGCTGTTTCGTCAACAGTTCCGTTGCAAAATCTTTAAGCCAAAAAGATGACAAACTGCGCTGGTCGCATTTCGCGACAGCTCTTACAATCGGGCTGCTCCATAGGAGCCAGACCCCGGCAAGTCAACGCTAGAATTGGCGTTGGCTGCGCGCCTCGCGGCGGCGCTGGACAGAGGATTGAATATGCAGGGATTCTCGATATTTTGCCACGGTGCGCCTGGCGATATCAATGTTTTCGGCCTTCAATTTTTCCACCAGATCATCATCTGAAAGGATTTGATCCGCAATTTCGCCTGCGATCATTTCTTTAATGCGGTGGCGCACCGATTCTGACGAATGCTGCTCGCCATAAACGTCGGAAGACGCAATGGCGTTGGTGAAGAAATATTTCAACTCAAAAGTGCCTCGCGGCGTTGCCATGTATTTGTTAGAGGTGACGCGGCTGACAGTTGATTCATGCATCTCGATGGCGTCGGCCACAACGCGCAGGGTGATGGGGCGCAGATGCGCCACACCCAGAACCAGAAAGGCATCTTGCTGCTTCACAATTTCCTGAGCCACTTTCAAGATTGTCCGCGCCCGTTGTTCAAGGCTCTTGACCAGCCAAGAGGCTTTGGTCTGGCATTCAGATAAAAACAATTTGTCTTCGGCCTTCGAGGCCGCGCCCGCCACTTGCGCGGCATAGCGATTGTTCAGCAACAGGCGCGGCAGGGTTTCAGTGTTGATCTCCACCAGCCAAGAGCCGTCTTGGGCCGCGCGCACAGTGACATCCGGCAACACCGGCATCACCGGTTCTGAGCCAAAAGCATGGCCGGGCTTGGGGTTAAGCTGGCGCAGTTCTGCGATCATGTCATGCAGATCATCAAGTGACACGGCGCACAGGTTTTTGAGCGCGGCGTAATCACGCTTGGCCACCAAGGGCAGATGGGCAATCAACAGTTGCATGGCAGGGTCAAACCGGTTGCGCTCTTTCAGCTGAAGAGTGAGGCATTCCTGCAGATCGGCGGCAAAGACGCCGGCGGGATCGAAAGTCTTCAGAACCGCCAACACGCGCTCTATATCCGCGAGTGCGCTGCCCAGTTGATCCGCAATCGCTTGTGGGCGCGCGGTGAGATAACCCTGATCATTGACTGCACCAATAATTTGCCCGCCAATAAGCAAATCTGAAGCTTTGCGGAAATGCAGGTTGAGTTGGCTGGTGAGATGCTCAGCCAATGTGGCTGCACACGACAGATTTGAGGCGAAATCTTCGGCATCATTATCCAGCGAAAGGCCACCCGAACTGCGCAGGTTTTGCCAACCTGAGTCCAATGGCGGCATCTGCTGGCCGGCCGCTTGGGCGGGGCCACCGTCTGAGGGGGAATTGGCTCCATCACCATCCAACCCACGCGCCTCATCGGCTGAAAAAGGCGCATCCGGCACATCATCTTCTGTGACTTTTTTGACGGCGGTTTCCTGTGGCAGATCCGTGCGTTCCAGCAAAGGATTACGCTCTATTTCTTGATCGACAAATTCCGCCAGTTCAACATTGCTCATGGCCAATAGTTTGATCGCCTGCTGCAATTGCGGCGTCATCATCAAGGATTGCCCTTGCCTCAGGGCGAGTTTCTGCATCAAAGCCATGGCGGCAAGTTCTAGACCAAATGTTTGAGAAGGCGATTAACAATTGTAAATGTTGGAAGTGTGGTTGAGAGAAGCTTAAGGCGCGCGCATTGTGGCGCTAAACTTGCTTCAGGTTGCACAATGCTTCTTGCGGCTCAATGATTGTGAGCATCTAATTCTGCCACGATTGAGGCCGCGCCACACTCACACTATTTCGGCAGAGGCGCTGACATCAACATTAACCCGGGCGGTGCAGTTCACGGACTGAGCCGCCTCGTTATTTACGGTATTGTGGTTGGGATTTTTGGTGGATTGCGATCATAGGCCTTTTGCAGGCTTTTCTTAAGTCTTTCACGCATGAATTGGGAGATGCGATTGGTCAGAAGACTGCGCGGAAGCAAGCCTATCCGCTGGTTGAGTAGGGCACCCAGAGTATCAACGGCGGTATTCACATCATCTGGGCGATCCGGAAAAACGGAAACATTGCAAAGCTGATTATAAAGCCAGCATTGGTCATAGAGCTGCTTTCGAAATGAGGGCGCAGGGTAATCCCCGCCCAACTTGTCCTTGAATTGCGCCAAGACGGCGTTCGCAGCCTGTTTTTCATAATCGCGAACTGGTACTGCTTCGTTGAAACCCTGCAATTGCCAGAGATTCGCCGCTGTCTCATCGACAATGGACTTGATATAGCAAGCATGATCGATCTCATCATGGCGCACAATGGCTTTGTCGACCATGCGATTGAGCACCACGTATTCGTGGAATTTCAATGACCGGATCGGGGTTAACACCGAGTATTCAACTTTTTTATCGGCAGTGGCTGTTTTTTTCCATTCCGCCACGGGCGAGGATGCACCTGTTCCCGTTTCCCTGCCTTTGTCCCTATCGGATTGCACGTACCATGATGTGCCATTTGAATGGCTTGAGATGCCGTAAACCGACAAAGGGTGATCAACATCAATATAGCTGCCGGTCAGCCCCTCACCTTCAACGGAAAGCAAGGCCGTGTGAACATAGATGTCGGGGATGTGATAGCCAAAGAACACACCGCCCAGTTTGGCTTTGGTGGTTTCATAGAGCTTTCTTGATGTGATCCCGTGGTAGAGCATGTTGCCTTCCGACAGGCCCTCAATTTCGCCGCTGAGAAGCCGCTTTCTGAGCGCCTGCTTGTTGTTCCATTGCCAACCGCCATAGAAATATTTGTAGTGAAGCCAGTAGAAGCCAATGTCGGCCTGCGAAAGTGACGGCCAATAATAGGCGGCGTGACGCCAGCACATGGCTTCCGGCTTGTGGCGGCGAAGCATCTTCACAATCCAATTAAGTGAGCCTTCACACATGGCATCGTCATCGCCGATCATGCAAAGATAATCGCCCGCGGCGGCTGCCGCGGCGCTTTCAAAATTCTCCCTCATACTCACGCGTTGCGGGAGGCGTTTGTGGATAATGCGCCGGTCTGCAATCATTGTGATGACGCGTTGCGTTTCTTCGCCACTGGCATTGTCGTGAACGAGAATCTCAACATGTGGATTGGGCTGTTTGGCCAGTGAGTGCAAGCAAGCCGCCAATGTGTCAGGACGATCGCAGGTTGGCACAATGATGGAGAGGACTGGGGATTGGGTTGTTTTGGTCGACACGATCATTTAACCTGAGCAAGTAACGATCTTGCCTTGGCTGGCGGGGAATGCGGTTCATGGCCCCTGCGGTAACCCAGTATCTTCAAGGGATTTCCGCCCATGACGGTATAAGGTTTCACCTCTCCCCTGACGAGAGAACCTGCACCAATCACGGCACCCTTGCCTATCCGGGCACCGTCCAAAATCAAGCAGTTGGAGGCAATCCAAACATCATCTTCGACAATGATTCCACCTTTTGAGGGCCGCAACCCCTGCTCTCGAATGGGCCTCTCCCCGTCTTCATATTCGTGGTTACTGGCAGCCAGGGTGCAATTGGCCGCAATCAAGACATTGTTTCCAAGCCTCACTCCATGGCCAGAATAAATGACTGTGCCTGAATTAATGTTGCAGCGGTTGCCAATCACGACATCACCCAAGCCACCGGAAAACTTGATCCGCACGAAACTTTCCACGACAGAGGCCTCGCCGATCCGCAGTATGCTGCCACGCACGCTTGTGTCCAAATCAACCATTACTGAAATACTGGCCGTCGGATGAATATTGTGAGACACCTAGCAACCCCCTTGTCGATGCGGCCAGCGGATGCCGGGAAATCCTCGGGCGAACTGGCAGCTCGGCTTGTCTTTTCTTTTGATGTTGAGATTAGCAGATGTCTTTCACGAAATCAACGCAAGAAGATACCTGATTCATGCAATTTAGAAGTTAACCCTCTGAGTTCCGCCAAAACTTTTCTGTTACAGTGTGATTACAGTTGGGATTCATTGCGACCAATCCATGGCCAATCTGAATGGCCGCCTTGTCTACGGGCAAATATTTCACCTGGGTAGCAGCAGCTGTACGACAAAAGAGTCAAATATGGAAATTCTCGCCGAGATAATATTTGCGCACGTCGCGGTTATTTACAATCTCTTGCGGCGTGCCCTCGGTCAGGACGTGGCCCTCATGGATGATGAGGGCGCGGTCGATGATGTCGAGGGTTTCTCTGACGTTGTGATCCGTAATAAGCACCCCGATTCCCCGAGTGGTAAGCTGGCGCACCAGCTTGCGAATATCACCGATCGCAATGGGGTCAATCCCGGCGAAGGGCTCATCAAGGAGGATGAAATCTGGCTCTGCCGCAATGGCGCGGGCGATTTCCACCCGACGACGCTCTCCGCCAGAGAGCGCAACAGACGGCGAATGCCGGATGTGGAATATTGAGAACTCATCATACAACTCACGCAACTTACTGGCGCGTTTGGCTTTATCAGGCTCATGGAGCTCTAAAACCGCACGCAGGTTTTCTTCCACTGTCATACCGCGGAACACGCTGCTTTCCTGGGGCAGATAACCAATTCCCAAACGCGCCCGTTGGAACATGGGCAGGTTGGTGATCTCTGCACCATCGAGACTTATGGTTCCCTCATCGACCGCAATCAACCCGGTGATCATATAGAACAGGGTAGTTTTGCCGGCACCATTGGGGCCCAAAAGGCCAACAGCTTCTCCACGCCGAAGGCGAAGGGAAACACCCCGCACCACAGGCCGCTGCTTATAGCTTTTCGAAAGGCTTAAGGCAGTCAGCCCGTCAGAATCCGATTTTCTCACTGGCTCCCCGGCCCCGCGATTAACACCACGCTGGGCCATAGGAGCCGGTTGAAAATTTTGGTTTTCTTTCAGCATTCCTATTAAAAACCTATTTCATTAAAATTGGGTGAAACCCAGTATGCCGTTACCGCATCCAAAGCGCTTGAACATTTCAATTTGGAACAAAGTTGCCGTTGACGCGCCCACCGGTCATTTGAATGTGATTGTTTTTAAGGTCCACATTGAGTTGTTTGCCCTTAAGCACGGTTTGGCCTTGCGTGAGGGTCACGCTGGCGCCCGCAACCACCAACTTGTCATGTTGCACATCAAGATCGCAGGTATCGCCTGTTATCACAGCATCTTTGGTGGTGATTGTAACACTACCTTTGCATTCCACCGTTTTGGTAACTGTTTTCATCTTGCCGTCAGGCTGCTTTTCATCGCCTGAAGTAATGGTCATTTCATCGGACTTGGTAGTATCAGTCGGGCGGATGGCTATGACATTGCCGCGAAAAATAGTTTTGTGCTCGGCGTCAATGCTTTCAAAACTGTCAGCTGACACATCCACGGCACCGGCTGCATGGAGCCCATTGGGAAGTGCCAGCATCATGGCCATGGTCATCACTGCTGCCGTTTTTCTAAGCGCCATCTTCTCTCTCCTGCTTGCCGTTATCAATCGCCCAATTCAGATTTGAAATGAGCTTTCACATGGCCGCGCATATAAACCGTGCCGCCATCTTCCGAAGTTTCCATGGTGTCGGCGGAAATCGTAGCACCCGCTGTTTGGACTTGCACGGGCTGATTTGTTGAAATTTTCTGTTGCTCAAGATTAACTTGAGCTGTTTGCAGATGGGCGACATAACGCCCCGGTTCTTCAAAACGCACATTGCCTGATACGGCCAAGTCCTTTGACTTGGTATCATAATCTGCCAAGTCTGACACAATTTGGACATCCCCGCCGCCGCGGCGCACGAAGCTGCCGGTTACGGTTTTCAGATGCATCAGGCTTTCAATTTTCGCATCTTGATCGCCATTTTGAGAGCGTACGAGAAAGGGTTTTGAGTATTTGTCTATACCGGCGAAGTTTGAATAGCCTCCGGCAATAATGGGTGATTTTTCAAGTGTGACTTGCGGTTCAGACGGGCGCAGAGATTTATGATAAACGCTTTGGCCAACAAAAACGATGGCAATGGCAGCACCGATTATAACCGCAAATTTTACCACAAAACGGCTGCGCTCGGCACGCCTGCGCGCCTGCGCGGCTTTAAGGGCAAAAGCCTCAGGCGTGGGCGAAGACATCTTCTTCCGACCAACCCAGAAGGTCTAGCGCGGCGCGGGTGGGCACAAAGTCAAAACATGCTTTGGCGATTTCGGTGCGGCCTTCACGCTCTAACATTTGATCAAGGCGGGCTTTCAATTCATGCAGATAAAGCACGTCAGTTGCCGCATATTTTTTTTGCGCTTCGGTGAGAATATGCGCGCCCCAGTCTGAGCTTTGTTGCAGCTTGTCCAGCTCTATGCCCAGCAGTTCACGCACCAAATCTTTCAGGCCATGGCGATCTGTATAGGTGCGCACCAGACGTGAGGCAATTTTGGTGCAATAAATATTACGGGTTTCGGCACCCAGATAATGTTTCAACACAGCTACATCAAACCGCGCGAAGTGAAAGATCTTAATAACTGCGGGATCAGCCAATATGGCCGTGAGACGCGGCGCCCTGAAAGTGGCGCGGTCAACCTGCAGCAAGTGGGCATTGCCATCACCCGTTGAAATTTGGACCAGGCAGAGCTTGTCACGCGCGGGCTTCAAGCCCAGCGTTTCAGTATCAATAGCGATGGATGAACCGGCAACGAAATCGGCCGGCAAATCCCCGCGGTGCAGCTTAATAGTCATGATTTAATGTGGCCCTCTGGGAAAGCTGTTACAAGAGTGAGCAAGAAACGGCAAGCGGGCGGCTTGCATAAGTGATAATTCGCCCAGAGAGTGAAGATTGGTGCCTGAAGCGGGACCGTGGCGTGCCGATAAGGCGTTATCTCACTATGCTTTATTGCCATTTTTCCTCAGGATATACCGTCGAAAATACCGTCACGGCACCGGCGTGGGCCCTGCATAGGGAGTCAAATCGCTGGATCGGGATTCACGTTGGGTGAATTCTATTGCGATCAATTTTTATTCAGCCCGGTCCTACATTCAATGCGCCAGCGTGGCTGATTTTGAACAAACCACCAGCTTTGAGGCACCGCGCGTGATAGCAACATAGAGGTTTTTTGCATTCAAATCGTCAGCGTGAAGCACAACCGAAATGTCGGCCTCCAAACCCTTCAGCAGCAGAGCGCTGCCCAGTTATGAAGCGTCGATATTTGCATTTGAACGGCTCCCATATTTGCTGGGATTTGCTCAATTTCTTTGAAACAGATGAACCTTACCGGCGATTTCCAAGCGTGACTTTGCACCGATTTTGCGCAACATGGTCTCGACATGGGACTTGACAGTGGCAGGATTGATGTCCAGCGCTATTGCGATTTCCTTGTTGGATTTCCCGGCGGCGATCAGGTTGGCTATTCTGACCTGCTGAGGCGAAAAATGTTTGCTGAGCGGCTTCGCCTTCTTTTTCAGTTCCCGCGTGGAGCTCGTCCTTAAAGCTTCAGCAATTTCCTCTAGTAAGGCTTCGTTAGACAGTTGTTTGCTCAAAACCTTGAGCGCGCCGATTTCGGTCAAAATGTCCCCCTCATTCATTGCGCTGAGCGAGCCCGACAGAACAACGACTGGCGTTTCTGCCGCCTTCGACACCAAAGCTCTGAGTCCTTCCACGGCGATCTCGCCCGGCATCAACAAGTCGGTGATGCACAAATCAAAGCCGGCTGAGATTTTTTCGCAGGCTTCCAAAAAATCTTGCGCTTCTTCGACAGTGCAGCCTGGCCAATTTTCAACCAGTTGCGATCTCAATGCGCGGCGCACGAGCGGGTGATCATCGCAGATCAAAAACCGCATCATGATGGTTTTCCGAGCGGGAGTTCGAGCCAGAAGATTGCGCCGCCCTTGTCGTTTGCCTTTGCCCCGCAATTGCCATCAAGCTTTCGTGCGATGCGGTCGACAGAGGCCAGTCCCAAACCATATCCTCTTAAAATCGGCGTTTCTGTGCCTCTTCCAAACGCGACGAAAAGCGACTTTGGATCACAGCAACCCAGGCCCTTGCCATCATCTGCCACTTCGAACCGGATTTTCCTCTGTCCGACTTTGGCACCTATGATGACTTTGCGGCAACCGCTGTGTTTGATGGCGTTTTCAATCAAGTTGGACAGCGCGCGCGTCAACAGTGTCGCATCTGTCGCGATGGTCAATTTAACGGATTCGACAACCAGGGCGATTTTATTTTCTTTCGCCAGTTCGCGGTAGCGATCGGCGAGGCGGCGCAAAAAGTCGCTCATTGCAACTTGGCTAAGGTTTGGTTTTGTCTGGTTGCCATCCAGACGCAAAAATTCGAGCAAGCGCGAAAGGTGCTGGTCGGTCTCGTCCAGCGCAATGTCGAGGTCCTCCCGTGCCGACAAGCGCGAGGCATCGTTTGGCGCCCTGGCAAGCCTGCTGGCGTGCACGCGAACAGCAAAGAGCGGCTGGTTCAGATCATGCGAAGCCGATGCAAAAAACTTGGACTTCTCATCCGCTGCCTCACGCGTTACTCTCTCGCTGTTGGACAGGCTGAAGATTTGACCTGCTTTCTCCTCGTTGCCCGCGACTGCCTGGACGAATGCCGTTCTGATAACATCTCCAACAATGAAAATGATTGCCCCGTACATTGCCATGTAAGTGGCTAGGACCCATCCACGAACTCCACCGCGCCAAAGGAAGAAAATGACCAGCGCACTCATAAGTGCCACAATGCAGGCCCGGTTGAGGTCGCGCTCGCCGGGGTCCGCCATTATGTGGAAAAGCACATAACCCATGAAGAAGATAACCATCAGAAGGTCCTCGTCAGCGGTTCCGGTTGGCATGAGCAAAATGATTATGAAGAAGGCCAAAACATCGCCGAGCGCCATTAAAATTCGGGACGGTTTTCGCCATGCCTTGGCCATTTCGGCGTGAGACTTTTTTTGCAGGAAGATCCGCGCGTCCATCAGCAGGCCGGCAAGCACCAGAATTAAGGCGCAGAAAGTCCATGCATTCAGGTTCAGGGCGGAAGCACTGTCGGAATAGATTTCGAAGACTGTGAACAGCCCGATTGCAAAACAGCCCTGCGCCAACAAAGCGCCAAACAGATTGAATGTGAGCAACCGCGAAACCAAATCAATGCGGTGATGATGCGCAGCTGTCGCGCCCACCGATTCGCTTTCGGCCGCTAAAATTTCTCCCGAATTCAATTGACTGCCCCCATCCGCCATCTGGCGGATAGCATTAAAATCAATTCAGGGTAGATTGCAAGCCAGACTGGGGACTCTAACAGGGGGCAATCGAAATGTGCGATCTTCGCATGTTGCAATGCAATATCGATTGCAATTGTAACATTTTACCTGTTCACAGTTCAGTCTTTTCCCACTTTTTTGCGCGCCATTCATTGTGCGCCCATGTTCTTTGCATCCGAAACGAGAAGGCCTGACGCCATGAAATTGCTTAACCGCTTAGTGCTCACAACGTTGCTGGTCTCAACACCGGCTTTTGCACAAGACCCCAGCAACATGTCGTTGGGAAACATGGCCATTACCAAGTTTTCCGGTGTGCTTGATCCAATGCTGCCGCTGCCAGAGGGCAGCCCACTGCAGATGCTGGATGAAACCTTTATCAATCTTGATGGCATTTCAGCTCAAATTAACAGTGTGGCCCATCCGGGCTATGTCTGGGACGCGCGCATTTGGCCCGGTCAATCGCTGCACGATTACAAGGCGCGTGACGTGGGCCAGGTTTTTGGCGTAGCCCTTGATGATGCTAGAACGCCTGACGATAAGCACCTGGCGCCCAACATTTACCTGACCGCAACGTCAGCCTACGGCCTGCAAATCGTTGCGCCGGATAGCGATGGCGATGGTCGTCCACAGCGCCTGCACAAGGGCGACAAGGCCGCCAGCTGGATGACAGGGCAGTGGGGCACGGGTGACACCAAAGGCCAACCAGGCAGCAAGGGTGGGCCAGGCTCGATCTGGAAAGTGGATGGGGTGACGGGTGAAGTTTCGCTCTTCGCCAATGTGCAACTTGCAAACCAAGACAATGCGGGAGCTGGCCTTGGCAACATCACTTATGCGCCTGAAGTGAAGCAGCTTTTTGTTTCTGATCTCTCCACCGGCATGATTCACCGATTTGATATGACGGGCAAGGAATTGGAAATCTTTGACCACGGCGTGACGGGTCGTACAGCCGCAAAGCTCCCGGCGGTGAAATATGATCCGTCACTTCGCCTCACGATCACCAAAAGTGATTTCAATGTGGACGATCCGGAATCTTATGGCTTCGCAGATGAAGCGCGGCGGGTTTATGGCCTTGAATAGCCCCGAGTTTCCTAGACACCTTGCGGGTTCAGTTTTTGCCGTGTCTCAAACTCTATCGGTGACAACATACCATTCCTAACATGTTTGCGTTGTGGGTTATAGAACATCTCGATGTAGTCGAAAATGTCTTGT
>JANYHB010000046.1 GCA_025359265.1 Hyphomicrobiales bacterium | reverse complement strand
GGCATCGCCATTTTCGCCATTCTGGGCAGCATTTTCTGGAAGGGTGCCTACAAGAACGATCCGGCCAGCCGCGCCAATGCAGCCAGCTTCTTCGCCCAGAACCAACTGGGCGCGATCATGACGGTGATTGCCTTCCTGCCGCTGCTTATATTGATCTTAATGGACAAGGACATGGACCCCAAGAACAAGCAAATGGCGGGCGGCATCGGTGCCGTGCTGGCTGTGCTTGCAGCCATCATGGGGGTGAATTTCAAGCCGGCCTCGATTGAGCAATACACGCAAGACATGAGCGCCTGTGCCACGCAGATCAAGGCGGGCCAGGCCACCACGGCCTGTTCTCCCGAAGTGGCCTCACAGGCGCAAGATATCGCGCGCGATTCCACCGATGTGGCGGCCGCGACGAAATCGGCGGCCAACCCAAATGGCACTGATGTGGTCTATTGGATCGCACCGGAGAATGGCGCGGCGAAATCATCTGAGCCACATGTGTTCCATCTCTGCCAAGGCGTGAGCCACTTGAAGGACAAAACCGTGCACAGCGGCACCGTCACGCAAGCCTATGCCGAGAACGCCATCCGCATCACCAAAGAGATTGCGGCGGAGCAGAAGCAGTGCGGGTTTGCGTCATAGTTGTAGACCGATAGGGTAAGCCCGTCCTCTGAAGCCGCGCAGACCCACTGCGCGGTTTTTCTATTTCTGCACAAACAGTCTCAATCCACCAGCAGCACGCCTGAGCCGCCCATTTCTGCGGGCAAGTCTTTCTGCTTGGGCAGGCCGTCATGCAGATGGAGAACGGTGTTCTGGTAGTTCACATGCACCCCAGGCTTGAACTCCAGCGTTGGCAGCACGGCGGCATAGACATCCACCAGCTTCCATTCGGGATGGGCGGTGAGCAGATGCCCGCCGCAGACCTTGCACCACTGGCGCAGGCTGTTGGCGGACTTGTGATATTCGCCCACATGCTCCTTACCCTTGGTGATTTTCACCGCTTCCGGCGGCTACAGGCTGAAGGCATTCACCGGCCCGGCTGACCATTGCCGACAGGAGTCGCAGTGGCAATAGCCCATCGCCGCAGGCTCGCCCGTGACGGTGACTTCCACCGCGCCGCAAAAACATGTTCCAGTGTGGGATTTGGATTTTGGCATCGGAAACTCCTTTTCAAAAAAGATCGATCAGAATGCAGAAAGCAGAGGAAGGGACGATAGCGGAAGATGTGAGGCGAGAAAAGTCAGCAGGGCTGACGGGGATTGCGACTGGAGATGGCACGCGACAGAAACCCAACCCTCTCCCCCTGCGGGAGAGGGGGGACCGTCCGCCGTAGCCTCGGCGAAGGCGGATGGTGGGTGAGGGGTCGCTCCAAACCCAAGTGGAAAATGCGGAGCAGCCCCTCATCCGGCCTTCGGCCACCTTCTCCCGCAAGGGGAGAGGGGGAATGGTTTGTTAGGTTTGCACTAAGTTGAATGCACGGTCACCGTAGTCCTGTCACGGTAATCCGTAGTCACCAGTCACCGCAATCCAAATCAATGCAATTTTGGAGCGCCACACCGCCTTTGGACAATTGAATTGGGGACCTCATGACCACCCGGTATCAGTGGTGAATCGCAAAACAACTGCAAGGTCTTGTTAAACTGAATTGACATGGTCATAGCGTTTGAATAGGATCAAATAAGTCCACTTGGTGCGACAATCTGTGGATAAAGGTATAAGTTTTGCCTAATATCGAAGCCAGGTGCAACGCATTTGTCGGTCAGGTCTTCAACGAAAAACCGATAGTCGCAGTTCAAATCAAAAGTATCGTTTGAATCCTTTATTGTCTCCCAAATAGGGGTAACTCCAGTCGCTTCTACAAATCTCTGATGAAGAGAAGTATATCCAATGCTTCCTGCAAGTAGCAGACCTGCTGCAACCGCGACCGAATAAACAATCGCGTCAGCGATTCTTTCACTGAATTTCTTCCTGACCTCTATAACCGTTGACTTTATGAAACCCGCTTCATTTTTTGGTTCATTGTCAGACAATTTAACCTCCTTACAATCGTTGTTTGGAATTAAGAATCACATTACAGTGCCCGAAAGCTCCTCGGCGTAGTTCATGGCCGATACGCTACTTGATCAACCTGTCATATTCCGCATGTGGCCCGATCCAGAACCAGAGCAGGCCGTCGTCAATTTCAACAGCCAGTGCCCGAAATTCGCCGCCAGCGCGAATTGACCAATAGCGTCCAACCCGTTTAAGAACCAGAGAGCGGTGGCGAGTATCGGATTTCAGCAGTCCGAAATTGCGGTGGGCATGTTTGCGGGCGGTTTCCGGCAGTTTGGCATAGGCATCCCAAAATGACGGGGACGCGTAATGCATCAGAGAGAACGGCTGCGACCAGCGCGATGATCGGCCAGCGCCTGTTCGGCCAGTTTGTCCAATTTTCCGGCCTTGGCGTCATCCTCAATCTGGCGATCCCAGAGTTCAGCCTGATACTCTGCCATCCAGGCGGCAAGCTTGCTCACATCAGCCGGGGTGAGGCTGGCGATATCTTGTTCGATTTTCTCAAGTCTGGTCATGCTTCGCTACTAGCACAATTGAGGGGCAAGTGCTACCGCTTCGGCCCCCGATACGCCCTTGTCCCCGGTTTGCCCGCTGTGCTTCCCGCCCGCCGATCCGTCGCTTTCGCCTTCGGCCAACTGGCTTCCGCATCCTGAATGTTTGAATTCTTCGCCAGCGGGTCTTCCATCACCGCAAGTTCCACAGCCTTCAGGCGCTTCACTTCATCACGCAACCGTGCGGCTTCTTCGAACTCCAAATTGGCGGCCGCCTCGCGCATGCGTTTTTCCATGTCGGCCAGAACTTTTTGCAGGTTGTGGCCCACCAGCGGTGTGCCATCACCCGCCTCCACTTGCACGTGGTCGCGCTCATACATCGAGCCCATGATGTCGCGAATGTTCGTCCTGATGGATTGCGGCGTGATGCCATTGGCGGTGTTGTAAGCCACCTGCTTTTCGCGGCGCCGATCCGTCTCGGCGATGGCCCGCTTCATCGAGCCGGTGATGCTATCAGCATACATGATCACGCGGCCATCAATGTTGCGCGCGGCGCGGCCGATGGTTTGCACCAGTGAGGTTTCAGACCGCAGGAAGCCTTCCTTGTCGGCATCCAAAATTGCAACAAGCGCACATTCCGGAATGTCCAGGCCCTCGCGCAACAAGTTAATGCCGATGAGCACATCGAAGGCACCCAGCCGCAAATCGCGCAAAATCTCGATGCGCTCCAGCGTGTCAATGTCGCTGTGCATGTAGCGCACGCGCACGCCTTGTTCTTGCATATATTCGGTAAGGTCTTCGGCCATGCGCTTGGTTAAAGTGGTGACGAGCACGCGCTGGCCGCCCAGCGCCACTTGCTTGCACTCGGCGATCACATCGTCCACTTGCGTTTTAATGGGGCGGATGAAAACCGGCGGATCGATGAGGCCAGTGGGGCGAATGACTTGCTCGGAGAACACGCCGCCGGTTTGCTGCAATTCCCAGCCCCCGGGCGTTGCCGAAACATAGATGGATTGTGGGCGCATCGCGTCCCATTCCTCAAATCGCAGCGGGCGATTGTCGATGCAAGAGGGCAGGCGGAAGCCATATTCCGCCAGCGTGGCCTTGCGGTTGAAGTCGCCCTTGAACATGCCGCCAATTTGCGGAACTGTGACATGGCTTTCATCGGTGAAGACGATGGCATTGTCTGGCAGATATTCAAACAGCGTGGGCGGCGGCTCACCCGGCTTGCGGCCCGTGAGATAGCGCGAATAGTTTTCGATGCCAGCACAGGAGCCGGTGGCCATCATCATTTCAATATCAAACATCGTGCGCTGTTCAAGCCGCTGCGCTTCCAGAATGCGGCCAGCGGCATTGAACTCGGCGAGGCGCTGTTGCAGATCGAATTTGATGCGGGTGACGGCTTGTTCCAGCGTGGGTTTGGGCGTGACATAGTGTGAATTGGAATAGACTTTCACTTGCTCAAGTTCAGCGCGCTTCTGGCCGGTGAGGGGATCAAATTCTGAAATGCCTTCCACCTCGTCCCCAAACAGAGATATGCGCCAGGCGCGGTCATCCAGATGCGACGGGAACAGTTCAATGGTGTCACCGCGCACGCGGAACGTGCCGCGCACAAAATTCTGATCATTGCGGCGATAGTGAAGCGCCACGAGATCGGCGATGAGCGCGCGTTGATCCGTACGCTGACCTTTCTTGATCTGAAAGGCCATGGCCGAATAGGTTTCCACATCGCCAATGCCATAGATGCAAGACACCGACGCCACCACGATCACATCATCACGCTCCAGCAATGAACGCGTGGCCGAGTGGCGCATGCGGTCAATCTGTTCGTTGATCGCGCTCTCTTTTTCAATGTACGTATCGCTGCGGGCCACATAGGCCTCGGGTGTGTAGTAATCGTAATAGGAAACGAAATACTCCACCGCGTTATTGGGGAAGAAATTTTGAAATTCACCATAAAGCTGGGCGGCCAAGGTTTTGTTCGGCGCCATGATGAGGGCAGGGCGTTGCGTGGCCTCGATAATTTTGGCCATGGTGTAGGTTTTGCCAGAACCCGTGACGCCTAGCAGAACCTGGTTACGCTCAGCACCTTTTATTCCGGCCACTAATTCCCTGATTGCCGTAGGCTGATCACCCTTAGGCTCATAAGGCGAGACCACTTCAAGTCGTTTTCCGCCTTCGGATTTCGGCAGCTTGTTGGGCTTATTGGGGGCAAACATTGGCAGCGCTTGAATTTCCGGGCGCAAAGCCTCAAGCCCGGCGCGCGCGGAATTCGGCAGAGGTTCATAACCCTGCAAATCAGGCTGTGCTGCCTCGGCAAATCCGCCTTCTTGTCGCGAGTGACCCATTGCGATGATATAGGCTCACCTGGCATGAAGTAAAAGGGAGCCTACTGACACTTGCTGTCAGCATTATAGTTAACCATTCGTAAAGACAACGCTTGATTGTGCTGACTGGCTAACTCAGTATTGCATCGTGCTGGAAGACGGGGGGGAACGATGTTACTTCCACAAAGGGTTTTGTATTGTCTCATCATCTTGGGTTTGTTCTTATCTGTCAGCCCGGCTGAAGCGCGTCGCCATCACACGCATCACACAACCGCTGTTAAGCGCGTTGAAAGCACGAAAGAAATTCTCGGAAATACCGCTGCAGTGAGTGCGGCAAAGCCTGGCGAGCAGGGCACCACAAATATTGGCGGATTGAACGTCAATTACTGGGAGCCGGGCGTGGTGGGCTTACGGCCACTCGTTATATTTTCACACAGTTATGGCGGCTGTTCTACCCAAGCAAGTTTTCTTATGCTTGAACTGGCCAAGCAAGGCTGGCTGGTGATGGCGCCCGATCATAGCGATGCGCAATGTGGCAAGGGTGGCGGCAAAGAAAAACAACTCACGGATCCATCGCGCTGGTTTGATAACACTTTTATGAAACGCCGCGATGAACTGCGAATGGTTTACCGCATATTGCGTTCCGATGGCCATTGGCGCACGCGCATTGATTGGTCTCGTGTGGCCATCATCGGTCATTCGCTCGGCGGTTATGCGGCCTTGGCCATGGCTGGCGGAATGCCTGGTTGGAGGATGGATGGCATTACCGCTGTGGTTGCGCTTTCGCCCTATTGCGGCGCGTTGAACACCATCGGTACGTTGGGCGCGATCACCGTGCCCGTGATGTATATTGGTGGCAACAAAGACGAAGTTTCCGCTGGCATGGTAAGCGGGAAGAACGGTTGCTATGAACGCACGTCCGGTTTCGCAAGTTATGTGGAATTTGACAAGGCCGGACATATGGCTTTCACGGATGGCAACAACGCAGCTCATACGCGGGTGACGGAGTATGTAAAAACGTTTTTGACATCGGCTTTTGCTGGCGACGCAATCAAATTTTCGCGCGCCGCGGGCGTAAGCGATCTGCGGCAGAAATAGAATCCGCGAACCAACGACAATCACAGGGCGATTGCCAGACTCAGTAATCCCGATTAAAAAAAGGCACAAGTCGAGCGCCGGCACAAAATGACGGGAGCCGACGGGGCAATTTAAAAAAGGGGACTTAAATGCAATTGATCAATCCGTCACCCTCGTTACACAACGAGGATCTGGCGCCTGCAGCAAATCGAAATTGGGGCGCGTTTTCGATCTTTAACGTTTGGACGTCAGACGTTCACTCACTTTACGGATATTTCCTTGCCGCCAGTCTTTTTCTTTTGTGCGGCAATTTTTTTAACTTCATTATTGCCATCGGTCTGGGTTCGGTGGTGGTTTATGCGCTGATGAATATGGTGGGTATTGCTGGAGCGCGGACTGGCGTTCCTTATCCCGTTTTAGCGCGTGCATCCTTCGGCACTTTTGGGGCCAACCTTCCGGCTTTGGTACGGGCCGTCGTCGCTTGCTTCTGGTACGGCGCGCAGACTTCAGCCGCGTCAGGTGCCATCGTTGCTCTGCTCACCCGCAATCAGGGCATGATGGATTTTCATACCAACAGCCACATGCTGGGCCATTCAACCCTGGAAGTGATCTGTTACGTTGTCGTCTGGGCCTTACAATTGCTCATCATTCAAAATGGCATGGAAACAGTTCGCAAATTCCAGGACTGGGCGGGGCCTGCCGTTTGGATCATGATGTTGTTCCTGGCGGTTGTGCTGGTGGTTAAATCCGGAACCATTTCATTCGGCAGCGATATTCCTGCTGACAAGCTGGCCGCAGCCACTGCTGATGCAGGCATTCCCGGCGCACCTGGTTCTTTTGCAGCTTTGGCAGCCGTGGCAGCGACCTGGGTGACATATTTTGCCGCACTCTATCTCAACTTCTGCGATTTTTCGCGTTATGCGCCAGACGAAGCGACGGTGCGCAAGGGTAATCTTTGGGGGTTGCCCATTAACTTGCTGTTGTTCTGCTTAGTTGCAGGCATCACCACCACGGCGGCTTATACCGTCTATGGTGAATTGCTGCTGCACCCCGATCAGATTTCAGCCAAATTTGACAATTGGTTGCTGGCGGCGCTGGCAGCGATAACTTTTGCTGTGGCAACCTTAGGCATCAACGTTGTTGCGAATTTCGTGTCGCCGGCCTTTGATTTCTCAAATGTCTTCCCACGCCAGATTGACTTTAAAAAGGGTGGTTACATTGCGGCCGGTATTGCCTTGGTGCTCTATCCCTTTGCACCATGGAACGGTGGCGCGGCCCACTTCGTTGGCCTTATCGGTTCGGTCATGGGCCCCATATTCGGCATTATGATGGTGGATTATTACATGATCCGAAAAGGCAAGTTGGACGTGAACGCGCTCTATCAAGAAAACGGCGAGTTCAAATTCAGTAACGGCTGGCACGCCAATGCCTTTATTGCGCTGGTCATTGGCGCGCTCTTCTCGACGATCCTTCCCAACTTCACCACGATTTTACCCGCGTGGTGGGGTGTTTATGGCTGGTTCTTCGGTGTGGCGATCGGCGGCGGAGCTTACTACTTGCTGCGCAACATGAAGCAATAAGGTTCCCACAGAATTTGAGAAAGCGCGGACAAATTTCTGCGCTTTCGCATTCCCCGGCTATTGACAAGCACGGCTAACCTCCGCAAAAATTCAGCGATGGAATTCGCGAAAATCCTTCCCGTTTTTTTGCTTGTCGGTTCTAACCTGTTTATGACTTTGGCGTGGTATGGCCATTTAAAATTCACCGACAAACCCTTGTGGCTGGTGGTGATGGCGAGGTGGGGCATAGCCTTTTTCGACTGGCTGGCCGTGCCTGCCAATCGTTGGGGTAGCCAAGTTTATTCTCCACCCCAGTTAAAAACCATCCAAGAAGTCATCACCTTTGCAGTGTTTATCGGTTTTTGCAATTTTCTATCTGGGTGAAAAGTTAACGCTGCAACATCTGGTGGGTTTTGCAATTATCATTGCTGGTGCAGCAGTTGTGGTGCGCGCTTGATCACTGCATGAATTCAGCTTGTGAAAAACCTTGGAGAAAAAGCAATGCCGTGAGGTCCCCGTGGTTTACAACATGTTGCGCCTGTTCCTGAACCTTGGGCTTTGCATGAAGGGCCACACCCATGCCAGCAGCTTGCAGCATGGGTATATCATTGGCGCCATCGCCAACGGCCAGCACATCTTCAGGTGATAATCCGTGCAAGGAACAGAGGCGTTGCAGGCTTTCAACTTTTGCATCTTTGCCCAAAATAGGTAGCGCGACTTCGCCGGTGAGCTTGCCATCCTGAGCCAGCAATGTATTGGCACGACTTTCGTGAAACCCGAGAGCTTCAGCTACATACGATGTGAAAGCGGTGAAGCCGCCGGATACGAGGGCCGCATGGGCACCATGGTGCTTCATGGTTGCAACCAAGGTTCTGCCGCCGGGCATAAACGTGATGCGACTCATGATCACCTCTTGAATCACGCTTTCTGGCATGCCCTGTAAAAGTGCCACGCGCTCCTTCAACGCGCCCTCAAAATCGATTTCACCACGCATGGCGCGAGCTGTCACAGACTTGATGTGGTCGCCAACGCCGGCCACCACGCCAAGCTCATCAATGCATTCTTGTTGAATCATGGTGGAATCCATATCGGCCAGCAACAGGCGCTTGCGGCGGTTTTTGGATGGCACAACGTTGATGTCGACAGGCAGGCCAGCGCAGATTGCGCGTGCCAATTCTACAGATGAAGCCGAAGCTTCCAAGGCTTCACCCTTGGCCAGCCAGCGCATATCACCAAGCTGCGCTGCAATCTCATCTGAGATTGCACCAGTGCCGGGGGCTGCTATGAGAACCAGAACGGAATCCATATGTCTTCAACTCATCCAAAACGCGTGGTGCTTATTGCAGGCCCGACGGCCAGCGGCAAGTCTGCGTTGGCGTTGGAAATTGCTGAAGCCGAGAATGGTGTGATTATCAACGCGGACTCGATGCAGGTATATCGCGAGTTGCGCGTGTTGACGGCAAGACCTCATTTCGAAGATGAAAGCAAAGTGCCGCACCGGCTCTATGGCCAAGTATCCGGTTTGATGGCTTATTCGGTGGCGCAATGGCAAAGGGATGCGGTGGCGGAAATAAATCGGGCTCACGCATCAGGTAAAACACCTATTCTTTGTGGCGGAACAGGTCTCTATTTCATGTCACTTCTCAAGGGCTTGGCAGAAGTTCCAGAACCACCTTCTGAAGTGCGGGCCCATTGGCGGGCTTACGCGGGTGACCTGCACGCCGCATTGGCACACCGCGACCCAACTTCAGCCGCCCGTTTGCACCCTTCTGATCGCCAACGCCTCATTCGCTCGCTCGAAGTGATCGACAGCACGGGCGTCAGTCTAAATGAGTGGCAGGCACGGGCTGAAGCCGCCTCACCGCTGAAAGAATTTAACGTTCAAAAGTTTTACAAAAATACTCCGCGCGAAGTGCTTTATCAACGCGCCGACTGGCGTTTTGATCAGATGCTAGAGCAGGGCGCTTTGGATGAAGTGCGGGCCTTGCCCCCTCTTGAAGCAGCCGTGCCTCTCATGAAAGCAATCGGGGTGCGGGAACTTCTGGCCCACCTAAAAGGCGAAATCACGATAGAAGAAGCTGGCAGTGCAGCCAAAATGGCCACACGCCAGTATATCAAACGTCAGTTGACATGGGGCCGTGGACAGATGTCTGATTGGCGACAAGTGTGAAATTGATCCAGCACCTGTTAGCATTCGTAACAGATTCAAAGCGGAGTTGATGAAATGAGAACACTACGCAGGTTAATACCATCCGTTACAGCGGTTTTAAGCATTATGTTGGCGACTGGTGCTGAAGCATTTGCTGAAACTGTCGTCAAACGTATCCCTACCCAATACATTGCGGCACTGGGCGACAAGGATGCGAAATCCGGAGCCGACGCGCAAACGTGGGGCCTGTGGCCCGTTGATCCCGGCCCGCGGGGCGTGCGTTTGTCGAACTATGAAAGTCTAAAATCGCACGGTGGTGTTGCACCGGCAAAGTGGTTGTTTAACAACACGAGTTGGTGGCTCGAAGAACATAGGCTTATTATGGAACAACCGGTATTTCCGGTTGTCCCGGGCAAATATGTGGTGACTGGCGGTCGCGAGGCCAGCGCTGTTCTAACGATCGAACCCAAAGGCAGCGACGGCAAACAGCGTTGGCAATTGAATAATGGTGCGACGCTCTATGACGTTACGCATCTTGGGTGCCGTGCCGCGAACTACACGCCAACAGAATCCGCCGCGTGCACGCCTGAGCAAGCAGCTCAAGAAAATTTCCCCGTCCAACCTGGCGCTGCCATGCCTCCTGTGGCTGGGTGTAATAAGCAGGATTATCAGGTGTTAATTGTTGTGGGGATGGTTGAGGAGAAATAGGCCCCTTGACAAATGCCTCGGCAAACATACACATGTGTCTCATGAAACACATTCTTGTCG
Source organism: Hyphomicrobiales bacterium (assembly GCA_025359265.1). Classification (GTDB taxonomy): domain Bacteria; phylum Pseudomonadota; class Alphaproteobacteria; order Rhizobiales; family Aestuariivirgaceae; genus Aestuariivirga. The sequence continues at coordinate 18,816 of JANYHB010000046.1, read as the reverse complement.
TCGTGAGGTTGCGCAGCGCCGCAGTGGGTTAACCCACTGGGATTTTTGGTGTTGCGCGAAAATAGGCTCCCTCGGGGGCCTTTTTTATTGGGCCGAATACGATTAGTGAAACGTTTGGAGTTAAGATTATGGCAGACGAAGAATTGATGACGGGGGCAGAAATCGTGCTTCGCGCTTTAGCCGACCAAGGTGTGGCCCATGTATTTGGCTATCCAGGTGGGGCCGTGCTGCCCATTTACGACGAATTTTTTCAACAAGAAAAAGTGAAGCATATCCTTGTGCGCCATGAGCAGGGGGCCACGCATATGGCCGAGGGTTATGCCCGCAGCACAGGTAAATGTGGCGTAGCTTTGGCCACCTCTGGCCCCGGGGCGACGAACTGCGTGACGGGTTTGACCGATGCCATGCTGGATTCCATCCCCATGGTGCTGATCACCGGGCAGGTGCCAACGCATCTGATCGGCATGGACGCATTTCAGGAATGTGACACGGTGGGTATCACGCGCCCTTGCACCAAGCAAAACTGGCTGGTGAAGAATGTGAATGATCTGGCCCGCATCATCCATGAAGCATTTTACGTAGCCATGACCGGCCGCCCCGGCCCGGTGGTGGTGGATATCCCTAAAGACGTGCAATTCGCCAAAGGCAAATATACAGGCCCTGAAGGCGTGATCGTAAAGTCATATCAACCCAAGACTGCCCCTAACGTTACGGCTATCGAAGCCGCAATTGACTTGATCTCCAAAGCCAAACGCCCGTTGCTCTATACCGGCGGTGGCGTGATCAATTCTGGCCTTGAGGCCAGCAAACTGCTGCGCGAATTCGTGGCGCTTTCTGGCATCCCCATCACCTCAACCTTGATGGGTCTGGGCGCTTATCCTGCTTCGGGCAAAGAATGGCTGGGCATGTTGGGCATGCACGGCACATATGAAGCCAATATGGCCATGCATGATTGCGATGTGATGATCAATGTGGGGGCCCGCTTTGATGACCGTATCACCGGGCGTCTGGACGCTTTTGCGCCGAACTCGAAGAAAATCCATATCGACATCGATCCATCCTCCATCAACAAAACCGTGAAAGTGGATATTCCAATCGTTGCTGATGTGAAGCAAGCTTTGGCCGCCCTGCTGGCTGAATGGAAAAAGCGCGGCGTTAAATTGGATGCGGTTAGCCTTGATTCATGGAAGCGCAAGATTGACCAATGGAAGTCCGTCGATTGTTTGAAATATAAACCAAATAGAGACGTGATCATGCCGCAATACGCCATCCAACGGCTCTATGAATTGACCAAGACGAGAGACACTTACATTACCACCGAAGTGGGTCAGCACCAAATGTGGGCCGCACAGTTTTATCGCTTTGAAGAGCCAAATCGCTGGATGACATCAGGCGGATTGGGCACCATGGGATATGGTTTGCCAGCCGCCGTTGGCGTACAGGCGGCACATCCCAAGTCTCTGGTGATCGACATCGCAGGCGATGCTTCCGTGCAGATGACCATGCAGGAATTTTCCACCGCCATTCAATATCGTCTGCCCGTGAAAATTTTCATCGTGAATAACCATTACATGGGCATGGTGCGCCAGTGGCAACAGCTTCTTCACGGCAACCGCTTGAGTGAATCGTATTCCGACGCTTTGCCCGATTTTGTGAAACTGGCCGAGGCGTACGGCGGCACCGGCCTGCGCTGTTCCAAACCGGCTGAACTTGATGCTGCCATTATGCAAATGATCAACACACCGGGGCCCGTATTGTTTGATTGCGAAGTGGCCAACTTGGCAAACTGTTTTCCCATGATCCCATCTGGCAAGGCGCATAATGAAATGCTTTTGGGCGCTGATGTTTCAGATGAAGACGTGGGCAGCGCAATCGATGCTAGAGGCAAGCAGCTTGTTTAGAAAGATGAACCCATGAGCGCACATCAACAAGGAACGGGCTCGGCCTATTTCATTGATACCAAGAAGCAGGAAATCGAGACGCATACACTGGCTGTCATTGCTGAAAACCAGCCGGGTGTGTTGGCGAGGATCATCGGTTTGTTCGCTGGGCGCGGTTATAATATCGACTCCCTTACCGTGTCTGAAACAGAGCACGAAAAACATGTGTCACGCTTCACCATTGTGACCACAGGTACGGCTGCCGTCATTACGCAAATCAAAGCGCAGCTTGATCGGATGGTTCCGGTACATTCAGTGGCTGATCTTACCGCAGAGGGCAATTTCTTGGCGCGCGAGCTCGCCCTGGTGAAGGTGAACGGCTTAGGCGATAAGCGCATAGAAGCCCTGCGGCTTGGCGACGCCTTTCGCGCCCGCGTGGTGGATGCATCAGTGGAAAGCTTTGTGTTTGAACTTACGGGCAAGCCCGACAAGATAGACCAATTCATCTCTCTGATGATGCCCCTGGGTTTGGTGGAAGTATCGCGCACAGGCGTTGCCGCGATTTCTCGCGGGATTGAGGTTTTGAAAGATTGATTCTGCACCCCGCTTAGGCAAAGTCAATTTATGCGCTAAAGAGAACACGATTCGCTGCAGGCTGGATTTTCATCTCGTTTGCGCTCAGTGAGATAAACATGACCACAATCAAATATAAGCGCATTCTCCTTAAAATTTCAGGTGAAGTTCTCATGGGTGCGCAGCATTATGGCATTGACCTTGCCACCGTGGGCCGCATGGCAGATGAGATCAAAGCGGTGCGGGAAGCGGGCGCCCAAGTGGCCCTGGTCATCGGTGGCGGCAACATCTTTCGGGGACTGGCCGGTGCGGCAAAAGGCATGGACCGTGTCTCTGCTGATCATATGGGCATAATGGCGACGGTGATGAATGCCTTGGCCATGCAAGGCGTTCTTCAAAGCAAAGGCATAGAGGCGCGCATGATGTCTGCGATTGCCATGCCCACGGTTTGCGAAACCTATTCTGCCCGCCAAGGTGTTTACCATTTAGAGCAGGGCCGTGTGGTGATTTGTGCGGCTGGCACCGGCCTGCCGTTTTTCACCACAGACACAGGTGCTGCCTTGCGCGCCGCAGAATTGCGGTGCGAGGCCTTGTTCAAAGGTACATCCGTTGACGGCATTTATTCGGCAGACCCAAAAAAAGACACCAAAGCCAAACGCTATGATAGGATCAGCTTTGATGATATTCTCAAAAACGATTTACACATTATGGATCCTGCCGCCATCACCCTTGCCAGAGACAATGACATTCCTGTAGTCGTGTTCTCGATCCGTGAGGTGGGCAATGTGGCCAAAGTATTGTCGGGCCATGGCCTGTTCACCGTCGTTGAAAAGGAATAATCATGGCTGCTCCCGCCCCGTTTAACGCTGCTGACATCAAACGCCGTATGCAAGGAGCGATTGAGTCGCTTAAACATGATTTCGGTGGGTTGCGCACAGGCCGCGCGTCGGCCACACTGCTGGACCCCATTATGGTTGATGCTTACGGTGCGAAAACGCCGATTGTGGCCGTGGGTTCAATCTCGGTGCCAGAGCCACGCATGTTGCAAATAAGCGTGTGGGATAGAGGCCTTGTTATCGCCGTTGAAAAAGCCATTCAACAATCCAACTTGGGGCTGAACCCGCAGACGGAGGGCAATGTAATCCGCCTTCGCATGCCTGACCTCACACAAGATCGCCGCAAAGAGTTGGTCAAGGTGGCCCACACCTATGCTGAAAAGGGACGCGTAGCCGTGCGCAATGTGCGCCGTGACGGCATGGATCAGATCAAGCTATTGGAAAAAGCCGCAGCCATGGGCGAAGATGAGGCGAAAGACAAATCCGACGAAGTACAAAAGATGACGGATGCCATCATCAAAGATATAGATGCTTCATTGAAGGCCAAAGAAGCCGAAATCATGCAAGTTTAAGGCTGCCCATGCCGCGAGCGAATTCACCTTCATTACCGCGCCATGTCGCCATTATCATGGATGGCAACGGCCGCTGGGCGACACACAGGGGTTTGCCGCGTTCAGCTGGGCACAAGGCCGGCATTGATGCATTGCGCCGCGCCGTGCGTGCCGCACCTGAGCAAGGTATCGAATATCTTTCAATGTATTCATTTTCGACTGAAAATTGGCAGCGACCGAAAACCGAAGTGGCTTTTTTGTTAAATTTGCTCCGGCGTTTCATCAAGCAAGATTTGGCAGAACTTCACGCCGCGGGCGTTCGCATCGTGGTGATTGGTGCGCGCTCTGATTTGGAGCCTTCGCTGGTCGCACTGTTGTGTCACGCTGAAAGCCTCACAAAAGAAAATATAAAACTGACTTTGGTTATCGCATTCAACTATGGCGCCAAGCAGGAATTGGCCCGCGCGGCCAAAGCGCTGGCGCAAGAAGCCGTTGCAGGCCGGATAAACCCTGATGACATAACCGTTGATAGAGTGGAGCAAGCGCTTAATACAGCGGGCATGCCCGATGTTGATCTGTTGATCCGCACTGGGGGCGAGCAGCGTATTTCCAACTTTCTGCTATGGCAGTGTGCCTATGCGGAGTTTCTTTTTATGCCGTTGTTCTGGCCAGATTTTGATGGCGCAGCCTTGCAGCGTGCCATTGCTGAATTTCAATCACGCGATCGTCGCTTTGGCGGTTTGCGTGCCGTCACGGCATGAGCACCGAACCACAAACCACAGCGAACGGGAAATGGACTGATCTTGCTTTGCGTTCGGTTTCCGCCATCGTATTAATGCCCATTGCAATTTATTGCGTGTGGGCTGGTGGCATTTGGTTTCAAATGTTTTTGGGCGGCCTGGCGGTTCTGATCGCCTATGAGTGGGTGCAGATCGTTCACCGAAGAAGTGAACGGGCTTTGGCGTTGCATGTACTGGCGGGTTTGGCCGGGGTTTTTGTGACGGAAACACAAGGGCTTGATGCGGCATCCGCCGCTGTACTTATTTTCTGGCTCATTAGCGTGTTGATGTGGCTGGTGCGGGCCGGTGAAGGTACCATATGGTCGTTGCTGGGGGTTTTTTACGTCGGCCTGCCGATGATATCCTTTGTGCTGCTGCGCGAGGACGGAGCTTGGGGGCCGTGGGCGATATTTTGGTGTTTTGGCGTCGTGTGGACGGCAGACATTTTTGCTTATTTTGCTGGTCGGGCCATCGGGGGGCCTAAACTCGCCCCACGGCTTTCGCCAAAAAAAACATGGGCGGGGCTGGTTGGGGCTATTCTCGGCGCCATAATAATTTCAGCCATATTTGCTTATTCATTAGGTTTGAATGTCGTTGCTCTGGTTGGCTTGGCTGCTTTGCTCACCTGTGTGGAGCAGTTAGGTGATATTTTCGAAAGCGCCATGAAACGGCGCTATGGTGTTAAAGATTCAGGAGATTTCATCCCCGGACATGGCGGCGTGCTGGATCGAGTAGACGGCCTGCTGGCGGTTATTTTTGTCGCTGGCTTCATCGGTTTTTCGCACCGTGCCGGAAGTGCCGCGACAGGCCTTCTTAACTGGTAACCATACTGCCTGATTATTGACGCAATCCCCAGCCTTTGTGGTTAAGAATTGGTAAATATGCAGTTGCAAATTTGCGGGGAATTATGACAGCTCTCACACAATACGCGTCATTCATGGTGCCGTTTTCGATTTTGGCTTATTTCGTTGCCATTATCGTCATCGTTTTTATTCATGAGTTGGGGCATTTCACAGTGGGTCGCTGGTGCGGCGTAAAGATTGAGGCTTTCTCCATTGGTTTCGGGCGGGAAGTTTGGGGTTTTAACGATCGTCACAGTACACGCTGGAAATTCTGTTGGATACCGCTCGGCGGCTATGTGAAATTTGAGGGTGATGCCAATGCGGCAAGCCTGCCGGGCGCAGCAGGCAAATCCTCAACAACATCATTGCAAGGTGCCAAACTATGGAAGCGATTCTTGATTGTTTTAGCTGGCCCAGTTGCCAATTTTCTGTTGTCGATCGCGATTTTCTCCACCGCCTATATGGTTTTTGGGCAATTCGTAAGCGAACCGCGGGTTGACGAAGTGTTGGCTGAAGGTGCTGCCAAGCAAGCCGGCTTGCAGGCGGGCGATTACATCAGAAAGATCGACGGCACTGAAATTCACAGCTTTGCTGAAATTCAAGATATGATGATAATGCGCGGCGCCACCCCCATGGCTTTGGTGGTGGAACGGGCTGGCCAGAAGCTGGATATGACCCTGACGCCCAAGCTGGCCGAGGTGGATGATGGCATGGGCGGCAAAGTGCAGACCACGCAAATAGGCATTAAACATGATGGCAAACTTGACCCGCAAGCCGTTCAGACGCTGGGGCCGGGCCAAGCGCTGAGCAAAGGTGTTGAACGCACTTACTTTGTTGCCCAAACAACATTGCGCTACGTTGCAAAAGTGTTCTTGGGCACAGCCAGTTCGAACCAGCTGCATGGGCCGGCGGGTGTGGCAAAAATGGCTGGTGACACTGCTGCAATGGGCGTGTGGCCATTTGTGTTTTTAATAGGATTAATCAGTGTTTCCATAGGTCTTATTAACCTTTTCCCAATCCCAATGTTGGATGGTGGCCATCTGCTGTTTTATTTGATTGAGGCGGTGAGTGGCCGTCCCATCAGTCCAACTGCACAAGAGTGGAGCTTCAGAATCGGACTATCCGCGATTCTGGTGCTTTTAGCCCTTGCCACTACGAATGATGCGTCATTGTTCTTTGGACACTGATGCCGATTTGTGCGTGATAATGGCCCATCCTTTACGCTTTTAAGGCGTTAGAAAAGTCTTGGATGTTTCATTTGCATTCGAGGCGAATTTGGTTAAAACGGCGCGTGCTTTGGGAAAGCGCGCTTGTGTGAGTTAGGTGGTCTTCAATTGGCCAACTTGTACACAAATCCGGGGACGGCTTATTAAGTGTGAGATTGGCTCTTTAATGCGTAAAAAATTCAGCTTGGCAGGCTTTCTCGTTTTAGCTTTTGCGCTTGCGCTGCCTGTCATTTCCGTAAATTTTCTTTCTGTCAAACCAGCGTTTGCCGCATTGAATGGTGTGGTTATTGTGGGCAATCGCCGCGTTGAGCGCTCCACCATTTTGTCTTATTTGCAATTTGGCCCGAATGAGCCCGCGACAACTGAAAAGATCGACGCCTCAATCAAAACACTTTTTCAAACCGGTCTGTTCGCTGACGTGCGCATTGACCGTCAAGGCGGCAACCTTGTGGTGCGCGTGGTCGAAAATCCATTGATTAACATCGTCAACTTTGAGGGTAATTCAGAGATAGATGATAAGGATTTGCAGAAGGAAGTTGAAGTTCATCAAAATATGATCTTCACCAAAGCGCGTGTGCAAAGCGATACGCGCCGTGTTTTGGCACTTTACCAGAGCAAGGGATTTTATAACGTTCGCGTTGACCCAAAGGTGATTACGTTGCCCGATAACCGGGTGAACATTGCTTTTGAAATTACCGAACAGGGCAAAACGTCCATCGACGAAATTGAGTTCATAGGCAATAAATCAATCAGCGCAGACCGTTTGCGCGGCGCCATGGTGACCAAACAGAAAGCGTGGTGGAACCCCTTTGGTGCCCACACCAACTATGACCCGGACCGCCTGGAATATGACAAAGAATTAGTTCGCCGGTTCTACTTGAAGAATGGCTTCGCTGACGTTCAAGTTTCCAAAGCTGACGCGCACCTGAAACCCGAAGGAAATTCATTCATTGTTACCATCACAGTTGAGGAGGGGCCGCGCTATACCATTAGCGATGTGGCTGTCAACGTCGGAACCGCCAACCTCAATGGCGATGCGTTAAAACGCAAAGTTCGCACTGGCGTGGGCGACACTTTCGATGCCTCAAAAGTTGATAAATCCGTTGAAGCGTTAACTCTGGAAGCGGCTGATCAGGGCTTCACCTTTGCCAAAGTTGATCCGCAAGTGGATCGTAATACGGATGGAAAAACGGTAAAGATTACCTATAACATCACAGAAGGAACGCGCGCCTATGTGGAGCGTATCGACATTATTGGCAACAGCCGCACCCGCGATGAGGTGATCCGCCGCGAGCTCAGCATCTATGAGGGTGACGCTTTCAACCGGACGCTGATTGAACGTGGCCGTCGGCATTTGGTGGCGTTGGACTATTTCGAGAAAATTGATTTCCGTGAACAACCTGGCTCTTCTCCGGACAAGATTATTCTGGTTATCGATGTTTCTGAAAAGTCCACCGGGTCGCTTACTTTCTCGGTCGGCTATTCTTCGGTTGAAACTGTCGTTGGCTCAATTGAATATGCCGAGCGTAATTTGTTTGGCATGGGCTATCAACAAAACATCACCACCAGTGCCAGCTTTGTGAAGCAATCATTGGGCTATAGTTTTACGGACCCTTACTTTTTCGGCAGCAGCGTTTCCGCCGGCTTTGACTTGAATGTCAACAATGCCAACAACCAAACGTCTTCAGCCTATACTTCAACCCAATATGGCGGTGATTATCGCTTCGGATTTAAATTGGATGAATATCAGTCGCTCACCTTCAAGCACGGCCTGAGTTATCGCTATGTCAGCGGTGTGGATTCAACTGTGGCAGCACCGGCGGTTATCGCCGAGCAGGGTGCCTCATGGAAACATTCGGTTGGGGTTGGGTATATCTACGATGCGCTGGACAATCCCACGCTGCCTACTTCTGGGCTTCGTGCACAACTGAACACAGAAGTTGCCGGGCTGTTTGGCGATGCGCAATATGCCAAAGTGGAAGGGCGCGGCTATTATTTTATTCCCCTGCTGGATGAGCAAGTTGTGCTGAAGTTGCAAGGCACGGCTGGCCATATACAACCTTTGGGCAGCACGGTTAGCTTGCAAGACCGTTTCTTCAAGGGCGGCGATAGCTTCCGCGGCTTTGCACCGGGCGGCGTTGGGCCAAGCCAAATCGGCAATAACGGCGGGCAATATGCCATTGGCGCAAATGATTATGCAATTGGCACAGTGGAAGCCAATTTCCCCCTCGGGTTGCCCGAATCTTTCGGTATTTCAGGTGCCGTGTTCACGGACTTCGGCACAGTGTTCAACGCAGGCAACGTTGCGGTTACCGGTGGCACCGGCATTTGTGCAGCACCTGCCACGTGTGCGGTGACAGATGCAGCGGAATTCCGCCTTTCCGTTGGCGCCGGCATCGTGTGGCAATCGCCCTTCGGGCCCTTGCGTTTGGATTGGTCTTATCCGTTGCTCAAGGGAGTTAACGACCAAGTGCAATACTGGCGCTTTTCGTTGGGCACGAGGTTCTAGACCAAACTCAATCTAATCACTATGAAAGGGCGAAATTCAATTCGCCCTTTTTTGTTGAGGATGCCCATGACTGACGCGCCTACCGGTTTGAAAAAATCAATCGACGTCATGCGCATCATGCAACTGTTGCCGCATCGCTATCCATTCCTGTTGATTGACAAGATGATGGAAATGGACGGAGAGCAATCGGGCATCGGCATCAAGAATGTCACCATTAACGAGCCGTTCTTTCAAGGGCATTTCCCGCAGCAGCCGATCATGCCGGGGGTTTTGTTGGTTGAAGCCATGGCCCAAACCGCCGGAGCCTTGGTGTTGGAACACTATGCTGAGCATGCTGGCAAGCTGGTGTTTTTCACCTCAATCGACGGTGCAAAATTTCGTAAGCCCGTGCGGCCAGGAGATACAGTGCATTTTCACGTCAAACTGCTGGCCAAACGCGTGCCGATTTTTAAATTCGCCGCTGAAGCGAAGGTGGACGGAAAATTGGTAGCGCAAGCCACTATCGGTGCCAGCCTGATTGACGGAAAATAAAGCGTCGCTAAGCCCGGCTTTCCATTTTCACGTAATCGCGCTGGGTGGGACCCACATAAAGTTGGCGTGGGCGGCCAATTTTCTGGCCCGGGTCTTCGATCATCTCTTTCCACTGTGAAATCCAGCCCACGGTGCGCGCCAATGCGAAAAGCACGGTGAACATCGACGTTGGAAAACCCATGGCGCGCAAGATTATGCCAGAATAGAAATCCACATTGGGATAGAGCTTACGTTCAATGAAATAAGGATCGCTGAGGGCTACACGTTCCAGCTCACGCGCCACGTCAAGCAGCGGATCATCCTTCACGCCCAACGCCTCAAACACCTCATGCGCCGAAGCCTGCAGGATTTTTGCGCGCGGATCATAATTTTTGTAAACGCGATGGCCAAAGCCCATCAGCTTAATTTTAGAAGTCTTGTCTTTAACCTTTTCAATAAAGGCTGGAATGTTATCGACGGTGCCGATCTCTTCCAACATTTTCAAAGCAGCCTCGTTGGCGCCGCCGTGTGCAGGGCCCCACAGACAGGCAATGCCTGCGGCAATGCAGGCAAACGGATTGGCACCTGAGGAACCGGCGAGCCGCACCGTTGATGTTGACGCATTTTGCTCATGGTCGGCATGCAGAGTGAAAATTCGGTCCATGGCGCGGGCCAAAACCTCATTCACTTTATATTCTTCGCAAGGTACAGAAAAGCACATGTGCAAGAAATTGGCGGCATATGAAAGATCATTGCGCGGATAAACGAACGGTTGCCCGATATGATATTTGTAGGTCATTGCGGCAATGGTTGGCAGCTTGGCAATCATCCGGTGGGAGGCCACTTCGCGCTGGCGCGGATCAGCAATATCTGTCGAGTCGTGATAGAAGGCCGAGAGTGCCCCAACCATTGCCACCATAATGGCCATGGGGTGCGCGTCGCGGCGGAAGCCACGAAAGAACAGCACCATCTGCTCATGGATCATGGTGTGGTGCGTAATGTCATACTGGAATTTTTTGCGCTGCGTGGGCGTTGGCAATTCCCCGTAATAAAGCAAATAGCAGGTTTCAATAAAATCGCCCTGCATGGCCAGCTGTTCGATGGGGTAACCGCGATAAAGCAAGATGCCTGCGTCGCCATCGATATAGGTGATGGTGGATTTGCATGAGGCGGTGGACGTGAAGCTGGGATCAAACGTAAAAAGGCCGGATTGGCTGTAGAGTTTGCCAATATCCACCACATCAGGCCCGATGGTTCCCTTCAGCACGGGAAATTCCAAATCCTTGCCTTCGACACTCAGTTTTGCTGCTTCGGCCATCATGGTCTCCTTCGCTTCATCTCTAGTTTATTGCGCCGCCACATAAAGGTCAATCTTACTGTCTTATTATTTTACATCACAATTGCGACATTTGATCTGCAACGCGGCCCAAAGCCTCATCGCGCCCTAAAACTTCCAACACATCAAATATGCCTGGCGATGTGGCTGTTCCGGTAAGAGCAGCCCGCAGAGGCTGGGCGAACTTGCCAAGCTTTATCCCGGTCCCTTCGGCGTGCGCTTTCACGGCGGTTTCCAAGGCTTGCGCCGTCCAATCGTTTGAACCCGCCAGCACGGCGTGAACGGATGCCAATGCAGCTTTACCTTCATCATCAAGCAAAGCTTTGGCTTTTTCATCCAGCGTCAAGGGTCGGTGTGAAAATAGATAGGCCACGGCGGCTTTCAGTTCCACCAGTGTTTTGGCACGCTCCTTCAAGCCGGGCATGGCTTTTAGCAGTTTGGAACGCATCACCGCGTCAATGCGCCCGACAAGTTCAGTACCACCCGCAACAAAGGGAAGGAACCGTATGAATTCATTTAATAAATCATCATCGGATGTGTGGCGGATATAATGGCCGTTCAGGTTTTCCAGTTTGGCAAAGTCAAACCGAGCGGGCGAGTTGTTGATCCCGTCCAACGAAAACCATTCAACTAATTGTTGGGTGGAGAAAATTTCTTCATCCCCATGGCTCCAACCCAGTCTCGCCAGATAATTCCGCAGTGCAGCGGGCAAATAACCCATCGCACGGTAAGCCTCCACACCCAGCGCCCCGTGGCGCTTCGATAACTTGGCTCCATCCGGCCCGTGGATCAAAGGCACATGGGTCATGTTTGGCACACGCCATCCCATGGCTAAGTAAACTTGCGTCTGGCGTGCGGCGTTGGTCAGATGATCTACTCCGCGAATAATATCGGTAATCCCCATATCATGATCATCAACCACCACGGACAGATTATACGTGGGGTTTCCGTCCGAACGCAGAACAATCAAGTCATCCAGATCCTTGTTCGGAATAATAACGCGCCCCTGCGCATGATCATTGATGACAGTTTCGCCTTCTTGCGGTGATTTAAACCGGATTACTGGCTTTACGCCTGTTGGTGCCAAATTTGGATCCCGATCGCGCCACGTGCCGTCATAACGAACCGGACGCTTTTCAACCTGGGCTTTTTCACGCATTGCGGTGAGTTCTTCGGGCGAACAATAGCAATAATAGGCTTTACCGCTGTTGAGCAATTCATGGGCTACTGCGGCATGGCGCTGCTGCCGCGCATGTTGCGATACGGCCTCACCGTCCCAGTTCAATCCTAGCCACGCAAGGCCGTCCAGAATTGCATCAACAGCAGCAGGGTTGGAGCGCTCCAGATCCGTATCCTCAATGCGCAACAGCATTTTACCCTGTTTACCCTTGGCGTAGGCCCAGTTGAACAGGGCAGTGCGCGCGCCGCCAATGTGCAAATATCCCGTGGGTGAAGGCGCGAAACGCGTGACGATTAATTCTGCCGATGACATCGGGTCGATTTTCCTCTTAAATAAAAAACGGGGAGTGTGCCTAATGGCGATTGACGCGCTCGGTAGCACAGTTGACAAAGGTGTTAAAGGGCGGCAGTTGGAAGCGCTGTTGTCAAAGGTTGGCGCACGCAAGTTCGCGGCGGCGCGAGCGTCTCTCTCCATCCAGCAAGAACAATTGTTGCTCTGGGTACCAATTTTTCTGATCGTTGGAAATTGGAGCTATTTCCAGCTCCGCGATGAACCCACCCTTTTGCTCACTGCTGCAATCGCGTTAATCGCCATCGCCTTATTATTCATGCGGCAAAAAAGTATTTTGTTTTTTCTCATCGGCATTTCATTGATTGGTTTTTGCGCCACCAAACTGCGTGAAGAAATGGTGGCAACCCCGATGTTGCGCGGGCCTACGAGTGGCGTTAAAGCCAGTGGCTATCTGGCTGACTTTTCCACCACGAAAAATGGCGCTCGCATGTTGGTCGTGGCTATTGATAATAGCGTTGGAATTCCTGATGGCGAACACCCTAAGAGCATTCGAATCTTTTCGGACAAATCCGGTGATTTGCAAATCGGCGATTACATCAGTTTTGAGGCCTATCTCGCGCCGTTGCCGCGCCCGGTTGAGCCGGGCGGGTTTGACTATGCGCGGATGCAGTATTTTGCTTCGATAGGTGCTGGCGGCCGCATGATTGGAGCGCCGTTGAGAGAAGTGCGCCCCGTGCCATGGGCCTATGAATACCGCCGATTATTCCGCCGCCTGCGAGCATCCATTTCAACGCGCATCACGGCGGTGATTCCCGGTGCAGTTGGACATCTGGCGGACTCGATGGTTTCTGGCGAACGTTCTGGCATTCCGGGGGATATGAATACGAGTTTGCAAATTTCTGGCTTAGCCCACATCATCTCCATCTCTGGCTTGCACATGTCGCTGGTTGCAGGGGGTGTGTTCTGGGCCGTGCGGGCGCTACTGGCGCTTGTGCCTTATTTTGCATTGCGCTGGCCCATCAAGAAAATCGCCGCTGTTGTTGCTCTGGCCGTGGGGTTGATTTACACGCTGCTGGCGGATTCTGGCTCTGCCACGCAGCGGTCTTACTTGATGATCGCGGTGATGTTTTTTGCCGTGCTGGTTGATCGCCCGGCCATTTCACTGCGCAATCTTGCCATTGCGGCCATCATCATTCTGCTGGTTACGCCGGAAGAAAGTGTGGGCGCAAGTTTTCAAATGTCCTTCCTCGCCGTCATGGGCCTCGCCAGCTTTTCAACGTGGTGGAATGCCCGCGAGAAACCCAAAGAGCAGGAACAAAAAGGCATCGCGCTGAACTGGCTGGGAAAGCTCAAGCGCGTTCTTATTGTATCAAGCCTCACCACTCTAGTGGCGGGAGGGACATCCACCATCGCTGCGGTTTATCATTTTGATCGCCTGTCGCCTTATAGTGTGATTGCCAATGGCCTGTCGCTGCCCGTCAGCGAAGCCTTGGTTATGCCGCCGGCCTTGATCGCTGTTTTGCTGATGCCCTTCGGGCTGGAATATTATCCGTTGAAAGTGATGGAATTTGGCCTTTGGGCCACCATGAAAGTTTCAGACTGGACTGCCAGTTTACCTGCCGCCAATTTACTCGTAGCCAAACCAAATGTTGTGGGAATTGTGATGATTGCGCTGGCCGCCGGCATCATTGCCGTGGGGGTTGGCGGGCTCCGTTGGGTGGGGCTTGGTCTTGCGGCTTTGGGGCTTGTGGTTGCAACCTTTAATGCCAGGCCAGATGTGCTGGTGGAAGATCGAGCCGCTACGGTGGCCGTGCAAGATGCGAGCGGAAATTATGTATTTTCAACGGGCAGCAAAAACAAATTCGCGAGTGGCAAATGGTTGCAAGGCAATGGCGAGACCACAGGTTTGATCGACGCTGAGGCCCGGCCAGGGTGGGATTGCAGCGCTGGAGACTGTTTCACCGATTTGGGCGCCATGAGTATTGCCTATCTGCACGAAAAGTCCGGGCAGGGCGTTTATTGCCCGCCCACGCAAATCATCATCGCTGATTACCCGTTGCACTTCGCCTGCCGCGAAGCGAAGGTGGTGATTGACCGTTTTGACGTTTGGCGCAAAGGCGCGCATGCGATAACTTTTAACAACGGTCGTTACATCGTCACCACCGCGCGCGATGAACAAGGAACCCGACCTTGGGCCTATGACTCAAGAAAAAGCATCGGTGCAAAGCCGCGCGCACCAAGTGCCATTTCACCGTCGTCAACGGCGCCAGCGCAATAGCCATTTGTTGACGCGCGAATTTCAACTATAGTGCACCAATGGACCACGCATCATTCTATGCCTTCATTCTTGCGGCAACAGCCTTGGTCCTTGTGCCGGGCCCCACGGTGACTGTCATCATTGCCAATAGCTTGAAATACGGCAGCCGCGCTGGCTTGCTGAATGCGCTGGGCACCCAAATTGGGTTGCTTATCTGGTTGGGCATTGCTGCCTTGGGTTTGGGTGCTGCCATAAAGTTGATGGGAGTGTGGTTTGATCTGCTGCGTTATATCGGTGCCGCTTACCTGATTTGGCTTGGCATCAGACTATTCCGTTCCAAGAGTGAATTATCAGTTGCCAGCGAACGTGCCCGCCCGAATGGCAGCTTTTTACTTCAGGGTCTCGTCGTCATTTTATCGAATCCCAAAATGTTGGTTCTGTTTGGCGCATTGATCCCGCCCTTTATTCCACAGCACGCCGACGTGATGATGTCGACATTGAAACTGGGTGCCACCTCCTCCGTTATCGCATTGGTTGGAGATTGTTGTTATGCCCTTCTGGCGGGCCGAGCGGGGCAGTGGCTTTCGCGCAAACGCATTCGAATTCTGGAAATAGTCTCGGGCTCGTGCCTCATTGGTGGTGCGGCTTGGATGGTTTTGAAAGGCAGGGCCTGAAATGCGCATTGGCTTTTATCCGGGCTCGTTTGATCCCATCACCTTCGGGCACTTGGATGTCATCGCCCGTGCCGCACGGCTGGTGGATAAATTGGTCATCGGCATTGGCACACACGGCGCCAAGCCGGGCTTACTTTCACCGGAACAGCGTGTGGCGCTGGTGCGTGAGGTGGCAAAACCTGTGGCTGAACACGCCGGCCGCAAATTTGAAGTTATCATGTTTGCTGGCTTAACCGTTGTTGCTGCCAAAGCCGCAAAAGCCAATGTGATCATCCGCGGCCTGCGCGATGCATCGGATTTTGATTACGAAGTGCAAATGTCCCAAATGAACGGGGCGCTCACACCCGAGGTTGAAACCGTTTTTCTGGCCGCTTCGCCTGCCACAAGAATGATATCGTCTTCACTGGTCAAACAAATCGCCAAGATGGGCGGTGACACGTCTTTATTTGTGCCGAAAGAATCTCAGGCGGCGCTTATGACGGCCCTTTCACAAGGAATCCTAAAGTAAGAATTAAGCGATTTTCTTATTTGCTATCGATACTTTCCGTTAGTTGCTTTGTGAACGAAAAAGCATGGAGTTTAGATTCCCAACTTTCAGCATTTGGACATCAGTTGATAGTGTCTGGTGGATCGGGGTCGGAAAAACTTGAGTTAGACGGACACACGTTAGTTTCCGATGGAATCGTGGGTATTAACGAAATCAATATTGTGTCCGGTGTGCCCGTGGTGATCGGCTATTCAGCCATTGGCGGCAACGCATGTGACAGCAACATGTTCGTTGTTTCCTTTCCTCCAGACCAAAAGCCTAAATTTGATGGACCGATTGGTGACTGCACAACAGTATCTGTAAAGGTTGACAAGGATCGCATCAAGTTTTCCACCGTTACCCTAGCCACCCACCCAGGTAGCACTTGGAAATGGACTCCCGAAGATGGATTTAAGAAATGAGATTCTGTGCTGTTCAAAAGTGACGATAGTCTCAGTTGGACCCAGCTTCGAGAACGAACCATCACCCATCCCTCCGAGCTAAATAAGTTCAATGTGGTAAGAAATCAGATTGAGCAGCTCGCTGGGCCAGATTATAAATTTGTAGAACAATTGCTGGACGGTGTTGGGTCAGTAAAATTCGAGGGCGATCTTCTGGTCGCCACATCTTGTCAGCCTCACAACTGTGTTTCTGTCGCCGCCGTCACCATCGTCGATATTTCTAATAGACAAGTGTTCCTTGCTTGGAGGCCGGAAGGCAAAAAGATTGAAGTTCGACCGTCACTCAAGCAGTGGAGTGACGACCAACGAGTTGAGCTCAAAAAATGGGCGGAAGGGTGGCGCTAGCTTAAGGTAGCGATCTGCTGATCGCTGCTTGACACCCGCGAGGGTGGGCGGCATACAGCGCCACACTTTTGCAGCACACCCTTTGTTGCCAGGAGTTTTGAAATCGGGGGAGAGTGTCCCGAGTGGCAAAGGGGGGGGACTGTAAATCCCCTGCTTTACGGCTTCGTAGGTTCGAGTCCTACCTCTCCCACCATTTCCTATCGAAGAATCCTTTTCGTAGACACCAACTTCTGTTATTCCGTCCAGCGACGCGGGTGTAGCTCAATGGTAGAGCAAGAGTTTTCCAAACTCAAGACGAGGGTTCGATCCCCTTCACCCGCTCCATATTTTGTCCAAGAACTTTCGATGACGGCCAGTTTGATTTCAGGATTTGGTGGCGATGTTAAAGCTGGTTTGGGTAGATCGTATTTGCTCAACGGTGTTATTACTTGGCACAATAGGGCATTCCGTTGGTTCATTCGCAGCATATAGCGCAAACCGTGAGACGTTGCTTTGGGCACTCTGTGGTTCAGCGCTTTGCGGAATTGTGGGCTTGACCAACTTGCTGCGCGGCTTTCGCGATGGTGATAAAGGCTTAGCAGGAATTGCGTTGGCTGGGACGGTGGCTTGGTTGGCCGGATCCTTTGGATTTGGTTTAGTCATCGGCAATCTGGCAGATCCGCGTGTGATCGGCTTTACGATAGCATGTGTGGGGCTGATATATTTTAATCTGAAAGTCCTGACAGCTTAAACCTTGCTTGTAATCGCCCCTTGCCAGTCCCATATAATTTTTCTAAAAAGCGCCCAAATTCAACGGCTGCGAGTTATTGCCGCCGTTTTTGTTTAACGCGATGGAAGATGGAGTTCAGCCATGGGAAAAGAAAAATTCAACCGCGACAAGCCACATTGCAACATTGGCACGATTGGCCATGTTGACCATGGCAAGACGTCGCTGACGGCAGCGATCACCAAGGTTTTGGCGGAGACTGGCGGGGCCACGTTTATGGCCTATGACATGATTGACAAGGCGCCGGAAGAGAAGGCCCGCGGCATCACGATCAATACAGCACATGTGGAATATCAAACCAAGGCCCGGCACTATGCCCATGTGGATTGCCCAGGCCACGCTGACTATGTGAAGAACATGATCACCGGTGCCGCGCAAATGGATGGCGGCATTCTGGTGGTTTCAGCCGCGGATGGCCCGATGCCACAAACGCGCGAGCACATTCTGCTGGCCCGCCAGGTGGGTGTGCCGGCCCTTGTGGTGTTCATGAACAAGGTTGACATGGTTGATGATCCGGAACTGCTGGAACTGGTGGAAATGGAAATCCGCGAGCTTTTGAGCTCTTACCAATTCCCCGGCGACACCATTCCCATCACCCGGGGTTCAGCTTTGTGTGCCCTGGAAGGCACCAAGCCCGAGATTGGCCATGATGCCATTCTGGCTTTGATGAAGACGGTTGATGAATATATCCCCCAACCGCACCGCCCGGTTGATCTGCCGTTCCTGATGCCGATTGAAGATGTGTTCTCGATCTCGGGCCGTGGCACGGTGGTGACGGGCCGGGTGGAGCGTGGCATTGTGAAGGTGGGCGAAGAAATCGAAATCATCGGCCTGCGCGATACGGTCAAGACCACCTGCACCGGCGTTGAAATGTTCAGGAAGCTGCTGGACCAGGGCCAGGCGGGCGACAACATTGGCGCGCTTCTCCGCGGGGTTGAGCGTGAAGGCGTTGAGCGCGGCCAGGTGTTGGCCAAGCCCGGCTCGATCAAGCCGCACAAGAAGTTCAAGGCTGAGGTTTATATCCTGACCAAGGAAGAGGGGGGCCGCCATACGCCCTTCTTCAACAACTACCGCCCACAGTTTTACTTCCGCACCACGGACGTGACGGGGGTTGTAACCCTTCCCACCGGCACGGAAATGGTGATGCCTGGCGATAACGTTGCCTTTGACGTTGAGCTGATCACGCCCATCGCCATGGAAGAAAAGCTGCGCTTCGCCATCCGCGAAGGCGGCCGCACCGTGGGTGCCGGCGTTGTGGCCAAGATTGCGGAATA
>JANYHB010000026.1 GCA_025359265.1 Hyphomicrobiales bacterium | reverse complement strand
ACCATTCTGATTATTGTTCTCATTCTCATTATCATCGGGGCCCTGCCGAATTGGGGTCACAGTGCCAATTGGGGCTATGGACCATCGGGTGGCCTGGGCCTTGTCTTGCTTATTATTGCGGTCTTTGTAATGGCGTCTGGCACTTTATTTTATGAGAAATTGGTGCGGATATTGCCCAATCTGACGTCCCGCAAACGCGCCCTGCGCATTGCCTATGATATAGAAAAGGCTGTGTCAGGCTATGTGCTGACCATCACCGCGATTAACGCGGTATTCGGGGTTCTGATAGCGGTGAGCTATTATTTATTTGGCATGCCGATGCCATTGCTGTGGGGTTTTTTAGCATTTACATTCAACTTCTTTCCTTATGTCGGTGCGGTTTCTGGTGTTGCATTGTCGGCCTTCATGGCAATTGTCACATTCGACAAACTGGGTTACGCGCTCATGGTTCCACTCACCTATATTATCTTGTCACTTTCAGATTCAGAGATTATCCGGCCACAAGTGCTGGGAAGAAGTCTGCAGATGAACGCGGTGGCAATTTTGCTTTCGTTGGCATTCTTCACCTGGTTATGGGGCATTGCCGGGGCGGCCATGGCCATCCCACTTCTCCTGTGCCTCAAAGTGTTTTGCGATAGTTTTGAGCAACTCTCGGGATTAGGTGAGTTCATCGCAGCACGCGAGGTGGAGAAGGAACCCAATGGGGCTTCAGAAGTCTCGACAATCTGAAGCGCCTGGCACCCGCGTGCCAAAACACAAATAGCCAAAACTCCAAATAAAAGCCGCCATGCCATCAGCTGGGCATGGCGGCTTTGTGTGCCTTGCAACTATCGGCGCTTTTTAGGGGCAGCGGTAGAATGGGTCATGCGGGGCAGCAAGGCGCCCACCACCAGGCCCAGACCAAGCCCTACAGCGCCAACCACCAATGGCCGACTTTCGGCAAAATCCATGGCGGCTTTTTGATCGGGCAAATTCAATTTGCGCGCGGCTTCAGGCAAATGCCTGGCGGTGGAGCCTGCCCAATCTGAAGCTGCATGCAGGGCGATTTTGCTGCGATCCAAAAAGTCTTGCGCATGTTTGCTGTAGCCAGCCCAAGCCCCTTCCAGATCTCGGGATGCGGTTTTGGCGGCAGATCTTTTAGCTTTTGTTTTCGATTTCACGCGACGCGCCGTCGTCTTGGCGCTTTGTGCTATTTTGGCTTTGGTTGTATCTGCGGCTTGTGCTGGCGTTTTCATAATCATTATTCTCCGGTTTGAGGGTTGAGGTTTTCAAGTGCGATGGCTTGTCTGATTTTCGATCCGCTGATAGCGTGTTGATGAGCCACGCCACCGCGGCGACAGCGAAAACAAAAACCACGGTGTCGCTGCGGTTTCGTTTCATCATTTGACCCGCACCCTCATCGATCAGCCCGCGAATGGATAAGCGGGGCTTTATCTCAGCCAAGGTCAGGTCAAATTTTTTGCGCTTGTTGCGCAGGTGTTGGGCTTTTTGTTCGATATCGTTCATCATGCTGCCCCTTTGCCGGCCAGCCATCTGAAAATGGATCCCACGGGTTTGTAGTTGCGGGGCAAAAATGTACTGCCCAGCCACATGAGAAATGCCGAAAGCACGAGCAACACGATCCCCACGGCCAAATCGGCAACGGCCACATTGTTCACAAACGGCTGCAATGCGGCAACCGCACCTTCAGCCAAGATGATGACCGATGCGAGAACGAAAATAAAGCTCACCACACAAATAGCCAAGCCGGTGATGATACGCTTGGATATGCCCAGGGCTTCGGCACGCGCCAAAGACAGTTCAGCCTGGGCCACTTCCAATCCATCACCGGCCAGTTCTCTGAACAGGTTGCCCAAGCTCAGGTTTGCCGGTGCCGTTTTAGGCATTGGCATGGGCAGAGCCATTCATGGCCTTGCGCTGAACGACTTTCGCTTTGCTGGCCTTCTTGGCGGTGCGCCGACGTGAAGGAGCGCGGGTTGGCGCGGCTGAGCCTGAGGTCATGAACCGGGTGGCTGCCAAGCCCGACGCTGCCGCCACACCAAGCACCAGCAATGGGCGTTGGCGTGCGAGCACAACTGCATCATTGGACATGGTGCGAATATCAGTATTCAACACATAGTCTGAGAAATGCCCGATATTTTCCGCAGCCAGATGCACCTGGCGCTGCAAAGTTGGCAGATCGGTGATGGAGGCCGCATAAGAGCGCGTTGAATCGGCCAGTGCCTGCAGTTTTTCAGCCCCGGCAGTTTTGCGGTTGCGAAACATGGTGGAGGCCAAATCCAACACATCATCGAAGATTCGATAAGTGTTGCTATCGCGGTTATCCTGGTGCTGATTGCCTTTGTTAGATCTCTTGCTGTTAGCCATAATAGCTACTCCCGGTTAGATGTTACCGGAGTAGAACGCGGGGCGTCTGCATTTGTTCCCGGTTTGCGACCAGTAAATTCACATTCAAACACGCAAATGTGTTGTGACAATCTGGAACTTATAAATGCGCCTTGCGTTGTTTCTGCATGATGAAAAACTTCAGGAAAGCTTCTTATAACATTGCCCGCACCATTGTTCTGGTGGTGGTATGGCTGTCAGTTGCACCGGTTTTGGCTGGCTCTTATGGCAGCTTTCATCATTCCGTTCGGCAGCCGATCGAACCTGGCCACTCTGTTGTTTACAAAAGTGAAAATGTGACAGTGGCCTATAAGAGTGCCATCTCTACATCTGCAACGGCAGACGTGATCGACGGACAGGTCGTCGATTATTTCTGATTGCTAGCTTCGCAGCCTTAGCCGTGTCCATCCGCGCGCCTTGAGCGCCAGGCTCCTCATAATCTCATAAAATTCTACGGCGCCAATGGCGCATTCACCAACAACTTGAATAAAAAAACCCCGCTTCGAGTGGGGGAGGGGCGTCGAAGCGGGGTTCATTAGAGGCTTTGGTCGTGTCGATTTAACGGCAGGACAAATAAGCCCCTGAGGTTGTGCGATAATAGCCGGTGTTGGGATTATAACTGGGGTGAATAGACAAGCAGTAAGCAACCGGGTCAGCGGCTCCATGATGGCGCCGACGCCAGTTATAGCCATCACCATGGCCAAATCTGTTGTCGTTGCGGAAACCGTAGCCCACACCATAGCCCGTATTGGCCTGGTCGTTCATGCAATTTGCGTAGGCGCGGTTATAGGCTCTGCGATCATAGCGTTGGCCATTGCTGGCTATGCCGATGGCCGTACCAGCAACTCCGCCGACCAGTGCACCACGGCCGATGGAATCACCCTGGCCATTGCCAAGAATGGCACCGATTGCAGCACCCGCAACCGCACCACCAACCGCACCTTGCACGGCAGCACTACCATCACCATTCACATAGCTGGCGCGGTAGGCATAGTCTTGGCATTGGGCTGAAAGGTTTCTTGCTTCAGCCGATAGGGGCAGCACAGAACAAGCGGCCAAAAGCACGGCCGCAGCGGCGAGTTTCAATTTCATTGCAAATCTCCATGTTAGATTGTTGATGTTGAATTGATGAACAAACGCAGCGGTCTTCAATAAGTTCCCGCCACCTCAGCGCAATCGGCTGCAACTAGATCTTTAGCTCCCAATTGGCGTGCCAATACACGCCCTCCGGGCGATATTCAGTTTTTGCAACGCCACCCAATGAGAGGGCTACAATAGTGTTCAAGACGCGGGTTCCGAAGCCCAGCTGGGTGGGTGGTTTTCGGATCTTGGGCCCGCCTGATTCCAGCCATTCGAAGACCAGCTGCGTCGGCCTCGTTTGTTCGGCAATCCGCCAAGAAATTGCGACGCGCCCGCGCTCCACACTCAGCGCGCCGTATTTAAGGGAATTCGTCGTCAACTCATGCAAGGCCAGGCCCAATGCTTCGGCGTGCCCAGCAATGAGTGCAATATCAGGTCCGGACATGCTGATTGACTTATCACTGTCGCTTACCAACACGGAAATCTGGGATTTCACCAAATCATGCAATGGTATTGCCTGCCATTGCTGTTTGGCCAAAATGTCATGGGATGCCGCAAGCCCCTGGATGCGGCCATTGAATGCCGT
The DNA here is from genome assembly GCA_025359265.1 of Hyphomicrobiales bacterium. GTDB lineage: Bacteria > Pseudomonadota > Alphaproteobacteria > Rhizobiales > Aestuariivirgaceae > Aestuariivirga. Next base: position 15,996 of record JANYHB010000026.1, on the reverse strand, counting down.
GATGAAGCCATTCAATGTGGTGCTGTTGCGCCTGGTCTGCTGTGCGATGGATTGTATAATAGCCAGCTGGTTTTTGGTGCGGTGCGCCAACTCACGCAACAACAGTTGGCGGTGATCACGTGCGGCCGTGCGCTCGCTGATGTCTCGCATTGCCGTTGAATAGCCTATAATAGTACCAAAAGAATTGGTAATCGGGGCATCAACAAACTCAACATCTATCCGGCGGCCCTGGAGGTCAAGACGAACCGATTCAGCACGAACGATTGCGCCAGCCAAAATCTGAACTCGTTGGTCATCAAATTCCGGCCTCAATTCTGCGGGCACCAGTATCGATTTGGGCCTTCCTATAATTTCGGTTGAATCATAGCCAAAAAGCTTTTCGGCACCCTTATTCCACGCGTCGACTTTTCCCTTCCGGTCGACGCCCACAATGGCATCGCCTGAGGATGTAACAAGGGCAGCCAGCCTGGCTGATTTTTCCATGGCCTGATGAAGCGAGGCCCTGACGTTTTCGATCTCAGTGATCTGATACTTTTCGGGCTCAACTTTTCGTCCGTCTGCCAAGGCCGCTGCATAGCGGCTGAGATTAGCGATGGGCAGCGCAATCCGCGCCGACATAATGGTTGCTGCCATAATGGATAGACCAACGGCTGCCAATCCACCCAGAAAAGTATAAACCAATGCCCGTTTCAATGGCGTCGCAAGTTCTGAATTTGTTACACCCATCACCGATGTCCAATGGGTAAGAGGCGAGCGCAGGAACGCGTTGAAAACCGACAAGCCCTCCAGCGTAACATTCTCGAATGTGCCCTCGGTTGCGGCCCCGCGCGCAACTGCCGCAAGCTCAGGGCGGGCCACAGATCCAACAAGCTCTGTGGCTCGCAAACTGCGGGCCACAAAATTTCCGTTCTCGTCCACCACAGCCGCCACCCAGCCTTTGGCGATGCCGGCTTCCTCGAATGCATTGGTAAATAGGGCGGCGCTCACTTCGGCGGCCAACCCGAATTCCACGGTGTTGCTTTCATTAAACACCGGCACGGCAATCACCACAGTGGCGTCGTCCAGACCCTTGCCAGCAACGCCCGATACGGCGGTTTGGCCAGCAAACACGCGGCCGACAAATTCACTGGTTAGCGTATGATTTTCAATTGGGGGCGAGGCGTCAAAAAGCTGCGCGATTGAAGTACCGGTTGATGAAAAACTCCAAATCCCCACGATTTTTGCAAACTTCGCCTTTTTCGATAGCTGTTGATCAAGCGCAGTGGTGGAAAAATTACGCGAGCCAAGGGCTATGGAAATGCCCATCAACGCGCCTTTCAATTCCAAAAAGTGACGATCAACCGCCAAAGAAAGGTCGCGGGCTGTGTTCTGCTGTTGCAATTTTATGGCAGAGCGGTTGGCGTCGGCCAAGCTTAATGTGACAAGCGTGAATACGATCAGCAACGGTGCTATGATCAGAGCCGTCAAGGCAACAATGCGGAACTTAATTGACCTGGTGCCTGCCAAATTCATCTTTCATCTCAAAGTCGGGCAACGCTGAAACGCCCATGAAACAGCATCCCGCACCAAGATGCTAGGAAGATATTTTTTCCATAACGGACGAAATGGGGTGATTTCGTGGAACTAGTCGATGTTATATGCGTTATTAGCGGTGGTGAAAAATTGGTCAAAGGCACCTTGCACCAGGCAAGCGCTACCAATCATTCTTGTGGCACTGGAGCGCATCGGTTTCATTCATGAAAATTTGTTGCATTAGCAATAGCGCCTCGGGGCCCGCGGGCGCAAGCTCTGGAGAGGCGATAGCCCAACTTTTTGCCAAACATGGCGCAACTGTCAAAATGTTCGAAATGCACAAAAACACCTCGATAAAGACGTTGGCGCAAGAGGCGATAAGCCAGGGCTATGACGTTGTTGCAGCGGCAGGCGGGGATGGCACGATCAATGCCGTGGCTTCAGCCATTATCGACAACACGTCCATAAAATTAGGCATCATTCCGCGCGGCACGCTTAATCACTTTGCCCGTGCCCTCAACATTCCAACCGATATGGAACAGGCGGTTCAAACGATTATCGCAGGGCACCACATAAAAGTGGATGTGGGCCAGGTGAATGAGCAAATTTTTCTGAATAACTCCAGTGTCGGGCTTTATCCGGCGATGGTACACATGCGCCAGAGCCTGCAAAAATCAGGGGTGAGCAAATGGCCCGCCGCAATCTGGGCGTCAATCCGCATATTTTCACGCTTTCGTCGCCTGTCGCTGGAATTACAGCCCGCAGAGGGAGAGGTGGTGCAGCATAAAACATCAATGCTGTTTGTCGGCAACAATGCCTATGACACGGCCTTTCCCGCTCTGGGCACGCGAACTTCTCTGCAAAAGGGGCAAATTTGGATCATGATGCCCAAATCCGCCACGCGGCCGGGTTTGATCGCCGGTTTTTTGAAAATGCTCACCGGCAGGGAAAGTCCGGCAGATGCACTCACCATGGAAGTTACCAAGCTTACGGTTAAGAGTAAGCGCCGCTTACACCATGTCTCTTTTGATGGCGAAGTGATGCAGCTCCAATCGCCGCTGAACTATTCCACCAGGCCGAAATCTCTGCGGGTTATTGTGCCTGTGCCCACCACATTGAACGGTTGAGTGTTCATGAAAGATTCCACCCGTTATGCCACAGCCGCCGCTCTCTCTCTTGCGCTGCTGCTCCTGACGGTTTGCATTTGGCTTGGGGCTGCCGAGAATTTTGACCATGTTTGGCGTCAGTTCGCGCTGGATCTTGATCCACCGCAGGCGCTGCCGTTTTGGGCGATTATATCTTATCTCGGTGCTGGTGCAGTGGTGGCCAGCTTGGCGTCTCTCTTGGTGGTGGCGCTGGCCTTGCTGAAACAGTGGCACACGGCGCGCCAAATCGTCTTCGTGATGCTGTGTGCCGTCATTTTGGAAAACGCCATGAAATGGATTGTGCAGCGGCCCAGACCTGAGTCGGTGCTGGCCTATGCAATGCCATCGTCATTCAGCTTTCCCAGCGGCCACGCCTTGTTTGCCACGGCGCTTTATGGCTCGTTCTTGATTATCGCCACGCGCGGGTTAAGCGGCTGGGCGCGCCTTCCATGGATTATACTGGCGGTGCTCGTGGTATTGGCGATCGGCGCATCACGCATTTTTCTGGGGGTGCATTATCCGTCTGATGTTCTCGCAGGATTTTTGGCTGGTGCCTTATGCCTGATGGTGTTGCGCAGAGCTTGAGCTTCACGCGCCATGCACGGGAATCATCTGGTGCGGCAGCCACGTGGCCAGCTGCGGAAACGCGATCAGCACGAACAACATCACCAACATCACTAAATGCATCGGCACAGACCACCAGCCCACTTTAAACATGTCATGGCCGGTCATGGATTGCAGCACCGTCAGGTTAAAGCCCACCGGCGGGGTGATTTGGGCCATTTCCACCACCAGCACCATGAAAATGCCAAACCAGATCATGTCAATTCCAGCGTGGCGCACCATAGGCTCAACGATGGAAATGGTGAGGGCCACGCAAGAAATCCCGTCAAGAAAATGGCCCAGAATTGTATAAAGCACCAGCAAGCCCATCAACAGCCAGAAGGCGCTGAGATGAAAGCCTTCCACCCATTGTGCCAGCGTTTCCGGCAGGCGCAGATAACCCATGGCCAAGGCCAATGCGCTGGCCGCAATCAGAATGAACGAAATCATCACTGACGTGCGCGTGGCGCTCATCAAGCTGTTGGCAAACATCTGGCGTGTAAACGTGCCCTGGGCCACGGCCATCAAAAGCGCGCCCATCACGCCAACGGCGGCGGCTTCCGTTGCCGTCGCAAAACCGAAGAGCATCGATAGAATGACCACCAGCAAAAGCATGATAACGGGCAAAAGCTTGCGGGCTCCATGCAGTTTTTCTCTCCAACCCGCGTCCGGCTCTATGATGGGGTTATAGTGTTTGGTGGAGAGGGCTTTGATTGCCACATAAATTGAGAACATGGCGGCCAAGACCAGGCCCGGAAAAATGCCGGCCATGTTGAGGGCGGCAATTGATTCGTTGGTGAGCGCGCCATAGACAATCATGATGATGGAAGGCGGAATCATCAAGCCAAGGGTGGCGGGCCCCGCCAGCGTGCTGACGATCAAGTGTTCCGGATAATTGCGTTTGCGAAGTTCTGGGATGGTCATTTTCCCCACCGTGGTCAACGTGGCCACCGATGAGCCTGAAACCGCTGCAACAAGCGTGCAGCCCAAAACATTGGTGTGCAGCAATCCGCCCGGTATGCGCCGCATTAACGGCGACAGGCCTTTGAACAGGTCTTCAGAGAGACGTGACTGAAACAGGATATCGCCCATCCAGATAAACATGGGCAGGGCCGTCAAAGTCCACGATGACGAGGTTGACCAGGCCGTGGTGGCAATTGATGCGCCTGCTGGCCTTCCCGCAACCACGTCAATGGCAACGGCGGCCACCGCCATCAGCGTGGGTGCAATCCACACGCCAGAAGCCAACAGGAAAAACATCAGGCCAAGCAGAAGCGATACGATGACAAGTGGTTCCACGATCACACTCCCGCTTAAACTGGCTGGTTGCTGCGTTGCATGCGGTAGGTGCCCGTCAGCAACAGCGTCATAAAATTGTCGATCATGGCAAGGCTAAAAAGAACCACACCAATGGCCATGGTGGCCTGGGGAATCCAGAGCGGTGTGGCATCCATATCGGTGCTCACATCGTGCAACACCAGCGTGGTATACACCATGGCGCAGGCGTAACGCGCAAACCACAGGGCGATCAGCACGCCCGCACCAAAGGCAAAAAGATCAAGATAAAAACGTTTTGGGCCCAACAGTTTTGAAATTGTTTCGATGCGAATATGCGAACCCGTCATCAGCGCATGGGAAAGACCAAGAAAGGTTGATGCCGCCATGCAATAACCGGCATAGCTGGAAAGTCCGTTCATGCTGATGCCCAAATAGCGCGTCACCATCTGCACCATGGTGATGGCAAAAATCAGGAAAATGCAGAAAGCTGAGCCATAGCCGGCCCAAGAATATAAGCGATCCGCCAGTTTGTGGAAATGTTTCAGCAAGGCAGTCTCCAAACAATGTGGCGCTATGATAGCGGAGTGAGTGTTTCGCTGAAGTTAAGGCGCTGAATCAGGCGCGCCTTGTCATATCTGGCGTAAGGGCTGCCACTTCGGGCGCTTGGCTGAACTTTTCTTGCCAGGCCATGACGGATTGCATCCCTACATTTCCGGCCAAATCCAGATAAAGTTGCAAAACCAAACTCTCTAAAATGGGGCGGCCGAAGTAGAACCCTTGCAATTCCTCGCAGCCGGCCGCATGGGCAAATTCCAGTTGCGCCGCCGTTTCCACGCCTTCAGCCAGAACCGGCACTTTAAGGGCTTTTCCCAAGCCTACCACGGCCTTGAAAATGGCGCCCGCGCGCTCATTGGTGGAGGTGTGTTGAATGAAAGACCCGTCAATCTTGATGCGGTCAAACGGGAAAGAGCTTAACATTGACATTGAAGAATAGCCGGTTCCAAAATCATCCATTGCCACCGCGATGCCCAAAGACTTGATTTGGCGCAAATTATGCAGGGCGCGCGTGAGATCATAGATCAGGGCGGTTTCCGTCACTTCCAGTTCCAGCCGCTTGGGCGAGATGCCAAACTCCAATAAGGTTGACCTGATGTCTGAAACGATCGTTGATTGACAAATCGCTTTGGCTGAAATGTTCACGGCAAGACGTGGAATCCAGGCGTGCTGCACCAGCAGTTGGCAAGACCGCCTCAGCACCCATTTATCGATTTCGATGATAAGGCCGTTTTCTTCCGCAACGGGGATAAACTCAGCCGGAGAAACTTTGCCGCGCACATGGCAATTCCAGCGCAACAGCGCCTCAAAGCCTACAAGCTCACCTGATTCAGTGGCAAATTGCGGTTGCAGGTTGAGGCTGAGTTCGTTGTTTTGAATGGCGTGGCGCAGATCCAGTGCCAAGGTGCGTCGTTCACGCACATATTGGTCCATCTTTGAATCAAAGATGCAGATGGAATTGTCTATTGCACTTTTGCCGCGATACATTGCAAGATCGGCATTGGCCAACAACTCTTGGCGGTGCTGGCCATGCTGCGGGTACAGCGCAACTCCCACGGTTACACTCGCTTCAATCACCTTATCTTGCCACTTCAGTGACAAATTCAACTTGTCGGCAACGCGCCGGGCAAGGTCCAACGCCTTTTCCTCGCTGCTATTGCTTTGCACCATCACGAATTCGTCGCCGCCGAGACGCGCACAAAATTCGTCTTCGGTGAGTGTAGCCCGCAATAGAAAGGCGGCTTGGCGCAATATGTAGTCGCCCGCCGCGTGGCCGAACAAGTCATTGGCCTCTTTGAAGCGATTGAAATCAAAAAGTAACACCGCCACCTTGGCGCCCGAAAGTTTTGCCTTCGGCAGGCACGTGTCCAAATAGGTATTGAAAGCCATGCGGTTGGGCAAGGACGTGAGGGTGTCTTGCAAGGCAATGGCACGAATTTTTTCTTCGGCTCGTTCTCTCTCCCGCAAGGCGTTCACCCGGTCGGTCACATCATGCAAGGTCAGGATCACACTGCCGTCGGATAATTGCGTCACGTGGTGTTCCAGAACCGTGGAGCCGATGGTGATGTCCTGCTCATCAGAGTTGAGAACCAGGTCAATCAGCTTTTGCTTTGCGTCTTTGGCACCGGTGAAAGCCAAATTGGCAAAATATGACATCTGTTCGTTTGAAAGCGTTTCGGCCCCTTCGCCAGTTACAACCGAAATGCCAGATTTGGTATTTTTCAGAATGGTTTGCAGAAGTCTTTGGCGATTGGCGTGGGCCAAAGAATATCTGACAGAACGATCCAGCGCATCCGGCGTAAGGTTGGTTTTTGGAATGAAGTCTGAAGAACCCGCGGCAAGGGCCGCATCATCTACAACCTGGTCGGCAATGCCGGTGAGCAAGATAATCGGTGTGTCCATGCCGGCGCCGCGCACGTTTTTGATCACATCAATGCCGGTAACCGCGCCCAAGCGATAATCACTGAAGATAATATCAAACTTTGTCTTGGCCAGCAGGCTCATCGCCATGAGCGGCGATGACGCTGTGGTTACAACATAGCGTGTTGTCTTGACATTGCTCAGCGCGTCTTTGACGAGATAAAGATCATCTTCATCATCATCAATCACCAAAACATTGACTGTTGTGCCGGAAATCACGTGGTCACCTTCCGCCTCACTCCTCTAGCGAATGGCTTAAGCAGACTTGCGTTCTTGAACTTGCGGTTCTTCGTTAAGAACCACATTTTTGGCCAGCAACAGTTTGCGAATGTCGCCCAATTTCCGCAGGCCAGAAATTTCGGGCATGGTGAAGCGCACATGGAAAGCGTTTTCCATGGCAAATAAAACTTCGATGTGGCGCAAAGAGTCCCACTTGGGGGTGTTTTGCGCGTTTGAGTCTTCGGTTAATTCCGAAGCATCAACACCGAGAACCTGGCCGACGAGACGATAGAGTTGCATTTTATTTTTCCCTGTTTTTTTAGTGGTTAAGTTTATTTAAAAATGATGTTGCGAACGGCTTCTGGCCAACGCTTTTCTTCGAAACCATGCTGGGTGAAGGCCGCCAGAACCCAGCGTTCAATGCCCAATCCAACGCAGCCGGTTTGGGCCGGTTCGCCGTTGGCAGACGTGAAGCCAAAGCGTTTTCCGAAGAAGTTGCCGTGCAGGTTGATTGATCCGCAGGCCAGCATTTTGCGGCTGCCATCGTTGCCCAACGCTGGAATTTTGATTTCGTTCTTCACTTCCTGTGAGGCCTGCCAGAATTTCTTGGCGGCAGAAACCGTGGCAAAGAAGGGATCGGTGGCGGTTTGCACCTGGCAATCGATATCAATGAAAGAGGCCAGCTTCTCCACCACGGGCAGCGCCTTGGTGCGGATGGAGCGCACGTAAGCTTCATCGCCCACGAACACCAGTTCACGTACGTTGAACTCATACAAACGATCAAGCCCGTTGATATTGCGAGACTCGTAACGGAAAACGCGGCCCAGCCAAGTGTAGCACTGGCCCTTGCTGAAATCCTGGCCCTTCAACGTGGGGTAACACGGAAAGCAGGCCGCTGGGTTCAGGCACATGCCATCCATGTGGATGTGCTCCTGGGGTGGCATCAAAGCACCTTCAGAGCATGAATTGGCGCGGCGGAATTCTTCGATGGCGTCAAAATCTTCCACCACATTGCCCATGAAGGTGACGGCATTGGGGTGTGAATCAAAATAGCCGCACTTATGCAATGTGTCGGCATCGATCATGGCTGGATAATGCGAATCTTTGGCGTTGAAAGCCGCGTGATAGAGTTCGCCCGCCTTATCGTTGATCAACTGGGCAAGCTTTAGAACGGGCCCGCTGTAAGCCACCTGGCCTTTGCCGTAATCATACATCCAGCCGCGCTTCACCAATTCATCGTTCACGCCCATATGATAAGGCCCAATATCGCGGCGCTTGGTTTCGGCAAACACCTTGATTTCAAAGCCGCTCACCTGCTTCACCATCACGTCGAGAAAACGTTTGGCCTTGGCTTGAATTTCAACCAGATCAGCGCCGTTGCGGGCAATCACCCGGGCCTGGCGGCCGTTGGCATCCACATAAATGCGCTCGATGAAAGGCGATACGAAAACTGATTCCTTTTCAATATCTCCGGCCACCTCACGATCAACCTCACGGATCAGATCGATAACGAATTCGTTGAAGTCATGATTGTGTTGGTTCATTTTTTGTCGCTCCCCATTCAAAATTTGTAATACAGAAAACTGGAACTTGATCCGATGGATGTGATGGCTGCGGTGAAAACGCAGGCGCTTAAAATGGCGGCACTGAAGGTGGGACGCCACGCCACAAGCCCTGCATCAACAGCAACGTGCTCTGGCTTCATATCCACCACCGGCCATTCATGATGCAGCACTTGTTGGGTGTTGGGCAGAAGCAGGGTGACTGCACCCAAAACCACGATCAATGATATGGCCTGGGCGATGTCGATGGAAATGGCATGGGCCGAAGTTTGCGTTGAAACGAGGCCAAACATATGGGCCAGAAGTGCAAGAGCGGTTCCCAGATCGGGGGCGCGGAAAATCACCAGCCCGCACACTACTGTCATCATGGTAAGGGCCCAAGCCAGCGGCTTCACCAGTTCAAATTTTGAAAATTCGCGCCACGCCAGAAACGCTGCAATCGCCGCGCCATGCATGGCACCGTAAATCACAAAAGTCCAACCCGCGCCGTGCCACACTCCGGCACAGAGAAAGGTGAAGAAAGAGGGCAGGGCAGCCGCCAATATGAACTTGCTCGCGCGGTTGGCGCGTCGGCTCATGCCCGTGCGCATGCCATACATGGCCAAGCCGGAATAAAGATAGGCGGTGAAAAAGCGGGTCATCGTCATGTGCCAACGACGCCAAAAATCTGAGATGTTGGTGGCTTTGAAGGGTGAATCAAAATTCAGCGGCAGCTTGATTCCAAAAATAGTGGCAAGGCCAATGGCCATATCGGAATAGCCAGAGAAATCAAAATATAGTTGCAGCGTATAGCAGAGTGCGCCGATCCAGGCCGTGCTGGGGTCCAAGGCAAGGCCGTTCTGGGCGCCGTTGAACACGCTATCGGCAAAGGGCGCAATGGAATCTGCCAGCATCACTTTTTTAAATAGGCCCATGCCGAACATGGTCAGGCCAATGGTAATGCGGCGAATATCCAGAACGTTAAACCGGGTTGTTGCCAGCTGCTCCATCATTTCGCGCTGCATCACCAACGGGCCTGCGGTAACACAAGGGAAAAATGCGGTGAACACCACATATCGCGCCAGATCGTGCTTGATAAGCTGGCCGTTGAAGGCGTCGATCAAAAAACCGATTTGCACAAAGGTGAAAAATGAAACGCCAAGTGGAACGGCGATGGCAAAATGCGACACGCTGGTGCCACTCAGCTGATTGGCCACATCAATAAAAAAGTTGGTATATTTCAGATAACCCAGAATCACCAGGTTCAACGTGATGGCGCCCCAAAGCAGATTTTTGGCCAAACGGCGATTTTCGCGCAAGTTGGCAATTGCGTTGCCAATGGTGAAGTTCAGCGCCATGGAAACCAGCAACACCAACAACAATTGCACGCCCCACATGGCATAAAACACCACCGAAATCATCGCGAGGAAGTTCAATGCCTGTTTTGCGCCGCCCCAGCGGTTGGCCAGCGCAAAGCCAACAAAGGCGATGGGCAAGAATGCAAAAATGAATTGGAAGGACGTGAATGACATTAAGCGTGGCCCTTCGCTGCGCTCAGATCCAAGAACTGATCAAATATCTTCTGCAAACATTTCGGGCTGGAATGTTCACTGTCGATATACATATCAGCGGTGCAGCCAACGTCGTGTGGATTGAAGCCGCCGATCAAAGGCAGTTGGTGCTCGGTGGCAATGGTGTGAACCAAGGAATTCACCCGCGCCAAACCCTGTTCATAAGGGGTGCCTGAAATTTGATCGTAAAACAGCGGATTGAAAGGCGGGTTTACCAAATAAACACTCACACCCTTTTCTTTGAGGTAATCGAGCACAGCCACAAACGCTTCCACGCCTTTTTGATCAACCACCGGTGGGTCACTCAGATTTGCTTTTGCAAAAGCATCAACTTCACCTGCCGTGCGCTCTGGTGTGAACAAATGCATCTTGGTGGAAGACCACATGATTGAGCCATCGGGCAGCAACAGATCCATATTCGTCATGCGGTGCGCAATTGTCGGCCCCGGATGTACCGCGGAATTGTACCAGCGCGTGAAGTTCTCAAATAACATGGGAAGCGAAATCAGGGCCTGGGCCCGGTGATAAGGCAAAGTTTTGATATAGCTTTCGGTTTCGATGCCAAGGCGCTGCGTCATGGCGCGGTAATTCGGAATACCGGGTTCCCACAACCAGTCTTTTCGCGCTTCAACCGGTTTGAATTGCCGGTCACGCACCGCAATGATCAGCTTTTTGGGCAGGTGGTTATATTTGGTCAGCAGCTCCACCATTCCCGGCAGGTCTTCCCAATAATCGCGGTGGATATGTCCATTATAGAAGTCAACGCCGTGCAGCAGCTCTTTGTGTGCTTCCTGCCATTGGCTTGCGCCCAGGATCATCACCTCGGGGGTATGTGTCATCCGCTTCAACTGCTCTTCGCGCAGGGCACGGATGTTAATGTTTAAATCAAACACCGCATAATTCTTGCCTTCGGCCTGGGCTTCAGCCGCCGGTGCCATGCCACCCTCGGCATACATTTCAGGCGCATAACTTTGGTTGGCAGACCAGATTGCGCCAACGCCAAGCAAAAAAACACAGGCAAAAACCGCGGCAAATTTTCTGGGGCTCACGTGTCTGAAAGACTTTGTAACTGATTTTTTAACTGCCACAGTCGGTTCGGCAATCGCGCTGGCAGGGCTGGTTTCAGATGCAGCGGGCTTTAAACCGAGATCTGGAATGAAGCCATTGGCAGTCTTCGCCGCACGCGCTTTGGCCGTATTGGCTTTTGCGAACGCCGCAAGACGCAACGACTTTACCAGATCATTAGTGCTGGCAGACTCATTCTCTGTTGTTAAACTCACGCCGATCCCCGTACCCACACGCAACACACTCGCCTGGAGAGAGTGGTAACATGGCGCTTGCTAAGCAATCGTAAATTGTGCGGGGCTGGGCATCATGATCTAAGGGATTCATACTATTGGTTAATTTGGAGCTACCAGAGTTGCCGATTCAAGCGGCAACGGGCTCAGCTTTTTGGATAAATTCAGCGTGTGACTTTTGCTCACGAATGAAGAAACTGAACAGCAGCGGCGCCAGAAAAATGGGTATTTGCGAAACGCCCACGTATTCTGCGGTGGCATGCGTTGCCGCGCCGGAAATCAACACAAAGCCTAAACCCACGTTGCGAAAGCCGCTGACGATACTGGCGGTGACGGAATCGCTCATGCCTTGGCGAAACATCACAACGGCGGTGAGATAGGCCATGCCCAGCCCCAAGGATGTGACCATGCCCAGATAAAGCAGAAAGCGGTAAGGCTCACCAAACAGCAACGCGCGAGCCGGGCCGACGATGCCAAGGCCAAATACAATCAGTGCCAGAATGGTGGAGCGGCGCGATATGCCTTCCACAGCTTCGGCCAGCTTTGCGGGGAGTTGTTGGGAAACGCCCATATAAATAAGCAGAAGGCCAAGCGGGATCACCAGAAATATCATGCAGCGCTGAACCAGGGCCATCACGTCAAGGGCAACGTGGGCCCGCAAGACAACCGTGAAAAAGAAGAAATAGGAAAGCGGCATGAGAAATGTCGAAAGCACCATGCATTGCAAGGCCCGCTGTTTGTTGACCTGCAAAAGTTCAGCAAAGGTGGGCGAGGCAAATAATGAACCCGCCGCTGCCGTTGTCACCATCAGGATGGTTAAATGTTCGTCAACCCGCGCCAGGTGTGCGGCCGCCAAAATAATGGCGGGCAGGGCCAGCAGTTGCCACAGAACCACTTGCCACACTTTGCCATCGGGGCTGAACACTTCCTCAACTTGCAAGCGCCCCAAGGGCAGCAAAGACATCAAGATGAGAAGAAACAGGCTCACCTGCGTGTAGGGCGCGAAGGTTGCCGACAAGCCCGGAACCAGATATCCCGCTGAAATAACGCCAGCCAACAGCCAACAGGCAATTTTTCTTTCGACAGTTGAAAGCATACGCAACACCCCGGTTCAAAACTTTTCAGTTGGTCGCTGTATGCGGGAAATTAGTTAAGCTTTGCAAAACGCTACAGGTTTCCACCGCCTGCAACTTTCACGCTTCATTCATGACTTGCTGGTAAGCAGCCCCTATATTTGGGGCGAGAAAATTGCAAAGCGACAACAGGGTAACCTTGATCAAGGACAACCTTCCTTCGGGGAATTTCGATAAATCTTTGGTGCGGGGCAACGCCGAGATTGCTGATCTTTTTGCGGGCGCAGATGTTGGCTTGGCCCTGTTTGATGGCGATTTGAGCCTGCTGGCCTGCAATGACCTTTACCGCACGCTGTGTGGCTATCTCAGCTCAGACATGCCCATGGGCACGAAGTTGCAGGAGTTGATCCGCATCACGTTCCGCAGGCTCAATGTTCCTGCCGATGAGATTGACGGCAAAATTGTTAAGATTGTTGATCGGCTTACCCCCGGCACGGCTTATACCTTCCGCTACACGGCGCCCAGCGGCAGCACGGTTGAAATTCGCCGCCGCCGCCTGCCCAATGGCACGGCAGTTGAAACCGCGCGCCAGATTGATGGCCCGGCTTCCAATATCGATTTGAACAGCCAGTATGAAATGATTGCCGAGCAATCGCGTTCGCGGTTGATGCATGCCCTGGATGTTATGGCTGACGGCTTTGCGCTCTATGATGCCAATGACCGGATCGTGCTTTATAACCGCAAATATGTGGATTATAGCCCGCTGGTTGCGGATATAATAATGCCGGGTCTGCCTAAAGAGCAAATTTTGCGCACGTCCACCAGCCGTGGTGCCTTTGTTCTGAACGGCATGACGGAAGAACAATATGTTCAGTGGCGCCTGGAAAAGCACCGCAATCCGCGTGAACCCTATGAAATTCAACTGGCTGATGGCCGCTGGCTGCTGATCACCGAAAAACGCACCAATGATGGCGGCATCGTTGGCACGCGTTCGGACATCACCGAACTGAAATTGCGTGAAATGGAAATGCTGCGCATTTCCAAGCAACTCCACGCCCGCAATCTGCAATTTGATACAGCGCTCACCAACATGGTGCAGGGCCTTTGTCTGTTTGACAAAGAGCAGCGCCTGATTGTGGTGAACAAGCGCTATCTCGAAATTTACGGCTTCTCCGCCGATGTTGTTAAACCTGGCATCACGTTGACCGAATTGATGATGTATTCTGTCAGCCTGGGCAATTATACCGCTGAAGAGGCAGAGCGTGCCTTGGCGGAACGCAATGACCCCGCCCAACTCAGGCGGCGCGGCGTTATCAAGCAACATCTGAAAGATGGCCGGGTGATAGCGGTAATGAATGAGCCGATGGAAGATGGCGGCTCGATCGCCACCTATCAAGATATCACCGAGACAGAGCTCAGCGCCAAGATGATGCTGCAATATACGCAGAAGCTTGAAACATCAAACCGTGAGTTGGCAGATTTTGCCTATGTTGCCTCACATGATTTGCAAGAGCCGTTGCGCAAGATTGAGGCCTTTGGCGAACGCCTGGCCAGCAAATACGTCAGCATCTTGCCCGATGATGGCAAGATGTTCATTGACCGGATGCAGGATGCCGCCGGCCGGATGCGCAAGTTGATCAACGATCTCTTGTCTTATTCGCGTGTAACCACGGGCGCCAAGGAATTCCAGAGAGTTTCCCTCAACCGGATTTTGACTGAAGTTCTTTCAGATCTGCAAATCCGCATTGAAGAAACGAAAGCAACCGTCACCCATGAAGAATTGCCGGTGATTGAGTGCGAAGCCATGCAAATGCGGCAGCTGCTGCAGAACTTGTTGGGCAACGCCCTCAAATTCCGCAAGGCTGATGTGTTGCCCGTCATCACTGTGGCGTCTCAGGTTGTTGCAGCTGCGGAAGAAGCAGGGGTTGCGGCCCATGTATTGTTGACGATAACCGACAATGGCATTGGCTTTGACAACCAATTCAAAGAGCAGATTTTCACCATCTTCCAGCGCTTGCACAGCCGCACTGAATATGAAGGCACCGGAATTGGCTTGGCCACAGTCCGCAAAATCGTTGAGCGTCATGGCGGCACGATTGATGCTGACGGTCAAGCCGGCGGATCACGTTTCTTCATCAAGCTTCCACTCGAACAAATTTCTCAAGGTAAATAATCATGGCGCGTCTTTCGGTTCCGGTTCGTATTGTTGTTGCTGATGATGATGCTGATGATCGCATGATGATCAAAGACGCGTTTGATGCCTCGAAGCTGGCCAATGAAGTGGATTTCGTTGAAGACGGCGTTCTGCTTTTGGAATATCTACGCCGTGAAGGAAAGTGGTCTAAATTGGCCGGAGAGCCTTATCCAGGCTTTATCCTGCTGGATTTAAACATGCCGCGCAAAGATGGCCGAACGGTTTTGAAAGAAATCCGCAATGATCCGGTTTTACACCGCATTCCGATTGTTGTTCTCACCACATCAAAAGCTGAGGAGGACATTATCAAGACCTATAATCTTGGGGTGAATTCCTTCATCTGCAAGCCGGTGTCGTTCGATAAGCTGGTCGAGATTGTCAAAACGGTGGGCCATTATTGGATTGAGATTGTGCAACTGCCGCCAGAGTGTCAGCGCCTCTAATCGCACGCCCATTAAAGCTGAACGGGCATCGGTAGACGCGTCATCCAGCGCGCACGCAAAAATCCGCTTTGTTGCTTTGGCCGAAATTGCGGCGCAATTCCACTGGGGCGGCCGCCGGTTCAAATAAAAAAAGCCCCGGTTTTGGGCCAGGGGCTTTTTCTGTTCATAAGCGAATATGAATTTATTTTTTGAACTGGGCCATAATGGCGTCGCCGGATGGGCCAACTTTCGCCGTCCATTCTTTGGCAATGGTTTCGCCCACTTTGCTCAATTCGCCAGCCAATTGCTGCGAAGGGGCCAAAACTTGAATGCCGTTCATCTTCAAGGCGTTCACTGCTTCGTCATTGGCTTGCTTGGATTTTACCAAACCATTGGTTTCTGCCGTTGTGGCGCAATTGAGAATGACGGTCTGGGATTCCTTGGCCAAATCATCCCAAACTGCTTTGTTCACAATCACGCTGTTTCTCGGCATCCAGGCGTTCACCGTGTAAAAGCGATCAAGTTGTTCCCACACTTTGCTGTCTTTGCCGGTCACTGAAGATGTGATGAGAGAGGCAATAACACCGGCTGCCATGGCTTGGCTGATTTCCGCGGCTTCAATTGAAACGGGTGCCATGCCGGTAAGCTCTGCCAGGCGCGCCGTT
>JANYHB010000008.1 GCA_025359265.1 Hyphomicrobiales bacterium | reverse complement strand
AAAGCCAACGACGGCAAAAACTATGTTCTGAATTTGATCGACACCCCCGGCCATGTGGATTTTGCTTATGAAGTTTCGCGCTCGCTTGCCGCTTGTGAAGGTGCACTTCTGGTGGTGGATGCCAGCCAAGGCGTGGAAGCCCAAACGCTGGCCAACGTTTATCAAGCCATCAACAATAATCTTGAAATTCTGCCGGTGCTTAACAAGGTGGACTTGCCTGCAGCAGAGCCGGAACGTATCCGCCAGCAAATTGAAGATGTGATCGGCATTGACGCTTCCGGCGCCATCCCTATTTCCGCTAAATCTGGCTTCGGCGTGCCAGAAGTTTTAGAAGCCATCGTTACGCAACTGCCGCCACCAAAGGGCGACATCAACAGGCCTTTAAAGGCGCTGCTGGTCGATAGTTGGTACGATCCGTATCTCGGAGTTGTCGTGCTGGCCCGTGTGATTGATGGTGAGTTGCGCAAGGGCATGAAGATCAAGATGATGGGAACTGGCGGCGGCTATGTGTTAGACCGCGTCGGCGTATCGCGGCCCAAGAAGGAAATTATCGAAAGCCTGGGGCCAGGAGAGATTGGCTTCTTCACCGGCCAAATCAAAGAAGTGGCCGACACCCGTGTGGGCGATACAATCACTGATGAAAAGAACCCTTGCGATGCGGCACTGCCCGGCTTTCGTGAGGCACAGAGCGTGGTGTTTGCAGGCTTCTTCCCGGTCGATGCTGCAAAGTTTGAAGATTTGCGTGAAGCGATTGGTCGCCTGCGTTTGAATGACGCGAGTTTCACCTACGAAATGGAAACCTCTGCCGCACTTGGCTTTGGCTTCCGCTGCGGCTTTTTGGGTTTGTTGCATCTTGAAATCGTGCGGGAACGCATTGAACGTGAATTCAATGTGGAAATCATCACCACCGCTCCCAGCGTAATCTATAATCTCAATATGCGCGATGGCACGGTTATTGCCATGCACAATCCGGCTGATATGCCAGATGTAACACTGATTGAATCCATGGAGGAACCGTGGATTGAAGCGCAAATTTTGGTGCCTGATGAATATCTGGGCTCCGTATTGAAGCTTTGCGAAGATCGCCGCGGCCGCCAAAAGCAACTCACTTATGCGGGCGCGCGCGCCATGGTGGTTTATGAACTGCCACTCAATGAAGTGGTGTTTGATTTTTATGATCGCTTGAAGTCTGTGTCTTCGGGCTACGCCTCTTTCGACTATAAAATGATCGACTATCAAAAAGCTGATTTGGTGAAGATGACGGTGCTGGTGAACGCCGAACCGGTGGATGCGTTATCGATGATCGTGCATCGCAGCCGTGCCGAAGCCCGGGGCCGTGGCATGTGTGAAAAACTGAAAGACTTGATCCCGCGCCATATGTTTCAAGTGCCTATTCAAGCTGCCATCGGCGGGAAGATCGTGGCCCGTGAAACCATATCGGCCATGCGCAAGGATGTGACAGCAAAATGTTATGGTGGTGACATCAGTCGCAAGCGCAAACTTCTCGACAAGCAGAAAGAAGGCAAGAAAAAGATGCGTCAATTTGGCCGAGTCGAAATTCCCCAAGAAGCGTTCATCGCCGCGCTGAAAATGGATGATAATTGATCTATACCCTATCTAATCACGTATCCGAGGCATTATGAAAAGCTTTTCCGATCTCAACGAACAAGACATCCTCGCCCTGGCAATTTCATCGGAAGAAGATGACGCGCGTGCTTACGGCATGTTTGCCAATGAGTTGCTGCAAAGCTATCCGGCCTCTGCCAAGGTTTTTTTGGAAATGGCGGCTGAGGAGTTTGAGCATCGTGACATGCTCACCAAGGCTTACCGCGCCAAGTTTGGCGATTTCATCCCATTGATCCGCCGCGCTGATGTTCATGGTTTTGTGAAACACAAGCCCGTTTACGCGATCACGAAACTGGGCATTGATGGCATGCGCAAACGCGCGGAAGTGGTGGAGGCGGAGAACCATCGGTTTTACATGCAGGCCTCTGAGCGCACGAATGATCCAGCAATCAGAAAATTGTTGTTGGATTTGGCGGCAGCAGAAAAGGGGCACGAATCTTTAGCGGACAAACTTGGCCTCACCCATCTCACGCCAGATGCCAAGGTCAATGAGGCTGCTGCAGAAAAGCGCTTGTTCCTGCTTGAAGTGGTGCAGCCTGGCCTTGTGGGTCTGATGGATGGTTCGGTTTCAACGCTCGCTCCAATTTTTGCTGCGGCCTTCGCAACCGGCAGCACATGGCAAACATTTCTTGTCGGAGTTGCGGCTTCGGTGGGTGCTGGCATTTCCATGGGGCTGGCCGAGGGCCTTTCGGATGATGGCAAGCTTTCAGGCCGTGGTCGGCCGCTTATCCGTGGTCTCGCGTCGGGCGTGATGACGGCAGTGGGTGGAATCGGTCACACCTTACCGTTCCTTATTCCGCAATTTCACACAGCATTGGCGTTGGCGGTCATAGTGGTGATTATTGAATTGGCAGCGATAACTTGGATACGCAATAAATATATGGATACGCCCATTATTAAAGCTGCATTGCAAATCGCAGTAGGTGGTTTTCTGGTTTTTCTCACTGGTATTTTAATCGGCAGCGCCTAAACGCCAAGCTTCACGCCTGCATTTACATAACCCGCAGGGAGATCGCCTTTCAGATTGGTCACGCGCTTGTTGACGATGGCGTCGAAAATCTGATCCACCGCCTGTTTTGCACCAGCCACCCGTGAGGCATGATCAGTGTCGGCAGCCGCATGTGGCAGAAGTAAAATGCGATCGGCATAGTGTTGGGCAAGAGGCAGATAGGGCACCATTGGCCCGCTCAACTTCCCATCAGAAGTTTTGAAAATATCGGCATCAATTGCGGCATTGGCAACTTGACCCGAAGCCATCGCATTGTTCAATGCGGTGGCGTCAACACATTCTCCACGATCAAAATTCAAAACTGTTGCACGGAAATTCATTGCACTGAACTTTTCAGAATTGATCAAACCCTGATTTGCAGAGCGACCCGTCGCAGGGTTCAGCGTGCCAAGCCCAGTGTGAACTGAAACCACATCAGTGCCGCGCATCGCATCGACTGCACTTTCAAAACCCGTAAATCCATCGCTGGCAATTTGTGCATGATGGGCCTTACGTGCCGCCACGTGAATCTTCATGCCGAAGGCTGCGGCAAGTTTTGCAACTTCGCGCCCGATATTGCCATATCCGATGATAGCGATAGTTTGGCCTTCCAGTTTCCCGGTCGGAAATTCGCGCAGGTTTTTTCCGGTGTCGAAGTTGCCATCGATAACGCGTCGATGCAGAACATCAAACGGCAAGTTCGGTCGAAAATGCAGTAACGCCTTGATCGTCATCTGTGCTGTGGCCCGGGCATTGAAACCCGGCGTATTCATCAACGGAGCGTTGCCAGCTATGCCATTAGGCCCGCCCCAAGATGCTGAATTCATATTGCCTGTGCCAGCGCCAATGCGCACGCTACCAAACCGAAACTTTGCTTCGTGTGGAATCACGGTCGCAGCAGCGATCACCGCATCAAACTGACCCTCCTTTGACAGGGCCAGAATCTCGTCATGCGTGGAAATGTCGGGGTGATAATAGAAATTGAGATCGGCACTCTCGCCTTTGTGCGGCATTCCACCAACGTGGAAAGCGCCACCCTTGGCTTCGATATGCGATTTTACTTCGGATGGATCTGGATTGCCGTTTTTATCAAAGGCAAGTCCAACAAGATCACAAATCAGGATGTTGATAGGCATTCTTTTCAGGCTTCTCTTCTCTCGAAAGCAGGATGAGACCGCTGGCCACAATGACGGCCATGCCGGCAAAACTCAATAAATTCGGCACGTCATGAAAGATGATGAACCCGAATAGAACGGCAAAGATGAGGAAGCTGTAATAAAAGGGTGCCACTTGTTGGGCTGAAGCATTGCGATAGGCCAACAGCGTAAAATGGTGTCCAAGCATCATGAATAGTCCTGCTCCGATGGTGAGCATGATGTAATAGAAAGAAGGAACCAGCCAGTGTTCAAATAGCACACCGCTGATCAATGCCCCGCTCAACACCGTCAATATCAGAATGAGGGTCGAAACCATGGCTGGAACGTCTTTGGAAATTTGCCTTGCAGCCAAATCTCGTGCTGCAGCAAATAAGGCGGTTATAAATGCGAGGGATACATAGGGCGATACAGCACCCGTAAACGGCTGCGCCACCATCAAAGCGCCGCCAAATCCAATGGCAACTAAAATCAGCCGCAATCCCACGATTTTTTCGCGATGAATAAAGATCATTCCTAAAATCACCAGCAAAGGTGTGGTTTGAAAAATCGCGGTAACGTCTCCAATCGGTGAATGAGCGAGGGCCAGGATATAGGTTAATATGGCAATGCATTCTAACCCGGCGCGCAGCAAAACCGGCCGTGAAATCATCCGTCGGTGAACGGTGATTTCACCAGTAAAGCCAAGCAGGCATAGCGCAAAAAATACGCCTGAAAGCCCGCGCATCACCAACACTTCATAAGGTGGAAATACGCCCATCGCCAGCTTCATCAAGCTGTCATTGAACACAAAGGTCAGGCCACTGGCCAGCATGTAAAGGATGCCGCGAAGGTTTGTTGATGGTGCCATTTTAAGGAATTGTTTATAATGAATTCAGAATTAACCTCTTGCTACGAATTTTCCTTGTCCGCAAGGTGTGAGCAGATGTTATGGTTATTGCCAAGGCCTTGTGGCGGAAGCTTACGCGGCGGGGTGCAAACTCGCATATCTTGGTTCAAATCCAGGCAAGGCCTCCATTTCTTCATTTATTGAGTTCTTCCGAGCGCATGGCTAAACACGTTCCAGAAAACGTGTGAGGCTAATGATGTCTAAACCAGAACTGATCTTGATGGGTGAATATGCAGCCACCGATATGGCCTCACTTGAATCGGATTATACCGTACACCGTTATTGGGAAGCGGCTGACAAAGTGGCCTTCCTGGCCAGTCACGCAGGCACTGTTCGCGCCCTCGCGACGCGTGGAGACCTTGGTGTTTCAGGAGATGTGATCAATGCGTTGCCAAGTCTTGAATTGATCTGTTGTTTTGGTGTTGGTGTCGATGCGATAGATTTGACAGAAGCAAAGGCGCGTGGAATCAAGGTGACCACCACGCCAGATGTATTGAATGAAGATGTTGCAGATCTTGCCCTTGCCTTGATGTTGGGCATTGCGCGGCAAATTCCACAGGCCGATACCTTCACCCGTTTAGGTGATTGGGCAAAGGGAAACTTTCCGCTTCTAACGCGCGTGAATGGCAAACGTTTGGGCATACTTGGTTTAGGGCGCATCGGCATGGCCATAGCGCGGCGAGCCGAAAGTTTTTTAATGCCAGTTTCTTATTGCACCCGCAGCAAGCGCGCTGACGTGGGATATCAGTATTTCGCAAGCGCTGCTGAACTTGCCGGTCATTCTGATTTTCTGGTTGCCATACTGCCCGGAGGTGAGGCCACGGCAAAGATTGTAAACGCCGACGTGTTAAAAGCCTTGGGCCCCAAAGGCTTCTTCATTAACGTGGCGCGTGGTTCGGTTGTGGATGAGGCAGCACTTTTGCATGCGCTCGAAACCAAGGCTATCGCCGGGGCTGCACTCGACGTATTCTGGAACGAGCCTAAAATTAATCCACGGTTTTTCAGTTTGCAGAATGTTGTGCTTCACCCCCACGGCGGCAGCGGCACCAGTGAAACTCGGGCCGCTATGGGAAAGCTTGTTCGCGATAACCTGGCCGCATATTTCGCCGGGCAACCTCTGCTGTCTCCAATCAATTAGGGCGGTTTGATCGGCGGCATCAATCAAGGGCGTTGACAAAGTTCTTGTTTTGTTCTTATCATCTTTTGATGAAACCCCTTTTGGCCTCCTTGAAAGATTTTCTTGCTAAGCCAGAATTGCAACAGGCCTCTGTTCGCACCCGGCTTGGCCATGGCGAAGCTGATCTTTGCTTGAGAGGCGGTCTTCAGCATGGAAGTTTGCACGAAGTTTTTTCTGTCATAAGCCATGAAGCAGCCGCCACAGGTTTTGTGGCCGGGCTTGCCAAGCGTGTGGCCGAAGACAAACACTTACTGTGGATCAGACAAGATTTTTCAGCCCGCGAATGGGGTGAGCTTTCGGCCATCGGGCTTCTTGAACTTGGTATCGATCCAGCATGCCTGCTTTTACTCTCTGTGGCCACTGCAGACGATGCGCTGCGTGCCGCCAATGATGCTTTGTCTTGTGCCGCACTTGGCGCGGTGGTGATTGAAATTCCAGGGCACCCCAAAATTCTTGATATGACAGCAAGCAGGCGTTTGTCGCTTCTTGCCGCGCAAAGTCAGGTGACGGTATTTCTATTGAGGCTTGCGGCACAGCCCAGCTTTAATACAGCCCAAACCCGGTGGCTGGTGCGCGGTGCAGCTTCACCGCAACCCAGTGAAGGTTGGGGCAGGCCAGTTTTTCAGGTTGAACTTATTCGTAACCGGCAGGGGCAGACAGGTGAGTGGAAGATGGAGTGGAATGGCGATGAACGCAGTTTCAGAGAGCCAAAGGCGGATCTTGGCGCTGTGGTTTCCACGGCTTTCAACTGATCGCCTACAGCGGCATAAGCAATCGCAATCTTCCGCAGCACCGCTTGTCGTCGTGGCTAAAGTTAAAAATGCAATTGTGCTGCAAGCAGTGGATGCAAAGGCAACAGCCCTTGGCTTGCACATCGGCCAGCCTTTGGCCAATGCCCGTGCCATGGTGCAAGAGCTCGAAGTGGCACAGGCTGATGCGGCGGCAGACCTGCGGCTTCTTAACACCATTGCCGATTGGTGTGATCGCTTTACGCCTTTTGTCGCGCTGGACGGCAAGCAGGGACTGCTTCTTGATGTGACGGGGGCCACCCATCTTTTTGGTGGCGAACACGCTATGTTAGAGTTGGTCGCGCGCAGATTAAAAGCCCAAGGCCTCATTGTCTGCGCTGCCTTGGCAGGGACCGCTGCTGCGGCCCACGCTTTAGCTTTCTATAAAAATGATACGATCGTGGAACTCGGTGCAGAGGCCGCCACCGTGAAACCTTTGCCAGTTGAAGCCTTGGGCTTAGAGACCACCATAACCCATGCTTTTCGCCGTGCCGGATTAAAAACCGTAGGCCAAGTGGCCAGCCGCAAACGCAGTGAAATCACCGCGCGTTTTGGGGCGGCAACGCTGGCCGCGCTGGATGAAATTTTGGGGCAAGGTGCAAAGCCCATCTCACCGCGCCGCCCCCGCGCACAATATTGGCAAGAGCAGGCTTTTGCCGAACCCATTGCCACAGATGATCTGATCACGGCAACGCTCAAATCCCTAAGCGTGCACTTATCAGCGCTTATGCAAGAAAATGGCGATGGTGCGCGCTGTTTGGAAGCCCTGTTCTTTCGCGCCGATGGGGCGGTGCGAGGCATCACTATCGCCATGGGCAGCCCCACGCGCGATTGCAACATCATGTTGCGTCTGTTCCGTGAAAAGCTAAGCGCGCTGAATGATCCGCTTGATCCCGGTTTTGGATTTGATCTTATTCGCTTGTCGGCAACACGCACCGAGCATTTTAATGGCGTTACGGCTGAGTTGGATTCCGATCTTATGGCGCAAAAGGATATCAGCTTTTTGATTGATCGCTTAGCTGCGCGCTTTGGCGCAGACCGCATTTTCAGATTCCAGCCGAATGATACGCACATTCCGGAAAAAGCTTTTGCCGCAGTGCCAGCCCAAAGCGCTTCACCAAAACAAATCTGGAAAAAGCGGCGCCGTACAAGTGCAATCCCACTTCGGCCATTGCGGATTTTTGCCAGACCAGAGCCCATCACTTTCTCTACCACGCTGAATTGGCGGCGCTTCAACCGCAGTGTCACTTGGCATGAAGGCCCAGAGCGCATCGCGGCAGAGTGGTGGCGCTACGAGCAACCCCAATCCACGCGCGACTATTTCCGGGCTGAGGATCATGAGGGCAGAAGATATTGGCTCTATCGCGACGAGGCAACTGTGCAATGGTTTCTGCATGGAGTTTTCGCATGAGTGCCTATGCCGAAATTGCCGTAACCACAAATTATTCATTTCTACACGGCGCATCGCATCCCAAGGAGTTTGTGCAGACAGCTAAAGAGCTGGGGCTGGCTGCCATCGGCATCGCTGATCGCAATACATTGGCAGGCGTGGTGCGGGCCCATGCGGCCCACCAGGAAATCACGGGTAAAAAGCCAAAGCTGATGGTTGGCACCAGGCTGGTATTCAATGATGGTACGCCAGATATTCTAGCCTATCCGACCGATAGAGCGGCCTATGGCAATCTTTGCCGCTTGCTCAGTGCGGGCAAGCTTCTTGCACCCAAAGGCGAATGTTATCTGGGTTTCGATGATCTGCTGGAGTGGCAAGAAGGCCTATTGTTTGTGGTGATGCCACCTCATCCCAATGCACCTATTGCAAAGCGTGAAGAGCCAAAGAATTTCTGGAATAAGAATGCCTTGTCTCATTGTGTCCTTCCCCCGAAGGTGGATTTCCGCCTTCGGGGGAAGGACGAATTAGAAACAATTGTGCGGAATTTAACCCACATCGCCCCGCTTCGCGTTTGGCTTGGCGTGTCCATGCCGCATCATGGCGATGATACAGCCAGACTCACTCATTTTAAAATTATCAGTGGCATAACGGGCATCCCGTTGTTGGCAACAAATGACGTGCTCTATCATTGCCCTGAACGCCGCGAACTCCACGATGTCGTCACCTGCATTCGGGAACACAAAACATTGGATGACGCGGGCCTCTTGCTTGAAGCCAATGCCGAGCGTCATCTTAAATCATCCGACGCAATGGCAAAGCTTTTCTGTGGAGCACCAGAAGCTATCGATGAAACAATTCGCTTTGCTGGCTTGATCAATTTTACCCTCGATCAAATTAAATATAATTACCCCAACGAAACCATCCCCCAAGGCAAAACCGCGCAGCAACAGTTGAGTGACCTTACATGGGCGGGCACCATTAAGCGTTATGGCCATGTGCTGCCCATGCATATTAAAAGAACAATTGAGCGCGAACTGATGTTGATCGCCAAGATGGATATCGCGCAATATTTTCTAACCGTGCATGATATCGTGAGTTTCGCGCGGAGCCAAAACATTCTCTGCCAGGGCCGTGGTTCGGCGGCGAATTCGGCGGTGTGTTACATGCTGGGCATCACAGCGGTTGATCCCATGCAGATTGGTTTGCTGTTTGAACGCTTTATCAGCGAAGAACGTAAAGAACCACCGGACATTGATGTGGATTTTGAACATGAGCGCCGTGAAGAAGTCATCCAAAACATTTATGCGCGTTATGGCCGCCACCGCGCCGCCTTGGCCGCAACCGTTATCTGCTACCGCCCGCGCAGCGCCATTCGTGAAGTGGGCAAAGTCTTTGGCCTCAGCGAAGATATAACCGCCAATCTTTCCAGCAGCATTTGGGGCAGCTGGGGCAGTAGCGTGAAAGACAGCCACATCAAGCAAGGCCGTCTTGATCCAACCAACCTTCTGGTGGCCCGTGCCATGAAATTCGCCAATGAGTTGATTGGTTTTCCACGCCATCTGTCACAACACGTGGGTGGCTTCGTGCTCACGCAAGATCGGCTGGATGAATGCGTGCCAATTGGCCCCGCCACGATGGAGGAGCGATTTTTTATTGAGTGGGACAAAGATGACATTGATGTTCTGCGCATGATGAAGGTGGATGTGCTGGCACTCGGCATTCTCACTTGCATTCGCAAAGCCTTTGATCTTGTGCGTATCCACGAGGGCAAGCCCTATGATCTGGCCACCGTGCCGCGCGAAGACCCTGCCGTTTATGAAATGTTGCAGAAGGCTGATGCCATTGGTGTTTTTCAAGTAGAGAGCAGGGCACAGCTTAATATGCTGCCGCGCCTAAAGCCGAAGGAATTTTATGATCTCGTCATCGAAGTGGCCCTCGTGCGCCCGGGCCCCATTCAAGGAGATATGGTTCATCCATATCTCAGAAGGCGCAGCGGTCTCGAAAAAGTTGAATATCCCTCTCCCGCACCTGAACACGGGCCTGCCGATGAATTGTATCATGTGCTGAGCAAAACCAAAGGTGTTCCCCTCTTCCAAGAACAAGCCATGAAGCTGGCCATCGTCGCTGCAAAATTCACTGGCGATGAAGCCAATGGCCTGCGCCGCGCCATGGCCACGTTTCGCAATGTGGGCACCATCAATAACTTTCGCGATAAATTTGTGGGGCGCATGGTGGCGCGTGGTTATGAACAGGAATTCGCCGAACGTTGTTTCAAACAGATTGAAGGTTTTGGCTCTTACGGCTTTCCCGAAAGCCATGCGGCAAGCTTTGCCCATCTGGTTTATATTTCAGCCTGGATTAAAAAACACCATCCATCGGCTTTTGCTGCATCGCTGCTCAACTCTCAGCCTATGGGTTTTTATGCGCCCGCCGAGATTGTGCGCGATGCGGTCGAGCATGATGTGGAGACACGCCATGTGGATGTTAATTTCAGCCATTGGCACAGCACGCTGGAACTTTGCCCCAATGGTAAATTGGCATTACGTTTGGGCTTTCGGCAGATAGATGGCTTCCGCGAAGCTTGGGCCAACACCTTGCTGTTCAAACGCAACAATGGCTATGACGCGGTGGACGATGTGGCCAGACGCGCCAAATTGCCCAAACGCGCTTTAATCATTTTGGCAGAGGCTGATTGTTTCGGGTCCATCGCCCAAGATCGTCGTGAAATTCTTTGGGCTGTGCGCCGCATTCCCGATGATGATGATCTGCCGCTCTTTGCCGCGCAATATGTGGAAGAGCAACCCGATGAAGAAATAGCGCCTTTGCCACCCATGCCCTTAAGTGAGCATGTCTTGGCAGATTATCAAATACTGCGCCTCTCTTTACGTGCCCACTTGATGTTTTTCTTGCGCGATCTTTTCAAAAGTGAAGGCGCTTTGAATTGTGCTGAAATTTGGCAGGCAAAAAATAATAGCAAAGCGTCTTGCGCGGGCGTTGTACTCATGCGGCAAATGCCGGGCGATGCAGGCGTTGTCTTCATCACGTTGAGTGACGAATCCAGTGTATGCAATGTGGTTGTTTGGCCGAAACTGGTTGAAACCTTTAGGCGCGAAATCATGGGTGGAAAGCTGTTGCTGGTGCAGGGCAAGGTTCAGCGCAGCCCAGAGGGTGTTGTGCATCTGGTGGCCGAGCAGATTTTTGATCGCTCTTATGAATTAGCCACGCTTTCAGAAGATGCAAATGAAATTCCATCAATGCCGGCACAAGCCACAAGACATCAACACCCCCGCAATGTGCGCACCGTTCCAAAGTCTCGCGATTTTCACTAGGATAGGCTGAGGAGAATACTTCAGATGATCAAAGTTGGAATTGGTGGATGGAGTTATGAGCCATGGCGCGGCACATTTTTTCCAGAAAAATTGCCCAAGTCAAAAGAACTTTATCACGCCAGCCGCCGCGTCACCACCATCGAAATCAATGCGACGTTTTACAAAACGTTCACATCAACCAACTTCAAACGCTGGGCAGATGAAACCCCGGACGATTTTATATTTTCAGTGAAAGCCCCCCGTTCTGCGGTGAACCGAAAAGTGCTTGCCGAAGCCGAAGACTTCGGCGCGCGTGCATTATCTCTCAACTCATAACTCAGCGTCACCAACAATTGGCACCACGTCCAAGCTCTGCCTGGTCGAATGTTTTCCATAGCTTCGCATAACGCCTTTGATGGGTGCCACATCTGAATAATCGCGACCGCGCGCGACCACGATGTGATCCAAATCAGCAAAAATGCCATTGGTGGGATCATACTCAATCCAGCCGATATCTGCGCCGCACCATGCGCGCACCCATGCATGCATCGCATCTGCTCCTTCAAGACGAGGTTTTCCCGGCGGCGGCGTGGTGCACAAAAAGCCACTCACATAAGCTGCCGGAATGCCAACTCCCCGCAGACAGGCAATCATGATGTGAGAGAAATCTTGGCATACACCGCGCCTGGCATTGAACGCAACAATCGGGGGAGTATCTACTGTTGTTGATTTTGGGTCATATTTCATATCGTGGTAAAGTTGTCTGCCGATTGCAATAACAATGGCCAACACATCTGCCGATGGCTCGGCAAGCATTTTTGCGTAAGTCGTGGTTGGCAGATCAAGTGGAACACGGGCCGAGGCAACAAGGAAATGGTGTGGAGCCCAGGCATCAAGGCTATGATTGGCATCAATCTCCTCGGCCAGTTTCACCAAATTGATTGCAGGTTTCAGTGTCTGATACAGTGCTGTGCGCTGCACTCGCGCCTTAAGGCTAAAATCTATCTTTTGATGCGCTTGCAAAAAAGACAATTCAACACAGCGGTTGCCGAAAAAATCCTCCCTCTCCATCCAAACGTCGGCCTTGGGCGAAATGAAATGCGATCCCGCATTTAAACGCTGCTCTCCCGGCACATTCAGCGGCATCAACCGAATGATTTGGCGGCTCGCATCGGCAGAATTGGCATACGCGTATGATATGTTCAGCTTGATATCATATGTAACTGATTGACTAGGCAAGATAGTCTGTCGCCAATTTGTTTGACAGTGATGCCAATTCGTCGGCAAGTTTGTGAAGGGCTTCCGTTGTCAAATTATCGGGCGTGTGCACGGCCAGCTTTGTGTGAATTTGCAAAACAATGCGCTGCAATGGTGATAGTTTTCCAGCAATGTCGGAAACCGGCAGGAATTCAATATGGGTACGAATATCGTTGAGCTGGAACATGATGGCGCGTGGGTTCAACGGATCAAGAACCAACAGATCAATCACCGTGGCGCGATTGGTCTCAATGGCAAAACGCGAGCGATGTGACATTGTGCTATCGGCCACTTCCACAGCCAAATCGAGGCTCCCTTCAGGTGCCCCTTTATCTGCAAAAGCTGCAATCAATTCTGCCTCTGACATGGCTCGTTCGAGAGCCCGTCCAATTCCGAAAAATCGCCATCCCGTAAACCGATACATGTTTTCGTGCACCAACCCTGACAAGCCCGAAAGTTTCCGCAAAAGAACACTCATGGCTCGCACCATATCGTCACCCGGCTTGGCCGTTTTTGACATTTGCAAAACAGTTTTTGAAAGATCATTGAGCGCCCGCCAACCGTCCAGTGAAAAGCGGTCCCTGATCTGGCTTGCAGCGGCGGAAGCGGATCCCAAAACAACCGAAAGATTTGATGGAAGAATGCGCGTTAATTCGGTGCCGTTGCTTTCCAGAAATTTCCCAAGAAGTTTTAACAAGGGCGTGTCGTTGGTGCCCGTTTCTGCCAGCCGCGCATGATAGGCCCGCAGAAGCCTGATGATGAACTCTGCGCGTTCAACGTATCGCCCCAACCAAAAAAGATTATCAGCGGCCCGGCTGGGCAACATGGCTGGCTGCTGGCGACTATAGTGGATAGCGCTCGTATTGAGCATTGTGTCTGGCGCGACTGGATGATCGCTTACAATCCATACATCAGCAGTTGAGCCGCCGTTCTGCAAAGCCAATGCCGAAGTTGATGTTGAAGTGCCAATACGCGCAAAACCTCCGGGCATGACCTGCCATCCATTTGCGGTGCGCGCCAAAAACATGCGCAAGCTCATTGGCCGTGCAACCAATGTGTCGCCTTCAAAAGTCGGCGTTGTGGAAAGAGTAACCGCCTCTTGGCCAACAAGTGAGCTGGCGTTCTGATCAACCCAGGCTTCAATAGTTTGGCTGATCGTTTTGTTGAACTCTCCGCCAAGTGCCGCAATATCATCAAGATCAAACAACGATCTTGTGGCTTGAGCGTTTCCAATGATCATGCGGTGCAGATTATCTTTTACATATCGGCGTTCCTTGGCTTGCCCGCACCACCAAGTGGCAACATTTGGCAGCACCAACGGTTGCCCCGTGAGCGCTTCGCAAATGCGGGGCAAGAATGCCAGAAAGGCGCGCGCTTCAACTACGCCTGAGCCCAGTGCATTGATCAGTGCGAGGTTGCCTGATCTGACGGTTCCCAAGAGTCCTGCCGTGCCCAACCGCGACTTTTCGTCAAGTTCAAGAGGGTCAACCGATGCCGCATCAAGCCTGCGCCATAAAATGTGAATAGGTTTTAATCCCTCAACTGTGCGCACCATCAGTTGGTCGTCACGCACGGTCAAATCTTCGCCTTCCAGAAGCATGAAGCCCAAATAACGCGCGATATAGGCGTGTTCGAAATAACTGTCATTCATCTGGCCCGGCGTTAAAATGCCAACGCGGCTCTGAGACTCTCCGCGTAAACTTTGCAAATGGTCGCGGAAGCTGCGGAAAAAGCCCGCCAATCGATGAACATTGTTGCGCGTGAACAGATCAGAATAAATGCGTGCCGTGGCGATGCGATTTTCCAAAGCAAATCCAGCGCCGGAGGGGGCCTGGCTTCGGTCGCTGATCACCCACCACTGCCCCTTTGGCCCGCGCCCAATATCAAATGCCAGATAATGCAGGAAATGACCGGATCTTGGTTTTACACCAACAAGTGGCCTCAGCCATTCTGGATTTTCGGCCACCACAGCTGCTGGTAAATGTCCGTTGGCAACAAGGTTGTTGTCGCCATAAAGATCTGCAACCACGCGCTCCAGAAGTTCAGCACGCTGGATCAGGCCAGCGCCGATCACTTTCCACTCATTTTCTTGAATCAGAACCGGCATATGGCTTAGGGGCCAATCGCGCTCAGATGCATCTGTTGCACCATGGCTGCGATAAAATACGCCGGCATCGCGCAGATACTGTTGACCGCGCAAAAACCTTTCGCTTCTCTCAGTTTCAGACATCGCCCCCAGTGCCTGTAGCAGCTTATTCCAAACTGGCCGCAACGCGCCCTTTTCGTCGATCAATTCGTCAGCGGCATTTTCGAGAGTGCGATAGCGGGCAATCAATCGAGCAACATGATCGGGTTGCGCTTGATTGGCATTCCACACGAATTTCAAACTCCCAAAGGACGCCGAAGATCGAGTGTAAACGGAAACTCGCCGCTCACCGGTTCGGCTTTCAGATTATAAGAGCCGGGAGTATGGCCATTGGCTTCGAACCGCGCAAGACGCCGCGCCTCAGCTTCATTGCTATTAACGGGAAATGTATCATAGCTGCGGCCACCGGGGTGTGCAGAATGATAGACGCAGCCGCCCAAAGCCCGCCCATTCCAAGTGTCAAATATATCAAAAGTCAAAGGCGCATTGATCGGCAACACCGGATGCAGAGCGGTGGCGGGCTGCCATGCTTTGAAACGCACACCGCCCACAACCACACCATTTGTCGCGGTTTTTTGCAATGGCACGGCACGGCGATTACACGCCACAACATAGCGCTGAGGATCAGCCGTTGTTAATTTCACTTGCAACCGCTCGGTGGAGCTGTCGGTATAGCGCACCGTGCCACCAATGGCACCGGTTTCGCCCAACACGTGCCATGGTTCAAGGGCCTGGCGTATTTCTAAGTGCACGCCTTCATATTCAACTTCACCACAGCGGGGAAAGCGAAACTCGGCCTGGGCATCATACCATTCTGGCAAAAACTCAAATCCATGGTCGCCGAGGTCTCGCAGCACGGCTTGAAAATCTTCCCAGATGTAATGCGGCAGCATGAAACGGTCATGCAAAGTTGTTCCCCAACGCGTGAGGGGGCCAGATACCGGCGCGTGCCAGAACCGCGCCATCAGGGCGCGGATCAAAACTTGCTGCGCCAAACTCATGCGTGGATCAGGCGGCATTTCAAAACCGCGGAATTCGATAAGGCCGAGTCTGCCAGTTGGCCCGTCTGGCGAATAGAGCTTATCGATGCAGATTTCAGCACGGTGAGTATTACCGCTGACATCGACAAGCAGATTGCGCAATAATCGGTCAACCAACCAAGGTGCGGGTGCATTGCCGTGCCCGTGCGTCGGGATTTGTGCCATCGCGGTTTCAAGTTCATAGAGGCCGTCATGACGCGCCTCATCGATGCGGGGCGCTTGGCTGGTTGGCCCAATGAATAATCCTGAAAACAAATAAGATAGGCTGGGGTGTCTCTGCCAGTGAATGATCGTGCTTTTAAGGAGATCAGGGCGCCTGAGAAACGGGCTGTCGAGTGGAGTGGTTGAGCCCAAAACAACGTGATTGCCACCGCCCGTGCCACATCTGCGGCCATCAATCATAAATTTTTCAGCCGCCAGTCTGAGTTGTCGCGCTTCACTGTAAACCGTCTCGGTGGTGGCCACACATTCAGCCCAAGTTGCGGCCGGGTGAATGTTAACCTCGATCACACCTGGATCAGGGGCAACGCGGATAACATTCATGCGCGGATCATGCGGCGGAGAATATCCCTCGATATGAACGGGAAGATTCAACTTCTTGGCTGCGGCTTCAACGGCAGCAAGCAGATCAAGGTAATCTTCGATTTTTTCAACGGGAGGCATGAAAACGCAGAGACGGCCTTCACTCACTTCAACGGACAATGCGGTTCGTACCACACCCTGCAGATCAGAAATTTCCTGTTCCACACGTTGCTGCCCCGCTTCGGCAGCCGCAAAATTTGCAATCGCTTGCGCACGCTGCAGTCGGCTCTCAACTGGGCTCGGCAATGCTCCGCGTGGTGCAGTGGGATCGGGCGCGTGCATAAATGGATATTCCGAAGCCGGCACATGCGGTAATCGGCCGAGCGGCAAGCGATAACCCACCGGGCTGTCTCCCGGCACCAGAAAAAGATTGCCGCGCCGTGTTTTCCATTTTTCAGAGCGCCAAGCCGGGCTGGAACTCTTGGCTTGCCACCGCTGCACGGGCAGCACAAAGCCAGATGGCGCTGTCAATCCACGCGCAAAAACTTTGGCGATGCGATTGCGTTCTTCGGGGTCTTCCAGCTTTGAATTTTGGGGGGACACGTTGTCAGGAAGATTGCCTTCCTTGATAATCCACTCAGCTGGGTCTTCATAAGCGGGCTGCACGTGATCATCTGAAATTCCCAGCGCAACCGCAATCGTCTTGAGAATTTGCTCGGCTGCAACAGGGGCAACTGCGGTGGGGGATACTTCCGGCGCTATCAGATTTGTATCACTCCAGATCGGCGTTCCGTCACGACGCCAATAAAGCGAAAAAGTCCAGCGCGGCAGCGTTTCGCCGGGGTACCATTTGCCTTGGCCATAATGCAGAAGGCCGGAGGGGGCAAAGCGCTCGCGCAAGCGGCGAATAAGGGCGTCGGCAAAAACCCGCTTGGTTGGACCCACCGCAGCGGTGTTCCACTCATCGGCTTCATAATCATCAATGGAAACAAATGTTGGTTCGCCGCCCAAAGTGAGCCGCACATCACCCGCGATAAGAGATTGATCAACCTGCCTGCCCAATGCGTCAAGCGCCTTCCATGACTCATCTGAAAATGGTTTGGTGATGCGTGGAGTTTCGGCAACCCTGTCCACGCGCATGTCGAACTTGAAATCTACTTCCGCAAAAGACGCGACACCAGAAATTGGCGCCGCGTTGGTAAAATGCGGTGTGGCTGCCAGGGGAATGTGACTTTCACCCGTCAATAGCCCGGACGTGGGATCCAACCCAATCCAGCCCGCCCCAGGAAGATAGGCCTCCGCCCAAGCATGCAGGTCGGTAAAATCATGGTCTGTGCCAGTTGGCCCATTGAGGGACACCAAGTCGGGCTTCAATTGAATGAGATATCCAGAAACGAAACGTGCGGCAAAACCAAGTTGGCGCAGAATTTGAACCAGCAACCAGCTGCTGTCACGACAAGAGCCTGTGCCAGCTGCAAAAGTCTGCTCTGGTGTTTGTACCCCAGGCTCCATGCGAATAACATAGCCCACGGCTTTCGCCAACATCATGTTGAGTTCAACAATAAAATCAACCGTTCGCCTCGGCGTACGGTCAATCGTTTTGAGAAAATTGCCCAGGTGCGGGCCGATCGGTTCTGCTTCGCGGTAAATAGCAAGGTCGGCACTGATGTCATCGCTATAGACGAACGGCCAGGTTTCCGCCCGTTCTTCGATGAAAAAATCAAACGGATTATAAACCGTCATGTCTGCAATAAGATCGACTTCGATCTTGAGCTCGTTCACCGGGTTTGGAAACACATAACGCGCCATCCAATTTCCGTAAGGATCTTGCTGATGGTTTACAAAATGATCGGCAGGCGAAACTTTCAAGGAATGTGCAATAATCCGCGTGCGGCCATGTGGGGCGGGCCTGAGGCGGATTGTCTGAGGCCCAAGAATCACAGGGCGGTCATAACGGTAATGGGTTAAATGATGTAATGCAGCCTTAATCGACATTTTGCCCTTCGTAACGCCTAACGCTCTTGAACCATTTCACACTTTTTGACAGGGCACAAAGCTAATCTAAAACTCAACTTCAAGTTCGAGCAATTCTTCTGGTTCTGCCAACGCTGCAGCCTTCCATTCCTGCATGAGCGGCCATTCGAGAACCCTTTTACAATAGGCAGCAAGCTTCGGCTCAAGCGCAATTGAGTAAGTATGAAACCTCGTGCATACTGGAGCATACATCGCATCAGCAACACTGGGCGTGCCAAACAAATAAGGCCCGCCATAAGATTCAAGGCATTCCGTCCAGATGGTCTTGATGCGCTCAATACCAGGCTTGGCACCCGTGAAGATATTGAAAGCTTCATGCGTGGATTTAAGGTTCATGGGAAGGGCCGATCGAAGATTATGAAACCCGGAATGCATCTCGCCGGAAACGGCACGACAATGGGCGCGCCCACGTATGTCGATCGGCAGCAAGTTCGCTTCCGGTACGATTTCAGCAAGATATTCCGCGATTGCCAAAGTATCCCAAACTGTAACGTTGTGGTGTGTAAGTCGTGGAACCAGAACTGACGAAGACAAAAGCAAAAGCTCTTGGCGCATGTTCGGGTTGTCGTATCAACGCGCAACTCGTCAAACTCAAGCCCTGCCATGCGGCAAAGAAGCCAGCCACGCAAAGACCAAGAGGAGTAATTCTTCGAAGAGATTATCAGTTTGGCGTCAGCCACGTCTAAGATCTCCATCAGCCGAAAAAAACGCTACTCCAATTTTATCTCGCAATGCAACAAAATCTACATTGGTATTTTTTGCGGTGCAGTATCCATAGCAGCTCAGGTTCACATGCCATGTTTCATGAACCCTATCAGTTCCAAGTCGATCTAATTGCGCCGCTTAGGTCTTTGGCCAAGCATTTCCAATCAACTCTGGCTACAACCAACTGGGGGGCCGCCGACAATTGGAGGACAAATATCTTCGCTGGAATGGAAATGCCTGCACGTTTCAAAATCACCCATACGCGTCCAGATTTTGCTATTGATAGCGTAGTGGTTGCAAATCGCGATGTGGCGGTAACAACTGAAACTGTGGTGGACTTGCCCTTTGGCAAACTCGTGCGCTTTTCGAAAGATGTAGAAAAAAGGCAGCCGCGGGTGCTGGTTCTGGCGCCATTGTCGGGACACTTTGCCACTCTGCTTTTCGGCACGATCAGAACTCTGTTGAGCGATCATGAAGTGTCTGTGACGGATTGGGCCAATGCGCGCGATGTACCATTGGTGCAAGGTCACTTCGGCATGGGTGATTATGTATCATATATCATGCGTTTTCTTGAGGTGCTCGGCCCGCGAACGTTGGGCGAAGGAAATCTATCCACAAGTGCGCAATTTTATTTTGTCGGTTCAATGATCATACAACCGCCTTTAGCGATGGTGAATGAGCAAATGAATGAATTCCAACTTGCGTGATATTTCATTGGTCAGGGTGAACGGATAAAAGTCATGATTGCCAATTGATCTATTCATTGCGTTCATTGAAACAGTAAGGGGAACCCAAGAATCAAGCAGATTTCTGAAGACAATTTCTTGATAGGGGCTGCTGCTGGTTCGTGCGGAATTCGATCCTGCGTCACCCAGATTATAACTCATCGCGGTTTCCAATCCATCAACCATATGGAAATAATGCGCCCACGTCTCGGCGAAATCCTCCCAGGGATGCGAACTGGCATAGGCGCTTACAAAGCTGCTTTCCCAATTTGACGGAGCGCCTGATGCGTAATGCCGTTGCAGGGCATCGCCATAGCTTTCGCGTTCGTCCCCGAAAATGTTTCTGAACTGAGCAAAATCGCCTCGTTCAGACACCAAGAGTTCCCAATAATAATGCCCAATTTCGTGTCGAAAATGGCCGATCAGTGTGCGATAAGGTTCACCCATTGCCACGCGGTGTTGCTCGCGCAAGCCATCATCAGATTCTTCAATGTTAATGGTTATAAGGCCGCCATCATGGCCCGTCACGGCGGGAATTTTCGTGCCGTCGACTTTAAGTTCATCTGCCTTTAATTCAAACCGCAATTTTTGAGGTTCAATGCCGATATCTTCTTCGAGTGGAAGTTTAAATTTGATGAGCGAATAAAAGAGCAATCTTTTGGCACGTTCAAGTTTCTGCCAGCGATCAAGATTTTCAGGCCACGATAAGTCGGGTATGATAACGGTGTGGCTGCAGCACCGGCAAGGTTTGGCCAATTGTCCCGCAACGAGCCAGTTGCATCCAATCATTTCACGGTTGCTGCAAGCTGACAGGACGCTATTTTCGTGCGGCGATGTCCAAATGCCGTTATGCGCAACAAGCATTTTGTCTCGCTTTGCATCATAGGCAATCAGATTGCCGCATGATAGGCAAACGACGTTATCAAAATGTAATTCATTGTTGCAAGAGGGGCAGGGAAAGCGTCGCATTTTCGGATATTTTCCTCGATCGATCCTGTTCTGTGGAAATTGCTTTATTGAGCGCAAACCCACCAACGATCTTAGGAGACTATCGTTCCCGTCTGAACCAATTTTATTTCACAATTATAGGCAGGATTACTTCTCACCCGTGATCCATCTCGGCCTGGGTTACGGGATGCGAGAAAGTGAAGGTGACTGTGGCGCCTGGAGCAAGGGTGGTCCATATTCCATCGTTGGCAGTTGTATCAGGTGATGCAGCCGCTCCGTTGGGGCCAGGCGTTGTTAGAGTTTCACCCGTAATCCCGCCGGAACCCAGAGAGACTTGCACCGCCGGCGTGCCGTGTAAATCCTTCACTTGCACATTCTGCATGGGCACATTGCCGGTGTTGGTGATGACATAAGAGTAAGTTATGGCCTGATTGAGGACAACGGGCGTTGCTGCGGTCGAATAGGTTTTTGCAATTGTCAGTGTGGGCTGTGCTTGGGCGTTAGAGATAATGCAGTTGAAATCGGCACCGGGCGTTACCTTGGCCACGGGAACGGTAAGCGTTGTTCCAGCCAGCGAACCGAAACTGCCGGTGTTGCCGGTGATGGCGCTATTTGAATCTGTGCAGGCTGCACTGCTGATAATAAAGCCGCTGGCCACGGCTTCGGCTAGCGTCAATGCCGTGCCGATTGTGGAAACATTAATGGCAGTGGGGGCAGCTGGCGTTGCGGTTCCCGTCGCTATTGTGGTGATAGGAGCAGGCGTGCTGGCCAAGTTGGTTTGGCTGAAGCTGAACGGTCCGCCAAAGCTGCCTGATGTGGTGATCTGCTGCTTGAATGTTGGAATCTTTGAATTGGTAAAGGTACAACGCACGAAGCTTCCTTTTGCCATTGCAGTCGCATCAAGCAAAACTGTGCCGGCTGACAAGTTTGGTGTTGCCGTACCACTGCCTAGGCCTGTGCAACTGACTGACGACAGCACATAAACGCTGGGAATTGTCTCAGTGAGGGTTGTGGCGGTAGAAGTGGCTGCTAAAACTTTTGTTGCCCCCGCCACGCCAACACCTGATGTTGCCGTTGTAATGGTCTGAGCACTCCCAAAACCATTGGTGCCGTTATAGGTGAATGATGTTACTCCGCCCAGCGAAACGGCTGTAAGTTTTACCGCAGGCGGGCTGGTCAAGGTGGCGGTAACAGAAGCGTTGTCAGAACGAATGGTATTGGAACCTGTGTTGCCGGATACATAGGCGGTGTTGATAACGGAACCGGCAGTCACGTCGCCTGCAGCGAGTGTATAGGTGGCCTGAACCACCCAGGTCTCTCCGGGGTCTAACTTTCCGTTGCTGTTGGTATCTCCACTCAGAGGGGTTGTTGCTGGAATGACACCGATCTTGTCATCGGTTATGCTGAGGCCGGTCATCGCCGCGGCGTTGCCAGTGGGATTAGTAATTGTGTATTGATAGGTGACGATGTCTCCCACAGTATCCGTGCCACTGCCATCAATATCGTTGCGCGATAATTCCGCCTTGGCCAAGGTAATGAATGTCTGGCAAGCCTCCACGCCGTCCAAAAAGTTACCCGCTCCGGGAACAGTTGCTTCGCCAATCGCGGTAAACGAAGACTTGGCAGTTGTTGCAGTGGCTGCGGTAATAAAGGTCGTGCCGCGTTGCACCCAAGCACTGTTGCCGTCGGCAAAATTGCCATAACTCACAATGGTTCCCGCATTGTCGGTGAGAGTGAGTGAGGCAGTGTCAGTGCCGGCGCGCCCGCGGTGGGCCCAATAAACTTTTACCTCGGCTCTTGAATGTGCCGTGAAAGTTTGGGCGATGGTTGATCTTGCGCTGGCCTCCATTTCAAGCAGTTGGTTTCCCGTGAAGGCTTCAACACCCGCATAACCGCTATCCCAAATCTCGAAATTTGCCTCGGTCGTCGTCCAGCCCGGAACACTGCCCGCGCCGGCACCATGGAAAGATGGCCCGGAAAAGTCCGGCAGTTCAAAACTGCCGTTCGTGATCAGGCTTGTGCCGCTGCATTGGGTTGTGCCCGAAACGGCTGGCACAGTGATAACCACCGTGGCGTTGGCAGTGCTGCACAGCGTTGCAGCGGTTTTACTGCAAATCTTATATTGTACCGTGTAGGTGCCGGTGGTGGTGTAAGGGGCGATCGTTAATGTGCCATCTGGGTTTATTGTCACTCCCAAACCGCCGCCGCTTACAATCGTCGGATCAACCTGACTGGCGCTCAAGCTTGCATTGAGATAGGTGTCATTGGTGAAGGCTGTTGCGGTGCTTCCACCTGAAAGACCATTAATCGGGCTGGCTGAAAAATCATCGGCACTGGCTTGAATGTTGGCATTGTCTGTCACCGTGCAAGCGATGTCATTGCCGACAGCGGTGGCGGAGGCATTAAAAACAATTGCACCTGTTGCCAGGGTTGCTGTTACGCTGCCTGAGCCTAAGCCAATGCAACTGACTGAAGCAAAGCTGTAGCCCGTAGGTATACTTTGGGTAACGGTTGTTGACGTTGAGGTTGCAGACAGCACTTGCGTTGCACCTGCCACTCCCCCACCGCTTGTAACCGTGGTTATTGTCTGGGATGCCCAGCCGTTGTTGCCGGTGAAGGTGAAGCCCGTTACTCCACCATTGGAAACCATCGTAAGTGTGATCGTTGGCATATGATACTGAATGACAACTTCGCCGTCGCCACCATTGCCAAAGCATGAGCCTCGCCCAATGCCAGCCGTGTAAAGTGTATCGGCAGAGCCGCCAGAGTTTGCATTGCCGGAGCATCCCGAACCGGTGAATAAAAAATTGCCACCCGCAGTCGTGCTTGCAGCTGTTACGCCTGTGCCGCCAATATAGCTTGAACCGCCACCGCCACCGCCATTTTGATTGGTGCCGTCGTTCTGGCACATGCCGCCGCCGCCGCCCCAATAGCCGCCGCCGCCACCGCCGCCACCCTCGTTAGGGGTGTTCGTATTATTCGAGGCGCCCCCGGCACCGCCCTGCCCAATTTGACCTGCACCAGGTGCTATAGCGCAGGTGCTGTTCGTTGTTGCCGCAGCACCGCCTGCCGCCTGCGTTCCCCCGCGCCCAGAGACTGTAGGCACGCCGTCTTGGCCGCCAGTGGTTCCGCCACCACCACCGGCTCCAACATTGGCCATATCTGCGCCGGGGGAAGCGCCACCGCCGCCTCCCGCCAAAACCAACGCAGTTCCTTGGCTTAATGTTGTTGATGAGAACACAGCGGAGAATCCGCCACCACTACCGCCGATCTTGGTGGTACCGCTGGAACTGCCGCCAGCTCCGCCGCTGCCGTAGGTTGTTGCGGTTGAATTCACCACACCGCCCTGCGCCGATACGATGCCCAAAACCTGACCCCCGCTCACACTTATGGTGCCCTTCGCGTAACCGCCGCCGCCACCGCCACCTTGCAAATTATAATAACTGCTGTTGGCCCCGCCTCCGGCCGCACCCCACACGCGCGCGTCCATAGTAGTAACGCCGCTCGGAACGGTAAACGTTTGTGTAGAAGGCGCGTAAGTGAAGCGGTAGCACGTTGTAAACCCAGCTGTCGGAGCACACGCCACCTGCCCTGCTGATGCGGTGTCAGGAGCAAGGAGAAATGAAATTGCCATTGCGAGCATCAGCAGCAACAGCAGGCTCATTTTCAAAGGGGTTGGGTTCCGCAAAGTGTCCTTCACGTGCGCGTGCCCGTATGATCAGAAAAGTTGGTCCTCGTTTCAAAGGCTAAAATAATATGTGCAGCAAGGAAGCCAGCACGGGATGACTGCGCCAGGCACTTGGGCCACCGCAATGAGTATCCCGCCAGCACTGGTGGCCAGCTATTCGAATCCGCCATACATTTTTTCATGCAGCAAACAAGCACAAACCCAATTCGCCCTATTCAGATTATTATTCACCAATCGGGTTGCCTGAAACTTACTGTGCACTGATAAACACGCCTTGGTCTGAATCGATTAAAGATCAAACCGGTATTAAGTTGCGTCAACAGGCTACAACATTCACGGCTAGTCCGCCTCTCGACGTTTCTTTATACCGTTCGCCCATATCCATGCCGGTTTGGCGCATGGTTTCAATGCAGTTGTCGAGTTGTACCAAATGTTCACCATCGCCACGCAGCGCGAGCGACGCAGCGGTGACGGCCTTCACGGCGCCAAAGGCATTGCGTTCGATGCAAGGCACTTGCACCAAGCCGCCAATAGGG
Source organism: Hyphomicrobiales bacterium (assembly GCA_025359265.1). Taxonomy (GTDB): domain Bacteria; phylum Pseudomonadota; class Alphaproteobacteria; order Rhizobiales; family Aestuariivirgaceae; genus Aestuariivirga. Next base: position 3,507 of record JANYHB010000008.1, on the reverse strand, counting down.
TCGCACGTCATGCCGAGGTGATGTTCAAGTGCAATTTCTGCTGCATTTTCGATCTGCGCGTTCGTACCGCCCAAGACGGCGCATAAACCTGCTGCCGTCATAGCAGAGGCAGAACCAACTTCGCCTTGGCAGCCTACCTCTGCACCAGAGATGGACGCGTTGTGTTTGATGATGCCGCCGATTGCGGCGGCAGTGAGCAGAAAAGTATGGATGCCATGCTCATGCGCGCCCAGACAGTGATCAATATAATAGCGTAACACTGCCGGAATAACACCTGCGGCGCCATTGGTGGGCGCTGTAACAATGCGCCCGCCTGCGGCATTCTCTTCATTCACCGCCATCGCATAGACCGAAGGAAATCCATAAAACGGTGGGGCTGAATGTGATTGGCACCATGTTCAGACCTGAGTTTGGCAAACACGTCAGCCGCCCGGCGGCGCACCTTTAGGCCGCCCGGCAGTTGGCCCTGTTCTGCAAGCCCGCGATCCATACACGTTTTCATCACACTCCAAATTCGATCAAGACCGACGTTTAAATCTAATTCGGCATGCAAAACCTTTTCATTGGCGCGTTTCATTTCTACGATGGAAAGCCCCGCATCGTCACCCATTTTCAACATGCTTGCAGCAGACTCAAACGGGTATGGCACTTTAAGTGGTTCAATTTTTTCATTTTAGGCCTGCTCACGCTCCGCCGCCGTTTGAACAAAGCCGCCACCGACCGAAAAATAGGTTTCACGCGCGATAATGTCGCCATGTATATCTGTCAGTCGAAACACCACGCCATTCGCGTGGCCAACGAGTGCGGGGCCAAAGTCAAAAATAATATCACCGGCTGGGTCAAATCTGATTGAGCGCTGGCCGAGCACAATCGCATTCATTTGCGCGACGATTTGATCAACTTGAACAGGATCTAGCAATTCAGGGCTTTCGCCCGCCAAGCCAAGAATGATAGCTTTATCCGTTCCATGGCCTTTGCCTGTAAAAACCAGTGAACCGTGCAGCGTTGCGGTTAGCCGGGCGGCAGAATTAGTAGGTTTGGCCCCTAAAGATTTCAAGAAACGCGCCGCCGCCACCATTGGCCCCATGGTGTGCGAAGAAGATGGTCCAATGCCAATCTTGAAAATTTCAAAGACAGAGAGGAACATGCCTATTTCCAGCTTATACAAACATCAATCGGCATGAGGCCGGATCGATACACTTACAATCTCGCCTAGGGTATCATAATCCAGAGATAGAAAGGCAAATTATTACCCCCGCAAAATCAGGGACTAGAACTTCTAGGGTTATGATGAGTTGAGGCAAGGTGTGAGGCTGCCTGAAGGTCTCGCTGAAATCACCCCAAAAACTGATCGACCAAGCCTGCCATTCTAGTTGCAGTTCGCCCACGCAACAACACCTTTTGGCCTTGTCTGTGATGGACGGTCCTTGAAGCTGACCTGAGCCCTTCAAACTGATCCAAGAATGAGTAGAGTCTGATTCCGTTTTTAAGGAGAAGACGATGAAGCAGAGCAGATTTAGCGAAGAACAGATTATCGGGATATTGCGGGAACAGGAAAGTGGCATGACGGTTGCGGACCTGTGCCGCAAGCACGCGATTGGCAAGGCGACGTTTTTCAAATGGAAAGCACGGCTTGGCGGCATGGATGTGAGCGATGCCCGCAAACTGAAGCAGCTTGAAGATGAGAATGCCAAGTTGAAGAAGCTGCTGGCCCCTCTCGCGGTTTGAAGACAAACCGCGAGAGGGACTATGGATAGCATGCTTGATAATTTGATGTTGAAAGATATCAACTCAAAAAATGTATGACCCGCCCTGCTTTTGCAAGGGTCTTCGTGCTGATGTCCGAACAGTTGCATAAATGTATTCGGCCTCTTGCAAGTGGACTGCTGTTGCAGCCAGGCCATGATGAGATTCGAAACGCTACGTTCCCAATAAATAGTGCGGGCATTGCGCCCATTTTTTTGCACAGGGCTTACGCGGCGCTGATCTTCTGTTTCGTCATCAAGCTCTCCGACCTCGCAATCTCAACTGGACGGACTTATGCGAAGCGTGGATCCCTTCGTTCATAGAGTGCGTCCGGGTTGGTCATGATCACCCAGGCGATGCGGGTGATTTTGGCGGCGACTGCAACAATGGCCTTGTTCGGATGCATGCGGTTTTCGAGGACATTCATCCAGTTACCAAGTCTGTCGCGCTTACGATCAAGATGGGCATAACAGGATCGTGCGCCCGAGATGATCAATCGTCTGAGATAGCCATTTCCGCGCTTGCTGATGCTGAGCAGGTTCGGCTTTCCACCAGTCGAGTGCTGGTGCGGAACAAGTCCGAGCCAAGCTGCAAGATCACGCGCCTTACGGAATCTTTCGATGTTACCGATTGCAGACAGAAGTGCTGTTGCATCCAGGGTGCCAATCCCGGGTATGCTCATGAGCCTGCGAGCGGCATCGTTCCTTGCGGCTAGAGCCTCAATCTCTGTCGTCACCGCTTTGACGCGTGCGTCTACATGCTGGAGATCGGGGCACATGTCGGTGAGCAGTCTGCGCATGGTTGGCGTGAGGTCATTTGCCTCGTCGGCGATCACGCGACGAATGTCCAGTTTGAAGACGCCTGCGCCCTGCCTCATGGCAATGCCATACTCAAGACAAAAGGCGCGCATCTGATTGATCAGGCGGGTTCTTGTGCTGACCAGTTGTGACCGTATCCGATGCAGGGCCTGCAAATCCACTTGCTCGGTACTGCGAACTGCGACGAAGCGCATGGTTGGCCGGGTGACCGCTTCAGCGATTGCCTCTGCATCGATGATGTCACTCTTGTTTGTCTTCACATAAGGCTTCACAAACTGTGCTGGCATGATCTTCACGTCATGGCCCAAAGCGACAAGTTTGCGCGCCAGCCACTGCGAGCCGGAGCATGATTCCATGCCAATCAAAGCTGGCTCTGCGCATTCAAAGAACTGCAGCAGTGTCTCGCGTTTGAACTTGATCTTCTGAACGGGGTTGCCACCCACATCGACACTGACGACATGAAAGATGTTCTTGCCGATATCAATGCCAAACACATGAGCTGACCTTGGTTTGTTGCGCTGCTTCATCTGATAACCTCCTTTGAAGTTGCTTCTACATTCTGGACTTGGTTACAGGGCGGGTCATCTCATTAATTGTAACGCCCGCTGTTAGGCGGGAAGCGGTGGCTCATCTTATTTTACAACACGAGGTGAGCCAACGGCGGGCGTGTGAGGTGCTTGAAGCAGCACGGAGCGTTGTGCGTTATGTGCGCCAACGCGCTGACGATATGACCTTGCGTTCAAGGCTCCGTGAGCTAGCCCATGAGCGCAAGAGATTTGGCTATCGCAGGCTACGTCAGATGTGTCCGACGTCAGATCTCATGGGACAGATTGGTTGACTTGAATAGAGGAGGATTTTTGGTTCATCGTATTAAAACGGAGAACTGGAATGAAACATATATCCGACAGCCACGGAATGTCTGAGCAAGTTGTGAAGGATATTC
>JANYHB010000052.1 GCA_025359265.1 Hyphomicrobiales bacterium | reverse complement strand
CGTCATCGGAATAACCCCAAACTTCTCACAGCGGATATTTATGGGTGAGAATCCGTTGAACGGCAAGTAGCTGGATTTTCATTGGGCGCATAAACTTCTTTGCTGTGGAGAACAGCCTCAGCTTGCGCCTGCAAAATATTTAAGCGACCGCGCCAAATCTTCCTCACGATAGCCACGGCCAATCACCACAATTGTGTTGTCTTCCCGGCTTTCTTGCTCTGGCAAGATTTCAGGTGATTGCACGACTTTCCGTACTGTTTGAACCAACAGCCGGCCAGCTGGAGTGCGCACCACACCCTTGACGCGCACGATGTCATTGCCTCTTGAGTGGAGCAAAGCTGAAAGCCAAACGCTGAAGCTAGTCCAATCGATTGTTTCATCAAGAGCCAGTTTGGAGGGGAAAATCGGCGGCAAATCTACCTCGTTTAAAACCTCAGCCAGATGTTCAGGCTCAGCTTGACTAAAATCCGGCAATGGAACTTCCGTGCCTTTCACAGTGCCAAAGATTTGTGCGCCCGGATTGACCACATGTAACGTTGCCAGCAAGCGCGCAAGATCATCTGGATTGGCGTCATCGATTTTAGATACCATCATGCAATCGGCAATCTCAATTTGCTTTCGCCCCAAAGGCTCGCTGCGCAATTGGCTAAGCGCATGCAACGCATCGACCATCACCAAGGTTTCACTGACGATTATGTGATGCACAAGAATGGGATCAGTGCGGATCGCTTCGACAATCGGGCCGGGGTCAGCCAAGCCGCTGGTTTCCAAAACGATGCGCTCGAGCCTGTGTTCCGTCTGCTTGCTGCGGTCATCACAAATTTTATGCAACAGCGCGATGAGATCCTCTTTTCCCACACAACATGCGCAGCCCCCTGCCAGAACCGCGAGATTCGATGAGCCTTGCAGCAAAGCATCATCCACCGGTGTTTCAGCTGCTTCATTTACAATCACAAAGGCCCCTTTGAAAACGCCTTCATGCAATTGATGGCGCAGCCACGTGGTTTTTCCGGAGCCCAGAAACCCACCCAGAACAGTCATGCGCATGCGGCCTTCGGCCAAGTTTAAGAGGCCTTCGCAGGGGGCATTGTAAATTTGGGATTAAGGGGGTCAACCGCTGTGCCCGTCCATTGCTCGACCAAGGCCCAAACTTCGGCTAAATCCCGCACGATGGTTTGAGAGCCGAATTGGTTTGAAATTTGAATGCCCGGCAACAGCCCGCCATCATGCACATTCAGACCATAAGGTTTCAGCACATGTTTCAAAATATCCGAGCGCCTGAAGCGCGAGCGCAAACGCTCGGCCATATTGGCGGCACCTGCCTCAGTCCAATGGCCGGGGGCGGCGGGATATCCACAAGCAGAGCACATAGATTGATTTTCCTCAGATCAGTTGTGGCACCGTAGCAGTCATCGTCACTACCCCAGCGGAAGAAATGGTTCGCAAGTTTAACATGCCGTCTGCTTCCGTTGCATCAATATTAAATGGGTCGCTCAGTATCAAAGGCGAGACGCCTTGATATGAAAAGGATTTCGGCACGCGGCCCAATTTTGTTGCTGCCAGATTAAGCATCAGCGTTGCCTGAACTGGCCCATGCACCACGAGGCTGGCATAGCCTTCGACATTGCGTGCATAGGGATCATCGTAATGGATGCGGTGACCATTGAAAGTCATGGCTGAATAGCGGAACAACATGGTTGAAGTTGGCTTTACAGTCCAAGCGGATTTCTCCGGCGCAACAGGTGGTGGCACCTGTGCTGCGCTTGCGGTGGTGGCTTCGCGGTAAACAACGTCTTGGCGTTCATCGACAATTACTTTGCCACCCACGGAATAGCTGTGATTGGCGGTGATGAAGCACAGATTTCCACTTTTACCGGTCTTGTAAGAAATATCAGCGATGACACTTTGCTTGTGAACCACATCACCAGATTTGAACTGGCCATGCATTTTCAATTCACCACCCGCCCACATGCGGCGCGGCAGGCCTACATCAGGCAGAAAATTGCCAAGCTTGGGATGGCCGTCGCCGCCCAATGAATCAGGGTTCACAATGTCTGGCGAAAGACACCAATGAATGCCCAGAGGCGCCGCACCCGTGGCAAAAAGATGGGGTGATAGAGTTGCATCAAACTCAGCAACCGTGCGCGCGTTGATCACATCCAGCCGCTCAATCTTGCGGCCAATCCAGTCTTTGAAATCTTGCGTCATCCGCGCCACCAAGTTTTAAGCCAAGGAGACAAGCTAAGGCGCAAGCATCCGGCCTGTCAAGAAACTTGCCCGATTTGTGCAATCCCGTTAAGCCATTCACTTCAATAGCACGCGCTTACACAGCAAGGAATCTGAGCCATGTCCGCACATCTTTTCTCGCCCATCAAACTTGGCACGCTTGATTTTCCCAATCGCATCGCGGTGGCGCCTATGTGTCAATATTCGGCTGATGACGGCTCGGCCACTGATTGGCATATTCAGCATTGGATGAATCTCGCGTTGTCGGGCGCTGGCATGGTGACGTTGGAGATGACAGATGTAGAGCGGCGTGGCCGCATAAGCCATGGTTGCCTTGGGCTTTATTCTGAGACCAATGCAGCGGCGGCCAAACGCGCCCTTGATGCGGCAAAACGCGTGGCCGCACCGGGCACCAAATTCGGCACGCAATTAGCCCACGCGGGCCGCAAAGCCTCTTGCCAAAGGCCATGGGAAGGCGGGCAACCACTGAAGGCAGGCGAGGATGCTTGGACGGTTGTTTCCGCCTCGGCCATTCCCTTTGTTGTTGGCCATCCGATTCCGCAGGCGTTGGACAAGGCTGGCATTGAGGCGCTGATCGAAAAGTTTGGCAATGCCGCAGAACGCGCCGCACAGGCGGGATTTGATTTTATCGAGCTACATTCGGCCCATGGCTATTTGCTGCATCAATTTTTATCGCCACTTTCCAATCAACGCAAAGACCAATGGGGCGGATCACTGGAGAACCGCATGCGCTTTCCGCTTGCGGTGGCGCGGCGTGTGCGGGCGGCGGCACCTTCATTGATGTTGGGAGCGCGTCTTTCCGTCAAAGACTGGGTGGATGGTGGTTTCGACGTGGAAGAGGCAATTAAGGTGGCCAAGGCGTATAAAGAAGCTGGCGCAAGTTATATTTGCTGCTCAAGTGGTGGCAATTCGCCGTTGCAGCAAGTGCCAACGGGGGCTGGCTATCAAGTGCATTTGGCTACTGCGATCAAGGAAGGTGCAAACATTGCCACCCGCGCTGTGGGCATGATCGATGATCCGCTGCATGCCAATGAGATCGTCACCACAGGGCAAGCCGATATGGTGGCATTGGCCCGGGCCTTTTTAGCCGATCCGCGCTGGCCATGGCGGGCGGCGGGGCGTCTTGGCCATGACATCCTAGCAGCACCACAACTGATGCGCGCTGTGCACTTGATGAAACAATGGGCGGTAAAATGAAAGATCTCGGAGGCCTGTTGGTGGTTTCGCTGGAGCAAGCTGTGGCGGGGCCTTATGCGTCTTGCAAATTGGCTGATGCGGGCGCGCGCGTCATTAAAGTGGAACGCGCCGAAGGTGATTTCGCGCGAGGTTATGACAAACTTGTTCATGGCGAGAGCTCTTATTTTGTTTGGCTCAATCGCGGCAAGGAATCTGTATGTCTTGATCTCAAAAAAGTGGAAGACATTGCATTGCTAGCCAACATCGTGGCCAAAGCCGATATCTTTATCCAGAACTTGGCACCCGGCGCTGTTGCGCGGCTGGGCTTTGGCGCGGAGGAGCTTACGCAAAAATATCCGAGTCTGATTTATTGCTCCATCTCTGGCTATGGCGAGGATGGGCCATACCGGGATCAAAAGGCCTATGACATGTTGATCCAAGGTGAGAGTGGTTTGATCTCAGTCAATGGCACACCGGAAGGCGTGGCCCGTGTTGGCATTTCGATTTGTGATGTGACGGCGGGCATGACGGCCTACTGTGCCATTTTGCAGGCGCTTGTGGCGCGAGGAAAAACCGGCAAGGGCCGCATCATTGAAGTGTCACTCTTCCACGCCATTTCAGACTGGATGAATGTGCCCTATCTGCAAACGCGTTATGGCAAGGCCCCGCCGCAGAGAGTGGGCGTGCGCCATCCGACAATAGCGCCTTATGGTGCCTTTCGCTGTGCCGATGGCAAAGATGTTCTGCTCTCAATTCAGAATGAGCGCGAATGGGTGAAGCTGTGTGCTGATGTGCTGGGCGATGCGACACTTGCGACAAATCCACTTTTCTCCAGCAATGTAAACCGCGTGAAGAACTGTCCCGCTCTCGAGGCGATCATTGCTGAAAAACTAAAGCGGTTCACACGCGAGGAAGCGGTGGCCCATTTGAATGAGGCAGGCATTGCTTGTGGGCGGTTGTCAAGCATGGATGATCTGGTTTCGCATCCGCAGCTGCGTATGGTAACAGTTCAAACAGCTTCAGGCGCGGTTGAAATGCTCGGACCGGGAGCGAAAGTAAAAGGTGTTGAGCTTTCCTTAGGTCCCGTGCCGACGACCGGGGAGCACAACGATTTGGTGGCCAAGGAATTTGCATCATGAGAGCACAAGACTGGCAAACACTTCTTTTTGTTCCCGCATACCAAGAAAAACATCTGCTCAGCGCCATCAAACACAGGCCTGATGCCGTGATTCTTGATCTTGAAGATGCGGTGCCTGCTGACATGAAAGATTCCGCGCGTTCCGTTCTTGCGAAGCACCAAGCCCTGCTGGCTCAGGCTGAGATCGATTGCATCGTTCGCATCAACAGCGAAGCTGCGGCGGTAAAATTGGACGTTGCGGCGATGGACTTGCAAGCGACTGCGGCCATCATGGTTCCAAAATGCGGTGATCGGCGCAAACTTGACCGAGTCAAAAAGCTAAAAGGCATTTCAAAAATTCCGCTTATCGCCCTGGTCGAGAGTCCTGCTGCTCTCCCTAACCTCACCCAAATCGCAACAAGTGCGGGGCTTTGCGCGATGATGTTTGGACCCGAAGATTACGCCGCAGAAATGGGCATTCCAACCGATGTGGCGGACTTTTCAGTGCCTGCAACTTTGATCGCCGCCGCCGCTATCGCCGCCAAGTTGTTGCCCATAGGCATTCCTGGGTCTTTGGCCAATTTCACTGACATCAAAGGTTTTGCTGACAAAGTGCGCCGCGCGCGCTGCTTGGGCTTCCGCGCGGCGGCAGCTATTCATCCGGCACAGCTTGCCGCCATTCGAGAAGGCTTCAAGCCGACTGCTGATGAAATTAAACATGCCGAAGAGATCATCGCGGCTTCCAATGGGAAAGACAAAGGTGCCACGAAATTGAAAGGGGCCATGATCGATACGCCGATTGTTGAACAAGCGCGGCACGTATTGAAACTGGCGGGGCTGGATTAACTCAACTGCTTGGCCAGCTCGACAGCTGAAGCTTGTTCGATCTTGGCGATCACAGCCCAAAGCTTCTCTGCATTGACTTTTCCAATGAGGCCTTTGGCTTTGGTGCGCAAACTTTCCTCAAGCTGCGCCATTGGGATTTTGTCGTACAGATCATGGCGCTGATGAATTTCACTGCCATTTGACAATTTAATCAAAACGCTTTGCGTCGTATCATTGAAACTCTCATCGCTTGAAACTTTCACGCGACTTGCGAGAGCGATTAGATTTTCATCCGTACACAGATCATCTCGGAAGATCTTTTCTGATGATGTCTCAATGCCATGGGCCACCATGGCGGCAAGATGCACATAGCTGAATTTCACTTCCAGCCCTGTGCGTGGATGTTTGATGTCACACACTTTGAGCCAGCGCGGATGAGTTATGACGGTGATGTGCTGAACGTCATTGGTCAAAAATCCGTGCTGATTTTTCGCGCTGCGCAAAGCCTCAATCATGGCGTGGGTGCCGTGGCAACAGGCGTGCAGTTTATATTGCACATCGTCAAAAATGAATCGTTTGGGCGGCATGTGCTGCCATGGGCTCTCATGATCAAACACTTCTGCGTGCGTTTCAACAAAACCCTGCGGTCCGCCCACGCCATCATCGCAGGATGTAAAGCCGCGCTTGGCGAGTGCTGCTGCTTCAACACCATTCGATGCCGCAATGCCAGCATTAAATGGTTTGCCCATGGTGCCGAATTGCGATTTCAAACCCGAAGCACGCGTGGCCACCAAGCTTAGGGCATGGCGCGTTTGCAATTCATTCAAGCCATAAAGTCGCCCCGCCGCCACTGTGGCGCCAAAGGCCCCTGCTGTTGCTGTTTGGTGAAAGCCCTGTTGATAATGCCCACGGCCCAAAACCATGCCGATGCGGCAGGCCGCTTCAGCACCCAGAAGATAAGCATCGCGAACCTCTGAGGCCATGGCTTTCACCTCTTCACCAACAGCTAATGCTGCTGAATAAATGCCAACCGACGTATGGCCGATGTGCGCGAAATGCGTGTCATCATAGTCAAGCGCATGTGAGATTGTGCCGTTAACAAGTGCTGCGGCGCGCGCAGGCAATTTCACCTTGCCGCCAAACACGGAAGCACTTTTGCGGCCTGCATCTTCGGTGACATATTTACGGATGATATTGCTCAAGTCTTCGCTTGCCCCTGCCCGACCACAGATGATCCAATCAAACAATGACAAAGTTGCATAGTGCCTGGCATTGGCCGTGATGGCCTTGTTTGGCAGACGCGCGAGTTGGATGAGATTTTCGATTGTAGACATCAGTATGACTTTGGCAGGCCAAGCACGCGCTCGGCGATGAAACAGAGGATGAGATTGGTTGAAATCGGCGCCACTTGATAAAGCCGTGTCTCACGGAACTTGCGCTCCACATCATATTCCTCGGCAAAGCCAAAGCCGCCATGGGTTTGCAAGCAGGCCTCAGCTGCCTCCCAAGATGCATCCGCCGCCAGCATCTTGGCGCTATTGGCTTCCACGCCTGGGTCTTGGCCCACGTCATAGAGACTGGCGGCGCGATAAACGATCGCTTCAGCAGCAATCATATGGGCATAGGCTTTGGCCAAGGGAAATTGCACGCCCTGGTTTTTACCGATTGGATTGCCGAAAATAATACGGTCATTGGCATAGGCCGAAGCCTTTTCAATAAACCATTTGGCATCACCAATGCATTCAGCCGCGATCAAAATACGCTCGGCATTCATGCCGGAGAGGATATATTTGAAGCCCTTGCCTTCCTCGCCAATCAGGCTGTTGGCAGGAATGCGCACATTATCAAAAAACACTTCCGTGCTGTTATGGTTGATCATGGCGCGGATGGGCCTGATCTCAACGCCCTTGCCCACCAGCGATTTGAGATCGATCAAGAACACCGAAAGTCCATCGGTCTTTTTGGCAACCTTGTCACGCGGTGTGGTGCGCGCCAGCAACAACATCAAATCCGATTGCGCGGCGCGGGATGTCCATATCTTCTGGCCTTTGATAGTGTAATGATCACCATCGCGCATTGCGGTGGTTTTGAGCGCCAAAGTATCAGTGCCGCTGCTCGGCTCAGTCACACCAAAAGCTTGCAGGCGCAGCGAACCGTCGGCGATCTTCGGCAAGTATTTCTGTTTCTGTTCATCGCTGCCGTGGCGCAATACGGTCCCCATCGTATACATCTGCGCATGGCAGGCGGCGGCATTGCAGCCATGGAGGTGGATTTCTTCGAGAATGACAGCTGCTGCAGTCAGGTTGAAGCCGGACCCACCATAGTTCTCGGGGATCATCGCCGCCAGATAACCTTCTTTCATCAGTGCACTGACGAATTCTTCTGGATAGAGATTGCCTGAATCACATTTCCGCCAATACTCGCCAGGAAACTGCTGGCACACTTTGGCCACGCCATCGCGAATTTCGGCATGGTCTGGATTGATATCGGTAAAGTTCATACCCGCAGCTCCTCATGATCAGTAAGCTAGGCCTTCAACCAATTAGGTTCGGGCTCCGGCAATGGTATGGCACTGATTAATTGTTGGGTGAAGCTTGATTGTGGATATCAGAACATGTCCACAGTTTTGACTGCTTCAATGATTTGTCCAGCTGCACCATTCGCCCCAACTGAACTTCAAGAAAAACAGATTCAAGAGGGTCCACTTTTCTCAAACACACCGACAAGTATGCAGCCATAACCGCTGTTTTCACGATAAATAACGGTAGTAGCAAGTCCTTGCTGCACACAAAGCGCACATGCCGCCTCTTAACATGTTGATTTCCTTGGATTGTCGCTCCAATCCATCATCGGCGCAACGGCGAAGATTTTATTATTATAATTCAATAGTTTATCTTTATATTACAACTCGAACAAATGCGAACGTGTGCAGTTTCTTACCCTCGATTTACACCCATTTATACGCGTTTCGTTCCCTTACTGCACACATAGCGCACACGAAATTTTAGTGGAGTGCACACGAATGCCTGTGATCGTCAAGCTGCCTTCTGGAAATTGGCGCGCCCAATTGCGGCGCAAGGGAAAATATATCAGCAACACGTTTCGCAGGCGAGCCGACGCAGACACTTGGGCGCTTGAAACCGAACGAGCAATTGATAAGGGAATAGCCCCCAAAGCAGTTAATCCGCTGACAATCACAACGTTCAGTGAAGTCATCGATTTGCACATCCAAGACATGTTGGAAGTGGGAAAGAAAATCCGACGGTCCAAAAGTGCGGTTCTTGAGTCACTGAAGCTCACTCTTGGTGGGTATCGCCTCCAAGAGATAACCAGAAGCATGCTCATTGATCACGGGAAAAAGCGTGCGAAGCAAGGTGCTGGTCCAGCAACATTGGCGATCGATATTTCGTTCATTGGAACCCTTCTCACCCATGCTGCAGCAGTTCATGGAATCGCAGTCTCACCTGAAGAAGTCAGACTGGCGCGTGTTGTATTAAAGCGCTTAGACCTTATCGGTGATCCTCAAGAGCGGGATCGTCGCCCAACTCAAAACGAGCTTGATGATCTCGTCAAATACTTCGATGAAAAGCCACGGCAATTTATTCCTGTTGGTCGCATGATCCGATTTGCGGTTGCAACTGCGATGCGCCAGGAAGATATATGCACAATCACATGGGATGATGTGGACATCCGTAATCGCATGGTCACAGTGCGTGATCGCAAAGACCCGAGAAAGAAAGATGGTAATAGCCAACGAATTCCAATGCTGAGCATGACCGGTTACGACGCTTGGCAGGTTCTTCTAGAGCAGCGGATTATTACGCGTGGCATTGGTAAAGTTTTCCCACATCATCACAAATCTGCGGGAACAGCATTTCAACGCGCCTGCAAGGAACTCAAGATTGATAATCTACATTTTCATGACCTGAGACACGAAGCAACAAGTCGGTTGTTCGAGGCAGGACTTACGATTGAGAAGGTAGCCCTCGTGACCGGTCACCGCGATTGGAAGATGTTGAGGCGATATACCAATCTTCGGCCTGAATCTTTGCACCCAAAGGAAAAAGCAAAAGATTTCGCCAATTTATCGTTGACCCCAGACGCGCTCTCCGAAATGTTTCCGCAAACAGAGGCTTCTTATTGAATTTTGGGTGGTGCAACCCGCTTCTACTTCACTCGAATGCTCGCGGTCTTACTATCGGCTGCAAAATATGCTTTTAAGAATTTTGTTTTGAGCCTAAATTCTACATGCTTGTTCATTGCATATTGATAGAGACTAAGAAGTAGCTGGTTATGTGTTTTAAGTGCTGAACTTCGAGTTCATGAAAATTAGGAGACTTATTGCATGTCAAAAAACATCGTGGTCTTCTCGGACGGAACTGGACAGCGCGGTGGTGTTACTTTTGATGAAAACCGCACCAATATTTGTAAACTGTTCAGAGCCACGCGTTGTGGACCCGATTCAAGCATAGATCCTGCCCTGCAGGTCACCTATTACGAACCTGGACTTGGTACCGTACCAGAAGGTAGCGGACTCATTGGCGGCCTGTTTCGCAAAATTCATAACATAATTAGCCAAGCGACGGGGCTTGGCATAACTATGAACATTGTTGATTGTTACGCGGAGATCATTCGCATTTTTGAATCCGGTGATCGGATTTACGTTTTTGGGTTTAGTCTTGGCGCTTACACCGTGCGCTGTTTAACAGCGGTGCTTTGCTTTTGTGGAGTGCCCACTCAAATGCGTGATAGCTCGCCACTTAAAAGAGATGAAACCTCACTTCGAAAAATAGCAAAGGAAGCGGTTTATGATGTGTACCAACATGTAGGCTCTCCCAAAGACACTAAATTTCTTGATCAGAGAAGAGCGATTGCTGCGCGGTTTAGAAATAAGTACGGATCCGAAGTGGGTGATGGCGGTAATGCTAATCCCTATTTTGTGGGCGTGTTTGATACCGTCGCAGCGATTGCGAGTTATCCAGCTTTGGCTGGGATAGCCGCAGCTGTAGTAGTATTGTTTTCGTTATGGAGTTGGAGCCTTGCAACTTATGTTAGAATTTTTTTCGCTTTCACATGGTTTGGCATTATCAGTGCTTTTCTGTTGGCAGTGATCGGACTCTGGTATGTGAATGATCACCTCAAATATGCCAAAGGTCTTGAAGGGTATAGTTTGTGGGATACTTTTCATTTCACCAGCCCAAAGATGCAGTTCTACGACAAACAGCTAAATCCAAAAGTGGGCTATGCGCGGCACGCGATATCAATTGATGAACACAGCAAGGATTTTGACCGCGTACCGTGGGGTATGGCTGGAGCAGAAATGCCGCTCCGCGAAGGTGGCAAATTTCTCTGGTTCAAGCAATTTTGGTTTGCCGGCAATCATGCAGATATTGGGGGTGGTTATGCAGAAAACGAATCAAGACTTTCCGACATCACCCTTCAGTGGATATTGGAACAAGCTCAGGCGTTGCCAAATGGGCTTCTGGTCGATAATACTGTCTTGAAAACCTATCCTTCTCATAAAGGAATGCAACACGACGAGACAAGGACGGGCATATTTTCGCATGCTGCAAAGTTGAATAGACTGATCATTGTGAATGCCACGCTACACCCGTCTGTAGAAGACCGATTCAAGGAAAGCCAAGTTTTGCAATATGACCTTATGCTCCCCTATCGGCCAGAAGGATTGAAGATGCATGAAGGTTTGTTGGCATATTATGATGTAAAAAAAGACAATGCGATTGTTTAAGTCCAAATTTTGACTCCAGCCGGGCAGTCTAAGTTGGATTGTATGAATTTATAAAATCATTGCAATTTGGCAACTATTGACTTATATACTGCCATAATGAGGATTTACTATGACGGCCCTATTGCAAGTTGATACTGCTCCGCAAGAGTTCCAACCCACACCAATCACTGATTCTGAAGCGGCGGCAATGTTTCGTGCGGTCGTTATGATGTTTACCAAATGGGACATCACGGATGATCAGGCAGCAACTCTTTTAGACGTTCCTTTGCGGTCGTATCGCCGCTGGAAGGCTGGAGAACAGGGTAGAATTGACCGTGATGGTAAAGCGCGTCTTTCGAACCTCATCGGGATTCACAAGGCCTTGCGTTACATGTTCCGGGAGCCGGATCGTTCTTATCGTTGGATCAAGGCTTCCAATGATGCGTTCCGCGGCACTTCAGCGCTGGACATCATGCTGGGCGGTGAACTTACTGACCTGATTCGGGTGCGACGCTATCTTGATGCCGAGCGCGGCGGCTGGTGATAGACCCTGCCTCCCTGCCCCTTTCATCAGTCACGTGGGAAAGCGCAGTGCGGATCGTCCGCAGCATTTATCCGCCGATAGATTTGTTTGAGGATATTGCTGATCCTGCTGATTGGCCATTGCTCATATCGGCCGAGCAAAAAACTAATCCTCGGCTTATGGAGAATATCGGCAATTTGGATCTTGTTCCCGAAGGCCGCCGCGTTGGCGGGCAAGGCGCAACCTATCTCATGGCACCCTTTTGTCACGTGAGCCCTGATCGTAAGAGCAGGTTCAGCGATGGTAGTTTTGGTGTTCTCTACGCCGGAAATGTTTTTGAAGTTGCTCTGTTAGAAACCATCTATCATAACGAGCGCTTCATGGCGCGGACACATGAGGCTGCGGGCTGGACATCACAATTTAGAGAAATCGTAATGAACATTGATGCTCGGCTACATGATCTGCGTAAGTCCAACGCTGATCAGTTGCGAGCGCTTGAACCAGATAGTTACGCTGTTAGCCAAACGCTAGCCGTGCAATTACGGGTCGTAGGTTCAGGTGGTCTCATTTATCCGAGCGCTCGCTGCGCGGGCGGCGAATGCGTTGGTCTGTTTTACCCCGATCTTGCGACAAACGCCGCTCAAGGCCGACACCTCGATTATCACTGGAACGGCACAAGGGTCGATCTTTACCGCAATCCTAGCAATGGACATGTCTTTAGAATTGTTCCCGATCCCGCAATGTAAAGAGCACTGATTCACTTGAAATGCAAAGAACGTTACACAATCAACAGAGTGCCCCCTTTTTTACAGCCCAAGACTTCACGCGTTTTCAGTGCTTCTCCAATTGTTGATTTGGGCGGTTTGGGTGTACCGTGGGAGAGAGGGACCACAGCTCGTCAGGCTCATAACCTGAAGGTCGTCAGTTCAAATCTGGCTCCCGCAACCAAATTAAAGTTCTTTATCTCAATGAGATAGCGGGTTTTTCTTTTGTGCCAAACGGGAAACCCTGATTTGGGCTTGCCTACACAAAGCACGATGAGATTCCAAGGGCTACGTCGGGCAGGGCAAAACTTCAACAATCAGGGTCATCCATGCGGCGGCCAATCAGGCGCTTGATGGCAAAGAACG
>JANYHB010000037.1 GCA_025359265.1 Hyphomicrobiales bacterium | reverse complement strand
ACGGCCTTGTTTGCGGGGCTGTTTCAAGACAGCATTTCCGCCAAGATTGAGGCGCGGCATTACCCGCATGATGCCAAGGGCACACCGTTGTCGCTGATGGCGGGTTTGAACACCGCACTGCAATTTGCTGCGATTGCAGCGCTGGTAAACCTTGTGGTTTTTCCCTTGGTGTTCTTTGCCGGCTTTGGCATCATTTTAATCTTGGCTACCAATGCTTATTTAATCAGCCGCGAGTATTTCACCCTGGCGGCCGCACGTTATATGCCCTTCGCCCAGGCAGCCGCGTTGCGCCGAGATAATGCGGCGAGAATTTTTGTGGCTGGCCTATTGCCAGGCGCCTTGGCCATGGTGCCCTTCATCAATTTTGTAACGCCCGTTTTTGCCACCAGTTATTTCCTGCACCTGTTCAAGCGGGGGCCTTCGTCTTGGTTTTGAAATTGCATTGATCGGCCACAATGCAGCGCCAACACTCCGGCTTGCGGGCTTTGCAAATATAGCGGCCATGCAAGATCAGCCAGTGATGGGCGTGGCGCAGATATTGGGGTGGGATCACTTTCAGTAATTTCTTTTCCACTTGGAGCGGGTTTTGGCCTTTGGCCAATCCGGTGCGATTGCCGATGCGGAACAAATGCGTATCCACCGCAATCGTAGGTTCACCGAAAACAACGTTGAGAGCCACATTCGCCGTCTTGCGCCCCACACCGGGCAAGGCTTCGAGGGCTTCGCGCGTCTTGGGCACTTTACCATCATGTTTTTCAAGGAGTGCCTTTGAAAGACCAAAAACATTCTTGGCCTTGCCACGAAACAGACCAATGCTTTTAATGGCCTCACGAATCCCATTTTCGCCCAAAGCCGCCATTTTCTCTGGCGTGTCGGCCACCGCAAACAATGGCCTCGTGGCTTTGTTCACGCCCGCATCAGTCGCTTGTGCCGAAAGCACCACAGCCACCAGAAAGGTGAAATCATTTATCGAATAAAGTTCACCCTTGGGTTCCGGGTTCGCCTCATGAAAGCGGTGGAACATTTCGGCGATTTGTTCTGGCTGCATTTGTTTTGTCACGCCCACGGCGTAATTCGGGTGGAATCAATCGTCAAGCCCGCATAGGTTCACAGCCATGGAACACACTTCACAACTTGATGATTACGCCAAAGTCCGCGCCGTGCTCGAACATTTGGGCAATGACTGGCGCGAGCAACCATCATTGTATGAGTTGGCGCGGCCGGTAGGCCTTTCGGAAGACCAGTTGCAAAAACTCTTCACCCGCTGGGCAGGTCTTACGCCGAAGGCCTTCCTGCAAGTGCTGACACTCAATCACGCCCGCGCCATGCTGAAAGATCAGGCTTCGATTTTGGACGCAGCGTTGGACTCTGGCCTGTCAGGCCCGGGCCGCCTGCATGATTTGTTCATCGCCCACGAAGCCATGTCGCCCGGTGTTTACAAGGCGAAGGGCGAGGGGTTGATCATAGCCTACGGTTATCACCCGTCGCCCTTCGGCATTGCTCTGGTGATGCTAACCGAGCATGGCCTGTGCGGTTTATCTTTCAACGACCAGGGCGGTGAAAAGGCGGCATTTGAAGATCTGGCCGGCCGCTGGCCCCGTGCACGCTATGTGGAAGACTCGGCGCGCACCGCACCCTTCGCGGCCCGCGTGTTTGGCGATCTCAAAGATGGCCAACCTCTACGCATCACGATGATCGGCAGCGATTTCGAAATCAGCGTATGGGAAACCCTGTTGAAAATTCCCAAGGGCAGGGCGGTCACCTATGGCAGTATCGCGGCTTCATTGGGTAAGCCGAAGGCGGCGCGAGCCGTGGGTGCGGCAATAGGAAAGAACCCGATTTCATTTGTTGTGCCGTGCCACCGCGTCATCGGTTCCACCGGTGCTCTTACGGGATATCACTGGGGCCTGACGCGAAAGAAGGCTATTCTGGGTTGGGAAGCGGGCAGCCGACCTTAGTTTAAGAGTTGGTGCAAGCCAAGTGCCGCAGCAAAGCCCAGCGCAATAGCGGGCATCCAGCGCAAATGTTGCATGAAGGTGTAACTCTTGCCCGCTTGCCCCATCAAAGCCACTCCTGCGGCAGAGCCGATGGAGAGAAGCGAACCACCAACGCCGGCTGATAGCGTCAGCAAGAGCCAGCCATGCTCATTCATGGTAGGGTTCATTTGCAGCACGGCATAGACCAACGGCACATTGTCGAGCAACGCGGAGAGAGCGCCCACGGCAGTGTTGGCCCAAAACATGCCCAAGCCTTCATAAACCGAAGTTTGCAAAAGGCTGAGCCACCCAAAGACGCCAAGCCCCGCCAGCGACAACATGATGCCGAAGAAGAACAACAAAGTGTCCCATTCCACCCGTTGCATTTCGGCGAAACTATCCAGCACCATGTCACGGCGCGCCTGCGCCTTGCCACGCCGTTGCAGAATGAAAGCAAAAGCCTGCAACAATCCAAGACCCAATATCATGCCGAAGACAGGTGCGAGGCCCAAAGCCGTTTGCATGTAAACTGTGAACGCGATGCTGAGGGTGAATAACCCAATGATAACCAC
>JANYHB010000015.1 GCA_025359265.1 Hyphomicrobiales bacterium | reverse complement strand
CGGCAGGAAGGCAATCACCGTCATGATCGCGCCCAGTTGGTTCTGGGCGAAGAAGCTGGCTGCATTGGCGCGGCTGGCCGGATCGTTCTTGTAGGCACCCTTCCAGAAAATGCTGCCCAGAATGGCGAAAATGGCGATGCCGACGAGCATGCCAATCAACAGCGTCATGTTGCCATGGTCAAACTTGTGATTGAGCAGCATGGTGATGGCCGCGATTTCTCCTCCAATGGCAATCAGCCAGCAGATCCAGGCATACATGCGCAGACGGCTTGCAGTGCTTTTCTGCCCCTGGTTGGCTTGCCAATCCTTGGTGATGTCTGGTTTGTTATCGGCCATGTTTTAGTCCCCCGTCTTAAAGTTTCGGCGCGGTGCTGGAGTGTCCCATTCAACCGCATTGCAACAATAGCCCCAGTCTGTCTGGCATGTCTTGGGTATATTGCTCAACCGACAGCGGTTGGCGACCCCGGCAGGATTCGAACCTGCGACCGACGGTTTAGAAAACCGTTGCTCTATCCAGCTGAGCTACGGAGTCGCAAGATGCCAAGTTAACGACGAAAAGTTAATGCGTCCAGTTCTCGGTGCGACCAAACTTGAAATTATCGGAGTAAGATTTCTTCTGCAACTTGGCCGTGGGCTCGGGCTGCACAACATAAGCGATGCTGTTGCGCTGGGCATAATCCTCAGCTTCCTTGCAGGTATCGAACCGCAGTTTAACTTGTGTGGATGTATCCCCAGACGTCCAACCCATTAGAGGGTCTGCACTCTGTCTGGATTCACTTACAAACTCCAAAAACCACTCTTTGCTTTTGCCCTTGCCAGATTGCATGGCACTGCGGGCGGGTCTGTAGATGCGTGCTGTCACATCGGTCTCCACTCTAATGGTCGGGGCGGCGGGATTCGAACTCGCGACCCCCTGCGCCCAAGGCAGGTGCGCTACCAGACTGCGCTACGCCCCGACGTGCCGCTGGATAGCCGCAAGTTTGAGAAAGCGCAATACTAAAGCGTTGGCATTCCAGACTGATCATGTTCTAGAACAACTCAGACTTGGCGGCTTTCCACATAACCCACTGTTTGCGCAATTGGCTGATATCGCAACCCTCGCGCAAGACTGCGCTGCCCCGGGCTTGCGCCTTGGCCAGCACTGGTTCGGCCACGGCCACATGAAGAAACGCCGCCGCAACCGAAGGCTTGATGGTCCAAACCACCAATCGCAATTCAGCCAAACGCCGTTGTGCCAAGGCGCGTAGTTCAGCCAAGACAACAGAGATGCCCGCTTCGCTCCCTTCCTCATAAATGTCTTTCGCGAGTAAGCCTCGTTGCGCCAACCAATCATGGGGCAGGAAACACTGCTGCAATCGTTGCGCACGCGGCAACTGATCGATAATTTGAGACAGCCCATAAACCACACCGGCCAAACCACAGGCTTCATCACACTCGAGCGCGGCATCCACGTCCAAAATCATCGCCGACATTTTGATCACCGCCGAACAGGTTTCACCAAGATAGGCTTCTAAGGCCGTTTGGTCTGGCATGGGATCAGAATAGAAATCGAACTGATGCGCCCTGGCAAGATTGACCAAAGCGTGCCGTGGCAAATCTCCCACCTTGATGGCTCGTGCCAAAGCCATTGCAACAGGATGGCTCTGCCCTTCACCCCCATAGATGCCATCAAGCGCGTCCAACCACCACTGCAACCGAATTTCAGCCAATTTTGGCTCACTCACCTGGCCAGCGATGCGCGTGATTTCCACACTAAAAGCGTAAAGCGCAAGAATATGCTGGCGCTGGTCTTCGGGTACAAACAGCGAAGCAAGGTAGCGATTGCGATCATGGGCACGAACAATTTCAGCAATCTCACCCATCACGGCACCGCCATGAATGCGGCTGCCACGCGCCGTTCTTCACCCAGCATAAAGTTAAAACTGTGAATGGCAGCACTTGTTGTCATGGCGTCCAAGCTTATCGCAAGCGCGGCAAACTGTTGTACAAGAATTCTATCCATGCGAATGAAATTTGCACCCGTGCCGACCACAAAAAAATCAATCTCTTCTTTTTCGCCAAACACGGCACTGAAATCCGTGCCACCCCATGCCCGCATGCCGGAAGGTAGAACCAGTAGATGCCCGTGATGGGAATGGTCACCGAACCGAAAGCCGCCGCCCCCAAAACTATCAATGGCGCGGCGCTCTGGCAGAAACTTCATTTACTTCCGCATGGCAGGCGTCTTCGCTTCTGCCGCAGCAATTTCACGTTTCGTGCCCAACAGAATCAACACCGGCGAAGCAATGAAGATAGAAGAATAAGTGCCCACCACCACGCCCCAAATCATGGCAAACGAGAAACCGCGGATCACTTCGCCACCAAAGAGATAAAGCGCAATCAAGGCCATCAAAGTGGCCAGCGAGGTGAGAATGGTGCGAGGCAAAACTGAGTTGATTGAGAAGTCGATCAAATCGGCCAGCCCCAGGCTTTTGTAACGTCGCAAGAATTCGCGGATTCGGTCAAAAACCACCACAGTATCATTCAGCGAATAGCCGATGATGGTGAGGATGGCCGCGATGATCGACAGATTAAACTCCAGCCCAATCAGCGAAAACAAACCGATGGAAAGGGTAACGTCATGGAGCAATGATAGAACCGCACCCAGCGCAAATTGCCACTCAAAACGCGCCCATAAATAAAATAGAACAAAGATAATCGCCAACATCACAGCAGCAGTGGCCTGTTGGGTGAGTTCTTCAGAAACCTTTGCCCCCACAGTTTCTTTGGAGCGGATTTCTACTGTTGTGCCCAGCGCATCCACAACCTTTTTCTGCGCCGCCTGTTCGTTTTGGTCGCCACCGCCTTGCGCTGGAATGCGGATCAACACATCACTGGGCCCGCCGAATTGTTGCAATTCCACGGAACCCAGTCCAAGCGCATTTAAAGTGCTGCGCAAGGCATCAAGATTTGCGTCCCCTTGCGTGCGAATGGTGATCACCGCGCCGCCTTTGAAATCAATGCCATAATTCAGGCCCTTGAAGGCAAACAGCGCAATGGCCAAAGCGCAAAGAATGCCCGACACAAAAAATCCGAAGCGCGAAAGCCGCATGAACGGATATTTTGTATCGTCCGGAATAAGCCGAACAGGTTTCCAGCGCATTACAGGTTTATCTCCTTGGGCCTTTTGCGTTTCACCCATTGGGCCACGATCAAGCGCGTCAGCGCAAAAGCCGTAAACATCGTTGTGATAATGCCAATACCCAGTGTGATGGCAAAGCCACGCACCGGGCCAGAGCCTACGCCAAACAAAATGAACGCGGCAATGAGTGTGGTGACGTTGGCGTCGATCACCGTATTGAGCGCGGCCTTGAAGCCGGTCTCAATTGCTGAAATGGGCGTTTTGCCATGCCGCCATTCTTCGCGAATGCGCTCATAGATCAACACATTGGAATCCACCGCCATGCCCAGCGTCAGCACAATACCGGCAATGCCTGGCAATGTAAGCGTGAAACCAAAGAATGACATCACCCCAATCAACATGATCAAGTTAATAACCAACGCGAAATCGGCGATGATGCCGAAGAAGCCATAAGGCAGAAGAATAAATGCCATGACGAAAATCAAACCCGCAATGGAAGCGTAAATTCCGGCGCGAATTGAGTCAGCGCCAAGGCTTGGGCCAACGGTGCGTTCTTCAACGATGCTGAGCTTTGCAGGCAGCGCGCCAGAGCGCAGGGTAATGGCTAAATTACTGGTTTCCTCAGACGAAAAGCGCCCCGATATTTGTCCAGCGCCCCCCAAAATAGGCTCATTGATATTGGGATAACTTTGGATAATGCCGTCCAACACAATGGCGAACGGCTTGCCCACGTTGTCTGCTGTCAACTTGCCAAATCGCAGAGCGCCTTTTTGGTTGAATTTAAAACTCACCACCGGAGTGTTGTTTTGGTCAAATGTTGGTTGCGCGTCGGTCAGGTCGGCGCCATCCACCGTGGACAGCCCTGCGGTTTGCACCCACATCTGCGGCAAAGACTTTAACTCAGCGTCACTCACCTTGTCATCTTTTGGATCCTTGGCGATCTTCGATTTTTTTAAGGCGTCGACACTTTCCTTCAAAGGCATGGCTGCACAATCAGGCGGTGGCAGGGCGGTGGCAGCGCTCGGTTGTTCTGCACAAAGAAGTTGGAAAGTGAGTTTGGCCGTCGACCCCAGAAGTGTCTTCACACGCTCAGGGTCTTGCAGGCCCGGAATTTGGATGGAGATGCGCTCTTTACCCTGTTGTTGAATGCTGGATTCCGTTGTCCCCAAACCATTGATACGAAGTTCAAGCACACGGATGGCCTGCTTTAACGCCGTCGCCGTCTTGGCATCAAGTCCCGCCGTTTGCGCCGTAAATTTGAATTGCTGGCCATTCTGTATGAGATCAAAAAGATTAACTGCCGTGCCGGTGGACAAAAGGCCAGCGTCCAAAGGCTGCTGCAGCTTCTTCAATGCAACATTCGCCAAATTGCCATCTTCCACTTTATTCAGCGAAACGGAAACGCCATCCGGCGTTTTTGCAAGGCCGCTATAACCAATCTTCTGTTCGCGCAATGTCGCACGAATATCGCCCATCAACTGCTGCTGGATTTTATCAGTCAAATCCTTGCGGTCAACTTCCATCAAAATGTTGGATCCGCCTTGTAAGTCAAGGCCCAGCGTCATGGGCCTGAGGCCAACCCTATCTGTCACAGCTCTATAGCCCAAAGGATCAAACAAATTCGGCAAAGCCAAAAGCACGCCCAATAGCACAACGCCGAGGATGCCCAGAATCCTCCACCGCGAATAATGGAACATTACGTTTTGGCTTTCTGTGGTTCACCCTTGGAGCGCACATCAGCAAGGCCCTGGCGCAATACCCGCACCTTCACATTCTCGCCCACTTCAACCAGCAGTTCATTTTCATCCACCACGCGCACCACTTTGCCGATCAGGCCGCCGTTGGTCACCACCGTGTCGCCACGCTCAACCTGCCCCAGCATGCGTTGATGCTCCTTGGCTTTCTGCTGCTGTGGACGGATCATGAAGAAATAAAACACGCCCAAAATTCCCAGCATCGGCACCATCATGCCGAAAAGATCAATAGCGCCCGCAACAGGTGCGGCTTGTGCGAGCAGTGGAATAAAATTCATTATATCTCCCAGGCCAATCATGTAACCCATGTGGCCAAACAAAACTTGCGCGGAATATAGCGATGGATTAGGCCATTGCAACCATTGCGTTGCCGGAATTTTTTCATGTCAAAAACCACAGAATTGGCTGAATTGCAGAAGATCGCTCAAGCTTTGGCACGCCACAGCCCCACCCTCGCAACAGCGCCGGACTTCGCCAAGACCTCGGCCTTTGTGTGGAGCGGGCCGATCAGCGGCCTCTCTCCCGTTGCGCACGTTAACCGGGTTGATATTTCATTGCTGCAAGCCATAGACCAATCGCGCGACACTTTGATTGAAAACACCAATCGCTTCGCCAAAGGCCTGCCCGCCCACAACGCACTATTGTGGGGCGCACGCGGCATGGGCAAATCGTCTTTGGTAAAGGCGGCTCACGCCAAGGTGGCAGGCAGCGCCAAAAATCTCAAGATTGTTGAAATCCACCGTGAAGACATCGGCACGCTGCCACAACTCATGGCTTGGCTGCGCGCCGCGCCGAAATTCCGTTTCATCGTATTTTGCGATGATCTGTCTTTTGACGCGCAAGATACCAGTTATAAATCCTTGAAGGCGGCTCTTGATGGCGGCCTCGAAGGCCGGCCGGAAAACGTGGTATTCTATGCCACATCAAACCGCCGCCACCTCCTGCCGCGTGATATGATTGAGAATGAACGCTCCACGGCAATTTCGCCGTCTGAGGCCGTGCAGGAAAAAGTTTCGCTGTCGGATCGCTTCGGGCTGTGGTTGGGTTTTCATAACTGTTCACAAGATGAATACTTTGAAATGGTGGTTGCTTATGCCAGATATTTCGGTTTGCAGCTGGCATTGGCCGATTTGCAACATAAAGCCAATGAATGGTCAGTTACCAGGGGTGCCCGATCCGGCCGCGTGGCGTGGCAGTTCATTCAGGATTTGACAGGACAGATGGGCAAGCGGATTTAGAAGATCAGCTGGCAAATTCGCCATCCTTGCCCGTGTTGCGGGCCTCCCTCCATCAACCAACCTTACCATTGATTTCTCGATCACCGGAATGAATCCGACGCTGACAAGTCTTCAGGTATAATGCGCTGATTCCAAATTGGGGCAGCCAGCTTGTTTAGACAATTCATCAGTATACTGATCTTCCTGTTCTGGGCCACCGCGTCACAAGCCGTTGAGCCAGTTGCCCCCCTGCATCCGTTGGACGCACTCACCGCCGATGAAATTGCGCTTGCAGTAATGCTGCTTAAAGACGCCGGCGCAGCCGACGATGGCACGGTGTATCCGGCACTCACCCTCAAACCCGCAAGCAAAGAGGCCATGCGCGCGTGGAAAATTGGAACGCCCTTCACCCGCACTGCCTTTGTGATTTTACGCCGCAATCTGGTCACCTATGAGGCTGTTGTCGATCTCACTGCAAAGAAGGTTGTCTCTGCCACTCCCAAAACCGGCGCCCAACCCATGATTATGGATTACGAATGGATCAAGGCCCGCGATACCTTCGTGGCCGATAAGCGCTTCAAGGCAGCCATCGCCAAGCGCGGCCTAAAGAATGTTTTCTGCACCCCAAATTCAGCCGGCACTTTTCCCGGTGATGCTTATGAAGGGAAGCGCATTCTCAAAATTCCCTGCTTTACCAGCGAAGACAAGGCCGCTCCCAATCTCGCCCGCCCGATTGAAGGGCTGATGGGCATTGTTGATTCAGACAGCGGCCAGGTTCTGGATGTGATTGCCAATGGAGGCGTTGATTTACTTCCCATGCCCACGGGCTATGGCGCCAGCCTTCCGCAACCGGGGCCGCCCACAAAACCCGTGGCAATCGTGGCGCCCCAAGGCACGAATATTCAGCTCTCCGGCAATCTTGAAATCAAATGGGCCAATTGGTCGCTCCATGCGCGGGCCGACAAGCGCGCGGGCCTGATTCTCAATCTCGTCCGCTTCACTGACGGCACGCGTGCGCGTGATGTTGCCTACCAACTGAATGTCTCCGAAATGTTCGTGCCCTATATGGATCCTGATCCCACATGGGCCTACCGCACGTTCATGGACGCTGGTGAATTCGGCTTGGGCTACATGATCTCAACATTGCAACCCGGCGTAGATTGCCCCCAAGACTCGTATTTCATCGACCTGACTTTCCCCAATGACATCGGCGGCACTTATAAGCGGCCCAAAGCGCTCTGCATCTTTGAACGCGCAACAGGCAATCCCGCCTGGCGGCACTACTCATCTTCTGGCAAACAAGTCAACGGCGTCGCGCAGAGTGAGATGGTCATTCGCCATGCCGCCACGCTGGGCAATTATGATTACCTGGTGGACTATGTATTCACCCCACAAGGCACCATCACCATGCGCGTCGGAGCCACTGGTTTTGACGCAATCAAATCCACTAGTGTAAAAAACATGGATGATCAAGGAGCAGCGGAAGCAACAAAATACGGTTCTCTGATTGCACCCTACACCATCGCCCCCAACCACGATCACTACTTTTCTTTCCGTCTTGATCTTGATATTGACGGCACCCAAAATACTTTGGTGCGAGACAGCATCATACCCAGTGCCATTGCCGATTCAAAAACCCGAACATCTTTGTGGACGGTAAGGTCTGATCGCTATTCCGCGGAAGGGCCAATCAGCGAAGACCACATGTCTGCCGGGGAAAGCTGGCGCGTGCTTAATCCAAACGAAAAGACCGGCCTCAAATATAATCCCGGCTATATGCTTGAAACCCACCATCAAGCCACATCGGCCATGGATAAAGCTGATCCCCCGCAGCGCCGGGCTGGCTTCACAGCCTATAGCCTCTGGGCCACTCGCTATGCTGAGGGTGAAGACTGGGCGGCAGGCCTTTATCCAAATTTGTCAACGAAAGATGAGGGTTTGCCCGCTTATGTGGCCCAGAAGCGCGGCATCGATAATCAAGACTTGGTCCTGTGGTATACAATGGGCTTTCGCCACGTGCCGCGACCTGAAGATTTCCCAATTTTGCCTACTTTCTGGCATGAAGTCACGTTGCGTCCGGCGTTTTTCTTTGACAGAGACCCTTCAATGACCTTCAATCCCGGAATGCTGCCCGCGCCCCAATAGGATTTAACGCATGAAACTCCACGGCACTCTCAACTCCCCTTTCGTTCGCATGGCGATGGCAACCGCCATTGAGTGTGGCCTGGCATCGCGCGTGGAATTGGTTGGTGCCGGTGCCAAGCCAGACGAGGTGAACTTAACCTTGGCCGCTTTATCGCCGCTTGGAAAGATTCCGATTTTGGAAACTGACCATGGCCGCGCTGTCTTTGACAGCCGCGTGATCATGGAATATTTCTGCCACGCCGCGGGCAACAAGCAGTTGTTGCCCGATGATGGCCATAAACATTTCCACGTGCTCACGTTGCTGGCCTTGGCCGAAGGCTTGGGTGATGCTTGCGTTACTTATCGTTACGAAGATTTCGCCCGCGCCAAGGCATTGCAATGGCCGGAATTCAAAGCCCGCCAGAAAACCCGCATGGAAGCTTGCATACGAGAAATGGAAAGCAAATGGTTGCCTGATCTTGCCGCCGTGACATTGGGAAGCATCGCCACCGCTTGCGTATTGGGCTATATAGATTTCCGTCAATTGCTGCCCGATTGGCGCAAGCAACACCCTCAATTATCTGAGTGGCAAAACACCTTCAAGGCGCGTGATGCGATGCGCAATACCGAGCCAAATGCACCATGACCGATTGCACTGCAATCATTTCAGGCGGCGGGCCTTCAGCGCTGACAGCTGCAATTTTGCTTGCGCAAGGTGGCGTGAAAACCACCCTCATTGCGCCCGCAATCACTGATGACTTACGCACGACGGCCCTGATGCAGCCCGCGATACGGCTTCTGGAGTTTATCGGCGTCTGGCCCGGTGAAATCATCGCGCATTGTGCGCCGCTAAAGCGACTGCATGTGCTGGACGATACGGGCAATCTGGTCGCGGCACCCAAAATAGAATTTATGGCCAGCGAGTTGGGCTTCGAGGAATTCGGATTTAATACACCTTTGGCCTTATTGATTCCAGCCCTTCACCGCCGAGCCGAAATGCTCGGCGTCAACTTCCTGCACAGCAAATCGGTTCATGCCGTCGCGCACGATGAAAACATCGCCGTTGAAACCGAAGCCGGCACAAACATCACCGGCAAAGTTCTTCTCATTGCCGACGGCGCCGCCTCACCCCTGCGCAAAGCGCTCGGCTTTCACCTGAATTGCACGCGTTTTGAACAAATGGCGCTGGCCACCAGCTTCGATCATTCTGCTTCTCACGAATTTACGTCGACTGAATTTCATAAGGCTGCGGGGCCCTTTACCACTGTGCCCTTGCCCGGCAATCGCTCCAGCCTCGTATGGATGGCCAGGCCCTCTCGCATTGAAGCCCTGCTGGCCCTTTCGGAAAAAGACCTATGCACCGAAATTCAACTCGAAGGTCACGGGTTGCTAGGCCGCATCTCCAACCTGGGCCCGCGCAAAGCCTTCCAAATGCAAAGTAGCAGTGCCACGGTTTTTGCTAAATCCCGCGCCATGCTCGTTGGTGAAGCCGCCCACGCCTTGCCGCCGATTGGCGCGCAAGGCCTGAACCTTTCGCTGCGCGATGCGGCAACAGCGGCTGATCTGATTATCGCGGCTGATGATCCCGGAAGCGCATCAATCGCCACCGAATATGACAAACAACGCCGCGCTGACGTGGCCCCCCGTGTTGCACTAACAGGCCTGCTCAATGCCTCGCTGTTATCAGAACTTTCATCGTTTCACCTGGCCCGCGCCGCAGGCCTGGCCGCCGTGGCCCACATCGCACCGTTGCGCCAGCTGGCTTTGCGCCAAGGGCTCGGCACAGTATCCGAGTTGCCCGTTGCGATGCGCGGTTGAAACACTTGCGCTACACTGAAATTATTGGCATTTTCAACCCATGAGCATCCGTGGAGCAGCCAAATTTCCAATTGGGCAAGTTGTCCGCCACCGCCTGTTTTCATTTCGCGGTGTAATCTTTGATGTTGATCCCGTGTTCAGCAACACCGAGGAATGGTGGAATTCTATCCCAACAGAGGTGCGCCCCAAGAAAGACCAACCCTATTACCATCTGCTCGCCGAGAACGATGAGACGGAATATGTGGCCTATGTGTCTGAACAAAATCTGCTGATCGATGAAAATAAAGAGCCAGTGCGTCACCCGCAAGTGCGAGACTATTTTGTGAAGCACGAAAGTGGCCCAAACCGTTATACGCTTAAGCCGAAAAGGGCCCATTGATATGGCAGCAAAGACAGCGCTCATCGTATGGGGCGGTTGGGATGGCCACACGCCAGAGCGTTCTGCCGCCGTGGTGCGTGAAATGTTGCAAAGCCATGGATTTGAAGTGCGCTGTGAGAATTCAACCGCGGCTTATCTTGAGCCGTCCATTCACAATCTCAACCTCATTGTGCCAATGGTCACCATGTCCACCATTGCAAAGGAAGAAGTGGAAAACCTCTGCGCGGCAGTCAAAGGCGGGGTTGGGTTAGGCGGCTTTCACGGCCTGATGTGCGATTCATTCCGCAATGAAGTGGAATATCAGTTCATGACGGGCGGCCAATGGGTTGCCCACCCCGGCAATATCATTGACTACACGGTCAACATCACCAAGCCTGATGATCCTGTCATGCGCGGTATTGGCAATTTCGCTTACCACTCAGAACAGTATTACATGCATGTTGACCCGGCCATTGAGGTGCTCGCCACTACCACGTTTGACGGCACGCATTGTGATTTCACCAAAGGTGTGGTGATGCCGGTGGTGTGGAAAAAGATCTATGGCAAAGCCCGTGTTTTCTATTCAGCCTTGGGCCACACGGCAGAAGAGTTTGCGGTACCGCAGATGAAAACCATTGTGGAGCGGGGATTACTTTGGGCTGCGCGCTGAGTAGGTGGTAAGCCCAATACCAAGAAATATTATCGCGGCGCCAATCCACACGCTGGCGGGGTAATATTCGCCAAAAGCACTAAACCCGACAAGCAAGCTCACTGCGGCCGCCACATATCCAATCTGGCTGAGATAGGTTGGCCCGCCGATTTGTTGCAATCGAAAAAACATTGTGAACATTGCAGTTGAAGCAGCCAACTGTGCCGTCAACAAAACGGGGATGCGCATTAAATCTGCCAAATCCAAACGTTCACCCAGCACCAAAGCAATGGCGACAAGAAATGGAACGGAGGCAAGATTGGTCAAACTGCCCAGCAGTTTCGGCCCCACACCTTTCGGCCAAGCAAGGCTGCGATACACATTGCCAGCCGCTAAAAACAACGGAATTGCCAGCCCCAGCAATAGCCATAAAGAAATCCCCGGCCCTGCGGCACTTGTTTTCCCCCAAACGATCAGTGCCGCACCGAACAAACCAAACGCAATGCCAATCAAACCAAACTTGTTCGGTGGACGAACACCGAGCAACAATGACAACACCGCCGTCACAACCGGTGAAAGCGCAAACATTATACCGGCCATGCCGCTACCAATTTTGGGAATGACAGTGAAGGTCAACAAGTTGGGCGCAACATAGGAAATCAAACCAGAAATGATGGCGAAGCGGGCCAGTCCAACGGGCAGTTCCGGCTGCGGTTCCGAAACCTTGGCAATGAAAAAAAGTGCCAGCCCCGCTCCAAGTGAAATAACGGCGGCCCACAACGGCGGGGCAATGTGCTCAGCCATTGCCAATTTACCAAATGGGAAGTTTAAGCCCAATGTAGCACCGGTGCCCAGCAGCAAGGCCACAGGAATATCATAGAACTTTTTCATTACCGATCTCATCAAGCAAATCTTCAGCAATCAAACTGCGACGGTTCACTTTTTTGCCCGCATCACCATGCATCCATGCGCCGGCACAAGCGGCGTCAAACCCGTCCATGCCTTGGGCCAACAGCCCAGTAATGATGCCCGCCAACACATCACCCGAGCCAGCCGTGGCAAGTTTTGCTGGAGCATTTGTATTGATTTTCGCCCGGCCATCCGGTGCCGCGATCACCGTATCGGCGCCTTTGAGCAAAACGATTGCGCCAGAAAGCGTGGCGGCGCGGCGCGCACGTTCAACTTTACTGTCAGGTGAGTTTGTTAAGCCGGGGAACAACCGCAGGAATTCTCCCTCATGGGGCGTTAGAACAGCGGGCCTCATCAAATTCGCTTTAATGGCCTCAAACAGCGCCGGTGCATGGCCCTCAAAACTGGTGAGGGCGTCAGCGTCCAACACACAGGCCACATCGGCTTGCAAGCTGGCCAGAACATCGCGACGCAACAACAGGCCAACTCCGGCAGCTGGCCCCATGCATACCGCGTTGATAAGTTTGTTCTCCAGCAATGTTTTCAGCTCTGCCTCGCTCTCGGCTACCCTCAACATGATCGAACTCACATGTGCAGCATGGATGCGCAGTGCGGTTGCTGGCCCCGCGATGCTCACCAGCCCTGCCCCTGCGCGTGCTGCCGCCATCGCCGCCAAACGCGCGGCACCAGTGGCAAATTCTGGCCCGCTCCACACCACCGCATGGCCGCGCTTATATTTATGAGAATCGCTGGCAATGGCGGGCAACAGGGGTGGCGTGTTTTCCCAAAGCATCGGCCTCACGGTGTCCAAAACGGCAGCCGCAATGCCAATATCTGCCACCACCACTTCGCCGCAAAGCCCACGTCCCGGCACCAACAGATGACCCGGCTTTTTGCGAAAAAATGTGACTGTGAGATCAGCCTTCACGCAAGCCCCAACGGGGCGTCCCGTCAGGCCATCCAAACCCGAAGGCACGTCAATGGCCACAACGGGCACCTCGGCGGCCGCAAGTGTGTCAATCCAAGTTGCAGGCATTTCACGGTTAAGACCCGCGCCAAATATCGCATCGACAATCAACTGTGGTTTGTAGCGCCGCTCAAAACGTGTGCCAAACTCCACAAATGGATGCACCCGTCGCTTCCACCTCTTGAACATCTTGGCCGCATCGCCACGCAACGCCGCAGCCTCTGCTGTAAGGAAAAGATCAACTGGCCATTTCCTGGTGGCCAAAAGCCTTGCCACCACAAATCCATCCCCGCCATTGTTGCCCGGCCCACAAATCACCGCCACACGGCATTTCTTGAAGCGTCGCATAATTTCGTCAGCCACGGCACGGCCCGCTTCCTCCATCAACCGCAGCGATGTATCACCCGATGCAACCGCTAAGGCATCCGCTTGATACATTTCAACTGGCGTTAGTATCTCGTGCATCACGTCAGTCTGCCGTTCCCCGTAACAGCGTCAACAGCCGGGCTAAAATCAGCGAAATGCATAAGCTGTTGATTGGCGCGCTCCCGCGTAATGATGTTAATGCTTAGCGTCTTGTTGTTTCCCCATCGGCTGCCCGATTTCTTTCAGCAACTGCCCGAACCACTTCTGCTTCACATCCAGCGCCCGTCCGCCTTTGATGCGCGGGAATTCAATGGCCCGCAATGGCTGGCCTTGCTTTTCTTCGTCATGGCCGATGACCCCGGAAACACCCTTCAGCGCATTCTTCACGGCCTCGGCACACATCAACTTGATCAATGCCAAATCTTCTTTGTTGGCGCGCGCCGAACGGGCCATATATCCGCTTTTTTGTACAAGAACCTTTTCCGCTTTCACCATGTCGGCAAACCGCTTGGCGAACCATGCCCCCGGATTGATCTTGTCGATCTTCACATGGCCAAAAGCATCACGCTCAGGCTCTTCGCCGCGGGCATGCATTTCAGCAACGATGTCTTCAATGCCGGCCCCCTCACTCAGGAAAATTGACACGCAATCTTTCTCATCCATCAACTTGGCCAAGCGCTTGGCTTCACCCTCAAGGTTGATGGCAATTTCAGGCACATATACGGCGTCAATATCTTTATGTGCCATCGACAAATTCATATCCGGAGAGAACTTCATCTTTTTCAATCGCCTGCGATACGTGTCTGCCGTGGCCGCCGTCAGCCAGCCACAGTTGCGGCCCATAACTTCATGGATCAACAACATGCGTGGATTGGTGCTCTGCTCGTTCACCGCGTTTTCCCAATAAATCGCCCCCTGCTCCGCTGCCGTCACGGCACCCAGCGTTTGCTTGATCGGCAGCACGTCATTGTCGATGGTTTTAGGCAATCCCACCACCGTGAGGTTATAATTATTCGCGGCAAGATAGGCTGCCAAATCCGCCGCAGTCGTGTTGGTATCATCACCGCCAATGGTGTGCAGAATAGTGATGCCATCTTTCACCAGTTGCTCGGCTGCCACGTGCAGCGGGTTCTGCCCTTCCCTGACCAGACCGCGCTTGATGCAATCTTTCACATTGGTCAGCTTCACCCTGCTGTTGCCAAGGGGTGAACCGCCGTGCTGCGTCAAAACCAACGCATCTTTGCGTGCCTTGGGTGTCACTCTCACCGACCACCCTTTAAGCAAACCCATGTAGCCATTACGATAGCCAATGATTTCAGCCTTGGGCAATTTCTTGGAATAATCCGCAATCAAATAGCCCACCGCTGCCGAAAGGCAGGGGGCCAAGCCACCCGCCGTCAACAATGCAATTTTATGTTTTTTAACGGCGATCTTGGCCATGATGCACATTCCTCAGGATTGGTGACGAGTGCCTTAGTCGATGTTTTCGCACTGCGCTAGAGGTTCGCCAAGCACGTTACGATGCCTAACTTTGCAACAAGGTGCCAGAAAGATACGCATATTTGCTTGCCAAATTTTGAGGCGCTAGACTAAGTTGTTGAAATCATACTGTGCGCAACTTGGCACGCACCATGCTATAATAACGAAACCAACCCAGAGGCCCAAACATGAAAAAAATCGAAGCCATCATTAAGCCCTTCAAGCTGGATGAGGTTAAAGAGGCTTTGCAGGCCGTTGGCATTCAAGGCATCACGGTCACAGAAGCCAAGGGCTTCGGTCGCCAGAAGGGCCACACCGAGCTTTATCGCGGTGCAGAATATGTGGTGGACTTCCTGCCCAAGGTTAAGTTGGAAATTGTGGTGGGTGATGATCTCGTGGCCAAGGCCGTTGAAGCCATCCAGAATGCGGCACGCACGGGGCGCATCGGCGATGGAAAGATATTTATTTCCAGCATCGAACAAGCTATCCGCATTCGCACCGGAGAGTCGGGCAACGACGCTCTGTAAAAGTTGCAAAAACAAAAAATTTAACGCCAACAGAGGGGTTCAATACCAATGGCCAAAGAAGAAAAGAAAGACGTCAACGCAGCCTTGAAAATGATCAAGGACAAAGATGTTAAATATGTGGATTTGCGTTTCACAGATCCGCGTGGAAAAATGCAGCATCTCACCATGGACGTCTCGCAAATGGGTGCTGATGCCTGGGAAGAGGGCCTAATGTTTGATGGCTCTTCCATTTCTGGCTGGAAGGCCATTAACGAGTCTGACATGATCTTGCGGCCAGACCCATCATCGGTTCACCTTGACCCATTTTATGCGCAAACCACCATGGCCGTATTCTGCGACATTGCAGATCCAGGCACCGGCGAAGGCTACAACCGTGACCCGCGCTCCATCGCCAAGCGCACCGAAGCTTATCTCAATTCGACCAAATTGGGTGATACGGTATTTGTCGGGCCAGAAGCCGAATTCTTCGTATTCGATGACGTGAAGTTCTCAACCTCTCCCTATAAAACCGGCTATCAAGTTGACGGCGTGGAACTTCCATTAAATTCAGACCGTGACTATGAAGGTGGCAACATGGGCCACCGCATGCGCACCAAGGGTGGCTATTTTCCCATGAACCCGATGGACAGCGCACAAGACATGCGCGGCGAGATGCTTTCAGTGATGGGCGAAATGGGCCTCGCCGTTGAAAAGCATCACCATGAAGTGGCCTCGTCACAGCACGAACTGGGCACCAAATATCAGCCTCTGGTGGTTGCCGCTGATCACATGCAAATCTATAAATATGTGATCCACAATGTGGCGCATGCTTATGGCAAAACCGCAACCTTCATGCCCAAGCCGGTGTTCGGCGATAACGGCTCTGGCATGCATTGCCACTTCTCGATCTGGAAAGAAGGCAAGCCCATGATGGCCGGTAAGGAATATGCCGGCCTGTCTGATCTGTGCCTCTACTTCATCGGCGGCGTGATCAAGCACGCCAAGGCGCTGAACGCTTTCACCAATCCCTCCACCAATTCTTACAAGCGCCTTGTGCCCGGTTATGAAGCACCCGTGTTGTTGGCTTATTCAAGCCGCAACCGCTCAGCCTCGTGCCGCATTCCCTTCACCAGCAATCCCAAGGCCAAGCGCGTGGAAGTGCGCTTCCCCGATCCCACGGCAAACCCCTACTTGTGCTTCTCGTCGATCATCATGGCAGGCCTGGATGGCATCACCAACAAAATCCACCCCGGCCCGGCAATGGACAAGAACCTCTATGATCTGCCACCGGCAGAACTGGCCAAGGTTCCAACCGTGTGCGGCAGCTTGCAAGAAGCCATCGACAGCCTGCACGCGGATCACGACTTCCTCACCAAGGGCGGCGTGTTCTCCAAAGACCAGATCGAAAGCTATCTCGACCTGAAGCAGGAAGAGCAAGACCGCTACTGCATGACACCCCATCCGGTAGAATATGATATGTATTACAGTTGCTGAGGCGTTTTGGCTTTTCGCAAGAAAAGCCAAACTCGCCCGCAGCGCCTCAAACACGAGCGCAAACCCCGCCACATGGCGGGGTTTTTGTTTGTCGAGCAGTCACGTTGGGAACCTATTATAACAATCGCCGTTATTCGAGCAGCAGCATGATCAGGAGGCCAGCGAATGAATGATCGGGCAAATGGCGAGCTAGCGCGTTTTTCCTTTCCAAACGGTCAGATCCGTCTCTCCGGGCTGGACGCCCAAGGCGGAGGCATGCCAATCATCGCCCTTCATGCTCATTGGATGGAAGCGAAGACATTTGTGGGACTTGCAAAAACTCTGCTGCCCGAGTGGCGTGTCATTGCACCAGATCAGCGCGGCCACGGCTATAGCGATCACACCGCCACGTACAGCCGCAGCGATTACTTAGACGACATTGAAGCCCTCATGGATCATTTACAGCTAAATGAGGTCGTCCTCCTTGGCAATTCTTTGGGTGGCGGCAACGCTTACCAATTCGCCGCGCGCCGCCCTGCCGCAGTGCGCGCTTTGATTATCGAGGATATTGGCGTCGTGATTGACGATGATCCTGCAATGGCCCTCGCTTGGGCAGGTTTCTACCCAAAGCGGTCGGCACTTGAAGAAAAGGTCGGTCCACGCTTAGCCCCTGCGCTGGGAGATTCCTTTCGGGAAACCGCGATGGGCTGGCGCATGGCCTTTGATCCCCAAGACATTGCGGCTTCGCAAAGCGCTTTGAACGGCGATCACTGGAGCGACTGGATGGCGTCGACCTGTCCTGCCCTCATTATCCGCGGAGCTGACAGCCGCGTCACCAGTGCAACTCATCTCGCCGATATGGCATCACGCCGAAAGAACACTGAATTGGTGACACTCACTGGCGGCCACGTTGTCCACGCAAACAATCCGGCCGACTTTGCCGCTGCGGTTAATGGCTTTCTGGCCAAGCTATGACCGGAAATCAGCAACTTGCGCTTTCAATCAAATGCATAAAGTCAAAAACCCCGCGTTCATCACGCGAGGTTTTCAAGTGATCAGGTGACGGGTGGCCTAATGCGCCGTGGCCGCCTCTTCGGGCCCGCGCTTGGCGGCACTTGCCGCAGCAGCGGCAGCTTCTTCGGCCACCTCATCCCAGATAATGGGCTCAGGCTGGCGCGTGAGGGCGTGCTTCAAAACATCATCCACCCGCGCC
>JANYHB010000039.1 GCA_025359265.1 Hyphomicrobiales bacterium | reverse complement strand
CATTGAGCAAAGCAGTTGAAACGCCCCTGAAAACGAGCTATTGCGCCCAAGATCAACGCTAAGCCGCTTTAGCTCAGTTGGTAGAGCACCGCATTCGTAATGCGGGGGTCAGGTGTTCGAGTCACCTAAGCGGCACCATTTTCGAATACTATAATGCTAACTTCGCTTCGTCCTGGGGTGTCAGAACCGGCACGGCATCCCCACGAAAATAAGAACCAGTCACGGCCATAAGATGAAAGATACCCATCCCTCAAGTTCTCAATAATGCAAACGGCGCAACCTTAATCGCACCAACACACTCGCAATGCGCAAGGTGTTGGAAGCCAGTTTCCATTGTTGTTTCACAACTCCAGAAATCAATTTGCTGAGCGGCCAAGACCATGTGAACTCCAAACCGACGGGGTGAGATTGACTTGAGCAGAACTGTCCTGACATCTTAGTATCATTTCATTCGCACCTGCTTGGCTGATGCGCTAAACATGGTCGTATTGTTGAGAGGCTGATTGGCATGAAAATGAATGGCAGTGAAACGATCGCGGCATCGCGCGAAGCCATATGGCGTGGACTAAACGAGCCGGTGGTTTTGAAAAAGTGCATTCCTGGCTGTGATTCCATCACCAAAGACTCTGATACTACGATGACGGCTAAAGCCTCCATCAAGCTGGGGCCGCTCAAAGTCCCGTTCAAAGGTTCGGTAACGTTATCCGAACTGAATGAGCCAGTGAGCTACCGCATATCGGGACAAGGCCAGGGCGGACTTGCGGGATTTGCATCGGGCAGTGCATTTGTTACTTTGACCGCAGTTTCCGCTCATCAAACGCGATTGGATTACGACGTTGAAGCCCAAGTGGGCGGCAAAATGGCCATGTTGGGCTCTCGCTTGATTGATTCCACCGCCCAATCTCTAGCCACAAAGTTTTTCACCAAATTCGCCAGTGTTGTGAAATCGCAACAGGCCGCACAGCTCAAGGCCAAACCTTTGGCCCCTAAAACAGCGGCACCAAAAAAATCAGTAGCAAAAAAAGCTTCCAAGAAAAAAGCGCCCGTTAAAAAGCCCCGCTAGCGAAGCTTAACCTCGCAAAAAAGATTTAAGCGGTACACTTGGATCAGCCAAGGCTTGCATCGAGGGCTTTAGGCTTTTGGCAATGATCATTTCAGCCAACTTAATGTCGCGCGCAATGGAATTGCCAGGGCCGATACCGCTGGCTCCCAACACGCGTCCATCCGCGGCGAGGTGAAACAGAATAAGCGCCTGTTCACTTAAGTGGCGTTCAACGGTTACGGGCCCCATATCGGCAAAGCCGGTGATCTGCAGCCCCAACTCATATTGATCAGACCAGAACCACGGTACTGCAGAGTGAGCTTTTGTTTCACCCAGCATATTTGCGATGGCCGTAGCCGATTGTTCTTGAGCAGAACGCCAAGCCTCCAGGCGAACGCGACGACCATCAAATTGTGTATGGATAAAGGAACAGCAATCACCTGCTGCATAAATATCAGGATCAGAGGTTTGCATATATTCGTTGCAGGCTATGCCATTGTCGATCACCAGACCAGCTTCTTGCGCCAGCCTTACTTCCGGTGAAGCACCGATGCCAGCGATGATGGTGTCAGCTTCAATTTCACGACCATCTTGCAATTTCACGGCATTGGCCGTGATCGTTTCGATCACGGTGCTGAGCAGCAATTCCACACCGGCGCCAACATGGCGATCATGTATGATTTTAGCGATGCGTTCGGGCACGCCGCGCAGAAGGATGCGCTGTTGGGCTTCGATCACCGTAACTTTGCAACCCAATTTGCTGGCTGATGACGCAAGCTCCAAGCCGATAAAGCCCCCACCCACAATGACAATCTTTTGGCCGAGCTTAAACCGCTTGCGCAGTTCCAAGGCATCTCGGTAATCGCGCAATGTGAGAACATGAGGCCCGAGCGAGCGCGGCTTTGCGCCCGTAGCAATTAACAACTTGCCGTAGGGCAATTCGCTATCATCGGCCAAGATTACTTGCTTGGCGATGCGGTCAATTTTGCACACTGCCACACCCAAGTGTGCGTCAACTTGCAATGACTTGACAATATCAGGTTCCAAAAGCCAGATCGGCTGTGGTTCATCTTCGGCAATCAGAGAGGCTTTGGAAAGTGGAGGGCGATCATAGGGCAAGTGTTGTTCCTCTGATATCAGGGTGATCTCCCCCTGAAAATCATGACTGCGCAAGTTGATACAAGCGCGCGCCGCCGCCATACCGCCGCCAATAATGATCACATGCTTCATTCTAAGTTGATCAATACCTTGTGAGATTCAATCTTCACAGCATAAGTTCTAAGATTGAGGATGCAGGGTGCCCCCTGTGCATTTCCTGTTGTATAATCGAAGCGGCCATTGTGTTTGGGGCACTCGATAATGTGGCCCATCACCAAGCCATCACATAAATGAACCTTCTCGTGGGTGCACAGACCATCCGTTGCATAAAATTTATCATCCGGAGAACGAAAAATCGCAAAGGTTTTGCCGCCGTAATCAAAGCGCAATACATCTTCATTGTTCACGCCTTCGGTTGTGCTGGCCTCAATCCAATTCGACATATTCTCTCTCATATTGTTTGGTGTTGAAGGCAATGTGCCATTTTCATCAATTTGCGCAACATATAATAATTTACACAATGGTTTCTCTGCCATTGACGCCAGATGAGATTTGAGCAGAAGATGCACGCATGCAAGCAATTCTCTCAGAATGACGCCCGTGACCGCTGAACCCCGGCTCAACCTCTCACCCAAAACTTGGGACGAAGTAAAAGCCACCACCTGTTATATGTGCGCCTGTCGCTGCGGGATCAAAGTTCATCTGAAAGATGGCAAGGTTGTTTACATTGACGGCAATCGTGACCACCCCGTCAACAAGGGCATCATCTGTGGCAAAGGTGCTGCAGGCATAAAGCAGCATTATTCGCCTGCGCGTTTGTCTAAACCGCTATTGCGCGTGGGTGAACGCGGAACGGGTGAGTTCAAGGAAATTGAATGGGATGAAGCGTTGGGATTGGCCACGGGTTGGCTTTCAGAAGTGCGCAACCGCGACCCCAAAAAGCTTGCCTTCTTTACTGGCCGCGATCAAAGCCAGGGCCTTACGGGATGGTGGGCCTCACAATTTGGCACGCCGAACTATGCCGCACATGGAGGCTTTTGCTCGGTCAATATGGCAGCTGCGGGCCTTTATACTTATGGGGGCAGCTTCTGGGAATTTGGTGAACCAGACTGGAAGCACACCAAATACTTTTTGCTGTTTGGCGTGGCGGAAGATCATGCTTCCAACCCCCTCAAAGCAGGTCTGGGCAAACTTAAGGAACGCGGCGCCAAGATCGTATCAATCAATCCGGTTAAAACGGGCTACTCAGCCATTGCTGACGAGTGGATTGGAATTGCTCCGGGTACGGATGGTCTTTTTGTGGGGGCGCTGATCCACTGCTTGCTTGGCGCACAGAAAATTGATGGAGAATATCTCTCACGTTACACCAATGCGCCTTGGCTGGTGATTGAGAACAAGGGCAGAGCCGACGATGGCTTGATTTTGCGTAATGCCTCTGGCACGGCGCTGGTGTGGGATGCATCGGCGGGTGGGACAAAAGTCTCTGGAACCTTCGGCACAAATCCTTCGTTGCTGGGGCGCTTTATTCTGTCTGATGGCCGCAAGTTGGTGACAAGTTTTACTTTAATCGCGGAACGTTTTGCGAGTAATGACTACGCCCCTGAAACAGTTTCAAAAACCTGTGGGGTTGCCAGCGAAACGATTCACCGCATTGCAGCCGAATTGGCCCATACGGCCTTCACTGACACAGTGGAACTGGATATTCCGTGGACGGATTATCTAGGCCGTCGACATGAGAAAACCTTGGGCCGCCCAGTGGCGATGCACGCCATGCGAGGCATCAGTGCGCATTCTAATGGTTTTCACACTTGTCGAACCATTCATGTGTTGCAGATTATGCTGGGAACAATCGATGTGCCGGGTGGCACGCGCTATAAACCGCCCTTCCCCAAATCCATTCCGCCCAACGTAAAGCCTGCTGGCAAAATGGGCCATGTTAAACCTAACACGCCACTGCCTGGCCCACCGCTGGGCTTTGTGACTGGCCCAGAAGATTTACTGGTGGATGAGCAGGGAAAGCCACTACGCATCGACAAAGCCTACTCTTGGGATGCGCCCCTGGCCGCCCATGGAATGATGCATATGGTGATCAACAATGCAGCCGAGGGTGACCCCTACACCATCGACGTTCTTTTGATGTATATGGCCAATATGAGTTGGAATTCGGCGATGAATGTGCCGGATACCCTCAAGGCACTCACTGCAAAGCGTGAAGATGGCGAGTATGTAATCCCTAAAATCATCTATTCAGATGCTTATGCCAGCGAGATGGTACATTACGCAGATCTCATTCTGCCAGACACAACCTACTTGGAGCGCTGGGATTGCATCTCCATGCTGGATCGACCCATCTCAGAGGCCGATGGGCCGGCAGACGCGATCCGCCAACCTGTTGTGGAGCCAGACCGTGAAGTGCGGCCGTTTCAAACCGTCCTCATCGAACTTGGCCACCGCCTCGGCCTGCCGGGCTTGACGAGGCCCGATGGCACGGCGCGCTATCCCGGCGGTTATGCCAACTACATTGTAAATCATGAACGTGCGCCGGGGCTTGGGCCGCTGGCCGGCTTTCGCGGCAAAGATGGTACAGCAGCAGGGCGTGGCGCGGTGAACCACAACCAACTCAAGGCCTATGTTGAGAATGGTGGGTACTGGTTTCAAGAATTGGCCGACAACATGAAATATTATCGCCATGTGAATTGGGACTATCTGGATTGGGCCACGTTCTTTGGATTTTTGCCACGGCCAGAGCCGATTATTCACCAAATCTATTCGGAGACATTGCAAAAGTTCCGCCTTGCTGCACAAGGGCACGGCGCAGTTTTGCCGCCACCCGAACACCGCGTGCGCGTTGCTACTTATTTTGATCCCATTCCCTTTTGGTATCCGCCTTTCGAAGGTGAGATGGTGAGTGGCAGCGAATTCCCGCTCCACGCCATCACGCAACGCCCCATGGCGATGTATCATTCTTGGGGTTCGCAGAATACCTGGCTCCGCCAAATCATTGGGCGCAACTGGCTCTATGTCCATAAGGCCCGGGCCGCGAAATTGAATATAGAAGATGGCGATTGGGTGGATGTGGCGTCGCATCACAACACCATCAAAGTGCAGGTGAAACTTGTCGAGGGGCAAAACGAAGACACAGTGTGGACATGGAATGCCATTGGAAAGCGCAAGGGCACATGGGGTTTGTCAACTGATTCACCCGAAAGCCAGAAGGGGTTTCTGGTCAATCATCTCATCAGCGATTTGCTGCCCGAGCGCGAGGGTGGCTATCGCTTTTCCAATTCAGATCCCATTACCGGCCAAGCGGCGTGGTATGATTTGAAAGTTCGTGTGACGAAAAGTGCCAATCAAAAAGAGCAAAGCGCACCACAATTCAAATCGCTTAAGAAGATTGGTTCCACATGAGTTCTCTGCCCGTATCAACTGGAAAGCAACTCGGCTTGGTCATTGATCTTGATACTTGTGTGGGCTGTCAAGCTTGCGCCACATCTTGCAAAGAATGGAACGCGCAAGGCGAGGGTGGGCCTCTCACCGACACTGATCCACAGGGTGCTGATGTTTCGGGCCCATGGTTTAACCGTATACATGGCTATGAGGTGAAGCGGGAAGGCCGCAGCGACAGCCACATCGTCAACTTTCCGCGCTCGTGCCTGCACTGCGCTGAGCCTGCTTGCGTAACCGTTTGCCCCACAGGCGCATCTTATAAGCGCGCCGAAGATGGCATTGTATTGGTTAACCCAGATACCTGCATCGGCTGCAAGCTATGCTCTTGGGCCTGCCCTTATGGCGCACGTGAATATGATTACATGCAAGGGGTGATGAAGAAATGTACGCTGTGTGTAGACCGGATTTATAACACAAATTTGGAACCTGAAGACCAGGTGCCTGCATGTGTGAAGGCTTGCCCGACTGGAGCGCGACATTTCGGAGATTTGGGTGATGAGAAATCGGCTGTCTCGCAACTGGTTAAGGAGCGTGGCGGTTTCGATCTGTTTCCTGAAATGGGCTACAAGCCCACCAATAAATATTTGCCGCTGAGAGCGCGCAGAGAAAGTCATGCTGCGGGGGTTCAGCCTTTGGCTAAGCCGGATGGATCAGTGATGGAAAAATTGTTCGCCTGGGCCGATCAGTTGCTAAGGTCCAGCACCACAACGGCATTGGTTAACCCGCAAGATAATTCGGGAAAGTTGGAAGGATGAACCCTGCTTATTCCATTATCTTCTTCACTGTCTCATCGGGTGCAGGATACGGCCTTCTCGCCTTACTTGGGCTTGCCGCCTCGTCTCACGGCAAGGCTTCATCGGCGGGCTTTGCATTAACTGGTGTAGGACTGGCGCTTGTGTTGATCGCCGCTGGACTGCTTTCATCCACCGCACATCTGGGACGGCCTGAGCGAGCTTGGCGGGCGTTGTCGCAATGGCGCAGCAGCTGGCTTTCGCGTGAGGGGATTGTGGCAATCGCCACTTTCCCGGCTGCCTTAGGCTTCGCTGCAACATGGTCTGGGCTGGTTGATGCACCTTTGTGGATTGCGCCGCTGGGCATTCTGTGCGCGTTGCTGAGTGCTGCAACAGTCTATTGCACAGGCATGATTTATGCCTCACTCAAAACCATTCCTGCTTGGCATACAGGATTCACGATGCCTACTTATTTTGCGTTCGCTTTTGCCACGGGTTCAGGGCTGCTCAATGCCATCGCCTTTATTTTTGGACGCTTCCAGACTGATGCCGGTCGCTTCATGGCATTTCTCACCATCATCTTGGTCTTCACTGCCATTGTTCTCAAATGGCTATACTGGCGAAAACGGCGGGGCAATCGGGGCCAGTATACAATGGCCCAAGCCACGGGGCTTGGTGAAGGAGTGCGCCAGTGGGAAGTGCCCCACACATCCACCAACTTCATCATGAAGGAAATGGGTTATCAAATGGCGCGTAACCATGCCACAAAATTGCAACGTCTCTGCATGATCCTGCTAGATATCGGATTCTTTACTGCTTTCCTTTCTCCGCGTTGGCCGTGGCTGGTTTTCATCACGGCCTTCACCCTTCTCGCTGCAGCGTGGGTTGAGCGCTGGCTATTTTTCGCACAAGGCGAACATGTGGTGCAGCTGTTTTATGGCAAAGACCGCGTCTGAGCGTTGATTGCCTAGTTCCTCAGCGGCTTGCCAGTTTCCAACATATGCACGATTCGGTTGATGCTGTTTTCATCACGCACAAGATTCATGAAATGTTTGCGCTCCAATGCTAACACATCAGTCTCGGTCAGAGGCACAGTCACATCAGCGTCGCCACCAGAAAGTACAGCCGCCAATTCTCCCAACACCACAAGGTCATGGTCTGTCGCTTTGCCCAGTTTGTGATAGCTCTGCGCGGCCATATCCAACGTCAGGCGCCCTGATGGCCCGGGCAGATTGAACGTCACCGGCGCAGCGGGCCGGTAACCTTTAACCAGTGAAAGCGCCTTGGCCTTTGCATCGGCTAAAAGCCGATCACGATTCATGGTGATACCGTCGTCTGGTCGCATAAATAACAGCGCCTTCGCGTCCGCTGCGGATTTCGAGACGCTCGCCGCTGAAATGATTTCAAAGGCCTTCATCACGGCAGGCATTGGACCGTTAGGCAGCGCTCCCAAGCTCGCCCAACGGTGCAACATTTCCTTGCAACCGCCCCAACCGGGAATAAGGCCCACACCCACCTCCACCAAACCGATGTTCAATTCGGCATGAGCCTGTATCGCGTCTGCGGCCAGCACAATTTCACAACCGCCGCCAAGTGCCATACCCGCAGGGGCGGCTACAACGGGGAATGGGGCGTATTTAAGGGCCATGAATGCCTGCTGGCCGACGCTGACGAGATTTTCAATTTCACTCCACGCTCCGGCTTTGGCGGCAGATGTTATGAAGCCTAAGTTGGCACCCGCAGAGAAAAGCTGGCTATCATTGTAAATCACCAACGCTTTGAATTTATCCTTTACC
The DNA here is from genome assembly GCA_025359265.1 of Hyphomicrobiales bacterium. Classification (GTDB taxonomy): domain Bacteria; phylum Pseudomonadota; class Alphaproteobacteria; order Rhizobiales; family Aestuariivirgaceae; genus Aestuariivirga. Next base: position 23,825 of record JANYHB010000039.1, on the reverse strand, counting down.
ACCTGAATCGACTCATAAATCAGCGCCAGGACGTCCATGTCGAATGAATTCATTTTGCTGATGAATTCAAAACAGGCCACGCCTTCTCCCACGTCCCACAAGGCGGCAGAGCCATTTTTCAAAATGGGTTGGCAGACGCGCTTGATATCTTCCAAAAGCAAAACGCCATCTGGGCGCTTGATGGTATGGTATGCGCCGTCTAGGCCCAGCACCTGCTTGAAGCCGTTTTCAATGTGGTAAATTGGCCGACTGGCGACAACGGTCAGAAATTCAGGAATGGCGATGCCATCTTTTAAAAGGCGCTCAGCCAGCCAAGCACTGCCAAGTTGATCGATCAATTGGAAGGGGCCAAATTTCCAATTAAATCCCAGCCTCATGGCTTCATCAATGGCATCAGGGTGATCAGAAACCTCGCCAACCAACGCCGCTGCATAAACCAAAGTTTGGCTCATCACCTTCCAGGCATAGCCACCGTGCTTGCTGTCGTGGCTGAGCAACTTCACGAGGCTTTTGCCGGCTTCCTCCAAGGCCTTGATTTCGGGCTTTTGTTCATCACGGTATTGGCCCGTGGTAAGATCAATCGCTTCCTTGCGTTTGCTTTTTTCACGATTCAGGCGATAGAAGCCACCTTTGCCTTTGCGGCCAGTGTAACCATCGCCAATCATTTTCGTGATGAGCGGCAGGGGCTTGTTGGACTGATGGAATGGATCTCTCTTGTCTAGCAATGCGCCCATACTCGCGCTGATATGCGGCAACAGATCGAGACCCACTAAATCCAGTAAACCAAACACGCCCGTTTTAGGAATGCCCATGGGCTTACCGAGGATCGCATCCGCCTCTTCCACGGTAAGGCCGCTGGCCACCGCCTCTTGTACCGCAGTTTGCATCCAATAGACCCCAAGGCGATTGCCAATAAAGCCGGGCCTGTCTTTACAATGAACAATGGTCTTGCCCAATTGCACATCAGCAAAATGTGAAATCGTTTCCAACACCTGTTTTGAAGTCTTGTCGCCGGTCGCCACTTCCAGCAGCTGCATATAACGCGGTGGATTGAAAAAATGGGTAATGAGAAAATGTTGCACGAAATTTTCAGAAGCACCCTTGGTCAACTCAGCCAGCGGAATGGTTGAGGTGTTTGACGAAACAACACTGTCCTTTTTGCGCACGCCATCAATCTTGGCATAGAGCGCTTGCTTGATATCCAGCCGCTCGATCACAGCCTCGATAATCCAATCACAGTCTTTAAGGAGTTCGAGATGATCGTCAGTGTTGCCCGTGGTCACCAGCTTTGGCGCGGCACTGCTCATGAAGGGCGCGGGGCTGGCTTTCACCATGCGTTCTAAGGCACCTTCGGCGAAGGCGTTACGGTTCGGATTGTCTTTCGCCGCAATGTCCAACAGCACAACAGGAACACCGGCGTTGGCAACATGGGCCGCAATTGCTGCACCCATTACACCAGCACCGATAACAGCGACTTTATTAATGGCACCCATCAAATGGCTTCCAGAATGGTGGCAATGCCTTGGCCGCCGCCGATACATTGGGTGGCTAAGGCATATTTGCCCTTTTCCCGTTTCAACAGGCTTGCCGCTTTTCCAACAATGCGCGCACCTGTAGCCCCAAGTGGATGGCCTAAGGCAATCGCCCCGCCGTCTAAGTTTAACTTTGCCGGGTTGAGGTCAAGTTCACGCAATGTCGCTATTGCTTGCGACGAGAAGGCTTCGTTTAATTCCACCACATCAAGATCAGACGCTTTAAGGCCGGCTCGGGCGAGGGCTTTCTTCGAAGCGCCCACTGGCCCCACACCCATGATCTCTGGAGCGCAACCCGCAACGGCCACACTCCGTACTGCGGCCAGCATGTTTAATTTGTTGCGCTTTGCGTAATTCTCTGAACAAACCAGCAGCGCCACGGCACCATCGGTAAGCGGCGAAGACGTGCCTGCAGTCACTGAGCCCGTGGTGCTGAAGGCAGGTTTAAGTTGGGCCAAAACTTCCAATGTGGTTTCAGGCCTGATACAGCCATCTTGTTCTACAATGCCCTTCTTTGTGGTGATTACGATGATCTCATCTTTGAATTTTCCCGCGGCGCGCGCAGCCGTGGCACGGTGGTGAGATTCAACGGCGAACTCTTCTTGTTCGTGCCGACTGATCTTCCATCGTGCCGCAACATTCTCAGCCGTTTCGCCCATGGCCACGTAAGCCGCTGGCATTTTTTTCGCCAATTCCAGGTTTGGCAAAGGGTTGAAGCCCATCATCGGCACACGCGACATGCTTTCAACTCCGGCACAAATGAAGGCCTCACCAGCCCCTAAAGCTATTGCACCTGCCGCCATGTGAACCGAAGTCATCGATGAACCACAATAGCGATTGATGGTGGCTGCACCCACTGAAAGTGGCAGGCCTGCAATCAAGCTGATCATACGCGCAACGTTGAAACCCTGTTCTCCTTCTGGAAAGGCGCAGCCGAGCAACAAATCCTCAATGTCAGATGGATTGATCGCGGTTTGCTTCACCAGTGCTGCGATGACTTGAGCAGCCAAGTCATCGGGGCGGAGGGTGGCGAGATCGCCCCTTCTAGCGGGCGTGAAGGGTGAGCGCACATAAGCAGCAATAACGGCGCGGTTTGCCATTTCAAATTTTGCCAATCACCATTTTGCGAATTTCAGTTTTTAACAGCTTGCCAGTTGCAGTGTGCGGCAACTGCTCCACGATGATCACATCATCCGGAATGCTCCAATTCGCGATCTTGCCTTTATAATGGGCCACCATCTCATTTTTGGTGAAAGTCGCGTTGGGCTTCAAAATTGCAACAAGGACGGGGCGTTCATCCCATTTTTCATGCGGCTTGGACACAACAGCGGCTTCTTTGATGGCAGGATGGGCCTGGGCGATATTTTCCAGTTCGATGGAACTGATCCATTCACCACCGGATTTGATCACATCTTTGGTGCGATCAACGATCTTAAAAAACCCATCAGCATCAACATTGACCACATCGCCGGTGTGGAACCATCCTTTACGCGCGAAAGCAGATTTGTCTTTTGACTTGAAATAGGATGCCGCCACCCAAGGCCCGCGAACGTATAGGGCGCCAAATGCAACGCCGTCATTTTTGATTGGCACGCCATCGTCATTCACGACCAAGAATTCCACCCCGAACAGTGGCCTGCCTTGCTTGCTTCGCAACGCGAGTTTTTCACTCTCAGAAAGTTTTTCGTGCCTGCCTAATAAACTTCCGGCGATCGCAATCGGACTGGTTTCCGTCATCCCCCAAGCGTGCAGAACTGTTATTCCACGCGCCGCAAAGCGTTGCAACATTACTAAAGGCGCGGCCGAACCGCCAATGGCTACGCGCTTCAAAGTGAGGATTGTCTTTTTCTCGACATCCAGCCAATCCAACAATGCCAGCCACACCGTAGGAACGCCTGCTGTGAAGGTTACGCCTTCGTCAGACATGAGTTGATGCAGGCTGGCACCATCCAGCTTTGGCCCAGGTAAGACCAGCTTTGCGCCCACCATCGGCGCGACATAGGGAATACCCCAGGCGTTCACATGAAACATCGGAACAATGGGGCAAACCACTGATGCCGACGTAAGGTTGAAAACATCAGGTACTGCGATTCCCATGGCGTGCAATACCGATGAGCGGTGACTATAAAGAGCGCCCTTCGGCTCTCCCGTGGTGCCAGACGTGTAGCACAGGCTGCAAGCCAGGTTTTCATCCAAATCTGGCCATTTGAATTCATCATTTTCTTCATCAATCAATTCTTCATAGCACAAGAGTTTGGGCAGCACCGCCGATTTTGGCATGTGATCTGCGTCCGTCATGATCACCACGGCCTTCAATTTTTTCAATTGTGGAGCCAGAGATTCAAGAATTGGCAAGAAGGTTAGATCAGCAAACAGGATTTTATCTGCGGCGTGTTTGATGATGTAGGCAATTTGTTCTTTGAACAGACGCGGATTAATGGTGTGGCACACGAAGCCAGAGCCAGAGACGCCGTAGTAAAGCTCAACATGCCGCCAAGTGTTCCAAGCAAGAGTTGCCACTCGGTCGCCCCTCGCAAGGCCGAAACGCTTGAGGGCATTGGCCAACTTTTGGCTGCGCTTCCAGACTTCGGCATAACTTGTGCGGTGCATCGGCCCTTCAACTGTGCGCGATACTATTTCGGTTTCGCCATGATAAGTTGACGCATGCCGCAAGATCGATGTGACTGTAAGCGGCGTTTTCATCATCAAGCCCAACATGCTCGAAACCTTTCGGGACTTATTTTTAAAGAAGCAATGTAACGCAAATTTATGATGGGAGATATTGTTAATTGGCATGCGACAATTCAAAAAGGGCCTGCCTTGTGAACGCATCTTAAACTCCAGGCACCAAGATTGAGGCCCTGCTACTGCAGAGAATGCGGACTCATTGCTTATTGCACAAAAATTTTGCAGCCAAAGCCACTTGCTCTTCGAGCGGCAGCGATATGTCTATCGTAACCGCATCTTCATCTGGCCCCGGAATTTCAAGAGTGGCCAGTTGGCTCTCGAGCAGCGACGACGGCATGAAATGGCCTTTACGCGCCGCGATGCGTTTTTGCAGGAGAGCTTTATCGCCGTTGAGCAAAATAAATGCCACAGGTCTTCCCGCTGCTTCAATGATGCGTTGACGATAGATTTTCTTCAACGCCGAACAAGAAGCAATGACCGGCTTGTTGCCCCTTAAGCTCGCACCGACTTGCGCTAACCAAGGCCAACGATCTTCATCTGTCAACGGCGTTCCACTGGACATTTTGGCCACATTGGCCGCAGGATGCAAATTGTCGCCCTCAATAAATGCCGCGCGAAGTTCAGCTGCAAGCGCTTCACCCACTGTGGTTTTGCCACAGCTTGAAACACCCATCACCACCGCTGCGCCGTCAAAGAACCGAGGAGATGCCGCCGTCGACATAAAGGATGTGTCCATTCACAAAAGAGGAAGCCGGAGAAGCCAAGAAAACTGCCGCACCAATCAATTCTTCAACATTGCCCCAGCGGCCGGCAGGTGTGCGCTTTTCCAGCCACTGTGAAAACTCAGGATTATCGACGAGAGCTTGGTTGAGTGGTGTTTTGAAATAGCCTGGGCCAATCGCATTGACTTGGATGCCGTGCTTGGCCCAATCAGCGCACATGCCTTTAGTGAGCATTTTGATGGCGCCCTTTGAGGCGGTGTATGGCGCAATTGATGGCCGGCCGAGCTCACTTTGCACCGAACAGATGTTGATGATCTTTCCGGCCTGTCTTTTGATCATGTGTTTGGCCACGGCTTTACCAACAAGGAAGGCACTTTCGATATTCACGCGTAAAAGTTCACGGAATTTTTCGGCCGGATAATCTTCGAGTGGCGTGCGAAACTGCATACCGGCATTGTTGACGAGGATATCTATCCCACCATTTTCAATTTCGACTTTTGCAATGGCGTGGTTAACTGCGGCCTCATCTGTAACGTCAAAGGCCACAGATTGAACATCGAAGCCCTTGGCGGCTAAGTCCTTGTAAGCCGATTCCAATTTTGCGTTATCGCGGCCGTTCAGAACAAGACGCGCACCCGCCCGCCCCAATCCTTCGGCCATAGCAAAACCAATGCCTTGGCTTGAGCCGGTGACCAAGGCTCGCTTCCCTTTGAGACTGAAAAGTTCCAATGCGTTGCTTCCTTCTAACCAAATGCAATTTGCACTTTCAGGGCTTGGCTGCGATCACTTGCCAGTTCAAAACCCTGCTGGAATTCGCGCAAACTTACGGTGTGTGTGATTAAGGGTTTTACATCGATCAGGCTTTTTTGCATCAGGCTGACGGCGGTGGCATATTCACCATGAAAACGGAATGAGCCTTTCAACGAAAGTTCTTTGGCTGTTATCGCCATCATCGGCAAGGTCATCTCTCCACCTAAGCCCAGCTGTAAAAGGGTGCTACCCGGCCGCATCGCTGCAATGGCTGAAACGAGGGCAACCTGTGCACCGGAGCATTCATAGAGCACATCAAAACTGCCCTTACCGGCTTTATATTTTTCCAGGGCATCGGGTGCGGTGCTGGTGTTGAAAGCCAAGTCTGCGCCCATTTTTCGAGCCAAGTTTAAAGTGAAATCACTTATGTCCGTTGCCACAATCAAATCTGCACCCGCCCGTCTAGCAGCAAGAATGGATAGCAATCCAATGGGGCCACAGCCTGTCACTAAAATGGCTTTGCCTACCATCTCGCCTGCGCGGCGCGTGGCATGCAGAGTAACGGCCAGCGGCTCAGCCATCGCGGCTTCGCCAGCACTCAAGCCATCAGCAGCAACACACTGTTTGGCATCAGCCACGAGCATTTCGCGGAACGCGCCTTGAATATGTGGAAACCGCATGGCCGAGCCATAAAAGCGCATATTCAGGCACTGATTGAGCATACCCTCGCGACAGAATTTGCAATTGTAGCAAGGCCTTGAAGGTGAAATACCAACCAACTGCCCGACTGCGAATCCTTCAACGCCCAATCCCAATTTCGTGATGTGGCCAGCAACTTCATGGCCAAGGATCATTGGCTCTTTCAACTTTATGGCCCCGAAGCCCCCATGATTGAAATAATGCAGGTCTGATCCGCAGATCCCTCCAGCGGCCAGTTTGATTTGGACTTCACCCTGTCCGGGTCCTTCCGATGCGCGATCTTCAAGGCGCAAATCCTGCGCGGCGTGGATAACGACAGCTTTCATACGAATATCAATCCACTAAAGTTTTCTGCGGGCTTTGGTTTCTCTCACGGTTGCTTCAACAACAATGGCAAAGCAGCCCAACAGTAAAATCAATCCGACGATTGATGAATTCACTTGTAAAACCATGATCATAATTGCCGCAACGAGAACCAACCCAAGTGTTGTCAGCGTAAGACGCATGTCGGTGACAAACATGCTGAACAATTCCACCAAAACGTCTTTTATAATTTCCATATATGCTTCCAATCCAACTTAAATTTTCTGAGGCTTGGCCAAAGTGCTTTTCAAGCTGCGAGCTGTTATAAGACCAACAATCAAGAACAGTGCTGCAAAAGCAATCAATATCAAATCACGCCCCGGCCAATCCACACCCAGGCCCTCGCCGGTCCAAAAAACCCCAAATGAAGAAAGCATCACGCCGACGGCAAATTTGAGTGTGTTCTCTGGCACGCGTGAAAGCGGTTTGTGGATGATCAAGCCGATAATCATAACAACCAGAAGGGCAGCCATTGCGCCCATAGAAGCAGGCCAGATCAGCCCGCGCCCGGCACTTACAGCTATGACAATAAACACCACCTCCAGCCCTTCCAACAGCACCGCCTTGAATGCGGTGATACCAGCAATCCATTGCAGCGACGTTTGCTTTCTTTGCGCCTCGTCAATGAGGTGATGGGACTCTTTTGCGAAAATTAGATCTTCATCGTGAAGTGGGATAACGCCAGCAGAACGCAAAATTGCCTTGCGCAGCCAACCCATGCCAAATAGCAGAAGCAGAATACCAATGCTCAGTTGTAACGCGTGAATGGGCACCAACTCAATCAAGGGCCCGAAAACGATTACAGTGAGCGCAAGCACCGCAAGGGCGGCTAAACTGCCTAACCCTGCGGGCCTCCAACCGCGCAAGGTGCCCACGGCCAGAACAATTGTGAAAGCCTCGACCACTTCCACCAGTGACGCCAAGAACGCAGCCAAGACCGCCGCAGTTTCCATGCCCCAAGTCGTTATGCCCATTTCTTCGCCCTCTGATGCGGTCAGACTATAGCTACCGCGATCACCTGCGCCAACCGTTTTAGCGTTCCAGTCCGCTACCAATTACTAAATGGTCACAAGGTTTCGGCGCGGCATTTTACTTAAAATAACAAATTCCAACAGGGTAATGGCTGGGGCGGGAGGGATCGAACCTCCGAATGCCGGAATCAAAATCCGGTGCCTTACCGCTTGGCGACGCCCCAAAGCTGGCGCTGCTATAGCGACAGAAAATGCGAAGGGCAATCACCTTGCTTCATATGATGCTGGAGTGCGCAATTTCGCCTCAACGCGGAACCGATTTACACGATCTGACGCAACTAGCGGTTCAAGCCACTCCACATCCCCGCTAAACCAAGGCCAGCGATGGCGGCTTTCAAGATATCTGCAGGAATGAAGGGATCCATGCCCTTTACGTAGGCAAACTGCATGGCATCAAACGCCGTCAAATGCTGCGAGATCGAGGCCCAGATGGCCAGCCAAATCAGGCCCGGGCCGTAAACCACCACCGCGCCAATCAATGCGGCGCCCACCATATTCAAGGCCGAAGACATCGCGCCAGATTGCGCAAAACGGCCCACAATATAGGCGGCACAGGCGAAGCCAATCAGATAGCCAAAGCTGGAATAGGGCAAGAAGCCAATGTGGGAATCAAAAATGCTGTTTCGGGCGCCAGATAAGAAGGGCATCCCAATGGCCCCTTCAAGTGCATAAAGCACTAATGTTGCCGCGCCCAATCTCGCGCCATAAGCACCGCCGACCAAAAGCACGGCCAAAGTTTGCATGGTCATCGGTACAGGCCAGAAAGGAACTTTCACCTGTGCGGCAACTGCCACCAACAAGCTGCCTACAATGGCCAGCAGAATGTTGCGGAGGGTGGCATTATTCATCGGCAAAGCCCGTTGGGCTAAAGTGGTATTCATCGGAATCTCCTGTTTGTTGGCAAAGGTTTAGCGGCGCGCCATGTCCACCGCAAGCTTGTTGAGTTGGCCACCGGGCAAAGCCAGATCATCGACAATTGTAATGTGGTTTGCGTCCGCCAGATTAATCAGTTGCGGTGCCAGGCTGGCCCAATTTTTTTTCAGCTCGGCCGATTGTCGATGAAACTCATCTGATTCATCCTGCCCGACTGCCAAACAGAGTTCCGAAACCGCGTGCAATTGCATGGCATTCAAATTTAAACTTATGGCCTGTGCGACATCGAGTTTGAGACTTGCATTCAAAGACGTATCGATGAGAGGTTCTACGTTAAAAACGCCTGATAAAGCCAACACACCCGCAATGGGATTTTGCGGCAAGCCGTGCGCCACCCAATCTTCCGTGAGGTAAGCGGCAGCGAGATATCCTCCGGCGGAATGCCCCGTCACCACAACGGCCTGCCGCTCGGCAGTGCCGAACACATTCTGATAGAGATGCACAAAGGCTTTAACGCATGAACTGCGAATATCGGCAATCTTCACCTCAGGGCAGAGCGGATAATTTATCAATGCCACCGAAAGCCCCTGCCCCACAAATCCTTCTGCTACCCAACTGGTATCAATTTTAGAGAATGCCCGCCAATAGCCGCCGTGAATGTAAATAACGCAACCTTGAGGGTTTGTTGCTGGATAGAAATCCAGATTCTCTCGAGGGTGCGTGCCATAGGCAATATCGGCTTTAAATGGCAGATTGGCGCGTGTGGCCGCAGCACGGAACTTCCAGCTTTCAAACATCGCATCCGAATTAGGGATTGAAAGGCTGGGGAGATATTGCTTGTCGTGCCAAGAGGGTTCGTACATCTGGCTCTACCAAAAACCTTTGCGGGGATGCCGTCAATGCGATAATTTCTCGCCACGTAGGAGAATGAGACAATGAACGCACCCATCACCCGTGAACCTGCCGGATCTAACCAAGCCTGGGTTGAACGCCGCGCCAAAGCCGTCTCGCGGGCCATCGGCATGGGTGCAGCTGTGATGGCTGAAAGAGCTGAGAATTCTGAAATCTGGGATATTGAAGGCAACCGCTATATCGATTTCGGCGGCGGCATTGCAGTGGTCAACACCGGTCATCGCCATCCGATGGTGATGAAGCGGGTTTACGAGCAGCTTGAAAAAGTGACCCACACCTGCGCGATGGTGATGCCCTATGCGCCCTTCATTGAAGTATGCGAAAAATTGAACGCGGTTGCGCCCATTTCGGGTGAGAAGAAATCTGCGCTGGTCACCACAGGCGCAGAGGCTGTCGAAAATGCAATTAAGTATGCCCGCGCATACACAGGCCGCAGCGATGTCATCGCTTTCCATGGTGGCTTTCATGGCCGCACACTTTTGGGCATGGCGTTGACGGGCAAGGTGCTGCCTTACAAGGCCAAGTTTGGCCCCATGCCTGCAGGCATTTGGCATGTGCCTTTCCCGGTTGAGCATCGTGGCATTTCGGTTGAAGATTCCATTCACGCCATTGAGCTGTTGTTCAAATGCGATGTGGAGCCGCAGCGTGTGGCGGCAATCATTATCGAGCCCGTGCAAGGTGAAGGTGGATTCTATGTCGCGCCAAAGGAACTGATGGTGCGCTTGCGCAAACTGTGCGACGACCACGGCATCTTGCTGATCGCCGATGAAATACAATCGGGCTTTGGCCGAACCGGTAAATTCTTCGCTATGGAGCATTTCGGCGTAGAGCCGGATTTGATGACGGCGGCCAAATCTCTGGCTGGCGGTTTTCCACTTGCCGCAGTTGTTGGCAAGGCCAAGATCATGGACGCACCAGATCCGGGCGCTATCGGTGGCACCTACGCCGGCAATGCCATTGCCTGCGCTGCTGCACTTGGCGTGTTCGAGGCCTTTGAAGCGGAAGACCTGTTAGGCAAAGCCCTGCAGCAGGGCCAGACGATTATGAAGCGTCTGCAATCCATCAAGGCCAAAGGCAAAGGTATGCCAATGGGCGACATTCGCGGCCTTGGTGCCATGTGCGCCTTTGAGTTAGTGACCAAACACGGAGGCGATGAGCCCGATGCGGCAGCGACAAAAACGCTAACCACGAAATGCTTAGAACGTGGCTTACTGATATTGAGCTGCGGTGTTTATGCCAATACGATACGCTTACTGACGCCTTTGACCGCATCAGATTTTGTATTGAATGAGGGACTGGATATTATGGAGGCTGCGATTTTAGGTAATTGATAGTGGTGAACGCCTGATGAACTTCGTGTTCTGATCGCGTTCAAATCTCCTGCTACAAATTTTGTTTCATAAACCGCTGTCATGGCTATTTTTAACATCAGCAGGAGACGCCCCATGTTTACAAAAGCCCTTATCATTGGACCGGCCATTGCCGTTTCCGCTGTATCGTTTTCCACCTTTGCATCGGCCAAGTTGCCGATGAAACCGATCTTCATCAACTGCGCAATCCTTGGAACATGCCCCATCATTAAACCCTTGCCATTTCCTGTGCCGCCAGCCCCTGCTCCCTCTGGCCCAGATTTTAACCTCACTGTAAATCTTGGCGGCGGCGGTTATGGCAGCGATGGTATTTCATGCGGCGAAGGCCGCGCCATTGTTCGCCATCATGGTTTCAAACATGTGCACACCACGGATTGCAGCGGTGATGTCTATGCCTATTCGGCTTTCAAAAAAGGTCAATTTGTTGAAGTGGATGTTGATTCAAATGGTGGTATTATAGATGTAAGCGCCTACTAAGCCATTTGTTATGGATTTTGACGGCATCTTCATTTCATCACAAACTCCCCACAAGGGGCGACCATGAAGTTTGTCCCTTGTATTTTTTTGCAGCTCCTTTCTGCCAAGGCCTCACCGCCAGCGCCGCTCAAAACCCAGTTGAATATCACATGCATATGCCGTCAAGTGACCATGGCAGGCGACTGGCTTTGACGTCTGATGCCTGCATGGGCAAAACCGTTGGGCGCATTTTCAAAGCGTTAGTAAAAAACATTGTTACAGCGGATAGTGGATAAAGTGGGTACTGCCGAAATTTGCCACCTTCACATGCCGTTTATTTCTTTGTCATCAAATTGAAAACTGCTGTTGTTCCAATCAGGCCACGCACCCGGGGAGATGAACGTGGAAAATTATTCTGGAATTGAACTGAGTCGCCGCAAGTTGCTTTTTGCCGCCGGCCTCAGCACTGCAACTTTTGTCGCCCCGCAACTAGCGGCCGACGCAATTGGCGCACCTTTGATGGCTCATGCAGCAGAGCCGTTGGCGGCCTCGCCCGTGGCTAATCTGCATTTACAGTTTGGCGCAGATGCCGCATCAGAAATGGTGGTATCCTGGCACAGTTTGCAGTCTGTGCAAAAACCGCGCGTGCTTTTGGGAACGCCAGACGGAAAATTGGAAAAAACCATTGACGCAATCACAACGAGTTATGTTGACGATAAATCTAAGCAAACAGTCTATGCCTATCACGCCAAGCCTAACGGCTTGGCACCTGATACTGAATATATCTATGCCGCAACTCAGGAAGGTGCAGAACCCGTTTTTGGGAGCTTCAACACGGCACCCAAAGGCCGTGCGCCACTAACATTTACCAGCTTCGGCGACCAAGGAACGCCAACGCTTGGCAAGCAAATCGCCAACATTGGCGATCTGAAGTTACCTAACCCGATTTTCGTGAACGATAACCTCGGCTCTCCAGCGGCAGCTGATTCAACCATGGGTGTGGAAAAAATTGCCCCGTTGTTCCATCTACTTAATGGTGACCTTTGTTATGCCAATATTGCTGAAGATCGTGTTCGGACTTGGTGGGATTTTTGGGAAAACAACACGCGCAGCGCGCGAAACCGCCCGTGGATGCCAGCAGCAGGCAATCATGAAAACGAAAAAGGCAATGGCCCGATCGGCTATCAAGCTTACCAAACCTATTTCGCTTTGCCACCAACAGACGGTCAGGTTGAAGCGCACAAAGGTCTGTGGTACGCTTTTACAGCGGGATCCATGCGCGTGATCAGCCTCGCCAATGATGATATATGTTACCAAGACGGCGGCAACACCTATGTGCGGAGTTATTCAAACGGCGCGCAAAAAGCTTGGTTGGAAAAGGAATTAACAGCCACTCGCGCCGACAAAAATATTGATTGGGTTGTGGTTTGTATGCATCAGGGGGCCATCTCAACTGCCGATAAATTTAATGGCGCTGATCTTGGCATTCGCGAGGATTGGTTGCCCGTGTTTGACAAGTATGGAGTTGATCTTGTGGTGTGCGGCCATGAGCATCATTACGAGCGCTCTCACCCTATTCGTGGCCAGCAGCAAAACAAAACTTTAACGCCAATTCCAGTTGGCTCGGCTACTGATGTAATCGACACGACTCAAGGCACGGTGCACATGGTCATCGGCGGTGGCGGCACGTCGGTGCCATCCAACAAACTGTTCTATGATCCTCCACTGTGCCGCGTTATCACGGGAGTTGATGCCTTCGACCCTAAACTCGGCAAACGCCCTCCTATTTATGTTCTCGAAGATGCACCGTGGTCGGCGGTGCGCAACGCCGCGCATTCCTATGGCTTTGCAGCTTTCCGGCTAGACCCCGGCACCGGACCCGGCAAGGACACGACGATTGAAGTCACTTATTACGATGTGACCGGCCCCAATGGCCAATTGTCAGTCTATGAAAAATTTACGCTCAAGCGCCCACGCCGGGACGCTTAAATTTTTCGAAATCACCTGCTCCCGAATAAGGGTTAACGTTTATCCGGCAAGATATCCTTAATCCGCGCCACGTGAACTGAAATATCTTCCATTGTAAAAGGCGAGTGCACATGTATCGCACTTGCCGGATGGTTCAGCAGGCCGAGGTGTTCTTCTGGGCGCCATGATTTCATTGGTCGCAACGGGCGCGGCACAAAACTTCCGCCGCAGGTTGGGCAAACATTGTGCAACACGCTGTCAACACACTCGGCGCAGTAGGTGCATTCGTAACTACAAATGCGTGCTTCCGCGCTGTGCGGAGGCAGGTCTTTGTCACAAAGCTCACAATTCGGGCGCAGTTCAAGACGTCCCATCAGGTTACCGAGGTAAAGTGCTTTCGCCCATCAGGAATTCATCCACGGCGCGGGCCGCTTGGCGGCCTTCCCGAATAGCCCAGACGACGAGTGATTGGCCACGCCGCATGTCGCCGGCTGAGAAAACTTTCTCGACTGTCGTTTTATAGTCCTTCACATTCCCTTCAACATTGCCCCGCGCATCTATCTTCACGCCAAGGTTCTTCAACATGCCTTCATGCACCGGATGGATGAAGCCCATGGCGAGGAGAACCAGATCCGCCTGTAGTTCGAACTCAGTGCCCGGGATCGGTTTGAAGTCTGCTCCGGCGCGGGCGCATTTCAGCACTTTCACGTTGCCATCGTTTCCTTCCAGCGACATGGTGGCCACAGCAAAATCTCGCTCAGCACCTTCCATGTGCGACGAAGATGTACGCAGTTTCATGGGCCAGTTGGGCCACGTCAGCGCCTTGTTTTCCTTCTCGGGTGGCTTGGGCATGATCTCGATTTGCGTGACAGAGAGAGCACCTTGGCGAATCGAGGTGCCGATGCAATCTGAGCCCGTGTCACCTCCGCCTACCACAACGACGTGCTTATCCTTTGCCAGTATAGGGCGATTATCCAGCGGGGCTTCTTTTGATACGCGGCGGTTTTGCTGCGGTAGAAAATCCATGGCAAAGTGAACACCACTGAGTTCGCGCCCCGGGATTGGAAGATCGCGCGGCTTTTCTGAACCACCCGTCAGCAGCACGGCATCAAATGAATCCACCAACTGTTTTGCATCTTGCGTCACACCAATGTGAGCGCCATAATGGAAGGTAACACCCTCGCCTTCCATTTGCGTTACACGCCTATCTATAAGGTGTTTTTCCATTTTAAAGTCAGGGATGCCGTAACGCATCAACCCACCAGCCTTGGCGTTTTTTTCAAATAGATGCACTTCATGGCCCGCGCGGGTAAGCTGCTGCGCCGCCGCCATACCTGCGGGGCCAGATCCAACTACTGCCACCTTCTTGCCGGTTTTTTCAAACGCTGCGAGTGATTTCAGCCAGCCATTTTCCCACGCCTTATCGACAATGGCACATTCAATCGTTTTTATCGTAACCGGGTTATCATCAATGTTAAGTGTGCAAGAGGATTCGCAGGGTGCTGGGCAAACGCGGCCAGTAAATTCTGGAAAATTATTGGTGGAGTGAAGGTTGCGCGAAGCTTCTTCCCAGTTGTTGTGATAAACTAAATCATTCCAATCGGGAATCTGGTTATTGACGGGACAACCCGTGTGACAAAAAGGAATGCCGCAATCCATGCAGCGCGCAGCCTGTTTTTTAGTGCCTTCATCGCCCAATGCAATAAAAAATTCTTGGTAATTGCGCACGCGGTCAGCAGCGGGCGCATATTTACGCTCTTGGCGATCAATTTCAAGAAAGCCTGTTATTTTGCCCATGGTTATGCACTCCTCATCACGCCAACGTTCATGCCGTTGCTCGTGGTTTGCGCCTTTTCTAAATCAGCCAGTGCGCGCGCATATTCAACGGGCATCACTTTCACGAACTTGGGCAGATAATTTGCCCAATCATCAAGGATGACCTTGGCGCGCGTTGATCCTGTGTAATCGCGATGGCGACCCAACAATTCGTGGATGCGCTTAGCGTCGTTCTTATCCATGCCGGATGTAATGTCTACCAAGCCATGACTTTCCAAATCGCCGCCATGATGTTGTTTCCTCTCGATCAACTCTTCCTCTTCAGGAATGGGCTGGAGGTCAACCATCGAAAGATTACAGCGTTTTTCAAAGGTGCCGTCTTCATCAAGCACATAAGCCACGCCGCCAGACATGCCGGCAGCGAAGTTGCGGCCCGTTTGGCCGATCACCAGAACACAGCCGCCGGTCATATATTCGCAGCCGTGATCACCCGTGCCTTCAACAACGGCAACGGCACCAGAGTTGCGCACGGCGAAACGTTCACCGGCAACGCCGCGGAAGTAAGCTTCGCCGGTAATGGCGCCGTATAGCACCGTATTGCCCACAATGATGGAACGCTCTGGCGCAAAGCCAACGTTCTCATTCGGCTTGATGATGATTTTGCCGCCCGAAAGGCCTTTACCCACATAATCATTGCCTTCGCCTGTTAGATCCAGCGTGACACCCTTTGCCGCCCAAGCACCAAAACTCTGGCCTGACGTGCCCGACAATTTCACCGTAATAGTGTCTACAGGCAAACCTTCATGGCCATGACGTTTAGCCACTTCGCCAGAAAGCATGGCACCCACCGTGCGGTCACGATTTCTGATCTTGGTTTCAATCACCACCTTCACGCCTTTCTCAAGCGCGGGCATGGCTTTGGCAATCAATTCACGGTCCAAGATGTTATCGAGGCGGTGATCTTGCTTGGCCACATGCTTGGTGGCAATTGGGCCCGTTACATCAGCCTTTGCGAAGAGATTGCCGAAATCCAAACCCTTGGCCTTCCAATGCGTGATGGCCTTTTTCGTGTCGAGCCATTCTGTGGCCCCAACCAATTCTTCATATTTCTTGATGCCCATATCGGCCATCAGGTGGCGCAACTCTTCAGCAACAAAGAAGAAAAAGTTGATCACATGCTCAGGCGCACCCTTGAAGCGCTTGCGCAGTTCTGGGTCTTGCGTGGCCACACCAACTGGGCACGTATTTAGGTGACACTTGCGCATCATAATGCAGCCCGCAGCAATCAAAGGGGCAGTAGCAAACCCAATTTCATCAGCCCCCAGCAGTGCAGCAATCACAACATCCCGCCCAGAGCGAATTCCACCGTCTGCTTGTACCGCGATGCGACCGCGCAAATCATTGGCCACCAGCGTTTGCTGGGTCTCCGCCAGTCCGATTTCCCAAGGGCTGCCAGCATGCTTGATTGAAGTTAAAGGTGACGCTCCGGTGCCACCTTCATATCCTGAAATGGTTACATGATCGGCATGCGCTTTAGAAACGCCCGCAGCCACCGTGCCGACGCCCACTTCAGACACAAGCTTCACAGAAACTAAGCCAGCTGGATTTACATTCTTTAAATCGTAGATCAACTGCGCCAAGTCTTCGATCGAATAGAAATCGTGATGGGCGGCGGTGAGATTAATCCAACACCTTGTGTCGAATGGCGCACTTTAGCGATAACGCTATCCACCTTATGGCCCGGCAGTTGTCCCCCTTCGCCAGGCTTTGCACCCTGCGCCATCTTGATTTGCATCATGTCGGAGTTCACCAAATATTCGGCTGTGACCCCGAAACGCCCGGAAGCCACTTGCTTGATGGCGGATCGCATGGAGTCGCCATTTGGTAAGGGCTTGTAGCGATCCGATTCTTCTCCGCCTTCGCCGGTGTTGGATTTGCCGCCAATACGGTTCATCGCAATGGCCAAAGTTGTATGGGCTTCGCGGCTGATAGAGCCGTAGCTCATGGCACCGGTGGCAAAGCGCTTGACAATGTCCTTCGCAATTTCAACTTCATCAATCGCAACAGGCTTCTTCCCCATTTCCTCGGCTGATCTGATGCGGAACAGTCCACGAATAGTTTTCAGCTTTTCATTCTGATCATTAATGTGGCGGGCGTATTCCTTATATTTGTCCGACGAGTTTCCGCGTACAGCAAGTTGCAGAGATGAAACAGTTTCAGCAGTCCACACGTGGGCTTCGCCGCGCATGCGCTGCGCATAGTCACCGCCGATATCAAGCGAAGTTGTCAGAATCGGGTTCAAACCAAATGCATCTTCGTGCCGACGGAAAGCTTCCTCCGCAATTTCGGTGAGGCCGACACCTTCGATTTGCGTGGCTGTCCCGGTGAAATAGTTTTTTACAAATTCGGTTGAGAGGCCAATCGCATCAAAAATCTGCGCGCCGCAATATGATTGATAAGTACTGATGCCCATTTTGGACATGACTTTCAACAATCCCTTGTCGACCGCCTTGATGTAGCGCTTCACCGCTTCATAAGCCGAAACTTTTTCGTCCAAAATCGGCAACATGGCTTCTAAAGTTTCGAAAGCAAGATAGGGATTGATCGCTTCAGCGCCATAGCCTGCGAGCGTTGCAAATTGATGCACCTCGCGCGGCTCACCTGATTCAACCACTAAGCCTACGAGCGTGCGCAGGCCCTTGCGGATCAAATGATGATGCGTCGCAGAGGTGGCCAACAGGGCTGGAATGGGCGCCCTTTCCGCTGACACGGCACGATCCGACAATATAATAATGTTGTAGCCATCGCTGACCGCGCGTTCGGCCAACATGCAAACGCTGTCTAGAGCGGCGATCATATAGTCAGCACCGTTAGCCACATCATAGGTGATGTCCAGCGTTGCCGTGCGGAAAGGATTATCACGCACAGAACCAATGTTTCGAATGCGCTCCAATTCTTCGTTAGTTAGAATGGGTTGAGCCACTTCCAAGCGCATATGGTTTGATGTACCCTTGAGATCTAATAGGTTCGGACGCGGACCAATGAAGCTGACAAGACTCATCACCAGTTCTTCGCGAATGGGGTCAATCGGCGGGTTGGTCACCTGCGCGAAATTTTGCTTGAAATACGTATCAAGCATCTTCGGGCGATCAGAGAGGGCCGCAATGGGCGCGTCATTGCCCATAGAGCCTACGGCTTCTTGCCCCGTTTCAGCCATAGGGGCCATCAACACGGCAAGGTCTTCCCGCGTGTAACCAAAAGCCTGCTGACGGTCGAGCAAAGGCACAGTGATCTTTGGTCGCGCCTTCTTTGCCTTTGGCAAATCACGCAGTACAACTTGGGTGCGCTTCAGCCACTCCTTGTAAGGATGTGCTGTCGAAAGTTGCTTCTTCAGGTCTGCGTCTGAGACAATAGTCTTCTTATCGAGGTCAATCAGCAACATCTTGCCGGGTTGCAAGCGCCACTTGCTGGTAATCTTGGTTTCATCAAATTCCAGACAGCCCATTTCAGAAGCCAGCATTACAAAACCATCATCTGTGGTGAGATAGCGCGATGGGCGCAGCCCGTTTCGGTCCAGCGTAGCCCCGATCACCTTTCCATCTGTAAAAACCATCGCGGCCGGACCATCCCACGGTTCCATCATCGCTGCGTGATGTTCGTAAAAGGCGCGACGATCTTCATCCATAAGCGGGTTGCCGGCCCAAGCCTCAGGGATCATCATCATCATGGCATGTGGCAGGGAATAACCACCCATCGTCAAAAGTTCTAAAGCATTGTCAAAAATCGCCGTATCAGACTGGCCTTCGAAAGAGATAGGCCAAAGCTTGGCTAAATCCTCACCCAGCAAATCACTCTTCATGTTGGCTTGGCGCGCCGCCATCCAATTGAAGTTGCCGCGCACAGTATTGATTTCACCATTGTGGCAAACGAAACGATAAGGATGTGCCAGGGGCCAACTGGGAAAGGTGTTGGTGGAAAAGCGTTGATGCACCAGCGCGAAAGCCGATCGTACGCGTTCGTCCTTTAAGTCAAGATAATATTCAGAGACATCTTTTCCGAGAACCAAGCCTTTGTAAACCACAGTACGGCAAGAAACCGAGACGGGATAATAAGTACGCGCCGTTTCACCCATCACGTCATGGATGCGATTTGAAACAACTTTGCGGGCCACGAAAAGCTTTCGCTCAAACTGTTCCTCCGAGCGAATTGTTGGGCCCCTGCCGATGAAGATTTGGCGGTGGAAAGGCTCAGTGTCTTTTACAGAATAACCTAACACCGATTGATCGACTGGAACATCGCGCCAGCCCAAAACCTTTAAACCCTCGTCGCTGGCAGACTCGCGCCAGATGCGCTCAATATCTTGGCGTAAAATCGGTTGGCGGGGCATAAACAAGAATCCCACTCCATATTGGCCAGCGGCGGGAAGCGAAAAGCCAGCTTTTTGCGCCTCAATGGCAAAAAATTCATGGGGAATCTGAATGAGAATACCCGCGCCGTCACCGGCTTTTGGATCTGCGCCAACAGCACCGCGATGCTCAAGATTGCGCAAAATATCGAGCCCCCGGGTTACGATGTCATGGCTCTTCTCATTGTTTATATTGGCATAAAGCCCAATCCCGCAAGCATCATGCTCGTAGCGCGGATTATAAAGCCCGTGCGCCGGCTTCATGCCCTCTGGCAGAAAATGATTTTGCGTCATCGTTTTAACTCCAGGAAATAAGGACAGTATTACTGCCATAAAACAATTACATACTTACGCAAGGAAATAATGATTAGAGCATCAAATACGAAATAAAATTGCGCCGACGTTTACTATGATGATAGGTGTTAACGCTGCATTAAGACTTTATCAACCTGTGCTTAGTAAGCTTTAAAAAATTGAGGTTTTTCATATGTTTAGGCGTGGTCCGGAGGGTGTTTCAGTAGCGGTTTCATTGCGCATGACGGATGGCGCTTTGCTGATCGGATCGATCAACTGCGGGGGCACCGGCAAGCTGGAAAACTTTCTCGGGAGCGATGTGAAATTTGTGGAGTTTGTATCAAAAGAGGGACAACAGAGGTTTATTGCACACCATCAGATTGCATCGGTGGAACCACTCGCCTCATTTGATGCACCGATTTTTGCCGCCGCCATTGAAGATATTGAGCCTTTTGGTGTGTTTGGCCTGAAACCAACAGCCAGCCTGGAAGAGGCCACGGCCGCCTTTCAAACCTTGCTGGCCACCTATAACGTTGAACGTTGGACGGGAAGCGGAATACCCTTTGAATTCAGTCGCTTCGCAGCCCAAAAATTGCGCCAGATCAACACCGCTTTCACGGCGATTAAAGGGGTTTTGCAAGTCAAGGATGAGCAATTGAAAGCTGAGTTGGTGAAAGCGGCGGCGGAAGCGGCAGCCGCAGCCAAATCGCGCCCAATGTTTGGTGGCGCCACATCAATTTAGCTTACTTTCGGTATCTTTTCACTGCGTTTTTGACC
Source organism: Hyphomicrobiales bacterium (assembly GCA_025359265.1). Classification (GTDB taxonomy): domain Bacteria; phylum Pseudomonadota; class Alphaproteobacteria; order Rhizobiales; family Aestuariivirgaceae; genus Aestuariivirga. The sequence continues at coordinate 3,209 of JANYHB010000039.1, read as the reverse complement.
TGAAATCGCGACTTTTCATCTCATCCGCTTTAACAAACGGTGTGACTTCCCATATGCACCCTGCAACACAGGAAGCACCACATGAAAATCAATCTCATCACCGGCGGCAGCCGCGGTCTGGGCCGCAGCATGGCTTTGCATTTGGCCGATAAGGGCCAAGACTCGATTATCACCTATCACAGCAAAAAGGCTGAGGCCGAAGCCGTGGTCAAAGAGATTGCCGCCAAAGGCCGCCAGGCTGTGGCGTTGCAACTGGATGTTTCCAAAGCCGCAACTTTCGATAGTTTTGTGGGCGACGTTAGAAAGGCACTTTCCAACACTTGGAAGGCCGAGCATTTTGACCACCTTGTCAACAATGCTGGGACGGGTGTTGGCGTGACCATTGAGCAAACGAGCGAAGCGCAGTTTGATGAGATGATGAACATTCACGTCAAAGCGCCCTATTTCCTGACGCAAAAGCTTTTGCCTCTGATGAACGATGGCGGCAGAATTATCAATGTGTCCTCCGGCTTGGCGCGGTTCTCTTTCCCGTCTCGCGCCCCTTACGCCATCATGAAGGGGGCGATCGAAGTGTTCACCCGATATTTGGCCAAAGAACTTGGGCCCCGGGGCATTAGCGCCAACACCTTGGCACCAGGTGCGATTGCCACTGATTTTGCCGGTGGCAGCACGCGCGACAATCCGCAGGTGAATGCCGGCATCGCCGCGCAAACCGCCTTGGGCCGCGTGGGGCTGCCCGATGACATCGGGGCCTTGGCGGCGGCGATGTTGAGCGATGATTTCCGCTGGGTGAACGGCCAGCGCATCGAAGCCTCGGGTGGCTTCTTCCTTTAGCTCACGGTTTGGCCGTTGGGGCAGATCCCAGGGTTGCCACTTGCTTCATTTGGGCATCGCGGATGAGATCGCGCACCAAATCTGAGGCGTTGGAAAAGCGCCCGGTGGCGACCTGTTGGTCGATCCATTCGCGCATTTTATCAGGCCATTCGCGCATTTTATCAGGCAAGGAAATGTTCATTGTGGCCATGCCGAATATGTAGCATATCCGTCAAACTTTGGCAATCTTTGCCAAATCATCGAAAATATAGAGGCAATCTGGCAAATCGAAGCCGTCCCAGTTATAAGTACCATATTTCAACAGCTTGGCACCTAATTTCTCATAAAAGGCGCGGGCGAGATTATTCTCGGCCAAAACGCCTATGGTCATGGTTTTTCCGCCGTGAGACAGCCAATGCTGCGCTGCAGCATGTGCCAAAGCGCGCCCGACACCCTGTCTATGTTGCGCTGCGGCAATATAGAGTGCCCAGAGGTGACCATCTTGCTCTGCAATAAATTTCTCCTCCGTTGCGCCTGACATAACAAAACCCACTGGCTTGCCGTGGGCATAGGCGCCCAAGATGAAACGCTGCGGATTGGCCAGTGCGGCCTGCCACATAGGCAGGCGTTTCTCGGTGGAGAAGGTAGCCATGAGTGCCGCTGGCACAAAAGCTGAATAGGCTTCGCGCCAGCATTGCACATGCAGGGCGGCAAAGGCCTCTGCCTCTTCTGGCCAGGGCCTGCGGCAGGTGATCACACTAGGCCTGGGCTGAGATGACATGGGCCTGAATCTTGGCCGAGACTTCGCCTTTGCCATGTTTTTTTGCGATTGCAGATTCGACGTAATCGGTGGCGGCTTCCAATTTGGTTGCGTCTCTGGCCTCAATTTCACCCCGCAAAGGTGTTCCCTGACAATAAGCAACGGCAACAATGCGGGGCGAGGCCGCGTGGCTTTGCTCTGCGCGGGTTTCAATGCCGACGTTGGCAAAACCCGCTTCGCCAAGCTCTCTCTGGATCTGCGCCTTGTCGTGGTAGCCATGAGGGGTGCGCGCCATGAATTGCGGCGGATCATTTGGAAAGAATTCTGCAAGTGCCTTGGTCACGTCTTCGGCAAATGTATTTTCTTCAATGCGATCCCACACGTTGAATAAAAAATGACCGCCAGGTTTCAACACGCGCCTTGCTTCGCGGTATCCGGCCACACGATCCGGAAAAAACATGGCCCCGAATTGGCAGCAGACCAGATCAAAGCTGGCGCTTTCGAATGGCAGGGCCAAAGCATTGGCCTGTTGCCATTTCATCATTGCACTGGAAAGTTGGCGCGATGATGCATAGTCAATCATGGCTTGGTTGAGATCGGTAACTGTATATCTGGCACCCGTCGCCAGTTTTTGCGCCAGGGCCCGTGTGACCACGCCACTTCCTGCCGCTGTTTCCAAAACCGCACCGGGCGACAGCATGGCGGCACGGTGGGCCATGTCATCGGCATAAGGCTGAAAGATCAACGGCACCATGTAACGATCATAGTTTTCGGGAATTGATCCGGTGAAAAGTCTGTCTGTTTCCAACATGGCGTTCTCAATGGCTCTCGGCACAAGGGTTGCGAGGCTAGAACATATTTGGGCTTGATCAAGCCCAATAAGGACTGCCCGCCCTGCATCTTGCGCGGAGTGAAGCGCTTGTTCGGTTAGGTGTCGGCCAATTTTCGTTCAGCCGTGAAAATCCAACGCTCCCGCCGCTCGCCTTTGCGCAGCAGCGACACTTTCACTTCGGCGCGGCTGCGTTCGTGGTTCAACAATTTGAGAAGATCATCCACGCCCAAGACTGGCAGATCATCGAGAGCCACAATGAGATCGCCGGCTTTGACATCAGCACCCGAAGCAGGGCCATCTTTGACCACCGCTGTGACACGCACACCACTTTTTTGATCCAAGCCTGAAAACCTCGCGACATGGCGCGGAATTTCGGTTGAGGCGGCTTCGATGCCAAGGCTGGCGCGCTTGACCTTGTCGTAACGCAATACCTGTGTGAGCACAGCCATTGCTGTATTGGCGGCGATGGAAAAACAAATCCCTTGCGCCCCTGGAATGATTGCCGTGTTGATGCCGATGACGCGGCCTTGCGCATCCACCAACGGGCCGCCCGAATTGCCCGGATTAAGCGCCGCGTCGGTTTGAATGACGCCATCTTAGTTGGGTGCTGTGGAAAAGTGTTTCAGGTGGGTAGATAGCGCAGCCGTTTGCGTTGTACAGCCGCACTCACATCGATATCTTGACTGTTCGCATAGATCAGCAACTTGCCCAGCACATCTGCCACTCCATCGGCGAGCTTTTCGCGGAGAGCAACAACACTGTCATCCGTCCTAGCCCGGCCCGTCAGCCGCAAATGAGCTTGGG
>JANYHB010000006.1 GCA_025359265.1 Hyphomicrobiales bacterium | reverse complement strand
GGCTACGCAAAGCCAAAGAGCGCACCATTGACGCCATCAACAACCGCATCAAAACCATCCTCAAACGGTTCCCGCCAAAATACTGCGAAAATTACTTCAAGAATGCTGGATATGGTTCAGTGTAGAGTCATTCCGCTCTAGTGAGATGAGGCATTGCGTCTGAAGGGGTGAAAAATTAAATTGACAACGTTTACATGTCATGAGTAATCACTTTTTTAACAAATGACAACGTTGTCAAAGACACGTTGCACCCGTTCTGGGAGGAACAAGAAGTGGTTACTTTACGGCAAGTGGCGGAGCGCGCTGGCGTTTCGATCAAGACCGTATCACGCATTGTCAACGGCGATCCCGCCGTGAATGTGAAGACACGGGATTTCGTACAAGTTCACTTGCAAAATCTGAATTACATTCCCAATCAGGCGGCCCGTCAAATGCGAGGTGCGGTTTCAACGGTGTACGGATTGATGACCGATGCTGTAGCCACCACGCCCTATTCGGTTGACATCGTGCGCGGCGCACAAGCGGCCTTGATTGAAAAACACCAAACCCTTTTGATCGCCAGCACTGATGGCGACGCGGCCCGTGAAGCCGAACTGTGGCAAACCTTTCGTTCGCACCGTGTTGCGGGCGTTATCTATGCAGCGATGTTCCACAAGGCGCATGAAGTAGGCAATCCGGCCTACGACCAATCCATTATTTTGGCCAATTGTTTTGCCCCGAACAATGACCGACCATCGATTTTGCCAGATGATGAACAGGGCGGCTATACCCAAGCCAAACATGTGCTGAAGCTAGGCCATCGCCGCATTGGTGTCATAACGTTAAGCCTGGATATTGTGGCCACGAAATTGCGTCGCCAGGGCATGCAACGGGCTTTCAACGAAGCTGGAGTTTCCTACAACCTTGCCAATGAAAGGCGCGGCGTGGTGGGGCTCCTCGATAACCAAACTTTGGTGATTTTCGAAGTGGCCACCGAAATGTTCAAGTCTCACAACCGCCCAACTGCCATAATTTGCGGCAATGATCAAATCGCCATGCAGGTTTATTCCGCCGCCGCAAGCATGGGCCTAATCATTCCCCATGATCTTTCCGTCATCGGCTTTGATGATCTGAAATTGATTTCCGAAACCTTGCGCCCACAGCTCACAACCGTGGCCCTGCCCTATTATGAAATCGGCCATCGGGCCGTTGAACTTTCCATTTCTGCCAGAGAGCAAGATGAGAACTTCGCCCCGCGCATTCTCATACCCTGCCCGCTGATTGAACGAAAATCTTGTCGTAAACTCAGTTGAATTTGCGATGAGAGACTAAACTGGCGTGCAAACTGTCAGCAAAATGTGTAACACAATGGGAGAATGAAATGAAGAAACTCATATTTGGCGGCGCAATGCTTGCCAGCTTATTGGCCTCAACCGCAGCTTTTGCCGCCACCGATCTGACGATGTGGTATCATGGCGCTGGCAATGATGTTGAAAAGAAAATCGTAAACACCATCATCGATGACTTCAACAAATCGCAAGCTGATTTTGCGGTGAAGCTCGAACAATTCCCGCAAGCCGCTTACAACGACTCGGTCACCGCCGCTGCCGTTGCTGGCAAATTGCCAGATATTTTGGACGTTGATGGTCCTGTGATGCCAGGTTGGGCATGGGCTGGCTACATGGCACCGTTAACGGTTGATCCAGCTGCCTACGCGAAATTCTTGCCAGGCCCAATCGGCACCTACAATGGCAAGGTCTACTCTGTTGGTCTCTGGGATGCTGCTGTGGCCATGGTTGCCCGCAAGTCGGTTTTGGATGCCAATGGTATTCGCATTCCAACCATCGAAAAGCCCTGGACTGGTGAAGAATTCGACGCTGCTCTCGCGAAGCTGCAAGCTTCCGGCAAATTCGAATATCCATTGGATCTCGGCATGGCCTGGAAAGGCGAATGGTATCCTTATGCCTTCAGCCCCTTCCTGCAGAGCTTCGGCGGCGACATCGTGAACCGTGATGGCTACAAGACGGCTGACGGTTCATTAAACGGCCCCGCCGCTGTGAAGTTCGGCGCTTGGTGGCAACACCTGTTCAAGGATAAGCTGGCGCCCGGCACATCGCAAAGCCCTGCTGATCGTGACAATGGCTTTGCCGCTGGCAAATATGCCATTTCGTGGAATGGCAACTGGGCGGCCCTTGGTGCACTCAAGGCCCATGATGACGTCATCTTCTTGCCTGCGCCCGATTTTGGCAAAGGTCCGAAGATTGGTGCGGCGTCCTGGCAATTTGGTGTTTCGGCAACAGGCAAACATCAAGACGGCGCGAACAAGTTCATTCAGTTCGCATTGCAGGACAAATATCTGACGGCGTTTTCTGATGGCATCGGCCTCATTGCTCCAACACCAGAATCAGCCGCAGCTTCAATCAACTACAAAAAGGGTGGCCCGATGGAAGCATACTTCGGTCTGTCAAAAGCCCAAGCTCTGTTGCGTCCAGTCTATCCAGGTTACTCGGTAGCTGCCAAGGTTTTTGAAAAAGCCTTGGCGGATATCTCTAATGGTTCAGAAGTTCAGCCAACGCTTGATGCCGCAGCTGACGAAATCACCAAGGATATCGCGAAGAACAAGAACTACACAAAATAGTATCACGCTGCCTCTCCCGCCTGCGGGCGGGAGGGGATTTCCGCAAACTGGAAAGTAACGACCATGCAAATCTCTGGCAGCAAGAAACTCCAAAATTCTGAATCGACCGGATGGCTGATGGCTTTTCCGGCGACAGCAATCATTGGCCTTTTCATCATCGTGCCGTTTTTGCTTGGATTTTATTTTGCCTTCACCAACCAAAGATTTATCTCGCCGAACCCCACGGAATATGTCGGCACCTCAAATTTTCATCAGCTCTTGGACCTCGGCGTCTTGACGCTTGAGCCAGAGCGCGATGCTGCCACCCAAGAGATCAAGAAGGACGCCAGCGGTGCAGCCGCTTATCCAACCGTGCGCAGCCTCACCAGAAATAATTCTGAAATGCCTTATTATGACGGCATGCGTGAATGGTTTTCGTGGCATTCTGGCGATAACATTAAAGTTGTCGTGGCGCGCGACGTTGTTTTTATGAAGGCCATCGTCAACACCTTTTTGTTTGTGTTGATCACGGCACCCCTACAGGGTGGCCTGGCGCTGCTTCTGGCAATGATGATCAATCAAAAATTGCCCGGCATAAACATATTCCGAACCATTTATTTCATGCCAGTTGTTGTGTCGATCGTGGTGGTCTCGCTGCTGTGGCGCTTTATATATTCGGGCGACAATGGCTTGCTCAATGCTATTCTCGGCTTCTTCACCTTTGGCACATTCAAACCAGTTGATTGGTTGGGCAACTCCGCCACGGCTCTGCCATCCATCATCGCCATGTCGATCTGGCAAGCCGTGGGCTTTCACATGGTTATATGGCTTTCGGGCCTGCAGACAATTCCCGTCTCACTCTATGAAGCGGCCGACATTGAAGGCGCAACGGGTTGGCAGAAATTCCGTTTTGTGACCTGGCCTGGCTTGCGCAACACCGCGATCCTCGTGCTCGTCGTCATCACCATGCAAGCCTTCACGCTGTTTTCACAAATTGCTGTGATGACACAAGGTGGGCCGGTCGATGCCACACAAACGATTGTGTTCCAGGCCGTGCAGCACGGCTACGCAAAACAAGACATAGCAACGGGTTCAGCCATATCGGTTATCCTGTTCATCATTGTGATCACGATTTCTCTGATCCAACGTTATCTCACACGGGAGAAACTGACATGAGCACTTCCACGTCCTCACTGCGGCCTTCGCGTTGGCGTTATCTGCCGCTCGTTTTGGTGGCAATCGTTTTTATTTTCCCGCTCGAATTCATGATTATGTCGTCGCTAAAACCCAGCCAACAGCTGCTTTCAGATACAAATTCCTTTAGGGCTTTCCTGCCGGTCGGCAGTATATCGCTGGACAACTACTATGCGGCTTTCGCGCGTGCACCGGTGGGCCTGTTTTTATTCAACTCGGTCTTCATCACGGCCACTACAGTGGTGCTCGCGCTGTTCCTATGTTCCATTTCCGCCTTCTCGTTTGTTTTTTTGCAGTGGCGTGGACGCGATACGATTTTGACCATTCTGCTGACAACGCTGGTTATCCCCATCGAAATCATCGCTGTGCCTTTGTTGTTGCTGGTCAACCAGTTGCCGTGGGTTGGACTCCACGGTCTCACCTTTGGTTGGCTCAATTCATATCAAGTACAAATCATTCCGTTCAGCGCTGACGCCCTCAGTGTCTTTTTGTTCGTTCAATATTTCAAAGATCTGCCAAAAGAACTGATTGAAGCCGCCCGGATCGAAGGTGCATCGTGGTGGCAGATTTATTACAAGGTGATTATGCCGCTTGCCGGACCTGTAACGGCAACTGCCGCAATCTTGAAATTCCTTGCCATGTACAACCAATTCCTCTGGCCCTTGATGGTGACGCAGGCCGAGCAGTATCGGCCTGTGATGATCGGACTACAGTATTTTTTCCAACTCAATATCGCATGGGGCGAGGTGATGGCCTATCTCACTTTGATCACTGTGCCAGTTCTGATTTTCTATCTCGTCCTCCAACGCGCCTTTATTGCGTCAATCGCATCAACCGGCATCAAGGGATAATATGGTTCTTGCACTTAAGGACAAATGGATTTGGGATTTCTGGTTGGCCAAGAACGAGAGTGACTGGCACATTTATTTCCTGCAAGCCGATAACACGCTGCCCCATCCTGATGATCGGCACCGCAATGTAACGCAAGGCCACGCCGTGTCAAAAGACCTGGTGAATTGGGCTTTTAAGGGCACCTGCTTTGCACCTTCAAAAACTGAAGCCTGGGATGATTGGACAACATGGACAGGATCGGTTTTACAAGGCCCCAATGGCACATGGCACTTGTTTTACACAGGCACAACTCATGCCCATCAAGGCATGCACCAGCGCATCGGCCATGCCACGTCACAGGACATGCATTCCTGGGTGCGGGTGGGTGACGGTCTTTGTCTCGATCTCCTGGGTTCCAATGCAAAGTACTATGAGGAATACACGCCAGGCCATTGGCATGACCGCGCCATGCGTGACCCGTGGGTGATCAAAAATCCCGAAGGCGAGGGCTGGCTGATGTATTTCACGGCCCGCGTGCCCGGTCGCAGCGAACCCAATGCTGGCGGTGCCATCGGGTTTGCCACATCACCAGATCTCAACACTTGGACATTGCAGCCTCCTGTCTACACTGGTGGCGACTTTGGCCAACTCGAAGTGCCACAGGTCTTCAAACATGGCGAGCATTGGTATTGCATGTTCTGCACATCCGCTAAACATTGGGCCGAAGGCTACAAAGCAGTAAATCCGCAAGTGCCCGTCACTGGCAATTCTTACCTGATTGCGAAATCTCATCTTGGCCCATGGCAAGCGGCCGTGCCTTTTCTGGATGGCAGCAATCCTGGCAATCGCTATGCCGGTAAAATTATCGAGAAGGATCGAATGCTCTCTATCATGGGCTTTCTCGATAGCGATAAACTTGGAAAATTCATTGGCCAAGTGGGCGACCCCGTGCCTGTGGCGGTAAGCGCTGACGGCATCTTAAGTGTAATGGAGAACTAACCAATGGCCAACGTTCAACTCAGAGATGTTCACAAAAGCTTTGGGGCAACTCACATTATCAAAGGAATCGACCTTGAAATTGCCCATGGCGAATTTGTGGTATTCGTCGGCCCCTCAGGCTGTGGCAAATCCACACTTCTGCGCATGATTGCGGGCCTTGAAGATATTACGTCTGGCGAAATTTCAATTAAGGATCGGGTGGTCAACGACCTCCCGCCTAAAGATCGTGGCATCGCCATGGTGTTCCAATCCTACGCCTTGTTCCCACACATGACGGTGCGCCAAAACGTGGGCTTTGGCCTGAAGATCAACAACACGCCGCCAGCTGAACTTGAATCACGGGTGAATGAAGCAGCGCGTATTTTAAAAATGGAAAACCTTCTTGATCGAAAGCCGTCACAACTCTCCGGCGGGCAGCGCCAACGTGTTGCCATCGGCCGCGCTATTGTGCGCAATCCAGAAGTGTTTTTGTTCGATGAGCCACTTTCAAATCTTGATGCCGCTTTGCGTGTTAACACTCGCGCTGAAATTGCCAAGCTGCACAACGACCTTGGCGCGACGATGATCTACGTCACCCATGATCAGGTTGAGGCCATGACATTGGCTGATAAAATTGTGGTGCTTGAAGCTGGCAAAATCCGCCAAGTGGGTTCACCCCTCGAACTTTATCACAAGCCCAATAATCTATTCGTGGCGGGCTTCATCGGCTCACCTAAAATGAATTTCATGGAAGTGGAAGCTGTCTCTTCTTCCGCATCTGGCGTTATCATAAAATCCGCTGACTTCACTGAGCAACGCATCCCAGTTGCCAAAGGAAATGTGAAAGCCGGCGATAAATTGACGCTCGGTATTCGTCCCGAAAATATGCGTGCGGACACCAAGGGCGATCTCAAGATAAGCGGCAAAATGGAATTGGTCGAGCATTTGGGCCATGAAACTTTTGTCGAAGCTAAAACCAAATCTGGCGTATCATTTACCGGGTTGATCGATGGTGAAACCTTGGTGAAGCTGGGCCAAGATATGGCACTCAGCTTTAAAGCCAACGACTGCCACCTGTTCGATGCAGCGGGTGAAGCCGTTCATAGATTAAAAGTACCTGAGATTGTTCATGCTTGAATAACAACTAAATTCAACCGATCGGTTAGAACGCAGAGAGTTCCCCCAACGATTTCACAGACAACTTTTGCCAGGTTGGACAGATGAAGCGTTTGATTTACTTGCCTTGACGTGACCCTTTCGGGCGCGCCAATCATTTCAATGCTTTATGTGAAATTGGCTGAGTGCGTAGTCGCTTTCTAGAGCAAAGTCATCTTAGGTTAAGGCGTATCCGGCATTTATGAAGTAGTTTCTGCATTCATCGGGCTTGATTGCGGTGACGGTCTCTTTGATTGCATCTTCGACTTCTCGAATAGAGCGGCCCATGGCTTTGCGCAGCGCGTTTTTGATCTTGGCGAAGGTCTGCTCGATGGGGTTCAGGTCTGGGCTGTCGGGCGGCAGAAACAGCAATCTGGCTCCGGCTTGGCCGATGGCTTGCCTGATGGCATCAGCTTTGTGATTGCCGAGATTGTCCATGATGACAATGTCGCCATCATCTTTGGCGAACGGTTCCAAAGTTAAAATGAAACCGGCCTCGCGCACAAGATTCCTGACAGTCCCGAAAGCGCGGCCCCGCAGGCGCTATCTGCCGCCTGACTTGGGTGAGCGCAGGTCAAGCGCCGTTGCTCCCAACGTGCTGGATCGGCAGTTCCATGCATCCGCTCCGAATACGAAGTGGATTGCTGACTTCACTTACATCTGGACGGCTGAAGGCTGGCTTCACGTTTCAGCCGTCATTGATCTGTTCTCAAGGCGCGTCGTCGGATGGTCAATGAGTGCGTCAATGACAGCACAGTTGGTGGCCGATGCCCTTGTCATGGCCATATGGCGACGTGGTAAGCCCGATACTCTTCTGCATCACTCCGATCAGGGCAGCCAAGGCAGATTCAATCGACCGTCGCAACACTGTGATCCTACTGCCTTTCGAAAAATCGGTCGAGGACTTCTGCAGGGGTTTT
>JANYHB010000020.1 GCA_025359265.1 Hyphomicrobiales bacterium | reverse complement strand
CGGCCTTGTCTGCAGCAGCTTTGTCGGCAGCAGCTTTGTCTGCGGCGGCCTTATCAGCGGCGGCCTTGTCTGCAGCAGCTTTATCTGCAGCAGCTTTGTCTGCAGCAGCTTTGTCCGCAGCGGCTTTGTCTGCAGCAGCTTTGTCCGCAGCGGCTTTGTCGGCGGCAGCTTTGTCGGCAGCAGCTTTATCTGCGGCAGCTTTGTCCGCAGCGGCTTTGTCGGCAGCAGCTTTATCTGCGGCAGCTTTGTCCGCAGCAGCTTTGTCCGCAGCGGCTTTGTCCGCAGCGGCTTTGTCCGCTGCGGCTTTGTCTGCAGCAGCTTTATCGGCGGCAGCTTTATCTGCAGCAGCTTTGTCTGCAGCAGCTTTGTCTGCAGCAGCTTTGTCCGCAGCGGCTTTGTCGGCGGCGGCCTTGTCTGCAGCAGCTTTGTCGGCAGCAGCTTTGTCTGCGGCGGCCTTATCAGCGGCGGCCTTGTCTGCAGCAGCTTTATCGGCAGCAGCTTTGTCTGCAGCAGCTTTGTCCGCAGCAGCTTTGTCCGCAGCGGCCTTGTCTGCGGCGGCTTTGTCTGCGACGGCTTTATCTGCAGCAGCTTTATCGGCAGCAGCTTTGTCTGCAGCAGCTTTATCGGCGGCGGCTTTATCTGCAGCAGCTTTATCGGCAGCAGCTTTGTCTGCGGCTGCTTTGTCTGCAGCAGCTTTGTCTGCAGCAGCTTTGTCCGCAGCGGCCTTGTCGGCAGCTGCCTTTTCGGCCGCCGAAATACTCAATTTCGTCAACGCGGCATTATCGATCAGGCCACCGTAGCTATCGTTATCCTTCGCATCTTCGATCAATTCGATCTTGTCGTTTCCGCCGGTGCCAATCACGCTGAACGTAGCGCCATGCCAAACGGAAACTGTTGGATCGACAGTGCCAACCCATTTGCCATTCCAATAAACGTTTATGGTGTCAGAGCCGGGAATGCTGTCTGGCCGCTTCATGAAATCAAAGGTGAATGAATAGGTGGCCCCCGCTTCCGTTTTTACATTCTGAAAGATATTGGAAAGGCGCAGGTCATAATCCAGTTCGGCAAAATTGTTGCCGTTGCTGGCGGTAAGGCCATAGAAACCCTTGCCCCAGGTTTCAATTTCAGTTGATGACTGCCAGCCACCAACCGTTGGCGTGTGCGTCCAAGTATTCGCGCCAACACCAGACGTTTCAAAGCTTCCGTCAATGAGCAACTGGGTGCCAATCGCAATATTTGCATCCGCCACAGCGGTCTGGGGAATGGTGGCGGTAATTGTGGCAGCTGCAGTTGTCGTCATATCAACTCATCCCGAAATCATTTCGATCTGGGGACGTTTGACAGCAAGCGCGGAAAGACTCCTTACCAACCATGGTTAAGAAATGCTGCAAGTAAACCTAAGGTGAAATTTGGTTGTATCAGATTGTTAAAATTGTTCAGGCTGCGGCTTGGGCCGCAATGGGAAGCGCTTTCACTTCCACCGTATCGTCAGCCGCCATATGCATCGACAATTTCAAACCTGATGCTTCAGCAAGCAAGCGCGCATAGTATGGCTGCACTAAACGCGCATCCAGGCTGGTGAGTTCAACAGAGCCATCAAGGGCAGATGCAAGCGCTTCATTGATCTTGGCGCGTTCCCCTTTTGCGGAGACGGAAAAATGGCGGCCATCAACCGCCACCTTTACCACGCCACCGCGCGGAATGCCGGCCAGCGCCATGAGCAGCATATTCAGCAACAGCTTCACTTCTTGCTTGGCGCGATTTTCGCGCGGCACATTCCATTCCAGCAATACTTTATCATGGCCCACGAAACCTTTCGCCACTTCGCCTGCCTCGCTCATATCGATCAGCGCGCCAGCCGAGCCTGATGCCCCGAAAGCAATCCGACAAAATTTCAACTTGGCCGTAGCGGTAAGCGCCGAAGATTTCACCATTTCAAAGGCGGTTTTCTTCATTTCAGCATCGGTCTCAGGGTCGTCCATCAGTTCGAGACCATTGGCAATGGCCCCCACTGGCGAGATCACGTCATGGCAGACACGCGAACACAAAAGCGATGCAAGGTCGAGATCTGAAAGCCTGGTGGTTATGGTCATGAAAGCCTCTGGTGTCGGAGATGATTCGGTTTCTCTCTATATCAAAGTTTGCCCGTTAAGAACCCATTGACAATAAGCGGCGCACGGCGCGAAACGGCGCGCATGCACCTGCCATTTTCATCATTTTATTTGCCAAACCTGATTGAAATCGCCGTTGCGGCCGGGGCCAGGATTACGGAAATATACGGCAGCGACTTCAGCAGCACTTTGAAATCTGATTCTTCACCGGTGACGCTTGCTGACATTGCGGCTGAAACCATCATTCTCGCCGGGCTAAAACTGCACTTTCCCGATATTCCCATTATCGCTGAAGAACAACAGGCTGCCGGGGGCAAAGTTGCAGTGGCAGAGCGCTTTTTTCTGGTTGACCCGTTAGACGGCACCAGAGAATTCATATCGCGCAATGGCGAGTTCACGGTAAACATTGCCCTGATCAAAAATGCTCAACCCTGCTGCGGCGTGGTTTATGCACCTGCTTTAAATGAAATCTATGTGGGTGAAATAGGCATCGGCGCCTTCAAGGCACATACGCCGGATTTGCAATTCTCAAGTATAAACGTGCGGTCCTGCCCCGCCAACGGTCCCACCATTTTGGCCAGCCGATCACACCGAGACGCTGAAACGGAAGCTTTCATCAAGGCGCAAAAACCGGCTGCGATCACCAATGCAGGTTCATCTCTGAAATTCTGCCGCGTGGCGGATGGTAAAGCCGATCTTTACCCGCGTTTTGGGCCCACCATGGAATGGGATACAGCGGCTGGCCATGCCGTATTGGTTGCCGCAGGCGGCAAGCTTACCCAACCGGATGGCAGCCTTTTCACCTATGGCAAACCGGGCTTTGCCAATGGCCCGTTTATCGCCTGTGGCACACGATAATTTCCGCTTCATTAACCAAGTTGAAATCCACGGGCGTCTAAGTCTTGAGCTGGACGGAATTTTGCCCTGCTCTTGCCGCCTTTGGCCTTTAGCAGGATATTTAAGTGAGGGTTCCATGGTAAAAACGATAATGAAGTTGGCATTGGCTGCAACCTTAGGCACTGCGCTGTTTGGTGCGCCGGGCTTAAGTGCCAAAACGCTCCATACGGGTAGCGTGGCCCCCGCACAATCCGGCAGCACTTACACGCCCGATGAAATTGTTTTACAGGGCCATCAGTTTTTTGGCAAAACCACGCGCGGCATGGCGGCGGCCATCGAATATGTGTTTCGCGAACAAGGCCAACCCTCTGCCTACATAATTGGTGAAGAAGGTTCAGGCGCTATCATCGGCGGTTTGCGCTATGGCGAAGGCACGGTCTATTACAAAAATGGCGCGAAGAAGCATATTTACTGGCAGGGCCCGTCCATCGGTTGGGATTTTGGCGGCAACGGCTCACGCACCATGACCCTGGTTTATAATTCGCAATCACCCGAGGATCTTTATGGCCGTTTTGGCGGCGTTGAAGGTTCAGCTTATCTGGTGGGCGGCATGGGTGTTAACTTCCAACGCAAAGATCAAATTACCATGGCCCCCATTCGCACCGGCGTTGGTGCCAGGCTTGGGGCCAATATCGGCTATCTGAAATATTCGCCCCGCGCCACTTGGAACCCCTTCTGATTTTAGGCAGCAACTCAGCTTGGCATCAATCACCGCTTAAACTATAAGCTTGGCGTAGAACTTGCTCGTTCAAGAGCAAAGCAGTGTTTAATCAAGCGTGGGTGGTGTTATGTCTCAAACTGAGACGCTATTGGTGTTGGCCCTGGGATCGGCGCTGACTTTTGTATTCTTCCTGTTATTCGGGCGCGTTTTCTGGGGCATCGCCGTAAATGCGGGTGCCCGCCGCAATGCCAAGCAGGCGCCCATGCAACTTTTAGACATGCAAGCAGACCGCGACCGCCTGCGCGCCGAGCATGCCATGATGGCCCGCAAATTAGAATTGCGGGTTGATGATATCAAAACCCGTATGGCCGAGCAGCTGGCCGAAGTGTCGCGCAATCGTAACCGCGTGCAATCTTTGCAGGCCGAAATTGAAACCCGCGACGAAGCGGTGAACCATAAAGATCGTGAAATTGCCGCACTGAACCTGCAAATTGAAACGCTTCGTGCCGAGCTTGAAGCGACCCAACAAACCGTTGCAAACCTGAACGCGAATGCCTTGCGCCGTGATGGTGAAATGACATTCCAGCAAGACAATTTCCGCAAACTAAGCACCACATTGCGCGAGAAGAACACGCAAGTTGGTAATTTGAACGACGAATTACGGCAAGCTTTAGCGTTTGCACAATACACACCCCAGGCATTGGTGCCTGCCGATACTGCCCACCATCCCGAAAGCCGCCTGCGCCAACGGGTGGCTGAACTCACCTCAATTTCAGTTGATATGGCCCAACAGCCATTTGATCCGAAGACGCTTTCGGCGCGCGATGAAGACGAAGCGCCGATGTTCTCGATCCGTAATGCACAACTGTCGACCAAAGTGGAAGAAGCTTCTCGTCTTTCCGATCAAATGGAAGATGAGTTGAAAGCACTGGATTCTATGCTGGCCAACACTTCGATCAGCCCAATTTCTGCGCCCGCTAAAAAACGCGGGGCCATCTCCAATGTCATTTCACTGGCCCAACGCATCCGCGCCCTGCAATTGAATGCCAATGATTGATCGCTTGGCGGCAGTCAGGCTTATAGTGTTGGCGCTCCCTACGGGAGTCGAACCCGTCTTTGCAACGTGAGAGGCTGCCGTCCTAACCGATAGACGAAGGGAGCGTTGGTTTTGCTATAGGCTTAAACTTCGGTGGGCAGCAAGGCCCCTCTTGCGCAACACCAATGCCGTCACCAGCAAAGGCAGGCTCCATGCAATCCACGCGTTGCAAGTATAGAACATTTTGAAATAATGCACGCTGGCAAAATGCGACCACAGCGCCAGATAGACGCGAAAAAACAATGCGCCTGACGTTACTGAGGCCATCAAGATCATGCAGGTTTGATGCGCTGATCTATTGCCCTTCTTGATGTACCATACACCCGCCACCAACAAGGCCGCCCACACAATGGCTTGAGCCGTGAAGCCCGCTGCCGAGATAACCGTGACTGGTGCTGTCCACGCCACAAAGGGTGCGGTTATGCCCGCCACCAAAATATCCAGTGCAGTGATGCGGCCCGCCCATTTATGCCATTGACTGCCACGCAGAAAAAACGTTGCCGGCACAAGCAGCAATGCCATGCCCCCTGCAATCATATGCATTGGAAAAATAACCGGCAGAATTTCAACTTTAACGGCCAGTGCTTCGGGGAAGCCGCCGGAGTCAAAAGCCTCGGACATGGCTCTGAAGCCAGCATAAGTGACAAACAGCAGAATACCTGCTATTCCAAGACGCAACAGCCAACGCCATATTGCCAAATTTGATGGCGAATTTGTTTTGTTCAGGAGATTAACATGAAAAACGGAATTCATTCTTTTCATCTTATCTTTGCCGCTGGTTTAATCATCGCGGGCCTTGGCGGCAACGGTGCAGCACAAGCCGCTGAGTCACAATTTTTCGGGCGCTGGATGGTTAGCGACGATAAACCAGTTTTTACCACAAAAGGCAAACAGTGGAAAACTTTTGACGTGGCCCCCTGCGGTGCTGATTTCTGCGGCGTGGCCGTCGATGATAAAGAAAGCTGCGGGGCCACACTGTTTCGCTTCCTCACCATTCATGCCAATAATGACGAACTCGTCGGGCATGGCCGATGGGGTGCAGATAAGAAAAAGTTGATCATCGATTACACCAAGCCGGATACCGGCCCTAACACTCTGTATCTGGGCCTTGGCGCCAATGACATGGACTTCTCTGGCCGCGAGGGTTCCATGCCGACCTTTGATGCCAACTACAAGCGCCTGGGCGATGCCGTGTGCACGGTGAAGACGTCTTAGAGCGCCATGCGCAAGGTTTAGCGAGAGCTCGAATGCGAAGGCTACCGCTGTGGAAACTTGGAAAAAACTCATCCCAAGTCGCCAAAAGAAATCCTTTTCTATCGCGCGGGACTGAAGTCTGAAGCAGCGAAAGCGCGAAATAATACGAAAGCATTAAGCGTTTTGTAGGGAGCGAGGGATCGCTTCATGGCACGCAACTGGAATTCATAGATTGATCTGCATCGGTAAATGGCATTTGCCAAGCTATAAATGCGCCACTTGCCATGCAATCGTGCCCAGCACCGTAATAAACAGAGCAACTAAAACGCCACCCATGATATAGACCACCCAGAGAAGCCGCTTTTGGCCTTCTGTCATCGGTGCTTTTTGGTCGCTCAAAACATGTCCTTAAAATTAGCAGCGGTGGCGACGGAAGCAACGCGCCTTGATAAATTCTTGGGCGGGCACTTTGTTGACGTAAGCCGCGCCCGCTTCCAAAAGCTTATCGCCGAAGGCTGCGTCGCTGTCGAGGGCGCAGTGGTGCTTGATGGTGGAACGAAACTAAAAATTGGCCAGCATGTGGTGGTGGCAGTGCCGGAAGCTGCCCCCGCTGAACCGCAAGCCGAAAACATCGCGCTTGAGGTTATCTACGAAGACAAAGACCTGATCGTGATCAACAAGCCAGCGGGCTTGGTGGTGCATCCGGGCGCTGGCAATGAAACGGGCACGCTGGTCAACGCACTGATAGCCCATTGTGGCGATTCACTCTCAGGCATTGGGGGCGTAAAACGCCCCGGAATTGTGCACCGGCTCGATAAAGATACCTCTGGGCTTTTGGTGATTGCCAAGAATGATAAAGCGCATCAATCGCTATCTGAACAATTCGCCTCCCATGGCCGTGATGGCAGGTTGGAACGCGAATATCTGGCCTTTATTTGGGGCACGCCCGAGCGTCTCGGCGGAACCATAAATATGGGCCTCGAACGTTCATCCAGCAATCGTCAAAAAATGGCAGCGTCCAATTCACAAACGGCGCGCGAGGCAATCACCCATTGGAAGTTGGAAGAAAAATTTGGGGCTGCCAGCCTCATTCGTTGCCAGCTTGAAACCGGCCGCACTCATCAGATCAGGGTTCACATGGCCCACATCGGCCACCCATTGCTGGGTGACACCACCTACGGATCAGGCTTTGCCGCCTCCAAAACCAAACTGTCCTCAACAGCGCGCGAAGCGCTGAGCTATTTGCGCGGCCAAGCCTTGCACGCAACAGTTTTAGGCTTCAGCCATCCCAGAACCGCAAAGCAGATGCGCTTTGATGCCCCATTGCCAAGCGCCCTTGCCGCGCTGCACAATGCGCTGAAACAGGGCTGATCAACTATCTGTGACTTTTGTGGTTTCATATCTTTAAAATCGCCACAAAGCACTTATATCAACGGCCTAGGGTTCGGCCACACAGAGGGCCGGAAAGGATAAATACCATGGCTAAGTCTATGAATTTACCGATGATTGCTTCAGGCGAAGGCAGCCTGAACCGTTATTTGCAGGATATTCGCAAATTCCCAATGCTGGCCCCCGAAGAAGAATTTATGCTGGGCAAGCGCTGGAAGGAACATCAAGATCCAAAAGCCGCTGAGCGCATGATCACGTCACATTTGCGATTGGTGGCGAAAATCGCCATGGGCTATCGCGGCTATGGCCTGCCGATCGGCGATGTGATTTCCGAAGGTAACATTGGTCTGATGCATGCTGTCAAACGCTATGACCCTGATAAGGGCTTCAAGCTGGCCACTTATGCCATGTGGTGGATTAAGGCGCAAATTCAGGAATTCGTATTGCGCTCATGGTCGCTGGTGAAAATTGGCACCACTTCGGGCCAGAAAAAGCTGTTCTTCAATCTGCGCAAGATGAAGGGCCGCATTCAGGCCCTCGAAGAGGGTGATTTGAAGCCTGACCAAGTGAAATATATCGCCAAAAATCTGGGCGTGCAGGAAGCCGAAGTTGTCTCGATGAACCGCCGCCTGATGGGTGACGCGTCGCTCAATGCGCCACTGCGTTCAGATGCGGATGGTGATGGTGAATGGCAAGACTGGCTGGTGGATGACACCGACAGCCCCGAAACCGCCTATGCAAACAACGAGGAAACTGACCAACGCAACACTATGTTGACGCTGGCCTTGAAGGCGCTGACTGAGCGTGAACGTGATGTGATCCAGGCCCGCAAGTTGCAAGATGAGCCCGCTACACTGGAAGACTTATCGCAAAAGTTTGGCGTGAGCCGCGAACGCATTCGCCAGATTGAAGTGCGCGCTTTCGAAAAGTTGCAAAAAGCCGTTAAGGCGGCAGCAACGAAGGCACTGCCTGGGCGGACAGCGGCATTGGCGGCACCGGCGGCATAAAACCACCCTCACCACGCCTGATTTCATTCTCCAGCGGCGGGTTTAACCCGCCGCTGCAATTTTAAACCATGAGAGAGCGAAGTAGTATGACCATCTTGACTATCGGCTTTGCCATGACGAGATTGCCGATTTTACCATTGGCCAGGACCAAATTTACATCAGCACGGCATTGGCCGCCAATTTCCCCACCTTGCAGTTTTACTTGTTCCAAAGCGGGGCGAATGTCTTGGTGGCCTTTGGCCCCGACACCATCCAGATCGACAACACCACCATCGCCAGCCTCCACGCCACCGATTTTGTGTTTTTCTGAGGGGCGTTACGGGCTGCGCAAGAAATTTGTTGTGACGGTGGGGCCAGTAAAAATCTGGTCGGCATAGGCTTTGCCGTCCGCGATGGAAACGCCGGTTGATACCTTGGTGTAATCCCGCGAAACCATGGTGCGGCGGTGGCCTTCGCTGTGCAGCCAAGCCCCAAACAAGGCCTCAGCGATTTGATTGGCATCTCCCCGCGCTGGAGCCAGTGCGGCATTCTCGGCCATTGCAGGCAACACCATTGCGCCATTGTGC
>JANYHB010000050.1 GCA_025359265.1 Hyphomicrobiales bacterium | reverse complement strand
AAGCGGCCGCAGACAAAGCTGCCGCCGATCAAGCTGCTGCCGACAAAGCTGCTGCCGACAAAGCTGCTGCCGATAAGGCCGCCGCAGATAAAGCTGCTGCCGACAAAGCTGCCGCCGATAAAGCTGCCGCTGACAAAGCTGCAGCGGATAAAGTTGCGGCAGACGCTCAAATAGCAGCGGACAAAGCGGCCGCAGACAAAGCTGCCGCCGATCAAGCTGCTGCCGACAAAGCTGCTGCCGACAAAGCTGCTGCCGATAAGGCCGCTGCCGATAAAGCTGCCGCTGACAAGGCTGCTGCAGACCAGGCCACTGCCGACAAAGCTGCTGCCGATAAAGCTGCCGCCGACAAAGCTGCCGCCGATAAGGCCGCCGCAGATAAAGCTGCTGCAGACAAAGCCGCTGCCGACAAAGCTGCCGATAAGGCCGCTGCTGATAAAGCCGCCGCTGACCAGGCCGCCGCCGACAAAGCTGCTGCCGACAAAGCTGCTGCCGATAAGGCCGCCGCAGATAAAGCTGCTGCCGACAAAGCTGCCGCCGATAAAGCTGCCGCAGACAAAGCTGCTGCTGATAAGGCCGCTGCCGATAAGGCCGCCGCAGACAAAGCTGCTGCAGACAAAGCTGCTGCAGACAAAGCTGCTGCCGATAAAGCTGCTGCAGACAAAGCTGCTGCAGACAAAGCTGCTGCCGATAAAGCTGCTGCAGAAAAAGCCGCCGCAGACAAGGCTGCTGCGGACAAAGCCGCTGCGGACAAAGCGGCTGCAGACAAGGCCGCTGCAGACAAGGCCACCGCCGATAAAGCTGCTGCAGACAAAGCTGCTGCTGATAAGGCCGCCGCAGACCAAGCCGCTGCGGACAAAGCTACTGCCGAAAAAGCTGCCGCAGACAAGGCCGCAGCAGATAAAGCTGCTGCCGATAAAGCCGCTGCAGAGCAAGCCGCTGCAGACAAACTTGCCGCAGACAAGGCCGCTGCGGACAAAGCTGCTGCCGACAAAGTTGCGGCAGACAAAGTTGCGGCAGACGCTCAAGCCGCCGCCGATAAAGCCGCCGCTGATGCCCATGCTGCGGCAGACGCTCAAGCTGCTGCCGATAAAGCTGCGGCTGACAAGGCTGCCGCTGATGCCGCCGCTGCTGCAACGACAGGCAAACATTTTATCGGCACCGATGTGGTCGAACACTTCGTGGGCACGATTTATACCGATTGGGTGAGCTATGCCACGTCCACCGCTGCCGTTACCGTCAACTTGGCCACCGGCCTGGGCGCGGGCGGCTTTGCCACCGGCGACAGTTATGTGAACATCGAAGGCATTCACGGTTCAAAATATAACGACACGTTGATCGGCGATGACAAAGCCAATATTATCTATTCGAACAACGGCAACGACACGGTTTCGGCTGGTGGTGGCAACGACAAAGTTATTCTGGGCGAGGGCTTCAGCAAAGCCGACGGCGGAACCGGCACTGATCTGCTCAGCTATGGCAGCATGCAGCACGCTGTAAGCGTTAATATGAGCACAGGCCAAACCAGCTATGGCGGGTTAGTGCATGACACGTTCACGAATTTTGAAAACATCGAAGGGTCAAACTTCAATGATGTGATCATTGGCGACAAAGGCAATAACATTCTGAACGGCCTTGGCGGCGATGACACTTTAACGGGTGGCTTGGGCAAAGATACCTTTGTGTTCACCGCTGATTTTGGCCATGACACAGTGACAGACTTTACCCACGGCCAAGACCACATCAGGTTTGAGTTTACCAATTTGCATAATTTTGCCGATGTCCTGGCTCACGCGGAGCAAACAGACAAGGGTGTGCTGATCCACGTTGATGGGGTGCTGAATGTGATTGGCAGTGCTGATCCTGTGGTGGTTGATGCCGCGCAAGGTGTGGCCGGTGCCCTGGCAGTCCATGATACGGTATTGCTTACGGGCTTGCACTTGACAGATTTAGTGGCGACAGATTTTATCTTCTTGTAATGGTTTGAACGAGCGGCGGCAGTGACACAGGGTGTTATTGCGCGCGCGTTGAAACCAAAACTTGTGGGGCCAGTTTCTGCAAGCTCACCCATTCGTTGGCGGTGGCTTGGGATTGGCGCTTCAAGAATTTATAGCCCGTATCATCCCAACGCAAAATTTCGCGGCGCCGGTTGTCGAGAATATAGTCGCCTTGGGCCGTCACAATGGTGAGGATGGCGTGGCCTTCGTTGTGTTCATCAAGAACCACGGTGATCAGCAATTCATCGGGGCTAAAGCCAAGCTCGGTCAAATAGCGCTTTTTCAAAAGCACATAGTCTTCGCAATCGCCCGCATTCGTTGGGTACGTCCAATAATCAGCTTTGCCGTAAAGCTCCATATCCGTGGCCGGGCGGATGACAGTATTCACAAAACGGTTTACTTGTTCGATTTGATCCCAGTTCTCGGTGGTCACCGCAAGCGTTTCTGCCTTACCGCCATGAAATTGGCACTCCGCTTCGCCACGCCCGCAGAAATCCACATAACCGACAGGGGGCAGGGATTTGGCGTAGATGCTGGCGCTGGCCACGCCCTTGGTGGGCAGCTCAAAATGCCCGCGAATAATTTGCACAGAACTGCTCTCAGCCAAAGCTGAAGAGGAGGCCAATACCAAAGCCCCCAAAACCCACGCAACACACAAACGCAAAACCCACACCATAGGGTTAACATATCATTAATCGGCCACACGAACGACACAGGAGTTAAGAGATGGTTAACGCCCTTCGCGCACCTTTTGGCCCGGAGCAAAAATAACTCTTGACGGATATGTTAGTTTAAACTAACCGTTAGCCATGACTTACTCATCAGCAGCGATCAAAGCGTTTAGCGCACTGGGCGATCCAACCCGCCGTGAAATCTTCGAAAGATTGGCCCTTGGCCCAACTGCCGTAGGTGAGTTGGCGGCAAATTTGCCAATCACCCGCCCAGCCGTTTCACAGCATTTGCGGGTTTTGAAGGAGGCCCAACTCGTGACCGAAACTTCAAAAGGAACACGCCATCTCTATCGACTTGATCCCAGAGGAATTGGCGCAATGCGTGAGTGGCTGGATGGCCATTGGGCCCGCGCCCTTACAGCATTCAAAGACTTTGCCGACGCCGAATTTGAAGCCGAAAACAAAAGCCAAAAGGAAAATGAAAAATGAGCATTGCACCCATCGTCCACAGCACAACTGTTAAGGCGCCGCCTGCGCGCGCCTTTGAACTTTTCACCAAACACATGGGCAAGTGGTGGGGCGTTGGCCAAACCATGGGGCAATCACCACACCGCGATATGGTGGTGGAACCGCATAAGGGCGGCAAATGGTTCGAGATTGATGCCAATGGCAGTGAAATTCGGTGGGGCACGGTTGCGGTTTGGGAGCCGGGTGCAAGGCTACTGCTCCACTGGCAGATCAATTCCAAATTTGCTTTTGATCCGGATTTCGTCACCGATCTGGAAATCACTTTCGTTGCTGCGAAAGACGGTGGCACGGTAATCCGGCTTGAGCATCGCCATCTCGAACGCTTCGGTGCCGATACTGAGAAATTTGCGTCCATGCTCAACAGCGGTTGGAGCGGCCATCTCAAAGCTTTCACGGGCTATGTTGCAGAACAAAAATAGGAGCGCGTAGTGGCAAACGGCAAAATTATTGACGCCTATGGCGTTTCCAGAGAATTCCAAACGTTGCAGTTCCAGCGTTTGGTACCGGGCCCGATGGAAAGAGTTTGGGCCTTCCTTACACATGGTGAATTACGACGCAACCGGAACTCAACGACTTCAATTTTTGAAAAGGAAATCAATATGGAAACAGAAAACAGTTATCACCGCGATCTGACAACTCCCGCTTCGGCCGGTAAAGCTTTCAACGCAATCGGAAGTGTTGGGGACTGGTGGGCCAAAGACACCAAAGGCAATACCCGAAAGCTTGGCGGCGTTTTTACAGTTCGCTTTGGCGAGACATTTGTAAATTTCAAAGTTGCTGAATATCAACCAGACCGCAAGGTGACATGGGAAGTAACGGATTGCTATCTGCCTTGGCTTGACGACAAAACCGAATGGAAGAACACGAGTGTCCATTGGGAGGTTTCCAGCAAAGACAAGCTTACCGAGATCGCGTTCACCCACGTTGGTCTTCAGCCCCAGATTGAATGTTATGAAAACTGCGTCAAAGGCTGGGATCAATATGTTTTGGGCAGTTTTAAAAAACTGCTTGCAACGGGGGAAGGCTCGCCTGGTTGACGCAAAAGCAGTGCAATTTGCGTTAGATGGAGCGTTCCAAAAATGGGAATACGCTTTTAAGTTCGCGAGCCGTAACTTGTGCACGCGCCCGAGGCAAAGTGCTAACAAAAAGGCCCTGAGCTTTTTGCTAAGGGCCTTTGATTTTTTCGGCAAGTCACGAACCTTAAGGCTCAGTAGACTTGCCTTGTCCCGCAATTCTATCGGGCGATTACAATTTCTTCGTAGCAGCGCATCGTGTCAAATCTGTGACACACACATGCGATTAAGCCACTCGATCCATTTCCATTTCGTGGCTGACCATCGGTGGGGCACCTTCGCGCAGAACATAGCCACGGCCCCAAACGGTTTCGATGAAATTCTTGCCTTCAGCGGCGTTGGCCAGCTTCTTGCGCAGCTTGCAAATAAACACGTCGATGATTTTCAGTTCGGGTTCATCCATGCCGCCATAAAGGTGGTTGAGGAACATTTCCTTCGTCAGCGTTGTGCCTTTGCGTAGCGAAAGAAGCTCCAGCATCTGATATTCTTTACCCGTCAGGTGCACACGTTGGCCTGCCACTTCAACAGTCTTCGTGTCAAGGTTCACCAGCAATTCGCCGGTGTGGATGACAGATTGAGCGTGGCCCTTGGAGCGGCGCACAACGGCGTGGATGCGCGCAACCAATTCGTCTTTGTGGAATGGCTTGGTCATATAATCGTCGGCGCCAAACCCCAAGCCTTTGACTTTGTCTTCAATGCCGGCAAGGCCAGAGAGGATCAGGATCGGTGTGCCCACTTTGGAAACGCGCAGCGATTTTAAAACTTCATAGCCAGACATGTCTGGCAAATTGATGTCGAGCAGGATGATGTCGTAATCGTAGAGCTTGCCCAGGTCTACGCCTTCTTCGCCAAGGTCAGTGGTGTAAACATTGAACCCTTCTGATTTCAGCATCAGCTCGATTGATTGTGCCGTTGCTTTATCGTCTTCGATCAACAAAACCCGCATTATCGTCCCCTCGTTCATGAGATTCCACGTGTGGAATCCTCTTTGTCTTCAGCGGCCGCACTGCCGCACACAAAACTTTAACTCTGTTCATTAAGATAGGCTTAGAAAGGTTAACAAAACCTAAGCCGAAACTCTCGATTCCTCGCTCTACAGCCACAATAGGTGGTGGCCCAATTTTGCAAAACCACAACATCTTGAAGCCGGCAGAAGCAATAACGGCAGGCACTAAAACGCCCTCACAAAGGTTTGCGAGATTTACCCGCTCTTAAACCTGTCTGTTTATCATACTCAATAGATGACCGACTCTGCATAGCTAGTTGATTCGGTGAATCGTGAATAGAGTCTTTGGCAAATGATTTGCAAGCCGAAGATTCGGGCCACGGAAGACAGCCGGGGCCGTGTCAGTCAGTGTGTAGGAGTGAAATAAAGATGCGTTCCAGAGAAAGCCTTTTACGGCTCAATCGCTTTCGTGTTGAAGATTGCCGCAGGCAAGTTTCCGACATGGATTTGATGATTCAGGATTTGATGCGCAAGCATGATGATCTCGACAATCATGTTAAATTTGAAGAACAGCGCACGGGTGTGTCCGACGTCAACAACGTGAATTATTCGATGGCTGCCAAATCGGTGCGGGGTCGGCGTGATAACATTTTGGCCACAGTGGCGGAATTGCGCGATCAACATGAAGCCATGGTTGAACGCCTGAAAGAAGCCGAAGCGGATTTGCGCAAGGTTGAGATGTTGGTGGAAAAAGAAACGCCGATGTCAAAACCAATCATGGCTGCAGGCACGGCGATGCCCGCGGCGGCTTTGGCGCGCTAGAAATTCCGATCAATTGGATTTGGCAGGCTGCACATCATGCAGCTTGCTATAATCAATCAACACCTGGCCGTCGGCGGTGCGTTCCAGAATATCAGCAAAGCGATGCTGCCATTTGATTTGCGAGGCAGAGTAGGTATGCCGGGCATGCAGGTTCATGCCAGATGAATCGTCAACACCCGTCACGGTGAGAATTATAGATCCATCCACGTCTGAGAAGCTCTCGTGCGTGAGGTCGTGAAGCGGGCTTTCTTGGTCAATCGCGTGATAGAGGGTCCACGATAAAGCGAAAACCGGATTTTCGGTGCGGACAAGTTTCAGCTCAATAAAGCGGCGAGCTTCCTTCCCGAAACTGTCGTTTTCGGTGCGCAACAACCACAAGCGCGCGGTGGCGCCAGAGATGGTGTTCTGCCGCTCATTGGCAAGCCTGATCATCAGCATGGACTTGCCTTTTTCAGGGCTTATCACGGCATTCTTGGCGAATAAGAAGCGGGCCGTGGGGCGTGAGAAACGCGCGAAGATCAATCCGGTATAAACCGCAAGAAAACTCAGGCCGGTGAAAATTTCCACGGTCGCCACCGCATGGCCCCAATGGCTTTGCGGATGCATGTCGCCATAACCAACCGTCGCCAGCGTTTCGATGGAAAAATAGATCAACCAAATCAAACCGCCGTCCGGCGTATTGGCGATGGGCCTATCGCCCAGTGCATAGAGCCCGGCGAAGATCAGATTGAAGCCGAAAAAAATTACAGCTGCGGCGAGGAAAAATAGCGGCCAAGGCGCTGTCATGGCGCGGTGGTTGAGGTCATTCCAAAAATTTGGGCTCAGCCCGCGCGTCAACAAGGTGCGGCTTCCTACATTGACGCGGCGCGTTGCATTTTTATTTTTTGCCATTTTGCCTATAATAAATGTTTCAGCAGCCGCTCATAGTAAGGTCTTGCCTCATCTGCAATACGTTGCAAGTGTGAAGGCAGGGATATGGGGGTGCTTGGCGATTTTTCAAACCCTGTTGAAGCCCAGGCGGCATTATACCAATGCAGCGCCCAAACGCCGTCGCACGATTTGGGGCCTGCGGGCCACTGCAGCATGGCCTCATCAAACGAAATGGCAAGTGACGCACACAACTTCTTCAAACTCAGACGTGGGTTGGCCAGATGCACGTCGGCGTCCACCACCGGCGGGGCATGGCCCAAGTGCTGCGCTACCACGTCGAAGATTTCAGCTTGCTCCACAAAGCCAATCGCGTGGAGTGACACTTGATCATGTTTCTTGGCATAGGAGGCGAGCACTTTTTCTGGCGACCTGATCAGAAAGGCATTCGTCAATGTGCGGATGAATGAGCGATCAATGGCGGGCAGCATGTGATGCGTCATATGCTTCTGATAGAACACCGGTTTGGCCGACGGCCGCAAACAAGCCTCAGCCACGGTGCCAAACTCACATTCATTGGCGGCCATGATTTCGGTAAACATCGGGTGCTGCAAACCGGTGGCTTTCAGATAAGCCCCATAAAACGGTTCATCCCAACCTGCACAATCAGCGCGGTTGCAAAAAGCATACATCATGGCCGTGGAAATGTTGCGCGGGCCAGACCACATGGCAATCGAACTCATAGGCAACGCGCCGCTTCCTGCGCAGCCAAGGCTTTATAACCTTGCGACAACGCCTGTGTAATCGGCCCGGCACCATTCCAATCCTCCATCGACAGAGGATTGCGCACCGCCCGCCCATCAATCACGCGCACGGGCGTGACACCGGCAAACGTTCCAGTCACAAAAGCCTCATCCGCACCATAAACATCATACAGCGAAAATTGCTTTTCATAGGCCGGAATGCCCAGAGATTTCGCCACCTGCAAAAGCGCCGCACGGGTGATACCGGGAATGCAATATTGCCCGGTGCTCGTCCACAACTCGCCTCGCCGCACGATGAAGAAGTGCGTGGAATTGCAAGTGGCCACAAAGCCCAGCGGATCCAACATCAGGGCTTCATCTGCCCCAGCATTTGCGGCCTGAATACAAGCGGTTATGCAGTTTAGCTTGGAATGTGAATTAAGCTTCTGGTCTTGTACATCAGGGGCCCCGCGCCGCACATTTACCGTGTGCAGCGAAAGGCCGCGCTCCAACACATCGGGCATCGGCATTTTATATTCAGGGATGATCACAATGGTGGCTTTGCCAATCGTCACGCGCGGGTCTTGATAGGGAGTGGATTTCACACCTCGCGTCACCATCAAACGAATATGGGCGCCGTCACGCATTTTGTTGGCGTCAACGCAGGCAAACAGGCGCTGCACCAGTTCGCTGGGCGAAAGCCCCACATCCATGAAGATCGCCTTGGCGCCTTCATAAAGCCGCTCAATATGCGAGCGCAAAAACGGCACGCCGCCATTCACCAGGCGCAGTCCCTCCCACACGCCATCGCCCAGAATGAAACCGGAATCAAAAACCGAAACTACAGCTTTGTCGCGCGAGAAAAGTTCGCCATTTACCGAGATGAGAATGGAAGCATTACGAGGGTCGGCGGTGATGTCGTGGATGTTGGGGGCAGGGGCGAGGGGCGTGGTCATGATGCCCGCGATTATGGCGGGGGAAATGCGGGGAGGGAAGGGGAGAGGGTTGCGATTGCAGAACCCTCTTGCAATATTCACGAAATGTTCCATAAGAATTTTATTCGTAGTTCGCCGCGATTCCGGCAGCAGAGACAAACAATCAGAAGGGGCCAAAGGTGAATTCTTTTTCTAATGTGGTCAGTCTTTCACGTATTCCTGCTTTTCCAGTTGTTTCGCTGTTTTCCGGCGCGATGGGGTTGGATTTGGGGCTGATCGAAGCTGGCCTGCACGTTGCTGTCTCGCAAGACTTTGATAAATGGTGTGTAGAAACAATTCGATCCAATGGCCACTTGGCCATTGAAGGTGACATTCGAGATCTGCTGGCTCTCGATTCAAGTTGCGATTTTTTGCTTCAGCCTGCGACGCTTCGGAAGCGGGATGTGTTTGCCGTTGTTGGCGGGCCGCCGTGCCAATCATTTTCCACCGCAGGCAAGCGCATGGGCACAAGTGATGGGCGCGGGATGCTTTATCAGCAATTTGTTCAAGTTGTCGAAACGATACGCCCACGCTTTTTTGTGATGGAGAATGTTAAGGGTCTAGCTTCGATGCCCACAAATATTGAAGATCAGAATTCGGCCCCCGTGCTCGAAACGATCCTTAGTGAATTTAAGCGTATCGGTTATCACACTGTGCAGGGTGTTGTAGACGCAGTTCATTATGGTACGCCGCAATTCAGGGAAAGGCTGGTCATCGTTGGCAGTCGAGACGATGAGGCGATCTTCCTTCCTGCCCCCACGCATTTTCATTTACATCAGAATCCGGCAATGCGTTGGCAAACCCTTTCGGATGCAATTGAGGGTTTTGTTGAAATTGGTGAACACGCAAAGTTTTCCCAGCGCGTCATGAAGTACCTAGACATGGTGCCTGAGGGAGGGAATTGGAAATCATTGCCTCAAAACCATGTTAAAGAAGCAATGGGTGGGGCCTATGAGTCTGGTGGTGGCAAAGTTGGCTTTTATCGCCGTTTGTCTTATCGTGAGCCATCTCCTACGCTTGTAACAAGCCCTGTGCAAAAGGCGACGATGCTCTGCCACCCAAGGCAAACACGGCCACTTTCCGTTGTTGAATATGCCCGCATTCAGGGGTTCCCCGACACTTGGAAATTTCAAGGGAAGGTTTCTGATTGCTATCGGCAAATTGGTAATGCCGTTCCCGTACCACTTGGGAAGGCCATTGGGCATATGCTGATTTCTGTGGCTGCGGGAAATTCCGAAGTATTTGTAAAGCGGACGCGAGGAACATCGGTTCATCGTAACATGCGGAAGTCTGCGCTGAGTGGCGGAATTGCCAATGATTGACCAAGTTGCGCTCGAAAGTGAAATCGGGCGGCTGTTGAGTATTTTATATGCCAAACGATTTGCTACGTTAGAAAAGCTAAAGCTGACAAAGCTACTCAGCAAGAACCCTTATCTTTACCGAGCGTTGGGAATCGGAGATGGCCTTGAGCTATTGCGGCAGATGCTGGTAGCTTTTGTGTCCAGTTCCGACGAAACCATTTTCGGAAATGAGTTTTTTGAGCCTTTGGCACGATGGGCGGCAAGTGAATCAACCGGGCATTCTGGCGGAATTCGTGTTGTCACTGTGGGCGATGCGGCAGGCATTGACATAGCGATTACCGATTCCACTACCTATGCAGCCATTTCAGTGAAATCTGGGAAGAACATCTTTAATTCGCAGAGCAGCAAAGGGCAAAGTTCAGAATTTGACGCGCTCCAAGCAAGGCTAAAAAAACTTGGAAAGCAATTCTTGCCGTACATTGGTTATGGGTATGGACGAAAAGCCCAGCCGAAAAAGGCTCAGGTTGTTGACCGCGTTGCCGGAGAAAAATTTTGGTATCTTTTGACGAATGAGCCAGAATTCTATTTGAGAATTGCAGCCGCTATTGGAGCGCATTCTTCTGATCACGGTGTGACATATCGCAGGGCGTTCGACAAAAAATGCAACTCGTTGGTCAAAGAATTTTCGACAAATTTTGTAAATGACGAAGGTTCCATTGAGTGGAATAGAGTAGTGGCGTTCAACAGTTCTGCCGTCAAGCCAAAGGCATTCAAAAAACCAAGGTAAAAATTCGCTCTCGCCGCAACGTCGTCTTCGTGAGCTTGCAAGACTTGTTGGCGGGCGGGTGTGGAATTCTGAACCCAATGGTGGAGTATGGGCGGACATAGCTGGTCGACCGTACACCGTCAATAGTTATTTTGCTATTCTAGGAATTTATTTTACAAGCCTCTGATCCCAAATGCAAAAGGCCGAACCCTTGGGCCCGGCCTGAAACCTTGAAACTTTGGGCGCTCAATTGGCGCGGTATTGCTGGATTCTTGTGGTCCGCAATCCTGCGAGGCCATGCTTTTCGATGGAACGCTGCCAGCCGAGGTATTCCTCAACGGTTAAAGTATAGCGTGTGCAGGCGTCTTCCAGAGAGAGCAAGCCGCCTCTGACGGCCGCCACCACTTCCGCCTTGCGGCGGATCACCCAGCGATGTTGGCCGGGTGGCGGTAGATCGGCGATCGTCAAGGGGCTGCCATCGGGCCCGATGACGTAATTGACGCGTGGACGCAACTGACCATTCATATACGCATACTCACAAACTGACCTTGCGGAACTGAGGCCAACTGGGCCACCAACCGCACAAGGCCACCATGCCAGCCCAGCATTAAGAATGACCTAAATGGATATAAACAAATTGCAAATTGTTGGGCGCGATGTGCCTCAATTCGGCACAAAGAGGGCGTAATGGCCTCATGCTTGCAACAAATATCGAAAAAGAGTGTAAGACACCCATGAAAGTTCCCGCCCACATCACCGAGCAAGTGCACCGCGCCATGGCACTGCCTGGTGCTCCTGCCTCGCACCGTGTTGTCTGTGCCATGTCGGGTGGGGTGGATTCCTCTGTCGTTGCGGCGCTGTTGAAAATTGCCGGCTATGATGTGGTGGGCATCACGCTGCAACTCTATGATCATGGCGAAGCAATCCGGCGCAAAGGTGCTTGTTGTGCTGGCCAAGATATTCACGATGCGCGGCGCGTGGCAGCGGCTTTGGATATTCCGCATTACGTGTTGGATTTTGAATCGCGCTTCAAAGAAAGTGTGATCGACGAATTTGTCGAAGCCTATGTGCAAGGTGCAACACCAATCCCTTGCGTGCGGTGCAATCAAACGGTGAAGTTCGCTGATCTATTGGCGCTGGCACATGATCTGGATGCGTCTGCATTAGTCACGGGGCATTATGTTGAAAGCCGTTTGCGCGGCGATTCCTCAGGCCACCGCGACATGTTCACGCCTGCGGATGCGGCGCGTGATCAAAGTTATTTCCTCTTCGCCACCACGCAAGAGCAGTTGGACTATCTGCGCTTTCCATTGGGCCTGCTTACCAAGCCTGAGGCCCGCGCAGTGGCCACTGCGTTGGGTTTGATGGTGGCTGACAAACCAGACAGTCAAGACATTTGCTTCGTGCCGGATGGCAACTATGCGGATGTGATTTTGAAAATGCGCCCTGATGCAGCCAAGGCTGGCGAGATTGTAGATATGCGGGGCCACGTGTTGGGCCACCATGATGGCATCATTCATTTCACCATCGGCCAGCGCAAAGGCCTTGGAATTGGTGGCGGTGCGCCGCTTTTTGTGGTGGAACTGGATGCAGCGAACGCCCGCGTAATCGTCGGCCCACGTGAGGCATTGAAGCAAAGCGAAATCGCCATCAGCGATTTAAATTGGCTGGGCGATGTGCCCCTGTCAGATGAGCCGCAAGCTATCTATGCGCGAATCCGTTCCACGCGCGCACCTGTTCCTGGCACCCTCTATGCGCAGGGTAAGGGTGCGGTCCTGATGATTGAAGAAGGCGAGTTCGGCGTATCGCCAGGGCAAGCTGCCGTGTTCTATGCCGGGCAGGGCAGTGGCCAACGCGTTTTGGGCGGGGGCTTTATCGCGCTCAAAAGGCCACGCGTCACTTTCGCCCGCAGCGCATCGGTTGCGCTTTCGGCATGACTTCCTATAGTGCAAGGCTGGAGACCTGAATGGCCAAGTTGCACTTGAAGCCAAATATCGAGCATGAAATTAAAAAGGGCATGGCCTGGTCGGTTCACGCTTTTACCACCAGCGGAATTGTATTGGGTTTTCTCGCGCTGGTGGCTGTATTAAAGAACGACGCGGTGGCAGCTTTCATGTGGCTGGGCCTGGCACTCTTTGTCGACGGAATTGATGGTACTTTGGCCAGACGGGCCCGCGTTAAAGAATACACGCCAAATTTTGATGGCTCATCGCTTGATCTGGTGATCGACTTTTTCACCTATGTGGCCGTGCCTGCATTGATGGTCTATTGGTTTAACATGGTGCCGGTTCCGGCACTTTTACCCACGCAAACCTGGAGCTTGATTTGCGGCGCGCTCATTATGGCGGTTTCCTGTTACACTTTCGCCAATGTGAACATGAAGAGCTTTGATTATTATTTCGTTGGCTTTCCCGCAATCTGGAATGTGGTGGTTCTCTATTTCTATTTATTCAACACGGGCTGGCTGGTTAATCTAATCACGGTTATAGCTTTAAGCATTCTCACCTTCGTACCGGTTAAATTCGTGCATCCTTTGCGTGTCACCCATTGGCGCAACATCACCATCCCGATGACCGTTTTGTGGGCCGCGCTGACGCTGAGCCTGATCATCTCAAGCCGCGCTCCGAACTATGCCGATTGGGTGTATAAGCTGGAGCTTGCGCTTTTTGGTCTTTCTTCGCTTTATTTCGCGTGGATTTCCTTGTGGCGTACCTTCGTTGTGGCCGACAAAGAAGACGAAGAAAGTGACAGCGCAGCCGCCGCTTGACTTTGGCCTGCCCACCTCCCTATACCGCCGAACATTCGGCGAGGTAGCTCAGTTGGTTAGAGCACGGGAATCATAATCCTGGGGTCGGGGGTTCGAGTCCCTCCTCCGCTACCACAAATCGCGGGAAAAGCCGGGGAGACCGCCAATGCTAAGCGCCGCCGCCAATGAGCGTTTGACGCGGGTGGGGCCGGGCACGCCCTGCGGCGAACTAATGCGGCGGTATTGGATTCCCGTCGCGCCCGCCGCGCAGCTCGACGAAAACCCCGTCCGCAAAATCCGCGTGCTCGGCGAAGACCTCGTGCTGTATCGCAACACCAGCGGCGGGCTTGGCCTGATCGGCGACCGCTGCCTTCACCGGCTGGTTGAATTGCGCCATGGCATTCCCGATGAGCGCGGCCTGCGCTGCCCCTACCACGGCTGGCTCTACGGCGAGACCGGAGCCTGCCTGGAACGCCCGATGGAATCGGCGAAAGGGGAATTCAAGTTTCAATTGAAGGCTTATCCGGTTCGCGAAATGGGCGGGCTCATTTTCGCGTGGATGGGGCCGCTGCCGGCGCCCGCGCTGCCGCAATGGGACCTTTATGTCTGGCCCGATTGCGTGCGCCAGATCGCTATCAACGTGATCGATTGCAACTGGCTGCAATGCCAGGAAAACACCGGCGATCCCACGCACAGCGTTTGGGCGCACGGGCATTTGTTCAAATACGTTTTGGAGCGGCAGGGGAACTACGCGGAGCGCGCCGCCAGTCTCGATCACACGCTGCACGGGCGCACCAAATGGGGCAACGGCATCAAGGAGCTTTTTGCCAATCCGACGCCGCACGGCTTTGAAAAAGGCATCGTCTTTTCCAAAGAGCTGGGCGCGGAGGCGGACCTGACGCGCCGCCATTCGACGGTGATTTTTCCGTTCATGACGCAGACCGGCAAGGCCGGCGGGCCGCGCAGCGAATATCAGATACGCGTGCCCATGGATGACACGCACACCTATCACATCTGTTATCAGGTCTATGCCGCGCCGCCCGGCGTCGAGGCGCCAAAACAGGAGGGCGTGCCGTGGTACGAGCCGCCCGAGCGCGATGAAAAGGGCGAGCTGATCCTCGACTATGTGCTGGCGCAGGACGCTCTTGTGTGGAAGTCGCAGGGGCCGATCACCGACCGCAGCAA
>JANYHB010000042.1 GCA_025359265.1 Hyphomicrobiales bacterium | reverse complement strand
ACGCCGCCGCCGTGATGCAGCGATACCCACGTGGCACCAGATGCTGTATTGAGCAAAGCGTTGAGCAAGGGCCAATCAGACACGGCATCTGATCCATCTTTCATCGCTTCAGTTTCACGGTTAGGCGAAGCCACAGAGCCTGAGTCCAAGTGATCGCGCCCGATGACGATTGGGGCGCTGAGTTCGTCATTGCGCACCATTTCGTTGAAGGCGAGGCCAAGTTTGTGCCTGTCGCCCAAGCCGACCCAGCAAATGCGTGCGGGCAGGCCTTGGAAAGCGATACGTTCGCGCGCCATGTCGAGCCAGTTGTGCAGATGTTCATTATCGGGCAGCAGTTGCTTCACCTTGGCATCGGTTTTGTAGATGTCTTGCGGATCACCCGAAAGGGCGCACCAGCGAAATGGGCCTATGCCGCGACAAAACAGCGGCCTGATATAAGCCGGCACAAAGCCCGGGAAAGCGAAGGCATCGGTGAGCCCCTCATCTTTTGCTACTTGGCGAATGTTGTTGCCATAATCCAGCGTCGGCACGCCGGCATTCCAAAAGCCCACCATGGCGGCCACATGTTCTTTCATCGATTGACGCGCGGCGCGCACAACGGATTTGGGATCACTTTCGCGGGCGGCCCGCCACTGCGCCAGCGTCCAACCTTTCGGCAAATAGCCATTCAGGGGATCATGCGCAGAGGTTTGGTCTGTTACCATATCGGGCTTGATGCCACGACGCAGAATCTCCGGAAAAATGTCAGCGGCGTTACCCAGCAGGCCCACTGATTTGGCTTCACCCGCTTTCGTCCAGTTTTCAATCATCGACAATGCTTCGTCTAACGACGTGGCCTTTTGATCAAGGTATCTTGTGCGCAACCGCGCATCGATGCGCGTTTCATCACATTCAACAGCAAGGCAGCAAGCCCCGGCCATTACAGCTGCGAGCGGTTGTGCCCCGCCCATGCCGCCGAGGCCGCCAGTCAAAATCCATTTGCCCTTGAGGCTGCCCGCATAATGTTGGCGACCTGCTTCAACGAAAGTTTCATAAGTGCCTTGCACGATGCCTTGGGTGCCGATGTAGATCCATGAACCAGCCGTCATCTGGCCATACATCGCGAGGCCTTTTTTATCGAGTTCGTTAAAATGATCCCACGTGGCCCATTTGGGTACGAGATTGGAGTTGGCAATCAACACACGTGGCGCGTCTTTGTGGGTTTTGAAAACGCCGACGGGTTTGCCTGATTGCACGAGAAGTGTTTCATCTTCCTCAAGGGTTTTTAAAGTTGCCACGATTGAATCAAAATCGGCCCAGGTGCGGGCGGCACGGCCGATGCCGCCATAGACCACTAACTCATGGGGATTTTCTGCCACATCAGGATGCAGATTGTTCATGAGCATGCGCATGGGCGCTTCGGTAAGCCAAGACTTGGCGGTGATTTGATTTCCAGTTGCAGGATAAACATCGCGCATATTGTGACGGGGATTATTCATCATTTCACTGCTTTCTTCATTTCGCGACCGTGATCTGCGAGGGCTTCCAGAATTTGTTTGAGCAATGGACGAAGACTGGCGGACTTTTTTTCAGAATAATTCCAAGGTGCGCGTTCGTGTTCGAGATAGGCCTGCTGGGTGATTTCCATTTGCATTGCCTGCACGCCGTTTTGCTGTTGCCCATAGTGGCGCGTTGTCCAGCCACCACGAAACCGGCCATTGAGCACTGTGCTGTAGGGCGAAGAGGTGGCAAGCTTTTGGACAAGCGATTGCAGCCCGGGCGAACAGGTGCGGCCATTATCCGTGCCGATATTAAGATCTGGCAGAACCCCTTCAAAAAGAAATGGAATCCGCAAACGAATGGAATGGCAATCATAGACGATGGCGTTGCCATGTATTGACTTCACGCGCTCAATTTGGCTTTGAAGCGCATGATGATAGGGCGCGTGCCAGGTTCGTTGGCGATTTGCGATTTCGTCGGCGCCGGGTTCCATGCCTGATTTGTAAATGGGCGAGCCGTTAAAATCCGTCAACGGGCAAAGTGAGGTGCTGTTCTGTCCAGGGTAAAGTGACACGTCGGCTGGATCACGATTGGCGTCGATCACGTAACGGTGGAAATTGGCTTTAATGATTGTCGCATTGGTACACAGTCCATCATAAAGCCGCGCGATGTGCCAATCCGTATCAGCAAGCGCTTGGCCCGTGTCGTTTAACTTTGCCATGATTTCACTTGGCACATAAGTTCCGCCGTGTGGCTGGGCCAAAATGATAGGGCCATCACCCACAAGCAACTCAAATGCATTCATGATTGTTGCTCTAACTGCGGCAGCGTTACGGCGGTTGCTTCAGCGATAACATCCGTGGCGATGAGAATTTCAGCCGTCGCTAAATCCGGTGCAAGAAAACGATCATCTTGCAACATTGGAACATGCTGGCGGACTTTTGTCATTACGGATTCCAAGGCAGGGCTGGTGAGCAAGGGACGCCTGAATTCGATACCCTGTGCTGCGCAGAGGAGTTCAATTCCTAAAATGCGATTGAGGTTGGCAGTCATCTGGTGCAAGCGTCGCGCGCCATGGGCGGCCATCGAAACATGGTCTTCCTGGTTTGCTGAAGTTGGCGTGGAATCGGTTGAGCAGGGGTTGGCCAAGTGTTTATTCTCACTCATCAGTGCGGCGCTGGTGACTTCCGCAATCATGAATCCGGAATTGAGGCCTGGCTTTGGTGTGAGGAAGGCTGGAAGATCAAAGGATAAAACGGGATCGACCATCAGCGCCACACGGCGCTGGGCGATTGCCCCGATTTCGGCAATTGCCAGCGCGATGATATCGGCAGCGAAGGCCACAGGTTCGGCGTGAAAGTTTCCGCCTGATACGATCATGTTGCGTTTAACAATCACGATGGGGTTATCGGTTACGGCATTGGCTTCCATTTGCAAAGTTGCACCGGCATGGCGCAGCAAATCCATCGCAGCGCCCACAACTTGTGGCTGGCAACGAATGCAATAGGGGTCTTGCACGCGCGTATCACTCACACGGTGGCTTTCGCGAATGGCCGAACCAGCGAGCAGCGTGCGCATCGCGGCGGCGGCATCAATCTGCCCTTTGTGGCCGCGCAAAGCATGAATCTCTGGCTCAAGTGGGGCGGTTGATCCCATGATCGCATCCGTTGATAGGCAGGATGTGACGAGTGCGGCTTGTGCTGCGCGCCACGTTTGGAAAAGGCCTGCGAGTGCAAAAGCCGTTGAAAATTGCGTGCCGTTAATAAGGGCTAACCCTTCTTTAGCGGTCAGTTGAATGGGTTTAATTCCAGCAGCACTCAGCGCATCTGCGCCGCGCATCATTTGGCACTGATAAATGGCATCACCTTCGCCAATCATCACTGCTGTCATATGCGCCAAAGGGGCCAGATCGCCAGATGCGCCAACCGATCCTTGCGCCGGAATAACCGGTGTGATGCCTTTCAACAGCATATCTTGCAAAAGTGTGATGATGTCCCAGCGGACGCCAGACGCACCGCGACCCAGCGACAGAAGTTTCAGAACCATCATCAGCCGCGCAATGTTCTGCGGTATGGGTGGGCCCATGCCGGAACAATGGGAGAGGATGAGGTTGCGTTGTAGTGCAGCCGTGTCTTCGGGGGCGATTTTGATGCTGGCCAACTTGCCAAAACCGGTATTCACACCATAGACCGCATCACTGCCTTGCGCAGCGGCCCGCACTGTTCGGGCTGCGGCTTCCACGGGGCCGCGCGCTGCGGCATTTAGTGCAACGGATCTATCGTTCCAAAAAATTTCGTTCAACATCGCCAAAGAAACTTCGCCTGGCGTAACACTCATTGGGTTCATATTGCGCCCTCAAAAACCCGTTTGTGGAGTGGATTAAACCCGATGCGGTAGGCCAGCTCGGCGGGGTGTTCCACATTCCATATGGCCAAGTCGGCACGCAGACCCGGTGCTAAAATGCCACGGTCTTTCTGGCCAAGGGCCTTTGCCGCATGGCGCGTGGCGCCAGCGAGGGCTTCCTCTGGCGTCAGCCGGAACAGAGTGCAGGCCATGTTCATGGCCAGCAACAACGATGTCATGGGTGAGGAACCTGGATTGCAATCTGTGGCCACAGCCATGGGCACGCCAGCCGCCCGCAGCTGTGCGACAGGTGGCAACTGCTTTTCGCGCAGGGTATAAAATGCCCCGGGTAAAACCACGGCAACAGAACCGGCAGTTTTCATCGCGTCTATTCCGCGTTGATCAAGATACTCAAGATGGTCGCAAGACAAGGCGCCAAATTGTGCGGCGAGAATGGCCCCGCCGAGGTTGGAAAGCTGCTCAGCATGCAATTTTATGGGCAAGCCAAATGATTTTGCTGTGGTGAATACACGTTCAATTTGGGCCGGAGAAAATGCGATACCCTCACAAAAACCGTCAACGGAATCGATAAGCTTTTCACGGTGGGCCAGTTCGAGGGTTGGAATGCAAATTTCATCGATATAGCGATCTGGTTCCCCGTTGCATTCTGGTGGAATCGCGTGTGCGCCAAGGAAACTGGTGACTACGGTGAGGGGACGCAGTTCCCCAATTCTTCGGGCCGCCCGCAACATCCGCAGTTCTGTTTCGCAATCGAGGCCGTAGCCAGATTTAATTTCCAGGGTTGTGATGCCTTCCGAAATCAATCTATCAACACGGGGCAAAGCGCTGGCCACAAGCTCATCCAATGTCGCTGTTCGAGTGGCTTTTACCGTGGAGACAATGCCGCCGCCCGCGCGGGCAATTTCTTCGTAGCTTGCTCCGTGTAAACGCAATTCAAACTCTTGCGCGCGATTGCCGCCGAATATGATGTGGCTATGACAATCAATGAGGGCAGGCGTGATTAAGCGGCCCTGCATATCTGTGGTGGGTGATGTTTTATAATGCTCGGGCAAGGCGATTTGTTCACCAACCCATTCGATCAATTTTCCACGCAGCACAATTGCGGCCTGTTCAATAAGACCGTAGGGCCGCATCCCCGGTGCCAAAGTTGCTATCCTGGCATTGTGAAAGACAATAAATTCGGTTGCGGATTTTTGCATCGCTAAATCCTTTTGTGTTATTATTATGTATGGTAATATGACAGTTATGTCTACACATATAAATTGTCCGCGAACCTCGATTTTTGCGCGTCACTGCCTGATTCAGGATGTTTTTCACAGTGATGTTCGTGTGGACGTGGTTGATGGTCGTATTTCGCATATTGAAAAGGCAACCACGGCTTCCGGCGCCCATGTGCAGACTGATATGTTGCTGCCGGCGCTTTCGAACTTGCATTCGCATACATTCCAACGTGGCATGGCCGGAATGACCGAAGGGCGCGGTCCACATCCAGACAGTTTTTGGACATGGCGCGAAGTAATGTATCGATTTGTGAACCATTTGTCGCCGGATGATGTTGAAGCGATGGCTGCACAAGCGTTTATGGAAATGCAAGAAGCGGGTTTTGCAGCCGTTGCAGAGTTTCATTATCTGCACAATGATCAATGGGGCCAAGCTTATGTGAACCCGGCTGAAATGTCGAACCGCATTCTCGCCGCAGCAGCACAAACGGGCATTGGCCTCACGCATTTGCCGGTGCTCTATTGCTTTGGTGGTGCGGGTGAAAAGCCTCTGACCGGTGGGCAGTTGCGATTTGGGAAAACACTCGATGAATTTATTGCCCTAACTGAATTTGTGCGGGCAACTCTTCTGCATGATAATTCCGCTGATTGTAAGATCGGGGTTGCGCCACATTCGCTTCGTGCTGTTTCACCACAAATTCTGGTGCAGGCTGCCAGCGCATTTCTCGACGTGCCGTTTCATATGCATATCGCCGAACAGCAGCATGAAGTGAATGAGATTTTGGATTGGTTGAAGGCGCGGCCCGTGGAGTGGCTTATGAATATGCTGCCCGTTGACGATCATTGGTGTCTTGTGCATGCCACTCACCTGACCGAAGCGGAAATGAATTTGCTTGCGGGTTCTGGCGCTGTAGTCGGGCTTTGCCCGAACACAGAGGCCAATTTGGGCGATGGGATTTTCGGTGCCGTTGAATTTTTGTCTGCAAATGGAACATTTGGAATTGGCACAGATTCCAATGTTGCCATATCTGCCAGCGGTGAACTTCGATTGCTTGAATATGGGCAGCGTCTCAAAAAACGGGCACGCAATGTTTTGGCCGTGGCGGAAGGATCGACAGGGTTGCAGATTTATAAAAAGGCGTTATTCGGCAGTGCAAAAGCCCTCGGCCGCCAGAGTGGAGAAATTTCAGTTGGATCATGGGCCGATCTCATGGCGCTTGATACCAAGTGTGACCAGCTTTGCGCGCTTCGGCCTGAGCAGGTGATCGACGGATTTGTATTTGCTGGAGATAAAAACGCTATCACAGATCTGTGGTCGGCGGGCCGCCACTGCATAAAGCAAGGCCAACATATCCAACGCGATTTTATTTCGAAACGCTACCGCAGTGTGATGGCAAAACTCTCGGCCAAGTTTTGAGATGGATTACAGCTGTTTCAGCGTGACGCGCAAGATTTCGGACGGCGATGAGAGTTCTACAATTCCGTCTGCCTCGCCCAAAAAGACTAAATCGTGGCGTTCAAGGCGCCGCCCGTTGCACGCCATGCTCTCGCCAAGACATAACAGTCCAATGCTGTTGTTTGGTGAAGCTAAGTTGGTTTTAGCATTTTGCCCAAACAGAATATCAACTCGCCCTTCAAAAAATTGCGGATCGAAGATCAGATTAAAATCTGCACAGGGCCCGTTGCGCAAAACGGCAGCAAGCACCTCGTTACCGGAGAATGCGATGGGTTGCATGGGCGCCGCTGAGTGGGCCAAATTTCCAAATGCGTCGCGCAAGTCCATGCCGTTCCCGGCGATAACGGTGAGGGAGCGGTGCAGCCCCTCAAACAGGGAGAACGGCGCATCCTGCCCAACTTCTGCGATGCTGAGGCGCCAAAGAATTTTTCCCCGACGCTCTTTCTTGGCGATTTCGTGCGTGATGCCGCCCCCATTTTTCCAGGGAACAGAATTGAATTCCGAACGCCGAAGGATTTTCATGTGGGCACCATGGAAAAGTTAGTGCACACAAGTTTCAGGCAGGTCAAACACGAAATTATTGCGCGGATACAAAAGGGATTGTGGCCCTCCGGCTTTCTTGTTCCGCGTGAAATTGAATTGGTCAAAGAATTTGGTTGTTCGCGTTCCACGGTGAGCCGCGCGATGCGCGAGTTGGCAGACGAAGGTTTGGTCGAACGTAAAAGAAAAGCTGGCACACGCGTGGTGTATGCGCCGGTGCGCCGGGCGCGATTAGACATTCCTTTGATTCGAAAAGAGATCGAAGCAACAGGGGCCATCTATCGTTATGCGCTGATTGACCGTGCGATCGTTAGCCCTCCGCCATGGCTACTGGCGTGGCATAAGTTTCCAGGAAGGGGAAAACTTATACATTTGCGCTGTTTACATTTTGCCAATTCAGCGGCATTTGTGTTTGAAGATCGCTGGATTAACCTCTC
>JANYHB010000028.1 GCA_025359265.1 Hyphomicrobiales bacterium | reverse complement strand
TGACCGTGCGATCGTTAGCCCTCCGCCATGGCTACTGGCGTGGCATAAGTTTCCAGGAAGGGGAAAACTTATACATTTGCGCTGTTTACATTTTGCCAATTCAGCGGCATTTGTGTTTGAAGATCGCTGGATTAACCTCTCAGCCGTGCCTGCGAGCAAGCAGGTAGATTTCCGGAGAGAAAGCCCGAACGAATGGTTGGTTAACATGGTTCCGTTCAGCACCGCAGAATTTCATTTTTTTGCAGAAGCAGCCAGCCCAGAGATTGGGCAATTTCTGTCGCTCAACCCAGGTACTCCCATTTTTGTAGCTGAGCGGTCCACGCGGCTTGGGAATTTGCCCATTACCTTTGCGAAGCTGAGTTATTCAGCCGGATACCGCATGAAAACGCAACTGGGCGATTGAAACAAAAATTCCAAACGTTCAGATTTGAGTTTTTGCTGGTACCAAGGTTCGATCTAGATATCAAAAGCCTCAATCTGGGCAAAGGCATTGCGCAAGGCTTTTGACCACTCCATAGACAGCATTTTGAAATACGGGTCATCGGGCCCAATGCGTTTGGTGTGTTCAAACTTCAGCGCGCCGGTTTCGTAGGTCAGCATGTCAATTGGCAAGCCAACGCTGAGGTTTGAACGGAGTGTAGAATCGAAAGACAGCAGTACCATCTTGGCCGCATCACCCAGTTTCATGTCATTGCGCGCAACACGGTCTAAAATTGGTTTGCCGTATTTATGTTCGCCGATTTGGAAAAACGGGGTGTCTGACGTTGCTTCAATAAAGTTACCTTCCGTATAAATTTGGAACAAGCGCGGAATTTCTTTGCCTATCTGCCCACCAAAAATAAAACTCGCAGAAAAGGCATCTGCCCTGG
The DNA here is from genome assembly GCA_025359265.1 of Hyphomicrobiales bacterium. GTDB lineage: Bacteria > Pseudomonadota > Alphaproteobacteria > Rhizobiales > Aestuariivirgaceae > Aestuariivirga. The sequence continues at coordinate 43,224 of JANYHB010000028.1, read as the reverse complement.
CACCCAGTTGTTCATCTTCAATCTTGCGGACGGCGCGAATGGCGCGGCCTAAGATGCGGGCGGCCTGAAACATGGTTTTAGCGGCGAATATATTATCTTGGTCTTTCAATTTGGTGGGGCTTGCGTGTTCGCTGATCAGGCTGACCACGGCCTGAGTGGCAGCCAAATTGCCCGCCGTTAGCAAAGTGAAAACGCCTCTACCCGGATTTGACCAGCAGTGCAGTTTTTTGAATTTTCCAACGCTATCCATGCCGGCGTTGGTGCGCGTGTCGGCGGCCATCACCAGCCCTTCATCAAGCAACATTCCCACGCAATAGGTCATTTCCAATTCCCCAGAATCACTCTGATTACTGTTGAGCGATTTCAACCTTAACTTCAACTGTCATGGTTTCAACCACCCCTCCGCGGCGCGAGCCTCGGATGGGCGTTATGCTGGCGGCATCAATGCCCGCTGCAATGCGAACATATTGATCTGTGGGGCAAAGGCAATTGGCAACATCAAAACCCACCCAGCCGAGATCTGGAACTGACACTTCGGCCCATGCGTGTGCCGCAGTGGAAGAAGCCCCGGTGCCCGTTACCAAATAGCCCGTGACATAGCGCGAGGGAAATTTCATTGCGCGAGTGATACCGATAAAAATATGGGTATGGTCCTGGCAAACACCGCTGCCGGCAGCAAAAGCCTGCCCCGCCGTTGTTTTGGCGTCTGTTGTGCCCGTTTGATATTCAACATTTTGGTGGATTTGCTGCATTAAATCATGAAGGAATGTGAGTGTGTCGCCAGCCCCAGAGAGAGGAACAACCAAGCGCAGCATCGCCTCGCTGGGCGCGGTAAAAGCCGACTGGCGCAAATAAACCGCCTGAGGCGTAATTTCGGACAGACCTTTTACCATGCCCTGCGCATCGTCGCACTCAACCACTCCCTCTGCGATGACGTTCATCGGCCCGCTATGATTGGCCAAACTTGCAACATGCACTTTATTTCCAAAACCGTCGCTGTAAACCAACGACTTTTCCATGCCCGGTGCCGTTATTTTCCAGTTCACAACGCGTTGCGACGCAAAATTCAATGGTGAAAGCAAAAACCGTTGCACGGCATAATCCACTGCCGTGTCATATTCAAAATGTGTAGCATGGCGAACGTGGAGGCGCATGGTCATAATGGAAAGTTATAGGTCTTGGAAATCGATTCCGACAGGGCGTTATTTTTCCACATGAACCATTGTAAGAATTCATGTAGCCCGCCTTGGAAAATGTGTTCCATATTTCCACTTTTCAGCTGCTCATGCGTGGTCTGCGCCAGAGTGTGACATTCATAGCGTTGGCCGTAAAGGGCGCCTAGATCATTGAGCGCAAGATTAATCCAATTATAGGTAAACAACAGCGAGCGCGGCATTTCTTCTTTCAAGATGAGAAACTCTGACACCAGCCAGGGCTTATAGCGACTATCTTTATAGAACCATCGATAAGCACGGTGTGCTGAAACTGAACGCAGAACTTGCGCCCATTGTTGCGCGTCCAATTCACTGCCCACATCACTGGGTTGCGGCAAAAGAATAAAATATTTCACGTCCAGAATACGTGCGGTGTTGTCTGCACGTTCGATGAAGTTGCCAAGCTGGCTGAAATAATAAGGATCATTGCGCAACATTGTGCCCAGCAACGCGCCGCGAAATGCCATGGCCTTTTGTTTTACCCAATCCAAGAAACTGGGCAGACGGTCTGGTGTGATGGTGGTAGGATCAATTTGTGCCAGCTCATTCCAGGTGGAATTCAAGCTCTCCCACACGTCACGCGTGAGAGCCGTGCGAACGGCGCGACCATTGTTGCGCGCGGCCCTGAGGCAAAACTTAACGCTAGAGGTATTGTCTTCGTCGAAGAGCAGAAAGTGAATGACGTTTGGGCCATCAACCTCTTTGTGTTTTGCTTTATAGCTCTGCAAGCATGCGGCACTTGCCAAGGTGGATTGCCATTCGTCGCGGTGGCCCTCCACCGCACCGGGCATCAAAGAAATGCGGTAACCCACTTCCAACAACCGTGACATGTTTTCAGCGCGCTCAACATATCGAGACATCCAGAACAGTGATGAGGCCGTTCTTCCGAGCATGGTCAGTCCTCCAACACCCACGTGTCCTTCGTGCCACCGCCCTGGCTGGAGTTGACCACCAATGAGCCTTCCTGCAAGGCCACGCGTGTGAGGCCACCGCGGGTGATACGCACAAGGTCGCCCGAAAGCACAAACGGGCGCAGATCGACATGGCGCGGGGCGACCCCGGATTTTACAAATGTAGGCACAGTGGAAAGCGCCAAGGTGGGTTGTGCAATATAATTTGAGGGTTTTGCCAGTAATTTGCCCCGAAAAGTTTCAATTTGCTCCTTGGTTGAGGTTGGCCCCACCAACATGCCGTATCCGCCGGAACCGTGAACTTCTTTCACGACAAGTTCACTGAGATGTTCGGTGACATATTTCAGATCTTGCGGTTGGGAACAGCGCCAGGTTGGCACGTTGCTGAGCAATGGCTTTTCACCTGTATAAAATTCAATTATATCCGGCATGAAGGTATAGATCGATTTATCGTCTGCAACACCGGTTCCTGGGGCGTTTACAAGGGTTACCCTGCCGGCACGGTAAATATCAAGAATGCCGGGAACGCCAAGATTCGAATCTGGCCTGAATGAGAGTGGATCTAAATAAGCATCATCAATGCGGCGATAGACAACATCAACACGCTTTGGCTCTTGGGTGGTGCGCATATACAGCCAACCATCCGAGACGAAAAGGTCAGAGCCTTCGCATAACTCCACGCCCATTTCATCGGCCAGAAATGCGTGCTCGAAGAAGGCCGAGTTATGAATTCCCGGCGTAAGCACCACAATAACGGGCTCTTCACCAGCTGAAGCAGGTGCCACTGCCGTAAGCGTTTTATGCAACATGGCAGGATAATTTTCGACTGGTGCAACGCGTTGGGCCGAGAATAACTCGGGAAACAAGTGCATCATCGCTTCGCGGTCTTCCAACATATATGAGACGCCCGAAGGTGTGCGGCAATTATCTTCTAACACATAGAAATCGTTCACACCCACACGCACAATATCGATGCCCATGACGTGAGCGTAAATACCCTTGGCAGGATTTACCCCCACCATCTCAGACACAAATGCCTCGTTCTGAACAATCACCGCTTCTGGTATCCGCCCGGCGCGAAGAATTTCCTGTCTATGATAGATATCATGCAGGAAGGCATTTATCGCCCGCACGCGCTGTTCTATGCCTGCTGAGAGCCTGCGCCACTCCTGGGCCGCAAAAATGCGCGGGACGATGTCGAACGGGATTATGCGTTCAGATGCTTGGCCATCGCCATAAACCGCAAACGTGATGCCTTGCCTGCGAAAGCGCGCTTCGCTTTCACGCAAGGCGCGCTCAATATCATGGGGGCCCAATCGCTGGAGCCACGTTGCAACTTTTGCGTAGGGTTCGCGCACCTTGCCATCCGGCCCCAGCATTTCATTGAACGACATTAAAACTTTTCCTCACGCTTGATCAAAAGCCGTTTTTCAAGACAGATGCAAGCGTGGTGCCACATTGTAGCAAGCGAAACCGCCCCAAAAAAAGAGGGGATGAGCCGGCAACGAAGCAGGCCCATCCCCCAAGATGGCTGGAGACGTAAGCGTTTTCCACCAAGCCAGTGCACATTGAATTTGCCATGGGAGGAATCAAATGCAGTTTGTGCGACACACCACACGCTGCAAATTCAATGCCAACCCGCAGTACTTGGTCAGTTGTCTGCCAATGTATTGTTTTAATGAAACTAAGTTGATTTATTGTTTGGTGCGGAAACTAAAACCGCCCTCGTGGGGCAAATTTTTTGTGCAATGCAATAGTTAAAAAAGCAGCAGCAAGCGACAATTTCAAGAGAAGGCTAGAGTGCCATTCAGCAGGATGGACGCGTTACGCCACTCCCACACTCGAGAATGTTGAGTATTATTGGGCAAGTGAGTTTGTTTTTCTGCATATTATTTGAGCAATAACCTTAGCCTCAACCTCATATTTGGGCTTTGCTGAGGCAACCTCAATTATCAAAACCAGCTTGACCGACATTTATTTTGAAAATGCGCGGCTATCGCGCAAAAGACCAAGAAATCCATCCTGCAATCGCTTCATCGCTGGTTTTTTGTAAGGAAACACGGTTTCGGAGTCGAGTGAATGCACAATCATTGCCACATCCACTTCGAAAACAAGAAGCCTGCCATCTTTCGATTCGGCGCAGTCTATGCCAAAATAATCCAAGCCAATTATTTCAAACAATTTCTCAAAAGCTTTTTTGTGCTGCCTAACAAAAATGGGAAAGTTTTCAAACCAATCCGCTTCGTCGCGGCGACGATCCTCAAATTGTTCCATGTCGGCGTTTAAATAATGAACCATCCAATTTTTGGAAGTTGCTTGATGACAGGGAAATGGCTGGCCCTTGATGAATACAATGCGCTGCTTTCGAAAATATCCGTCAGGACTGCGATAATCCACATAGGGCGAGACATAAAAGGAGGGGGCGTCATTTTGCGCAAGATATAAGCTCATGTCTTGCGAACATTCAATTCTTTGCATGCCTTTGCCCGCATGTGTTCCTACCGGACGCGCGATTAACGGATATTTTAATCCCGAAGAATTGACACCCGCAACTGGACCGCCAAAAATTTGCGCAGCTAAATCAGCCTTAGAAAATATGCAGCAAGGTGGCGTGATCACTGTTGATTGCGATGCAAGCGAAGCGGAAACGCCCTCGCGGGTTAAATTGCGAATACGTTCGGGGTTGCCATTGATCAAGGGCTTGTGCCAGACTTTTATGAGCCTCTCCACATTTTTGAGGGTCAATTCATTTTCCCTGGATTGACCGACGGCCAGAAAGGCTGCGTCGTGATCAGGAATTTGGTCTAGGTCGGAAGTCTCTTCGTCAATGAAATAGTAGGTGAGTTCAGCGTTGGTTCCTTCCAGCAAAAACTCTATTGGCGTGTTGGCCATCAAGTCTCCTACACGCACCAACGCCACTAAATTGATATCCGAGCCATCGCCAAAGCGAACGGTGAAGGCTTTTTGAGTTTGCGCAGCAGTTTTTTGTGCGCGCAGGGCCAGTTCACAGTAACCTCTGACGAAAAGAACGAACGCACTGTCTAAAAGGGCATTGGTGTCTTGTGGATTATACCGCAACCTATTTTGCAAACTGCCGAACAATGGTTCCAGATCTTTGCCTTCGTATGCCATGCGTGCAATCCGTGCCAAGCCCCATACAGGCGGGACGTTTTGGGATGGCTGTTCCCGAAACTTTTGATTGGCCAAGGTTGAAGTTTCGAAATCCGCGCGCTGCATTGTGGTTAAATTCATGTGGTGGTCTCATTGCAATGTGTGATTATTGGGGGGCGACTCATTTGAAAACAGAGTTGCGCGGGCGGGCTTTCAGCCTTTGAGCACTCTGCACTCATGGCACTGTTTCAGGGGTATCTGGCATCACTTCGCTGCATTGATGGCGGCTTGGATGAAGGTGAATGGATCAGAACAAATCGGTTCGCCGGGGCTTTGGTTTAAGGCGGTGTAAAGTTTTGGAACGGCCTGTATGGCGCGATCAAGTTCCAGATCTTTGCCAGCCAGGTATCCCCCGAATGCGCGAAGATCTTTCGTCCCTTCAAATTTGCTGATGAGGCTTCTGAGCGCAGCAGCAGCGCGAAGTTCCTCAGCTGTGAGTGCCTTGATTGTCATGCGGGAGAGTGAGCCTAAAAGGTCAATCGCTGGATAGCGGCCGCTCGCCGCGGTGTTTCTGTCTAGGATAATGTGGCCGTCCAATGTTCCGCGAATGGCGTCGGAAATTGGTTCATTATGATTGTCGCCTTCCACCAGTACCGAAAATATGCCCGTTATTGTGCCGCTTCCTGCTTTCCCGGGCCCGGCTCTTTCCAACAGCTGCGGCAGAGCACTGAATACACTCGGCGGAAAGCCGCGTGATACGGGCGGCTCACCACCGGCCAGCGCAAGTTCCCGCAGCGCTTGGGCGAAACGCGTTATGGAATCCATAATCAGCAATACGTTCTGGCCTTGGTCGCGGAACGACTCGGCAATCGAGGTGGCAAGTAGAGCTGCACGTTTGCGCAAACTCGCGGCTTCGTCACCCGTAGAAACGACGACGACTGCCTTGGAGAGTGATTCACCGATCACTTCTTGCACGAACTCATTGACCTCGCGACCGCGTTCACCCACCAGGCCTATGACAACGCAATCAAATCCAGCGGCGCGGCACATCATGCCCATGAGTGTGGATTTGCCCACACCTGAGCCGGCGAAGATTCCCAAACGCTGTCCGTAACAGATTGGGGTAAAAATATCGACGGCTTTAACCCCTGTCATCAGCCGTTTCGAAACTAGGGCACGGTCAGCCGCCGGCGGCGGATTGCCGGTGTAACTTACCGCAGAGGCCCCTTGGGGAATGGTTCCCTTTCCATCCAATGGCTCACCCAAGGCTGATATAATCCGACCCTTCCAGGCTTCGCACGGATAAAATTTGGGGGTTCCAATAGCGATGACTTTATCGCCCAGACGCGGCACGGAATTCGGGTTCAGCGGCTTTGCAACGATTTGCTCCAAATCCAGTTGCACCACTTCGGCCAGGAAGCCACCTGAACCATCACCAACTTTGACAAAATCTCCCAGGCTGACTGTGCGAGACAGACCAGTTGCGATAACGCCTTTCGAGCCCATGCCAGTTAAACACCCACTGCGTTGGACCATACCTTGCGGTGCCAAGGCAGAGTTCACAAGATGATGCAGTTCCTCAATTGACTTGTGGCGCAAATACAGGCCCTATCGGTGAGTTGGTGAATTGAAATCAGTATCGGGGATATTCTCGTCAATCAATTGCGTGAACCGAGGATGTCTATAGCATTTTTTTCCGCTTCGCTGGCGCGATCTGAAAGTGTGCTCATCGCCTCAAAGGCCCGTGTAATCTGAATAAGACTCGTCATGGCATTGGCGGGATTAACATTTGAATCTTCGGTATAGCCTTGGAGAATTCCGTTCGATGCAAAATTTGAAATTGCCTCGGCTTGGGTTTTGGGCGTGAAACCGGCATTTCCCAGTCTTTTATAGCCATGAGAAAGATCAACATTGTAGAGGCCAATTTGTCCTTGTTTTTGGCCGCCCTGTAAAACCGAACCATCTGCTGCAATATCAACTTCCGGCAGGTTTGGTTTAAGCTGAATGGGAGACCCGCCAACATCAAGAACGGGCTCACCGCTTGTGTTAATAAGGCGTCCGTCGGTTGCCATCATGAGGCGGCCATCGCGCGAATAGTAAGTTCCAGATTGCCCCTCAAACGCGAAAAAGCCATCGCCCTTAACCGCAACATCAAGTTGGTTTTTTGTCTGGATAAGTCCACCGGCGTCAGTGCTGACATGGCTTCTTCCAGGTGAAACGAAATCTGTTTCAGCAACGCCGTTGCGAGATACGAGCTTGTTGAAATCCAGTATTTCAGCCCGGTACCCAGCGGTTTTGGCATTTGCAATGTTTTGCGCCAGAGCTGTCATTCTCTGATCCAATGCGATCTGCCCCGACAACGCGATGTAATTGCTGGCTTCCATCAATTGCCATATCTTTTAATGGATTGCAGAGAAAGAACGGTATTCATATCCACTGAAACGTTGGCATTGGAAAAAAGTGATAGCGCCGGGTTAGTGGCTGCCGAGCTGCCTTGTTGAATATCGTAGAGACTTAGAAATCGAGTGATGAATGCATCAAGTTTTTTGGGATCTTTCATATCGGCCAAATTGAATTTTGAATCGATGAGCTTTGATTGCGTATCAATGCCCGATTGCGACAGGCTTTGAGGCAGATTTAGCGCCGTGCGAACGACCTGATATATGGCGGCGTTGCCGAGTATCCCATACGTGCTCGAAATGTTGCTGATATTGCTTTTGAAATACAGCGCCAATCGCAAACCATCACTTTGGCTCCCGGCTTGTTCTTCCATTTGGTTTTCGATGTAATTTGTGACAGTGCCTTTTGTCACCTGTTCAGTTGTGGTTGTGGCAATGCCAAGAAGCTTGAAATTGAATGTGTTCACAAAATTTCTAAATCGGGGATCAGACAGCTTTATTGAAAATGAACTGGCTGAGTCAGTTCCCTCTTGAAGGGCTTTTTTCATGAAAGCCTTGGCATAGACCATATCACTCAATCCAAAGGCTTTCATGGCAAAGGTAAAAAGCCGTTGATCCTTCAAGAAATCGTCGATGGTTTTTACTTTGCCAATATTTGCCTGATAGTAAGCAATCTCGCGCGCCGCCTCAGGCTGGCTGGCAATGCGCGCAGCAGTTTTATCAGGGTTGGCAGTAAGGATTTTATAACTGGTGACCAAACTCGTCATTTCGTAATTCCTGCGGCTCTCACTATGTCGATGTTGCCGCTTGCAGCTTGCCGCAAGCTGACCGAGCAAATAGCTTCGCGCAAGGTCATCATTCTAGGCTGGGTGCTGAGGTGACCAAATGAATGTTATTATCGGGCTCGTTACGATTGGTGTGTGTCTGTTGGGAAGTTTTGCCATGATGGGCGGGCACATGGCAGTGCTTTGGCAGCCTTTCGAATATGTGATTATCCTGGGTTCCGCAATTGGAACATTCTTTGTCGCCAATCCGATGAAGATTGTGAAAGATTCAATCAAGGCAATGGGTGAGGCTGTTAAAGAGTCCATGCCCAAACACAACGACTATCTTGACATTTTGTCTCTACTTTTTGTTTTGATGCGCGAGATGCGGTCGAAGACAAAATCTGAAATGGAAGCCCATGTCGATCAACCGGAAGAATCCGAAATTTTTAAAGCCTATCCAGGTGTTTTGAAAAATACCGAGCTGACCACTTTTATTTGCGACTATTGTCGATTGGTTCTTATCGGCACTGCACGCTCCCATGAAATTGAATCATTGATGGAGGAAGAAATTCAAACAATCATGCGCGACAAGCTAAAGGCATATTCGGCGATTACTGCCATGTCTGATGCTTTGCCGGCCTTGGGAATTGTTGCGGCGGTTCTAGGTGTGATCAAGGCGATGGGCGCTCTTGATCAGCCCCCAGAAGTTTTGGGCCATCTGATCGGCGCCGCTTTAGTTGGAACTTTTGCAGGCATTCTGTTTTCATACGGATTGTTCGGCCCGCTGGCGACAAAAATAAAGGTGGTACGCGAAAAGAAGGTGCGTATTTACTTTATCGTTAAACAGACGATTATTGCATATTTGAATGGCAGCATGCCGCAAGTGGCAGTTGAGCATGGACGCAAAGCCGTCTCGGCATACGAGCGTCCAACTGTTGGCGAGTTGGAGCAAGCCACGATTGATGCGACTGCCAAAAAGGCAGCTTAGGTAAAGCTGGCAGAAAAATTTATGAATATGGCAAATGCGGTTCCGCTTACGACGGCGATCATACGTAACAAATGTACCAAGCTTGATGGCTCGCTTGATGAATATATGCCGATGTTTTTTGCTTTCGCGCAAGAAATCGAAAAGGAGCTGCAGAAATACCAAACGAATGTTGCGAGATGCTCGGTGGCAGGGCAGGTTCTCCGGATCGTTCCGATTGCCGAGCAAACTGACGGCGCCTTCGTTTTCAACTCGGATCGTGGAGCACTGCGCATCTGGATTACCGCTGACCGGGGCTTCGATGGACTGCTTTGTGAGATATGCCTGGGCGGATCAGGCGTCGCAGTGGTTGAACAAGAGGAGAGTCGACCGCTCTCGCGCTTTGAGAAGCGGCTTAGAATGGCGGCGTTTAGAGATGTTGGGCAGGCATTTGCGACATCGGCGCGTCAGGTTCGAGATGTCAATCTGGAATACACCGATCAAGAAGGAATTGCTTTGGTTCCGGTGGAGGCGAAGGCGGAGAGTTGTGTTTCGCTGAGCTTATTGGTCAATGCCTTTACTTTCAGCGGAAGCATGCAAGTTAACTTTCAACTTGACGAAATGACAAATCTTTTTTCAAAGAAGAGAAATGAAACTGGTGGTGAGGTTGCCACCGTTCGAGGCGTATTGAATACGGCGCGTTTTGAAATTGAAGCACTTTTGGCTGCCAGTGAAATTCCACTGGAGAAGATCATAGATATCAAGATTGGCACAGTCTTGCCGCTCGATGTCAAAATCACCGGCCTTGTGGAAGTGAAATGCCTCGGCAGCCATGTGCTGAACGCCAAGCTTCAGATACGCGAGAATGTGATTGAACTGATGATGATGCCAAAAGATGCTTTAGACAAACCGGGGAAAACAACTCCCCGCAACTGGGTTGCTTGAACATGTCGATGGATAATGAACTATTGGAATTGGTGGATTCAACATCGGCGATGGAGGGGGGACTTTCATCATCATTTGGAAAAGTTCCCGTCACGGTGCAGGTCATGCTTGGCTCGGCACGAATGCCGCTTAGCCAACTCTTGGCATTGAAAATAGGCTCGGTGGTGAAGTTGGATGAGGCGTTGGGCACCCCCGTTGCAATTATCGTCAATGGCTGCAAAATCGCGATGGGAGAACTCTTTATATTGGACGGGGCAGATGAAAAGCTAGGCGTAAAGATTACCGAGTTGGTGACCGCGCACGCTGCGAGCTAGGCCAGGCCATGGAAACGCAGCACATCGTTCTCACTGCAGGCGAACCCTACAGGCCCTCGAAGGCGCGTGATCGCTCAAAAGCGGAAAAAGTGGCGATTTTGCTGGCGTCGCTTGAAAATTCCGTGGCCGTTAACTTGCTTAAAAAATTGGAACCTGATGATGTCAAGCAGATCGTTGAGGCATCGGGAAAGCTTGGCTCACTCAACGTTGGCGATGTTGATCCGCTGATTGCTGAGTTTTCATCAGAATTTGCAGAAGCTCTCGGAATTTCTGCCGGTTCGAGCAAGATGGCAACGCTGATGGAGACTGCGTTTAGTTCAGGTGAGGTTGCAAAAATCATGGGTCGCGAGCCGATCCAGGAACCTGACTCAGTGTGGGTTAAATTCAAATCCGGCTCCGAGGCAACGCTCGTGCCCTATTTGCTTGATGAAAGCGAGCAGATGGTGGCGGTTATCCTATCTAGGACTCCGCCGGAACTCGCGGCAAAATGCATCGCGATGTTTCCGCGCTCCATGTCGACGAATGTAATTTCGCGCATGATAAATTTAGGTGAAATTGCGCCCTTTGCGCTAAAGCTTGTTGAAGAAACGCTGCGAGAAGATTTCTTTTCGGTTAAAACGTCTGAAGACAAGGGAGCAAAAATCGCCAAACTGGCGGCAGTTGTAAACCGTTTGGACCGGCAACGTTCTTTGGATTTGCTGCAAGATCTGGCAATTACGCTCCACGAAGAAATGAAATCGTTGCGAAAACTCATTTTCATGTTCGAAGACATTGAAAGCATGGCCCAACCGGACCGCATGAAGCTTTTTGATCGTGTGCCGGTGGAAGTGGCTATTCCGGCGCTATTTGGAACGGAGGCAAGCTTTCGCGAGGCAATTCTGACATCTATGGGTGCCCGAGCGAGGCGCATGGTCGAGTCCGAAATGCAGGGCGACACATCAAAGCCAAAAAGCGAAACACCGGGTGCGCGGCGCAAAATTGCTGACACCGCTTTGCTGATGGCGCGCAACGGTGAGCTAGAACTTTCCGCCACGGCGGCAGCTGCACCTGCTGCGCCGCCGTAATGAGCGACGACGTTGATCAAGAAAGTAAAACAGAAAAGCCCACTGAGCGCCGTGTCAGCGAAGCTGCCGAAAAGGGCAATGTGCCGTTTTCGAAGGAGGTTGTTGTTTTTGCATCGCTGTTTGCAGCGCTTGTAGCCATAAATTTATCTTCCGGTTCGACGGCGGCAAAACTCAGTCTGCTTCTCGGGAATTTGGTTGAGGGCTCCAGCTTGATCACGCTGGACAACGGCAACGATTATTCGCGCATTTTGACGCAAACCTTCACCCAGTCTTTCACCGCCTTACTGCCCTTCTTGATTATTGTTGCGATGGGGGGTGCTCTGGGTTCGCTTTTACAAAACGTGCCCAACGCCAGCGTCGAGAGGTTAAGGCCCAAATTTGAAAGAATCTCGCCCGCGCAAAACGCCAAGCGCATGTTCGGCGCCGAGGCGCGATTGGAGTTTGCCAAATCGCTAGCCAAATTGATCACGATACTCGTTGTCATTTACACGGTGTTCAGAAAAAATTTGACACAAGTGTTGGGGACGGCTGGCCAAGAGCCTGAGCGGCTGCCGCAACGAATCTTTGATACTTCTACAGCCGTGTTTACCCAAGTCTGCATGGTTGCTTTTTTGATTGCGATCGTTGATGCCATTTATACGCGGATTAAATGGAACAACTCTTTGAAGATGAGCAAACAACAGCTGAAAGACGAATTCAAGCAGATGGAAGGCAACATGCAGCTTAAGGAGCGTATAAAAGCGTTGGGTCGGCAACGCGTGAAAAAGCAGATGATGTCTGATCTGCCGAGGGCAACACTTGTTGTCGTCAATCCAACACATTATGCCGTTGCACTGCGCTATGTTGCAGCTGAAGGCGGGGCGCCCGTGGTGATTGCCAAAGGCCTGGACCACTTGGCACTCAGAATTCGCGGGTTGTGCGAAGAAAAGGAAATTCCCGTTATTGAAAATAAGCCGCTGGCGCGCTCTCTGCATGGTGCGTGTGAAGTTGGTAGCACAATTCCGGTGGAGTTTTATCACGCGCTTGCCGAGATTATTCACTTTGTTGAAATGCGCCGAAAGCTTGCCCGCAAGCGCGCATAAGCTTCATACAAGTTGCGTGAAGTATGTCTTGCCATATTGGATTGACACAAATGTCGGGCATATTTTCAGTATTGCAGAGTCACGTTGATTGGTTGAGCCAGCGCTACGCTGTGTCTGCCACGAATGTTGCCAACGCGGATACGCCCGGCTTTCGCGCGGTGCAAATTGCAGATTTCAGAAATACGCTGGAAAATGTCAACGCTGGAGAGATGGCTCGCACCGCAAGCAACCATCTTTCGGCATCACAGACCGACACAGAAAACTATGAAGTCTCTTATCAAAAAAACAGTGATGTTTCCCACAGTGGCAACGACGTGGCGCTTGAGAAGGAAATGGCGATGATTGGGGATACGTCGCGGCGCCTGTCTTTTGATACAAGTGTGGAGCGGATGTTCCACCGCATGTTTATTGCAAGTCTGAAGGGGTAAGACTCATGGATCCAATTGGCGCGGCCAGTGACACTGCATTTTCGGGCCTGCTTGGCCAATCCATGCGGATGAAAGTAATTGCGGAAAATATTGCAAACGCGGATTCAACAGGCAAGTCTGCGGGGGCAGAACCCTATCGGCGCAAGACGATTGCATTTTCCAATGTTTACAATTCAGTCAAGCAGACCGTGGAGATAAAGTCTGACGTTGGAACAGACACAAGCACCTCGCTGCGAGTTGAACATATTCCCGGCCATCCTGCTGCTGATGGCAACGGCGATGTGAAATTTCCAAATGTGAACATGATGGTTGAAATGGCGGACATGAAACAGGCGCTTCGATCCTATGAGGCAAATTTGCAGGTGGTGCGGCAGGGACGTGAAATGGCATCCAGCTTGGTTGATCTACTCAGGAGCAATGGATGATTACTTCCATCTCCGGCATGGCCAGTGCCGCAGGCGCAAGCACGATGATGCGTGGCACCGCGTCGGGGCCCATTGAGGCGGCGGCGGACTTTGCCTCACATCTTGCGAATGCCGTGCAAACTGGAGAGCGCGCTGCACTGGCAGGCGTGAATGGCACCATGCCGATGAACCAAGTTGTTCAGCAGGTTCTGGAGGCGGAGCGCGCGGTAACCACGATGATTTCCGTGCGCGATAAAGTGGTGAGTGGTTTGCTCGAATTAACGCGAATGCAGGTGTAAATAAATGAGAGTTTTGTCCATAGCAGCTACGGGCATGAGTGCCCAGCAAACCAATGTAGAAGTTATTGCGAATAACATTGCCAATGCGAACACCACGGGGTTCAAGCGTTCACGTGCCGAGTTTACCGATTTGCTCTACCAGATCGAAAAAAATTCATCAGTTCCTGGTGCCAATGGCGAAAACCTCATTCCCGAAGGTGCGCAGCTGGGCTTGGGGGCGAAACTTTCTTCAATTCGCAGCATAAACATCCAAGGGCCCATAACCAACACCGGCAATCAATTGGATATCGCGGTCAATGGCCACGGCTGGCTACAGGTTAAAGGGGCTTCTGGCCAAACTGTTTACACGCGCGCCGGAAGTTTGAACACTGATGCAACCGGCCAAATCGTAACGCAAGACGGCTTGCCGATTGAACCGCCTATTACGGTGCCGGCGCAAACCACAGCCATCACAATCAGCAAGACCGGCCAGGTTTTTGCGCAAACCGCCAACAATACCACGCAGCAAAACATTGGACAGCTTACGATGGCGGATTTTGCAAACCCGGCTGGTTTGAAAGCACTTGGCGGCAATATGTTTCAGGCGAGCGACGCATCGGGCGCTGCCACCACTGGCAATCCCGGAGAGGCTTCGTTCGGCGTTATCCTGCAGGGATATCTGGAGCAATCCAACGTGGACCCTGTTCAAGAAATCACCGACTTGATTTCCGCGCAGCGCGTCTATGAATTGAACAGCAAGGTCATACAAGCTGCGGATGACATGGCCGGCGTGATCACCAAGGGTATGAGGTAAAATTTGCGCGGCTTTGGCAGCGTTGTCATGCGCGCAATGGCCGTGCTGCTGTTCAGCATTTCACGCGCGTCAGCCGAGGCGTTGTTGTTACCTGTGCCCAGCCATAGCATCGGTTCGGGTGAGGCTGTTACCAGTGATGAGTTTGTGCAGAAGGCATTTGAGGTTTCCGCGATGGCTAAGGCGAATTATTTGACCACCAACGACCAATTGCGCGGCATGCAGTCATCCCAATTCCTGGTGGCTGGAAAGCCCGTGCCACTTGCGGCCCTTCAAAAAGCAGCGGATGTGCGGAAGGGCAAAAACACTGCCGCGATATTTGTGGCAGATGGCATTCAAATCCAAGGCGTTTTGGTGCCGCAGTCTGATGGCAGCGCCGGGGAAACCTTGCATTGCAAGAATCCGCAAACGGGTTTGATCGTGGACGCGCTGGTCCGTGCCGATGGCAACTTGGAAGTAACAGCAAAATGATTAGGCACTTGGTGCTGTTGGCCATGGCAGCTGCGCTCGTTAGCCAGGCAGCTTTTGCGCAGAGCCGCATAAAAGACATTACCTCGGTGCAGGGCATGCGTGACAACCAATTGGTGGGCTATGGCCTGGTCATCGGATTGGCAGGCACTGGCGATAGTCTCCGCACATCGCCGTTTACTGAAATATCAATGCAATCGATGTTGCAAAGGCTTGGGGTGAAGCTTGAGGCCGGTTCAATAAACTCAAAAAATGTTGCGGCTGTTGCAATCACCGCCACGCTCCCGCCCTTTGTGGCCCAGGGCAACCGCATTGATGTGAGTGTATCTTCGCTGGGCGATTCAACGTCTTTGAATGGAGGCGTATTGGTTATGACGCCGCTGCTGGCGGCCGATGGGCATGCCTATGCCGTTGCGCAAGGGCCGGTCGCGGCAGGGGGTTTGCAGGCTTCCGGGCAATCCGCCAGTGTCAGCCACGGCGTGCCAACAACGGGGCGAATTCCAAATGGTGCCATTGTGGAACGCGATAATACTGCAGAGATCAATGCCATTGAGAAATTCGCCCTGCAACTGATAAATCCCGATTTCAAAACGGCCACGATGGTGGCGGACGAGATCAACAAGTTTGCCGCCAAGCGCTATGGCCAAAGGATTGCAACAGCACACGATCTTCGGAGTGTTGAAGTGATCAGACCTCACGATATCACGGCCTCAATTCTGTTTTCGGACATCGGTGAATTGCCGGTCAACCCTCAAACGGCCGCCCGCATTGTTATTGACGAAAAAAATGGCACCATCGTGATGGGTGAAAATGTGCGGCTGTCTCCCGTTGCCGTATCGCATGGCAGCATTGTCATCAAAGTGACGGAGACGCCGATTGTTTCACAACCTGATGCATTGTCCAATGGCACCACCACAGTCACGTCGCAAACTGATATTTCTGTCGAGGAACCGAATGGCAAACTGGCAATGCTGCGCGGGCCAACTTTGGAAAAACTTGTGACAGGGCTCAATCGGATGGGATTGAAACCAACCGACATGATTGCAATTCTACAATCCATCAAGGCCGCCGGCGCGTTGCAAGCCGACCTGGTTATCCAATGAGAAGAGTGGCAATTTTTTTGATTGGCTTGTTTGCTGCTGCTGGCACCGGCCTTTCAAGCTCTGCGGCTGAAGACGCCGCGAGACTTCCGATGGCCAATTCATCTTCAATAGCCAATGACTATTGCAATGCCTTTCTCGATGACGCAAAAAAGGCGAGAGAAAGCCGCCAAAAAGCTGAGCTTACCGCGTTGCAAGAAGACGTGACGAAAAAATTAGCCGAAATAAAAGCAAATACTGAGGCACTAGAAAGCTGGGTTAAGCGAAGGGAGGCCTTTCTCGGATTGGCAAAGGATGCGGTAATTAAAATTTACGAAAATATGGATGCCGCGTCGGCGGCAACTGAACTGGCAAAGTTGGACGACCTTTCTGCCGCGGCAATTTTACAACAATTGAAGCCTAAAAAGGCCGGCCAGATCCTTGTTGAAATGGATCCTAAACGCGCCGCCACACTCGTTGCAACGATTGCGGCGAATTCAAAATTGAAAGCGGAACAAAAAACTTGAAGTCTATCCAATCAATCCCGGCGCTATTGATCGCGTTGTTGCTGAGCGGCTGTGGCACCATGACAGATAAGCTCGTTGCAGGCCCGCAACTCTCGCCCGTTGAAAATGACCATGACCGGACGCTTTCCACGGGTTCGCTGCAGCAGGCCTACACGCCCAATGAGTCTGAGGCGCAGCAATGGATTGGAGGGCCTGGCGATTATTTTCGAGACTCGGTGGCACGTCGCAAGGGTGATCTAATCACAGTTCGCATTGCCATCAATGATCAGGCCAACTTCAAAACTTCGTCAGACACGTCGCGCAAGGCGGGTTCCAATGGTTCGGCAAACTTCAATTTGGGTTTTTTCGGTTTGGGTGGAACCGGTGCTGGAACCGGAGCCACAGCTATTGATGATTCGGCCAGCGGCCAAGGCACCATAGCGCGTTCCGAAAAATTAAATGTGTCTGTTGCAGCGGTAGTGCGTGAAGTCTTGCCCAATGGCAACATGGTTGTTGAAGGCAATCAACAAGTTCTGGTCAATTTTGAAAGAAGAGACGTGCGTGTCACTGGAATTATTGATCCGCGCAACATTTCAAAAGATAATAGTATTGATTACAGCAAGATTGCGGAGGCGCGCGTATTTTACGGCGGCTTGGGCAATGCCAGCGACACTCAAAAGCCCCGTTGGGGTGCGCAACTCTGGGATAAGATTAGTCCCTTCTAATCTTGTAGATGGATTCGGATAAACCAGCAAAGAGTGGATTTCTGCAGATTGCTGTGGCCGTGTTGGTCGTTGGTCTGTTGGGGGCTGGTTCGGGCTATGTGTTTTCAATGTTAAGTTTGCCAACGCCTGCGCCCGCTACAACAGCAGATAAGGCCAAGCCAGCCGTCGAGGCATTGGCAAAGCCTGATACAAAATCAAAAAGTGTTGACGCCGGAGCCAACGCTGAGGGCATGAAGACATCTGAGATCGACCCACCGGAAATTCCAGAACCGGTTGATGAGAGCGTGAATTTGAAGGATTACGTCCTCACACCACTGCCGCCGCTTGTGGCCAACTTGGCAGAGCCCAGCAGTGTTTGGATCAGATTGGAAGGCTCTCTGGTGGTCAGAAAAGGTACAGAAATAAAAGTAGCTGACTTGGGGCAACAAGTCGCACCTTTCATTTTGGCCTATTTGAAAACCGTAAATATGAGAAGTCTGCAGGGGGCCAACGGCCTCAATTCCTTATACAGCGACCTTAATCAGATCGTGCGGTCTGCTTCCAACGGTGATGTGCATTCCGTTTTGTTGACAGGCTTTATCGCCGAATGAAGCGGATTGTTTGGCTGATTTTGTTTTTGGTGGCAATTCCAGGGCTTGGCTTCGCACAAGCCGTGGCGCCGCAAGTGCTCAAACCCAGTGATATTTTTTCCAATATCGATGCGCCAACATCCAGCAAAATCATTCAATATATCATTTTGATGTCTGTTCTCTCTCTGGCGCCCAGCATTGTGGTTATGGTGACAAGCTTCACGCGCATCATTGTGGCTCTTTCCTTTTTGCGTGGCGGCCTTGGCATGCAGACCACGCCGTCGAATATCATTCTCATATCCTTGGCGCTGTTCCTCACCAGCTTTGTAATGGCACCGACGATAGACAAAGCCTGGAAGGAGGGTTGGCAACCCTATTCACTTGGCAAGATTAGCCAAGAAGAAGCTTTCGATAAATCGGTTACGCCTTTCAAGCAGTTTATGCTGAAGAATGTGCGCGAGAAGGAACTGGCCTTGTTTCAGGGCATGGCTTCTGAGGAGGAGTTTGGCACGCAGCCATCGGCTAGCGATTTGCGCATTCTCGTGCCCGCATTCATGGTTTCGGAATTAAGACGCGGATTTGAGATCGGCTTCCTCATCGCGCTGCCGTTCCTCATCATTGATTTGGCAGTGGCGACAATTACAATGTCCATGGGTATGATGATGTTGCCGCCCACGGTCATTTCGCTGCCGTTCAAAGTGATGTTTTTCGTATTAATTGATGGCTGGTCTCTGTTGGTCAGCAGCCTAGTGCGCTCGTTTCATTAATTTTCCGTCCGGCTGTCTTTCGCAAAGTCTCCTGAATTCGCTAACGTTTCTTTAGGAGATTGCTTGTAGAGAGTTTTGCATACCAGTGCATGAATATATCATGTGGCCGTTTCGGCGTTCTGGTTTTCCGGCTCGACCCGGCATGTACCCCTCAAAAGCAAATAAATTGTAAGTATGGAGCACCCCTATGTCGAGTATCATGACGAACACTGCTGCGTTGAACGCACTGAGATCCCTCAACTACACCCAAGACCAAATGCAGATGACACAGAACAGAATTTCATCTGGCCTGCGCGTTAGCGGCGCCTCGGACAATGCCGCTTATTGGTCAATCGCCACCACCATGCGCTCCGATGAAAGCGCTCTCGGCACCGTGAAGGACGCACTCGGTCTTGGCGGCTCTACAATTGATGTTGCCTATACGGGCACCAACGCAGCGCTCAGCGTCACGCAAAAAATCAAAGACAAGCTTGTTGCCGCATTGCAGCCTGGCGTTGACCGGACAAAAATTCAGGCCGAAGTCAAGCAGCTTCAAGACCAACTCAAGAGCATTGGTGACTCAAGCTCATTCTCCGGCCAAAACTGGCTGTCGGTGGATTCCGGCTCAGCCGGCTATAATGCCACGCGTTCGGTCGTGGCTTCATTCACGCGTTCTGGGACAACGGTTTCGGTTGGCACAATTGACGTGAACGTCACAAAAACCAAGTTGTTCGATGCAACCGGTCAAACAGGCATCTTAGACAAAGTTACGGGAACTGTTTCGGTTTCAACCCTCGATATTTCTGCGTTAACAGATTCTGCTGCAGACCAAACAACGTTGAAGGCAATGATCGCGCAAGTCGACACGGCTGTTTCAAGCATGACGACTTCCGCATCTGATCTGGGCGCTGCTAAATCACGAATTTCCACGCAGACAGACTTCATCACGTCACTGTCTGATGCAATTCATAGAGGCATTGGCACACTTGTGGATGCCGATATGACCGCTGAATCAACAAAGCTCCAGGCGCTGCAGGTTCAACAGCAGCTCGGCACCCAGGCGCTCAGCATTGCCAACCAAAGCAGCCAGTCGATCCTTTCGCTCTTTCGCTAATCCCCACAGGCCATTGCTTAATTTTCATACGCTTTTGTTAGGCGCTCCGCTGTAAGGCGGGCGCTTAACTCTGAATTAACTATAAAAAGCTAAATAGGTTTCATGACGAAGACGGACTATCCGTCTGGCATGAGGCCGTTTCGTCGTTCCGGGCAAGTCCGGCATGTTCCCCAAAAATCGCATCTTGATTCAGAGGACATACGGCATGAGTAGTATCAATACCAATCGCGCGGCTATGACGGCGCTCGCAAGCTTGTCGATGACGAGTGCGAAGTTGGAATCAACGCAACAAAGAATATCGACTGGTCTGCGGGTCAATAGCGCAACTGACAATGCAGCCTATTGGTCTATTGCAACCACAATGCGTTCAGACAATTCTTCGCTTTCAACCGTAACGGATGCGCTTGGTCTTGGGGCGGCAACAGTTGACGTGAGCTATACGGCCCTCAACAGTTCCATAACAACAATACAAAAAATAAAAGACAAACTGGTTGCGGCACTGCAGCCTGGTGTTGATCGTACCAAAATCCAATCTGAAATCACCCAGTTGCAGGGACAACTGAAGTCCGTTGCCAATTCGGCGGCCTTCTCGGGCGAAAACTGGCTCTCGGTTGATTCTTCGGCTGCCGGCTATAATGCCACCAAGTCGATTGTTTCGTCGTTCTCGCGTGGAGCGACAGGCCTCACCATCCAGACGATAACATTCAACGGCAATTCAGGAAAACTTTTTGATTCAGCCAACCAATCGGGGATACTCGATAAAACCTCTACAACTTCCAACGGCAACGTTGTCTACTCCGTTTCAACACTGGATATTTCGACCCTCACGACTTCCGCCGCTGACACGCAGGATCTTCAACAAATGATTGGAACAGTTGATGGTGCGCTCAACAAGATGACATCAGCTGCCGCGGATCTTGGTTCAATGAAAACCCGAATTGACTCCCAAACAAGCTTCATCAAATCTTTGATGGAAGCAGTCACGCGCGGCATAGGCACGCTTGTCGATGCTGATATGAGTGAAGAATCCACAAAGTTGCAGGCGCTGCAAGTTCAGCAACAGCTTGGAACGCAAGCGCTGAGCATTGCCAACCAGAGTAGTCAATCGATTCTGTCCCTGTTCAAATAGACATCAGAATAAGTTTGGCAGTGAGTTTCCTTAGGCTATTGCGCCGATTTGTGAGTTTGAAATATGAATTTTTTAAATCGTGCATTGCTGCTTTTGCAAGGCATTGGCATGAGGCGGATTTTAGTGTCTTTAACAACACTCGCCGTTTTTGCAGGAATGATCGCCTTCAGCATTACCTTACTCAATAAGCCGGTTCGGGAAATATTATACACGGGCCTTGGCCCAGAAGATGTAAATCAGATTGGCATGGTTCTTTCTGAATCCGGTATTGCATTTGATGTAAATGAAGCGGGCACTTCAGTGCTGGTTGATTTCGGAAAAACCGCTCAAGCGCGAATGTTGTTGGCACAGAAGGGCCTGCCGAAAAGCGATAAATCGGGCTACCAGCTGTTCGACCAAATGGGTTCGCTGGGCCTGACTTCATTTATGCAACAAGTGACGCGGGTTCGCGCCCTTGAAGGGGAGTTGGTTCGCACCATTCAGCAGCTTGACGGCATCAAAACGGCTCGCGTGCATCTGGCTTTAAAATCCGAAAATAATTTCAAGAATAAGGAAGAGCAAGCCACCGCGTCTGTGGTGGTGCGCACCAATGGCCGCCCCTCTGAACAAACCACAAATGCAATCCGCCATATTGTGGCCGCCGCCATACCAGGATTGCTGGCGGAAAATGTAACGGTTTTGACAACAGAAGGCACGTTGATCAGCGGTGGTCAATCGGGCGCAAACGAACCCGATCATTTGCTTGAACTTGAAAAATCTGTCTCGATGGAAACCCAGGCGAGAGTTGAGCGCACTCTTGCACCTATTGCAGGATCAGCAAATTTCAGGGTGAGTGTCACAACCATTTTGGATACTGACAAGCACCAAATCAACGAAACCAATTTTGACCCAGAGTCCAAGGTTGAGCGTTCGGTGCGCTCGATCAAGTCAACCGACCAGAGCAGCGATGGAAGCAGCTCTCAAAGCGTGTCGGTTGATCAGAATATCCCCCAGGAAATCAAGCCGCAAGCTGGTGGGGATAGTTCGTCGAAAAAGAAGGAAAATAAAGAAGAAACGGTCAATTATGAAGTTAACAGCAAACAGGTTTCAACGCAGTCCGCTGGTTATGTTGTCAAGAAACAGTCGCTTGCTGTGGTGTTTGGCAAACAAGCCCTGTTGAAGTCGCAAGGTGCAAAGCCCGATGAAAAAAATCTTCCGGATCAGATCAAGGAAATTGAAGCGATTGTAAAATCTGCCGTCGGATTTGATGAAAAAAGAGGAGATAACATACACGTATCAGTTATTGATTTTGCACTTGAGGACACGAGTCTTGAACCCATCGTTGGGCCTGGCCTTTCTGAAACCCTCAAGGGAAATCTCGGAACCATCATTAATGCATTTGCGCTGATTACCGCGGTTGCGTTGATTCTTTTGCTGGGGGTGAAACCTGCCGTGAAGCTGCTTTCCGCGAGTGCAAATCCATCGGGGATGATGCCCCAGATCCAAAATTTTGGGACTCCGAATGTATCGAGCACAATGCAGAAATCTCTGCCCACCGGCGTTGATGCAGATAGCTTGTTTAACGGCGCTGGAACGAATGAGAATTATGCAAGAGCCGGCAACGACCCGCGAAACAGGCTGAATGATGTGGTTGGTGGTGACGTAGATCGTGCGGCCCAGGTTCTTCGTCAGTGGCTTACGGTTGATCCGGATGCCGCGGCATGAAATCTTTGTCGGAATGGTCTCGCAACTCGGTGGGTATTGCAGAATTTTCGGATGGCGCCAATTTCGGCTTGGCAAGCGGAGAACATGTGCAGCGAGAGCCCGATCAATGGGGTGATCTGCTAGAGAACTTGATCAGCGGTATTCAGCTCTCGTCAAATCTGGCCCAGCTTTACAAAAGTTCCAAATCGCAGCGTACACAAATTGACGAATGGCTGAAGAATATCAATCAATCCTTGGTGGATTTTGAAATTGAATTTGAAAAGCAGGCGAGCGTTGCTGTGGCCGAAACAATTTTGCCGTGGATACATGGAAAACTGATTGAAAAGGCAGTGGCCGATATTTGCCTTGAGTTTGGCGAACTGGCCAAACATCATAAAATCGAAGCCATCAAGCTTGCGGCACCGGAAAGACTGCACCCCTTGTTAATTGAACGCTTAAATGGTGAGGCAACCATTTCAGTAGCGCAAGGCAAGGAAATCACCCTTCATGCGGGGCACAATGCAATAGAATCCAAGATCGAAGAGATATTCAAAAGGCTTAAGGCGCTGCTTCTCACATGACCGAGGAACAACCACCTAGAACTGAAATTCTGATCATTCGTCGTTCCAACGGTGATGATCATGGCGGACATCATGGCGGAGCATGGAAAATCGCCTATGCAGATTTTGTCACGGCAATGATGGCGTTCTTTCTTGTCATGTGGCTGATCAACTCTGCCAATGAAGCAACGCGCGCGCGCGTGGCAAGCTATTTCAATCCTATCAAAATGACAGATGCCACGCCAAGCGGCAGAGGTTTGAGTGAAGCATCCGATACAAAGAAGGCCGATATTAAAAAAACCAAGGACGTTTCAACGAAGGTGGGAGAGAGCAGCGACACTGGTTCAGCTGGAAAGTCAACTGCCACGCAATCGACCGAAAGCAAAAACGAAGAGGCCTTGCTGCAGGATCCTTATAAGGCCATTGAAGGAATCTCGCGTGAGGGGCAAGCTAGTCCATCTGGCAAAACCGTTGAGATTGTTAGCCAGAAAACTGGTGATCCCTTCGACCCAAAAGCCTGGGAGGCCTTACGAGAGGGTAAACACAACGGCGACGCCGAAACCTCGGCCAAAGCCGCAAGCCCAAATGCAATCGACAAAACTCCTGCCGCTCCAGAAGTGGCGGACCAGAAAAATCTTCAGCGGAGCGAGAATATTGCCAAGCAGCCGGTCAAGGCTGCATCGGCTCTCCCTGAAAATAGCAGCATCAGTCAACCGGAGGAAAAATTATCTTCTGCCAGTGCTCAATCATCGCCGACAACCGATCAGATCCGCGCCGATCTTTTAAAATCACTAGTTGACGCTGGAGCTGCTGCTGACATTGGCGTCGAAGTAAAAATGACATCCGAAGGACTGCTCATTGTCTTGAGCGATAAGGTTGGACGCGCGATGTTTGAGGTGGGCTCCGCGGCGCCCACACCCGCTCTTGTTTTGATTGCCGAAAAGGTTGGAAAAATTCTGGCAGGTGAATCCGGACGTGTGGTGGTTCGTGGTCATACCGATGCGCGTCTTTACAAAAAAATAAAATTTGACAATTGGCAGCTGTCTACAGCGCGCGCGCATCTTGCCAGTTATATGCTGCTGCGGGGCGGCCTGGAGCCGAGCAGATTATGGAAGATTGAAGGTTATGGTTCATCCGATCTGCAAAATGTTGATGATGCCTTTGCAGACGAAAATCGGCGCGTTGAATTTCTGCTCAGTCGCTAAGTTATGGGTTTGCGATGAAAATTCCACAGATTTCCAAACGGCAGTTGATAGCTTTGGGGTTAATCGCATTTGCTGTGGCAGGAGCTGGCTCAGGCCTTTGGCTTTTTTTATATAAGCAAAAAGTGCCGGCAAAGATGATAACAGCGCAGCGAACGCGCATCGGCGATCTTAAAATCATAAGAAATCCCGGAGCCAACGAGGAGGAATCTGAAAGTGCGTCGTCGCGCCGGGGCGGCGAAAAGGTGGCATTCACTTTCCAATGGGGCAATCAGTCGCTGGTTCGATTGACGCGAAAAATGGAAGATGCACAAGCTGGTTTGGCGGCTGGCGACATCCATGCCAGCGCTGAGCTGAAGCAAGGCATGATCGCGGTTTCAAACTTCTTACAAGACGCAGCGTTTGAAACGCTGAGTTCAGCTGAGATTGACGACGTCATTCAATATACGCTTTCGGGAGGGCGACCCGATTTTGCCAAAAAGCTCTTAAGTGTTCGCAAGCTGAGTAAGTCACAGTCAAGCATATTAAAGGGCGCGGTAGCGTTCGTGGAAGGCGACAGAAAGCTGGCAAAGCAGATTCTGGAACCCGTCGACGCAGCGGAGTTCAAGCCATTTATTGCGGCACGAGTTTGGATGATGAAGGCCGAACTCGAAGACACATTGCCCTATCAACTTCGCCGGACGATGCTCAGCAAAGCGGCGAACTATGCTTTGGGCACGCTGATTGAAGAGGCTGCCATCCGGCGGCTTGTGGATTTGGCAGTATCAGGCAAATCGCCAGAAGATTTTTTCTATTGGTCTGATCGATATATGCGGCGGTTTTCAAAATCGCTCTATGTCGGGGATTTTTTGGCTAATTTCATCGATGGCATTTCTGCCTTTGAGATGGCTCACAAGCCTCTCAATTTTGGACAAGTTGACGGGATCGTTCATCAGTTTAGCAGGGAAATGACAGTTCAATTCGCCAATCGTGTGCAATCAACTGCACTGCGCTTCGGCGAGGCCCGACTATGTGAATATGGATATCTCAAAAGCAAAGAACTGTTCCGTGGTGAGGCACCACAAAATGATTCTGCGGAACTTTACGCATTGGCGTGCCGAATTAAAAATACTACGAAAGAAACTGTGGTGCGGCTGTCACAATATGATGGGAGCAAATTGAGTGACGCAGACCGAAAACTCTATACAGCTGTTAACACACTTGCGCAGGGCATTGAGTTTCACACTTCGACGTTGCCCGAAAATCTCTACGGCCCCCAGTATCCCGATCCGCAATTTGATGCTGTCAACGCACTAACCGCAAGCGTCAGGCAACAATTGGGGAATACTGATACGGTCATCAAAAGGATTGGAAAATGAAAGTTGCCAAAGAGAACTTGCAGCCTGTGCAAATTCATGATTTGGGTGCCAAGCGCAAACAGAAACCCGACAAGCCGTCTTATCAAGACTCTGCTGAAAAAAATAATGTCGGCAATGCTGCGGCTTCTGGCGATTCAGTTGCAGGGCTTGTGTATCTTTTCAAGCAACAATTAGTGCATGGGGATTTAAGGACCATGATTGCTCCGCCCAAAGCCGACAGTCGTGATGAAAACGCGGTGTCGGATGCTAGCGACCCAAAGGCCGAAAAACACTTTGCTTCCGCGTTCAGCCAAATTGTTAGCCGGATGCAAGACGGAAGCATTGACCACGCCACGGAAGCATCAGCTGATTTAACGATGTTCCCCGCACAAGGAGACAGCGCAGTCGCGACTACAACAAAAAGCCTAGTCGAAGTTGGAAGTGCAGATACCGATCAAAAGGAAACGGATTTGCCTGCCAGTCCGCCTGCGAGTTCACGGGATGATCGCATTGTAGCAGCGAACAGCTCATTCTCATTGGTGCCGCAAGTGATAGTCGAGAAAACACTGCCTGCAAGCCTAGTTTTAGCTGAGCAAAGCGGGCTGTTGAAGCCGCATGGCAAAACCGCGGCGGCGGAAATGTCTGTAGTCGGCAGAGATAACGTTGAAACAACTTCGGTTGTAAACGCGGACTCAAAGCCGCAAAATCACAGGGTAAATCCGTTGGTGCCCAGCGGAGACGGCAAGACATTCGATGCCGAGCCCGACACAGATGCCGATAACGGAAAGCAATTCCAGGAAGAAAATGCTCCGGGCGGTAAACAAGTGCAGTTCGGCCCATTGATTTCGTCTGTCCAGCCGAGTGTGGGGCAGGTGCATACCACCTCAATATCAAGGCAAATCAATACAATGGTGACGGAGGGTTTGGCACAGGCCGAATTTACTGATCGATCCGCGAATGCCGCAAAAACACTTTCAGTTCGATTGCAACCGGAAGGCTTGGGGCAGTTGGATATTACCTTGAAATCAAAAGATGGAAAATTGAAAATTCATTTATTGGCTGAACGTGAAGATACTTTGATCGCCATTCGGGCAGATTCGGATCTGCTCAAAGCCGCAATCGCTAAGGGTGAGCAGGGTTATGAGCATGTTGAATTGTCTTTTGCAGTTTCGAGCAGGAAAAGTGGCGATACTGAAGGGTCGCAACAGGGCCCGGCAAGTGGCGCTGCGAGCGGCGACAACCACGCCTATTCTGGCGGCAGAAATGATGGCGAAGAAAATACCAAAGGTTCACCACAGACAGGAAATCAGAGAACGCAAGCTTTCTCAGCAGCTCCATCGGAATTGGACAAAACTGAGCGTAGGGATCGCGCTTCTGTTGGCGGCAGCATGTATATCTGATCGGGCAATCGCCGAACCACTCCATGACGGAAAGACTTGTGAACAATTTTTATCGTCGATATCAGCCGAAGAAGGTGTTCCTCTTGGCGTGCTCTATGCCGTTGGCCTCACCGAAACTGGCAAAAAGGGCAGCCTGCATCCCTACGCACTCAACATTGAGGGCACCACAGTTTTCACGGCAAGCCAAGCAGCAGCTTTGGAGCAATTTGCGCTGGCCCGCAAACGAGGGAAAAAGCTCATTGATCTTGGATGCATGCAGGTTAATCACCACTATCACGGAGCGAATTTCAATTCGGTTTCGGATATGATCGATCCGTTGAAAAATATCAGATACGCGGCAAAATTACTGAAATCTCTACGCCAGTCTGAAGGCAGTTGGACAGCGGCAGTTGCCAAATATCACTGTAGTGACCGAAAACCCGCCGAACAAAAGCGATATATCTGCGCGGTCGTTGCCAATCTCGTTGCCACGGGGTTTGGAAAGTGGACACCGGAGGCTCGCGCGAATTGCGGTCACGCAGCAAGCTAGCACAGCGGCTGCTTGAGTTGCGCATTCATAATGATTTACGGTCGCATATTCAGCCCAGAGCCACATTTTTTGGAAACTAAAGTGCTTTGCGCAGCGCCCCTCCACAACAGCCACCCGCAAGATTGCCGTGACAGAATGAGTTGTTGATCAGGAGTAAAATCAATGAGTCTCTATGGAGTTATGCGCACCAGCACGTCGGGCATGTCGGCGCAATCGAGCCGGATTTCTGCAGTCGCTGAAAACGTGGCAAATGCCAATACAAACGGCTACAAAGCAGTTCACACCCAGTTTTCATCTTTGATGATTGACAGTAATGCCTCAGCCTATAATTCAGGATCTGTTGACGTCAGCACGCGACGCGACGTTGCGGCCCAAGGCACAATAACGGCAACAAACTCAGTCACAGACCTTGCCATTCAAGGCAATGGTTTTTTCATGGTGCAAAACCCAGCTGGTGAAAACTTCATGACAAGAGCGGGCTCTTTTGTGCCCGATGCCAGCAATAAACTGGTAAATGCAGCTGGCTTTACGCTGATGGGTTATCCCCTTGTCCAAGGGCAAACGGGAGTGGTTGTGAATGGTTATACGGGCTTGGTGCCGGTTTCGGTTAACAACAGTCAGCTTTCTGCGGTTCCGACAACATCTGGAAGTTTCAAGGCAAATTTACCGTCCACTTCAGCCACGATTCCTGCGGCACAACTTCCTTCGACAAACTCAGCAACTGCCACCTTCACCGACAAGTCTTCGATTGTGGTCTTCGGCAATCAAGGCCAAGAGGTTACGCTTGATCTCTATTATTCAAAAACCGCAACTGACACTTGGCAGGTGGCGGCTTATGATCGAGCGGGCGCTTCTCCAACGGGTGGATTTCCTTACGCGGCAGCGGCACTTGCCACGCAAACTTTGCAGTTTGATCCGAGCAACGGACAACTTGCGACCGCCAGTGCCACCACGCTCGCTTTAAATGTTCCGGGCGGCCAAAGCATGACGTTTGATCTCAAAGGCAGTTCGCAATTGGCCGCTAGCTATTCGGTCATCAATTCGGATGTCAATGGAAACAAGGCCAGCACAGCCAAACTTGTGGAGATTGCCAAAGATGGCACGGTTTTTGTGGCTTATGATAATGGCACACGACAGGCCGCATATCGGATACCAATTGCTTCGGTTGCAAGCCCCGATAACCTCGATTCAATAACCGGCAATGTTTATACCACCACCGCCAAATCAGGAAATCTGCACATTGGCTTTCCGCAAGACCCGGGCCTGGGCAATCTGGATTCCGGCGTTGTTGAACAATCAACGGCGGATATCGCTTCTGAATTCACCGATATGATTGATGCCCAACGCGGGTACACGGCGAATTCCAAAGTTTTTCAAACTGGTGCGGAATTGATGGACGTGCTGGTGAATCTTAAACGTTAAAAGCCAATTGGGATAAAAAATGAATGGCTTGAGTTCAGCTTTATCAAATGCTTTGTCCGGACTGTTGGTCACATCCGGGCAAAGTGCCGTGGTGTCACGCAACGTCACCAATGCCAATGACGAGAATTATACGCGCAAACTTGCGAATACGGTCACGAACCTTGATGGCAGTGTCAGGCTGGCGTCGATCTCCCGAGCTTCCGAAAAGGGTCTGCTTGATACGATGTTGCAGGCATCAAGCGACTCTTCTTTGAACGCTACTAAGCTTGCGGCACTGCAAAGTTTGAGCGCCACCGTTGGCGATGTTCAAAGCGATGGTTCAATTGCCTGGGGCATCGATCAGTTGAAGAAAAGCCTTCAAACACTGGAAACTGATCCGGCCAATCTCGCATTGGCCAACCAGGTGGTGACTGGTGCAAAAAATCTTGCAGCATCACTCAATCAAGCCACGACGACCGTACAAAATGTGAGAACTGCCGCCGATGCAGGAATGGCCACATCAGTCAGCACGATCAACGATCTGCTCAGCCAATTTCAAAAGTTTGATTCCCAAATTTCCGGAAATAAACTGGATCAAAACGATAGGGCAACTGCCGAAGATTCGAGGGATTCTGTTCTCAAAAAGCTGGCTTCCGAAATTGGGATTCGAACAACATCACGCCCCGATGGCAGCATGGCAATTTATACCGACGGCGGCGTTACTCTCTATGACCGTTCTCCTCGAAGTGTAAGCTTTGCCTCCACCCCCGTTCTGTCGGCGAGCACGCAAGGCCAGCAAGTTTTTGCCGATGGCGTTCAGATTACGGGCCCGGGTTCGCCGATGGCGAGCAAGACCGGCAAGCTTGCGGGGTTTGCCCAATTACGCGACCAGATTGCACCCGCCTACCAGAACCAACTGGACGAGTTGGCGCGCACGTTGGTTACAACATTTTCGGAAAAGGATCAGAGTGTCACGCCAACCCTGCCAGATGCAACAGGACTATTCAGTTACAACGGCTCTCCGGCGGTGCCAGCAACCGGCACACTGATCCAAGGCTTGGCGGGGCAAATCAGCGTCAACACGGCGTTTGACAGAGCCGTCGGCGGCAACGCGGCCTTGCTGCGTGATGGCGGGGCCAACGGCTTGGCCTATCGCTACAACACGGCAAATGTTTCAGGGTTTCAGGGTCGCATCTCATCTCTCCTCGGCGGCTTTGATCAGCAACAAAATTTTGATCCTCAAGCACAGCTCTCAGCCAGCGACACCGTGTCTGGCTTTGCGACGCAATCGGCCGGTTGGCTTGAAGGCCAGCGTGCCACAGCAAATGACAAGGCAACAGCTTCCCAGGCAACAATGAGCCGTGCCAAGGATGCATTATTGCGCACAACAGGGGTGAGCCTCGATCAAGAAATGGCCGCCATGCTTAGTTTAGAACAATCCTACCAGGCCTCCGCCAAAGTGATGACCACCGTCAATCAAATGTTCACGGCGTTAACCGATATTGTGAGGTAGCCATGTTGCTCCAAGGCATTTCCACGCTTGCATCAAACTTGGTCAATCAAGAAAATTTGCAAACCAACAAAGCCAAGATTGAAGAGGCGCAAACTGAGATCGCTTCGGGCCGCTATGCGGATGTCAATCTCCAACTGGGCCAGAACGTCAGCCGGAATATCGATTGGCGGATCAATCTTTCCCAAACGCAAACGTTTCTCGACAACAATGCACAAGCCGATGCAAAAGCGAATGCAACCCAAGCTTCGCTGGAATCCGCAAAAACTGTTGGCAACAAATTTATGAATATGTTGACTGGTGCGCGTGGTGCGCAAAATGGCCAAACTCTGATTATGCAAGACGCTGCTTATGCCATTGGCGGCCTGCGAGATTCTGTCAACACATCTTACGCCGGCCAGTATATCATGGGTGGGCTGAACACTTCAGATGCGCCCTTGAAAGATTATAAGGGCAATGCCGCTGAATCAGCTTTTGATGCAACCTTTCAAGCGCAGTTCGGCTTCCCAAAAACCGATCCGCAAGCCAAGAATATTACGTCTGCACAAATGACGGCATTTCTCACGGGCCCTTTCGATGCTTTGTTTCAGGGCGCGAACTGGGATGCGAATTGGTCGAATGCCTCAAGTTCCAATCTGCAGACTCGCATTGATAGCGCACAAAAAGTTGATATCAATGCAAATGCCGGGGAAGCGCCCATTAAGAACATGCTTCAGGGAATGGTTGCTGCAATGGATGCTGGCACTGGAAATCTTAATCAATCCACCTTTCAGACCGTTATAGACTACGCTCTCTCCAAAACCGGCGGGGCGATACAGGGAATTGGTGAAACGCAATCGAGAATTGGTGAGGCGCAGCAGATGATTTCCCAGACTACCGATAAATTGAGCGCGAAAAAAAATCTGATGCAATCGCAAATACAAAGCACTGAAAGCGTGGATCTGACGGAAGTCAACGTAAGGATTAACCAACTTATGACCCAAATGGAGGCCAGCTACACAGTTACAGGCAAGCTTGCGAAGTTAAACTTGGCTTCATACCTGTAAGCCAAGGAAAAATTGCCAATGTACAAGCGTATTTACGACGAAGTAGCCGAAGAAACATCCGACAGCATTCGCAGGAACGAAGTTTCAGCGATGGCGCATTCCATAAAGCTGATGACCATTGCACAAACATCCGGCATTGAAACCAAGGAAGCCATCGAGGCGATGTTTTTTACAAGCCGATTGTGGACGGTATTCCTTGAGGACTTGGTGTTGGAAAGCAACAGATTGCCGAAAGAGCTCAAAGCAAAAATTATCTCCATCGGCATTTGGGCCCTTAAATATCTTGAAGCACTCAGGCATCGTCAAAAAAAGGATTTCAAACCCTTAATCGAGGTCTCGCAAACCATTCTGAATGGATTGCAAGCAAGAACATGAAAATTCATCTTAAGCGCAACGAGAAGCTTTTTCTTAATGGCGCGGTTATTTGTTTGGATCGACGCGGATCGATAGAACTTCTCAATGACGCACAATTCCTGCTTGAAAATCATATTATGCAGCAGGAAGACGCCAAAACACCCTTGCAGCAATTGTATTTTATTGTGCAGACGATGTTGATGGATCCACCCAATGCACATCTGATTGATTATTTATTTCAAGCATTTGTTGCCAAATTGGAGTTGATGGTGGTGGATGGAGATTATGTCGCTTGCTTGAAAGAGACTGGGGACATGGTGGGAAAATCCGATTATTACGGCGCCCTCAAAGTGTTGCGGCAGGCGTTTCATTTAGACGGTTTGCTTAATCATGGCCGCATGGATTTGGCGCCACAAAATAAAAGTGAGGCGGCGTAGTGACAGTCACATCAACCACCAGTGCAGTGGCCAGCACCGTCGCAGCAGCGACGAAAAGTGACAAGCAATTAAATGCGCTTAACTATGACTCTTTTTTGAAACTGCTTCTGCAGCAAATGAAATCTCAAGATCCGACGAAGCCTGTTGATCAAACCCAAATGCTGGCCCAACTTGCCTCTTTCAGCAATGTTGGCCAAACAATCAAATTGAATGAAAAGCTTGATCAGCTGCTGCAAAGTTCAGGTGCCCAGATGGGTGCTGCGATTATTGGGAAAACGATTACGTCCCTGGTTGACCAACAGTCGGGCGTTGTCAAGTCTATTGAGATCACCTCCTCGGGAACAGTCGCAAAGTTAGACAATGGATTGACCGTGGACCTTGCTTCAGGGTTCTCGATTCAAAGCTAGTTCAAAATGAATGAAGTTGATGCGCTTGAACTTGTGCAATCATCACTGTGGACTGCGATATGGATTTGCGCTCCACTTGTGCTTCCAGCCATGGCGGTTGGAATTGGAATCGCGTTGATGCAGGCGCTGACGCAAATACAAGAAAGCACACTTACATTTGTGCCGAAAATGATGGTGGTTTTCTTTTCAGCCCTCGCTTCGGCAGCGTTTATTGGCTCGCAGCTCCAAGGGCTTACAGAACATCTTTATGAACGCATCGCGTCGGGCTTTTAGTCAATGAGTGCCGCAAGACTGGAAGCGAACCTGGTTCCGATGAGAAGAACCGCCGATGTAGGTTTTGCCATTGGTGTTGCGCTTATCCTGGCCATTCTCTTCGTGCCCATTCCAGCGCTCCTGCTTGACATCGCACTCTCGCTTTCAGTTTCGCTCTCAATCCTTATTTTGATGGTCTCCCTGTGGATTGAAAAGCCGCTGGATTTCTCTGCCTTTCCCTTGGTTCTATTGATTACTACGATGCTGAGGTTGGCACTCAATGTTGCCACCACCCGACTGATCCTCACCCACGGCCATGAAGGCACGCATGCTGCGGGAAATATGGTTGGCGGATTTGCCGATCTTGTGATGGGCGGCGACTTTGTTATTGGAGCAGTGGTTTTTGCGATACTTCTAACCGTGAACTTTATCGTAATTTCCAAAGGTGCCACCCGCATTGCTGAGGTTGGCGCGCGCTTCACGCTTGATGCCATTCCAGGAAAGCAGATGGCCATCGACGCTGAACTTTCCGCAGGCACCATCGATGAGAAGGAAGCGCGTAGCAGAAGATTGGAATTGGAACAGGAAAGTGCGTTTTTCGGCGCCATGGATGGGGCGTCCAAATTTGTTCGTGGTGATGCAATCGCTGGCTTGATCATCACCTTTATCAACTCATTCGGCGGCATCATCATCGGTGTCACACGGCACGGTTTGGATGTAACAAAATCGGCTGATACCTTTATCAAGCTGACCGTGGGAGATGGCCTTGTCACACAAATCCCCGCGCTGATTGTATCGCTGGCGGCTGGTCTATTGGTTTCAAAGGGTGGCAACAAAGGCACGGTTGAGCAAGCGATCATGCATCAGCTTGGGGGTTATCCCCGGGCCTTGATGATGGCTTCAGCAATGCTTGGCTTCATGGCGGTACTTCCCGGACTGCCATTTTTGCCCTTTGCGATAATATCTTTGGCGTTTGGAAGCTTCGGTGTCATGGCGATCAGCAAAAAAACCAAAGCTGTCAGCGCAGTGCAAGAAACCAAGCGACAGGCTGATGAAGCGCGCGATGTTGAAAGCCAGGCCTCTGCCAAAAATATGTTGAGGGTGCCCGAAATTGAGCTGAAGCTCGGCCGACAACTCAGCAGCACAATGCTCATGGCACAAGCTGACCTTGCCCAAAGGGTTGCAAAAATGCGCAAAAAATTTGCCCAGCAATATGGCTTCGTTATTCCTGAGATAAAAGTCACTGATGATTTGACGCTGGGCGCAAAACAATATTCAATTTTGGTTCACGGCACTTTAGTTGCTGATTTTGAGCTTCGTCCGGGCGAGGTGATGGTGATGACGGCGGGCAAAGACCTTCCAAACGTTCCGGGAGACGCAATGAAAGAACCGGCTTTTGGTCTTGACGCCATGTGGGTGCCTGAGATGTTCGGTGCTGAACTCAGAAATGCAGGCTTCAGCCCCATAGATGGCAGCTCAGTCATGCTGACGCATTTGTCAGAAGTGGTAAGAAATAATTTGGCCCTGCTTCTTTCATACCGCGATCTCCGGTCTATCATTGATACACTTGAGCCCGAATATAAAAAGCTCATGGACGAAATAGTTCCGGGCCTGCTTTCATTTTCAACGCTGCAGGCCGTACTGAAATTATTGCTTTCAGAGCGCGTTTCAATTCGCAACCTTCACCAAATTCTGGAAGCGGTTGCCGAAATCGCTCCCCATGCTCGAAAGCCTGATACGGTTGTGGAACATGTTCGGACAAGAATCGCGCAGCAGATTTGCGGAGACGTGAGCGAGAGCGGAACGCTGCGGGTGCTTAGAATTGGAACGCCCTGGGACGCGGTGTTCATGCAAGCGCTGAAGCGCGACAACAAGGGCGAGGTTATCGAATTTGACATAGAACCGCGCCAGCTTGAGAAATTTGTTGCAGATGCAACCCAGACCATTAAGAAGCAACTCGACATTGGTTTGAGTTTTGCCGTGTCTTGTTCGCCGGAAACGCGCCCTTACGTACGCATGGTGATTGACCGCGTGTTCCCCAATTTGCCGGTTCTGTCACATCTCGAAGTTTCAAAGGCGCTGAAGATTGAACTTTTGGGAGCCATTGCGTGACACAATTGGCTTCCAACTATTTTTTTGGATTTTTTCTGGTTTTCTGTCGCTCAGGCTTGGTGCTGGCCTCGCTGCCTGGGTTAAGCGGTGCAAGATACCCCGTTAACGTTCGACTGCTTCTGGCACTGGCGATCAGCCAAGCCATCACGCCTTTTGTTTCAGGTCAACATTTATCTGCAGATCAGAGCGTATCTACCATCATAAACCTCATATTTTCGGAAATCGCAATTGGCTTTATGATCGGATTTTGGACGTATACCTTTGTTTATTCCGCCCGCTTTGCTGGCACCTTTATCAACAGTGCAATTGGTCTATCTGGCATTCCCGGCCAACCCATTGATGAGCAAGAACCTTCAAATCACATTGCTACGTTGCTTTCGTTAGGCGTCACGGCACTTATTTTTGCGACCAATCTGCATCTGGTATCAATTCAAGGCTTGGCCAGAAGTTATCAAATTTTACCCATCGGTGAAACGTTCTCGCCGAATTGGTCGATGCAGCGCACGCTTGGCGTTTTGCAGAACAGTTTTGTCACAGGATTGCAGTGTGGAGCCCCGTTTGTGGTTCTCACAATTTGTGTGAATCTGGCGCTCGGCATAGCCAATAAAATGACACCACAACTCTCCGTCTATTTCGCTTTCAGCGGAATCGTTCTGCTCGCGTCGCTTGTTGTGCTGGCTTATTTGATCCCCAGCCTGTTGATGATCCCGGTGAATGCTTACGAAAACTTCCTTTCGACGGGGCTCCCATGAACAGTGATATTAAAAAACTTTTAAGGCTTATTGAGATTCATTCCAAACTTGTGGAAAATCAATCCGACAGTGTTCGTGAATATGCCGTTTCAATCAGTGCCTGCGACGAGAGGATGAATGGCGTTCTCGCTTCTCTGGAACTGCACGAAAAAATCGGTTTACCACTAACCAAGGCTGTATCAACAAAGATGCGGGAAATCTGCGATACAAAAATTAGGCTGCAAAGGGAAATTGCTCTGGCAAAAGTTGAGAAAGATCGCCTCAACGGAATTATTGATGAGTTGCAAGCCCGCAGTAAAATGGTTGCTGCCGTGCATGACGAAGAGGAAAACGCTGGCATCATCGAAGAATGGTTACAAATTCGCGTGAATGAAAGCTAGCCACAAGATTGGAAGCGTAGCCTTCAGGCTCAGGTGGGCTTTGGATGAACGAATGAAGATTCTGAGTGAAAACACGGTTGGCATTCCCGATCTTGCGTTGGCGATGGCCAAGTTAAAGTCAAAAAAAAATGGCAGGCCTGGGGGTGCGCAACCCTTCACACATTTCAGTTCACTGTTGCAAGGCGCAACACAGAAAAGTGCAGCGGCAAAGTCAGTTCCCATGGCCGACATTGTATCACAGGTTATGGGTGCGGCTGACCCATTGAAGAGAGCAAATGCCGAGCTTTCGCTGAACGATTTTTCTTCCGTAAAAGTTCAACACCACAATCACAACAGCGGCGATCCCATGATGGCGCTAGAGGGCCATCTTATGGGGCGGTTTGTAGATGCTATGTTGCCGAAGGGCAAAGATAGTACTTATGGCGCTGGCCTTGCAGGAGATACCTGGCGCAGTTTCGCTGTGGATCAGATGGCGAGTTCTTTGGCCAAGTCTGACCCCCTAAAATTGACAGTCAAGCCCTTCGCCTCAAACGAGATTGACCAGGCGAATCTAGACGTTCCCAGCCTCTATGGCGCTGCAAGTGCCGAAGAAGCGTCGCCCGCCCATATAACCCCATTTGTCAGCAAGGTTTGAAAATATGTTAAGTCTTGTGAAAGCCGCGCGACTGGAGAATGGCGCCTCGCATTTGAGCGCAAGCTCTTCAGCTTTGGATTCATCCATGAGTAAGTTGGAACTGGTGCTGAATGAGGAAAATCAGGCGCTGGAATCTCAGCAGCCAGCCGATCACGATTTATTCACCATGAAGAAAAATCATATTCTGCGCGAACTTATGATCTACCAGCGAGCGGACAAGAATGGAACAATCGTGAGTTCAAAGCCAGAGCGATTGACGGAGCTTACCAAGTTGATTGAACTGAACAAACGGCTGCTGAGCGCGCAAATATCGGCCATGTCTGAAATCACCAATTTGCTAACGCAAGCGGCAATAGCTGAAGGCGAGGATGGCACCTACACGCGAAAAATGTAGGTGGCCGCATGATCAAACTATTTATAGTGGGAATATGCGGGGTGTTGACGATGGCGGGTGGCATTATGGCTGAACTCGCCTTGCGAAAAAACAGTTCTGCCGAAGATCTGGGTTCAGCAAAAAAAAATGAAATAGAGCAAGTTGTTACGGAAATGCAAGGTGCTCCGATCATTGTTGACGGCAAAGTTGAGGGTTATGTGGTGTTTCGCGTTCGAAGCGATGTTGACCGTGCGAAGCTTTATGATCCAAAATTGGATGTTGCGCCGTTCCTGCTTGATGCCACATTTGCCGCCACTTACCGCCATTTTGAAAAAGGCATACCGAATATCCGTTCCGATGATATCTCGCAGATCACCGCTTTGGTTGCCAGTTATGCAAATAAAAAGCTTGGCGCTGATGCGGTGCGCAGCGTTGAGATGGAACAGTTCAACTATGTGCCGCGTGACAAAGTTAGACAAAACATGTTCGCAAAGAGCCCTTAGGAAGGAGCTCGATGCATGCAGGTTAATGCCGTTCATGCGCTTCTGGAAGCTTTGCGACAGCAAAGAAAAAGCGTCGATCTGAATCTTCTGGAAAACCTAAAATCCGATCAAGTTGAAGAACTGATTGCGGCGACCAAAGCGGCAAATATGCGGCTGGCAATGATCGAAAAGTTTTTACGCGAGCAGCGTTCAAATGTTGCGGGTATGCCGGAATTTTCTCAGCAGAGGGATGGTGCGGTACATGAAAAAAACGAGCTGTTCGTTAAATTGGCGAGCACTACCTCTGATGCGATCAATCAGAACGTACAGCAGCAACACGGAAGATCTTGGCTAAGGCGCATTGCGTTAGACGCCCACCCGCCGCGTGTCCAAGCCTACAGCCAGGACTTAGATCCACAAGACAACCCGGAAGCCCATTTCAACGGCGTTGCGTTGCCTTACAAGCCCACGCGAGAAGATTTGGAACTAGCCCTGCAACAGGGAAGAAAGCTTTTCCCGGAACTTGAAGTGCTGGCGCAGCAATTGGATGCATTTGAACTCGATGGCGCCGATGAAATTGCCGAAGACAAAATTCAATATTTGTTTCTGGTCGTTGCGGTGGTGTTCGTCGCCCTCATATTATTCTTGTTTGCTTAGAAGAAATTCGAGGTGTAGCGGTTCCGCCTGAAATGACAATTTATAATTGTATTATAGCTGACATTAATACAAAATATGGATCGGTAGCCCAAGTTGAATTGAGAGCTGCTTGGTTGGATTCGTTGCTGGGTTTGAATGTTGAACTTGGTTTATGGTGTGGACATTGGCTTGTCATTGAAACTGCCTTTATAGCTCGCTCAGATTTTCAACATGGATTTCAGGTTTAATCATAACTATATGATTTAACTGAATAAAAAACGATGACTTAAATGTCTATTAACCATTCGCAGTCACATTCATTGCTGCGGGTTTCCCGCATTCGAGCCTGAAAATTTGAGGGGATCGACATGATTGTCGTGGTTGATAAAAGAAGTGAAGTGGCCGAGGCTTACAAATCAACTATAAGTAGAGAAGGCGTGGCCGCCATTTCATTTGATCCCGAGGATTTCATGGCGTGGTTTCGATCGTCGGACGAGATTGATTTGGCCGCCATCGAGGGGTTCGTACTCGGCGATTTTGACCTTCGTGAAAATATGACCAAAGCAATAAAGAGCAGGGCGTCCACGCCAGCGATCATGCTCAACGACGCGACCGCACTGGAAACGACATTGAAATTGTTTCAGGCGGGGGCAGATGATGTGGTGCGCAAGCCGGTTCATGCCCGGGAAATTATTGCCAGAATTTTCGCTATCAGGCGCCGCAATACGCATGAGGCGGCGCCCATGTTGATGAATGAGGATCTCGTGATCTTCGGCGACGGGCGTGATCCTTTGGTCAACGGAAAAGTTATAATGCTGCCGCGGCGTGAGCGCCGTATTTTGGAATATCTCGCATCTTGCCGTGGAAGGCGCATTTCAAGATCGCAGATATTTTCGGCAATCTATGGCGTGCACGACGAAGGTTTTGAAGAATCTGTTGTTGAAAGCCATATCAGCAAACTTCGCAAAAAATTGCGCGCCGCCCTTGGGTATGATCCCATCGATACGCAACGGTTTCTTGGTTATCAACTGGTGCTGCAGGCGGCCAAAGCCGCTTAGGATAGCCTATTTATTGAGGCGCAGATTGCGGATGCGGTCAAACAATACCGCGATCAAAATTGCACTGCCGATAAACACGCCTTGCCAAAATGCATTGATGCCCAATAATCCCAGGCTGTTGCGGATAATTTCAATGAGGGCGGCCCCGATCAGCGCGCCAATGGCGGTGCCGGTGCCACCGATCAACGCGGCCCCGCCGATCACCGCTGCGGCGATAACCTGCAGCTCCAATCCGGTGCCGATGTTCGTGGTAATCGCGCCCAACCACCCGGTTTGAACGATGCCAGCAATTCCTGCAGTCAAGGAAGAAATCATATAAACCGCAACTTTGATTTGTTTGACAGGAACGCCCGTTAGGGTGGCAGCATGTTCATTGCCGCCAATGGCATAAAGATAACGACCAAATCTCGTCCAGCGCAGCATAAAGCCCGTGACCAGCGCCAGAACAATCATATAGAGAACGGGATTGGCGATGCCGAAAAGCCAAGCTCCCCCGCCAAGGGAAAGCAATTTTTCGTGGTCAGGCCCAAATTCAAACACCACAGTATTGCCTGAAGCCACCATGGCCAAACTACGCGCCACGGACAAGGTTCCCAGTGTCACCACAAAAGGCGGCAGCCCAATATAGGCAATTAAAATGCCGTGAAATGCACCTACGATAAGGGCCGTTAAAATTGATGCGGCTATGCCTATTTCAATATTATAGCCTGCGTGCATCACCACGCCCAAAATCATGCTGCAAAGACATAAAACCGAGCCCACAGAAAGATCAATGCCACCCGTAATAATAACCATCGTCATGCCAAGAGCGATTATGGCCACAAAAGTTACATTGCGGGTGATGTTATAAAGATTTTTAGGCGTGGCAAATGAATCGGTTGCGAAGGATAGAAACAGGCAGGCCAACACGACGGCAGCGAAAACCCAAAAGGTTTGGCTGTTCAAAACGCTCGTTTGCCAATTCTGCTGCTTTTGACCAATTGCCTTATCAAGAGTGGTTGTCATTTTAGGCCTTTGTTGCTGGAAAACTATGTTTCATGACATTATGCCGTGGCAATTGCGCCGGTGATCAGTCCCGTTATTTCCTCTGGGGATGTATCAACAATTTTTTTATCGGCCACCTTATTTCCGCGGCGCAAAACAATCACGCGGTCTGCCACATCAAACACGTCAGGCATACGGTGGCTTATCAATACCACCACAATGCCCTGGTCGCGCAGGCGACGAATGAGATTCAACACCTCCGCCACCTGCCGCACCGAGATTGCCGCAGTGGGCTCATCCATCAACACAATTTTCGGGTTGGTCAATCTGGTGCGGGCGATTGCCACCGCTTGGCGTTGGCCACCTGACATTTGTTGCACAAGATCGCGCGGGCGGGTTTCAGATTTCAACTCAGCAAAAATCTGCCCAGCACGCTTATACATCGTTGCGTAATCTAAAATTTTCACCGGGCCCAAGCTTTTGCGCAGCTCGCGTCCGAGATAAACATTAGCCGCTGCCGTCAAATTATTGCACAGCGCCAAATCTTGATGAACAATTTCTATCCCGTGTTTGCGAGCATCAATGGGGCGATGCAATACGAGGTCTTGACCTTCCATGCGCATGGTGCCGTGGCTCGGTCGAAAATTGCCGGCAATCATTTTAACAAGGGTAGACTTTCCCGCTCCATTGTCGCCCATCAATCCCACAACCTGGCCCGCCTCAAGCGTGAATGACACGTCATTCAAGGCCTGAATCGCTCCAAAATTTCGCGAAATGTTTGCAAGCTCCAAAATAGCCATGAATTCCAGATACCTATTTTTAAAATGCTGCGGCGCTGATTTTTGTAAGTTATTGTCATAATCGCCTGCACAAGTTCTATGCTTGATATTGTTGGCGTGTCAATCAGTGTGATGGAAGTGGCGGGCCGTTGTGCAATTTTCCTTTCAACTTTCTCTATTGTATGATAATTATTTTTTCATTCGCTGGCGCAGGTATTTTTGTGCCTGAGGATTGAACTTAAGAAAATGAATCTGCTCGAATAAGCATTAAATTCATATTTGTTAAAAGACTTATTCCGCTTGACCGTGCAGATTGAATTTGTGGACATCACGATCCCATCGCAACCTAGGAGGAATTATACAAAATGAAAAAAACACTCATGTTAGTCGTAGCTGCCGCTGCTCTGGCACTTGGTGCAGGCGCTGCTGACGCGAAAAAGCAACTGGTTATCGTAGTAAAGGGCCTGGACAATCCATTTTTTGAAGCAATTCATCAAGGTTGCGAAAAGTGGAACAAAGAGAATGCCAGTTCAGAATATGCCTGCTTCTATACGGGCCCTGCGTCCACCTCAGATGAGGCTGGTGAAGCGCAGATTGTTCAGGATTTGCTGGGCAAGTCTGACACGGTTGCGATGGCAATTTCGCCATCTAATGCCAAGTTGATTGCGCAAACGATTAAAACTGCAAAACCGGCTGTTCCGATCATGACATTGGACGCCGATTTGTCTGAGGCTGATGCCGCCCTTCGTAAAACCTATCTCGGCACCGACAACTATCTTATGGGTTCGCGCATTGGCGAATATATCAAGAAAGCCAAACCCAAAGGTGGCACTATTTGTACGATCGA
Source organism: Hyphomicrobiales bacterium (assembly GCA_025359265.1). Classification (GTDB taxonomy): domain Bacteria; phylum Pseudomonadota; class Alphaproteobacteria; order Rhizobiales; family Aestuariivirgaceae; genus Aestuariivirga. The sequence continues at coordinate 1,041 of JANYHB010000028.1, read as the reverse complement.
AGGTAACACGGGTGCGGATAACATTTTGCGCCGTGCCCAGGGCATGCGTGATGCTTTGACAGGCAAAAAGGGGCTTGCTGCCCTAGCCGGTGAAGGTGGCTGGACTGAAGTGAAGGGTTGTCCGGTATTCACCAATGACGATGGCGCCAAGGGCGTCCAGGCCATGACCGACATTCTTGCTGCCAACCCCAAGCTTGATGCTTTCGGCATCATGGGTGGGTGGCCTTTGTTTGGTGCGCCTCAGCCTTACCGTGATCTATTCAAACCAATGGCCGCAAAAATTGCCAGCAATGATTTTGTCGTTGGTGCGGCCGATACGATTGGTGATGAAGTTGCGATTGCCAGCGAAGGATTAGTGACTGCACTTGTTGGCCAACGCCCATTTGAAATGGGTTACAAAGCCCCAACCGCCATGATTTCGCTCATCAAGGGTGAAAAAGTTGCAGATCCGATTTTCACCGGGCTTGATGAATGCACGAAAGACACGGTTGCAACCTGCATTCAAAAATAGTCATTCCGGCACTGCCGTATTGACAGGATGAGAATGCATCACAACCTATAGTTAGCCGGCCGACATTCGGATTTTTTCCGGTTGTCGGCCTAATTGTTTGAGGAAAGGTTGAATATGTCAAAGCGCGTTATCTTCACCGGCGGAACCGGCAAAGCGGGCCGCCACGCCGTGCCATACTTATTGGCCAAAGGCTATTCCATTCTCAACGTCGATCTAAAGCCACTCAATCTGGCCGGTGTTAACACCTTGATTGCCGATTTAACCAACAGCGGCCAGACGTTTAACGCCTTCACCACCCATTTTGGGTTTGAAGGTTTTGACCAAGGCAAACCGCCCGAAGCACCTGATGCAATTGTGCACTTTGCCGCCATTCCACGGGTGATGATTGAGCCCGATAACAAGACGTTTTCCGACAATGTGTTGAGCACCTATAACGTGCTTGAAGCGGCGATGAAATTGGGCGTGCGGAAAGTTATTTTTGCATCTTCCGAAACCACTTACGGCGTATGCTTTGCCGAAGGTGACAAAGA
>JANYHB010000018.1 GCA_025359265.1 Hyphomicrobiales bacterium | reverse complement strand
TTCGGGCGACAAACTGACTTGATAGGTTTTGCCGTTATAAAACACCGGCTCCACCTTGGCCGCAGGAACAGAAGCGCTGGGCACATCCTTGGTGAGGCGGACGCCTGCTGCTTCATGCGAACACGCGGCAAGTGTGAGCCCGAGCAACGCCATTATGCGATTCATTTTCATGGCGCTGGTTTAGCCTCTGTGTACTTGAGGGGGCAAGTTAAAGCTGGCATAGGCAAACCCATGATTTTTGACGCAACCTCTCTGCTTTCCAACCGTGCCTCCGCTGCTGATGAAGGGGCGATTATCCGCATGTCGCAGAAAACCCGTGAGCTGCGCGCCAAGGGCCAAGACGTTGTGGCCCTGACTATCGGAGAGCCAGATTTTGCTACGCCGGAAAATATCCGCGATGCGGCAAAAGACGCGCTGGACCAAGGCTTCACCCATTACGCGCCGGTGGCTGGCATTGCAGAGTTGCGTGAGGCCATTGCTGAAAAACTGCGTGTTGAAAATGGCTTGAATTATCAGGCGGCCAACATTGTGCTGGCCAATGGCACCAAGCAGGCCATCACCAATGCCGTGCTTTCCCTGATCGGGCCGGGCGAAGAAGCCATTGTGTTGGCACCGTATTGGGTGTCTTACGCAGCATCCATAAAACTGGCAGGCGGCACATGTGTGGTGGTTGAATCCACGGTGGCTGAAAATTACAAGCCGCCCATTGCACGCATTGCGGCAGCGATAACGCCCGCGACGAAATTGATTTTTCTGAATTCGCCTTGCAACCCCACCGGCGCTGTGTGGAATGGGGCAGAGCTTGAAGCCTTGGCCGACGTGGTGCGCAAAAATCCGCGCGTGATGGTGCTCGCTGACGAGATTTACGAATATATTTTGTTCGAAGGGGCAATGGTGAGCTTTGGCACCTTGCCCGGCATGGCCGAACGCACCATCACACTGAACGGCTTTTCCAAAGGCTTCGCCATGACGGGGTGGCGCTTGGGCTATGCCGCAGCCCCTTTGCCGGTGGCCGTGGCCATGGGGCGCATGCAGAGCATCATTTCCGCAGGTGCCAACATGTTTGTGCAGAAAGCCGCAGTGGCCGCCCTTCAAGGCCCGCGTGATGGCGTGCAGGCCATGGTAAAGATGTATAAGCGCCGACGTGACATGGTGTTGAGCGGATTGCTGGCGATCAACGGGGTGGTGATCAGCCCCATCCCGGGCACCTTTTATGCCTTTCCGGATGTCTCGAATTTTTTAGGCAGGCTGGCTGGCAACCAGGTGATTGAAACCACAGATCAGCTTTGTGATTGGCTGCTGGAAGTGCATGGCGTTGCAGTGGTGCCCGGCACGGCCTTTGGCGCCAAGAACTCCATTCGCTTGTCCTTTGCGGCGAGCGAGGCCGATATTGAGAAGGCGTTGGCACGCATCAAGACCGGGCTTTTGGCGCTTTCTTGACAAATCGCCCTTCTCGTGGCCTTTAGCGCCAGAATTTGAGGAATTGCAATGACGCACGCCTACCGCACCCACACCTGTGGTGACCTTCGCGCCGATCACGCTGGAACTGACACGCGCCTCTCCGGCTGGGTGCACCGCGTGCGCGACCATGGCGGCGTGTTGTTCATTGATGTGCGTGACCATTATGGCATGACGCAAGTGGTGGCCGACCCGGATTCAGCCTCATTCAAAATCGCCGAAAAAGTGCGCTCGGAATGGGTGATCCGCGTTGACGGCAAAGTGCGCTTGCGGCCCGCAAGCACCGACAACAAAGATATGCCCACCGGCCTGATCGAAGTTTATGCCACTGAGATTGAAGTTCTTTCGCAAGCCGCCGAATTGCCTTTGCCGGTTTTTGGTGAACCGGATTATCCCGAAGACACGCGCCTGAAATACCGCTTTCTCGATTTGCGCCGCGAGACACTGCACAACAACATCATGACGCGCACCAAGGTGGTGTCTCATCTGCGCCAAAAGATGAATGGCATTGGCTTCAATGAATTCACCACGCCCATCCTCACGGCCTCATCACCCGAAGGTGCGCGAGACTTTCTTGTGCCTTCACGCATTCACGCTGGAAAATTCTTCGCTCTGCCACAAGCACCGCAGCAATATAAGCAACTGATGATGGTGGCGGGCTTTGATAAATATTTTCAAATTGCGCCATGCTTCAGAGATGAAGACCCGCGCGCCGACCGTTTGCCGGGAGAGTTTTATCAACTCGATCTGGAAATGAGCTTCGTGACGCAAGTTGATCTCTTCGCCACAATGCAGCCCGTGATTTTGGAATTGTTCGACAGCTTCAAGGGCAATAAAACTGTGCGTGCCGACGTGCCGCGCATTCCTTATGATGTAGCGGTGCGCAAATATGGCTCAGACAAGCCTGACTTGCGCAACCCGATTGAGATGCAGTCTGTGACGGAACATTTCGCAGGCTCGGGCTTCAAGGTGTTCGCCGGCATGATCGCCAATGACCCGAAGGTGGAAGTCTGGGCCATCCCTGCGCCGAAAGGCGGCAGCCGCGCGTTTTGTGACCGCATGAACGGCTGGGCGCAAAAGGAAGGCCAGCCGGGCTTGGGGTATATTTATTGGCCGGTTGATTTCGAAAGTAACGTAACCATACTTGATGTCGCCAGTGGGAAAAAGACAACTGGTTATGCAGCAAATCCAAACGCTCCGAAATTAGTGCTTACTGACAATCTAGGTGCGCGGCTGCCACCAGAAGCAAAAGGCCCCATTGCCAAGAACATTGGGCCTGAACGCACCGAAGCCATCCGTAAGCAGATGGGCCTTGGCGTGGGCGATGCCTGTTTCTTCGTCGCTGGCAGGCCAGAAAAATTCTACCGCTTCGCTGGCGATGCGCGCACCATTGTGGGCAAGGAACTTTCGCTTACCGATGAAAACGCCTTCGCCTTTGCGTGGATTGTGAACTTCCCTTTCTATGAATGGAGTGAGGAAGAAAAGCGTGTTGATTTTGCCCATAATCCCTTCTCCATGCCACAAGGGGGCATCGAAGCTCTAAATACGCAAGACCCACTCACCATCAAGGCGTTTCAATATGACATGGTGTGCAATGGTTATGAGATTGCCTCTGGCTCCATCCGCAACCACTCGCCCGAAACCATGGTGAAAGCCTTTGAGTTGACGGGCAAAAGCAAGGCCGAAGTTGAGCAGCAGTTCGGCGGCCTGTACCGTGCTTTTCAATTCGGCGCACCGCCGCATGGCGGCATGGCTTTTGGCGTTGACCGTTTGGTGATGCTGATTTGCGGCGTAACCAATTTGCGCGAGATCACTTTGTTCCCGATGAACCAGCAGGCGCAGGATTTGCTGATGGGTGCGCCGTCTGATCCATCGCCCAAGCAATTGCGCGAACTTCACATCCGTTTGAACGTGTCGGAAACCAAAACGCCG
>JANYHB010000071.1 GCA_025359265.1 Hyphomicrobiales bacterium | reverse complement strand
GAGGGCCTGTTTTTCCGCATCGGCTTTGGTTGGGGCCTTGCCCCAGCCGGCTTCGCCTTTGCCATCCACCGCCAGGGCCCCACACTGTTGATAGGATACGATAGCCTTGCAAACAGCACCGCCCTCATCGGTACAAAATTTCACCGCTGTATCGATTGCTTCCTGCTCAGTTTCGGCACCACCCGTGCCCCAAGCGGGCTGTTTTTCCGCCTTTTGCGTATCAACGGCTATCGCACCCCATTTGGTGGCTTCCGCGTAAGCGGTACTGGCATCAGCAGCGGACCATAAAAGTATGGCAAACAGGGAATTGCGAATTGCATTCATCTCGGCACCTCATTGAGTTTTAATCGGAATCGCAAAACTAAGCCGGAAACCCAACTCGAACAATAGACAACGGCTGATTTTTCTGAATGTCTGAAATCAGGGTGAAAGCACGTTATACATCTCAGCAATTACCCTCTCACGCCTGGGGTCAACCGCATCAAAGCCGAGCATATTGTTGGTGACATATGCGAACCCCAACCCTGCCTGGGGGTCTCCGAAGGCGATCGTTCCGCCCCAGCCGCCGTGGCCGATAGTTCCCGCTGAAGCTTTCTTGCCATAGGTCTCATCCTCCAGCCGAAAGCCGGCGCCCCAAGTTGTCGGCGCGGAAAAACTTTCATCCATACCACGAAAGCGCATGCGGCTGGCTTGCTCTCGAGCAGCGTCGGTAAGCAGTGTGGAATTGCGGCTACAGATGTTGCCATAAATGGTGGCCAATGAAACGGCATCGCCATGGCCATTGGCACCGGGAATTTCAGCTGCGCGCCAAGCGCGGCGGTTGGGCGACGTGGCCATAGGTGTTGGATTCATGCAGCCTTGCGGGAAGGGCGACGAAAGCACCTGCTGCAACCAATCATTGCAGCCCGGCCCTTCGATCATTTCAGCGCAACGATAGTCTTGTGATTCTGGCACGCCGACGAAGAAATCGACGCCCAGTGGCCCGGAAATGTTTTCGCGCACGAAAGCGCCTACGGTTTTTCCCACCGCGCGGCGCAAAGTTTCGCCCGCGAGATGGCCGTAGCTCAAAGCGTGATAAGCACAGTGTTCACCCGGCACCCAATTAGGCTTCATGGCGGCAAGGGCGTCTACATAGGGCCGCCAACTGCGCAACTGTTCATCATTGATCGGCACATCTGCGCCATTCACGCCCGACGTGTGAGACAACACATGATTGAGGGTGATGTGGCCCTTGCCGTTGGCTGCAAACTCCGGCCACACATCGGCGATGGGCTGTTCATAGGCAAGCTTGCCCTGCTCCACCACCATGGCCACAGCGGTGGCTAGAACGCCTTTTGTGGCCGACCAAACGTTGACGATGGTGTCGCGCGTCCAAGGGCTTTTTTTGGCTTTGTCGGCATATCCACCCCACAGGTCTACCACCAGTTTGCCGTCGAGCACGATGGCCATGGCTGCACCGTGTTCCAGGCCATCAGCAAATGAACTTGCGAAGGCTTCCCTCACCTGCACAAATTTGGTGTCGTTTGTGCCGCTGATCATTGTGCCAGCGCTTGTTCGAGATCGGCGATGATGTCACTCACATCTTCTATGCCAATGGACAGACGTACCATGTTGGGTGCGGCACCTGCGGCCACCTGCTGCGCCTCATCAAGTTGGCGGTGCGTTGTTGAGGCTGAATGAATGATGAGGGAACGCGCATCGCCTAGATTGGCCACGTGGCTGAACAGTTTCACGCTATCCACCAATTTCACGCAAGCCGCATAGCCGCCCTTAATTGCAAAAGTGAATATCGCCCCGGCACCTTTGGGGCAAATCTTTGCCATGCGCTTTTGATAGGGCGAAGATTTAAGACCGGCGTAGGTGACCTTCTCCACCTTGGGATGATTTTCCAACCATTCAGCCACCTTGATGGCGTTGGCGACGTGGCGATCCATCCGCAGCGACAGGGTTTCAATGCCCATCAATGTGTAATGCGCGCCTTGCGGGTTCATGGTCATGCCCAGATCGCGCAGCCCGATGGCAATGGAATGAAAGGTGAAGGCCATGGGGCCCAAGGTTGGATAAAATACCAGCCCGTGATAAGCGGGTTCGGGCTCAGTGAGAGAGGGAAACTTGCCAGATTTCGCCCAATCAAATTTGCCGGAGTCCACCACGGCACCACCGGTTACCGTGCCGTTGCCAGTGAGATATTTAGTGGTGGAATGGACCACAATCGTGGCGCCGTGTTCGAACGGTCGGCACAGATAAGGTGTGGCCGAGGTGTTATCGACAATCAGCGGAACCATTTGTTTGTCAGAGATTTGTGCGATTGCATCAAGATCAGTAATGTAGCCGCCAGGGTTGGCGATCGACTCACAGAAAATGGCGCGCGTATTATCATCAATTGCCGCTTCCACCGCTTTCAAATCATCAAAGTCCACAAAAGTGCAAGACCAGCCAAAGCGTTTTATGGTTTGCGAAAATTGCGTGATCGTTCCGCCATAAAGCCGTGTGGACGCCACGATATTTTTGCCCGGCCCCATCAACGGGAACAGTGCCATTATTTGCGCGGCATGACCGGATGAGCAGCAGATACCACCAGCGCCACCTTCCAAAGCAACAATACGATTGGCGAGTGCCGAAACCGTGGGGTTAGTGAGTCGCGAATAAATATAACCAACTTCGGCCAAGTTGAAGAGATTGGCCGCGTGTTCAGCGTCACGAAATACATAGGCTGTTGTTTGATAAATCGGCACTTGTCTCGCACCCGTTGCCGTATCAGGGGCCGTGCCCGCGTGAATTTGCAGCGTGTCGAATCCTTGAGCTTTGGTCATCATATTCCTCCCTATTTAGCGGGAAGGCTAAAGCAAATTCCGAAAAAAGAAAAGCGGCGGTGGTATAGGCCGCCGCTTTCAAGAATGGGTGACAAATGATTATTTCATGGTGCCAAGGCTGTTGATCAAGCCGTCTAACACCGGTTTCAAGATATCACCTACGCCAGCGATGCTCTCAATTTTAACCGCGGCAGCCGTAATGCCGGGCAGGCTATTGTTAATCAACCCGGCAACTGAGGCTTTTTGTTCGGGCGAGAACTTGTCGGCCAAACCGGTGATCGTTGTGATTGTTGTTCCGGCGCTTTGCAATTTGGGTAGAGCGGCTTGTGCCGAGGCCACATCCGTAACGCCTCCCAGAGCAGCGCTAACATCGCCCAAGGCACCTGTCAGGTTTTTGCTCACATCAACGTCTGCCACCATTGTATTTGCCGCTGCAGGCGGTGTCGCCGTAGTTGTTGTGGCGGTGGCTGTTGGCTTCGCCATGTGCAAATCATCGGTGCCCCGCATCCCAAAGAAATACCAAGCGCCCAAAGCAATAACGGCCACCGGGATGGCATATTTTAGCCAGCTCATGCCGCCAGCGCCATCATCCGGCATTGAAACCTGAGCCTTGCTGCCTTCACTGCGCAGATTGGTGGCAGCGGTGGAGGCCGCAGAACTCGCAGAAGAGGTTGCCGACCTCACCACGGAAGCGGCCATGTTCGGAACGCCAGCCCTACCAGACATGCCCAAGATGCTGCCAAGGCCCGCAGGCAGCATATGCTGCACACTTTCTTTTTGCCCCAGTAGCAAGCGGCTGAGGCCTGCCCCATCAAGGCCCGCCGCGTATTTGGATAAACCGCTCATCACCATTTGGCTGGCCAGGCCCATGATTGAAGCACCGGCGGCCGCAGGCACACCAGCGTTGGTGGCAATCGCATTCGACAAGGTGCTAACTCCGCTGTTGCCAATGAGGGAAGACAACATCGAGGAACCTTGGGTGGCCATCGAACCAATGTTGCCTCCGACCAGAGCCGACGATAAATTTGGCGTGGCATTCGCCAGTTGAGACAAAACGTCTTTTGCGCCCCCCGGCGTTGAACCTTTGTTGATCAAGGCGCCCATCACACCCGGAACAGCCGCGCCGAGTAAAGACGTTGCGGCGGCACCGCTGATGCCAAAGCTTGCGGCAACTTTGTCTATGATCGCCGGTGATGCCATCCCCATAATTTCTGAAATTAGATCGGCCATAAAACGCCCTCCAAACAATTGTGACGACGGAGATTCATTTCGCCGAAGTCCAAGAGGGGTAACACGCCAAAAAAGGCGAAATCTTGTCTTTCAGTTGACAATCGTGTTCGCGAATCTTGAGGTTCAGAACCTATTTCCATTTGCCTTCCACGGCCACAGATTCATCCGCGCCGGGCCACGGCGGTATCGTCGTGGCAACGGCTTCCAGCGGATCTTCTTCACCAGTGTTGCGAAATTGAAAATGCGTTCCCGTAAGGATGGTGAGAGAAAGGCCTGGGCGAAGTGTGGTGATTTCCTCGCCAGCTTCATTCTTGCGCCACATCTCACCTTCACCGCCCGTGATGAACCAAAGTTCCTCCACGGTTTTGTGCACGACTGCTTTGGTGGTTTCGCCCACAGCCAATTCAAAATGGGCCATCGAAGCGCGTTCGGTTGCAACCAAAAACCGCACGTCGGAACCATCAGGCGCAATGGTGTCAGGGTCTTCAGAAATGGTGCGCGTTTGGAAGATTTTCATAAGCTATCATGGAATGATCAATGCATTTTTGCAATGCCAACGCAAATGCAAAAAGAAATTGGTGCGCCCTACGGGAGTCGAACCCGTCTTTACAACGTGAAAGGCTGTCGTCCTAACCGATAGACGAAGGGCGCGTTTTGGCGCTCTCTATAAGGGTTCGGATGATATTGCAACCCCTCAAACCAATAGGCTTGCGACATCAAATGCGAACCTGATTCTCATTAAATCATCACCGCTGCATCTTCGATCTGCAAAGATGGCACGCGTTTTGCTCCCCACTCATCCATCACCAGTCGGCCCGCCACGTGGATGGGGTGTTGGCGCTCTGATAGCAGCAGTTCGCCGAGTTCAGTGCCCAGTGCACGAAAGGCAATTGCCTTGAGTTTAGCCCCATTGCTGGCCACCAGCATGCAGCGTATGTGGTCAGTGCCCACGCGGTCGGCATAAGTGATGCGATGTGCCGGAAAAACAAACATGGGGGATTGATTGCCAGAGCCATAAGGGCCGGCTTGTTCCAACAATTCAATCAAGTCCAATGTTGCGGCGCTGGCCGAGAGTGCGCCATCAATTAACAAAGAACGTTGTTGATTTTCAGCAACGGATACCGCCAGCGCCTCATCAACAAATTGGCGAAACGCCGCGAGCTGGCTTATCTCCAACGTCAGGCCCGCTGCCATGGAATGGCCGCCGCCCTTGATGAGCAGAGCATTATCTGCCGCCGCGCGAATGGTTTTACCTAGATCAGCGCCGGCGATGGAGCGGCCAGAGCCCGTGGCATGACCCGTGGTTTTATTGATGGCCAATACGAAAGCGGGCACTCTGAAACGATCTTTCAAGCGCGACGCGGCAAGCCCTACCACACCGGGATGCCAATTCTCCGCAGCAACGACCAAGACTGATGGTTGGCGCTCGTTTCCCATTGCCGCTTCGGCTTGGGCGATCGCTTCATCCACAACGCGCAGTTCAACGGCTTGGCGGTGGCGATTCAAATCATTTAGCTGATGCGCCAAAGCCGATGCTTCACTTTTATCCGGGGTGGTGAGCAGTGCCAAAGCCAGATCAGCGTGGCCCACGCGACCAGCCGCGTTAATACGCGGCCCAAGCACAAAACCAAGGCCATAAACATCAGGCCGGCGCTTTAACCCGCCCACATCCGCCAAGCACGCGAGACCCAAATTATCGCGCCGCGCCATAATTTTCAGCCCTTGTGTAACATAGGCGCGGTTAAGGCCTTTCAGCGGCACCACATCCGCCACCGTGGCCAGCGCCACGAGATCGAGCCATTGCAGCATGTTGGGCTCTTGATCGTTGGGATAGTGCCGCCTTTCACGCAAAATTTTATTGGTTGTCGCCAACAGCAAGAACACCACGCCAGCCGCACAGAGATGGCCCTGTCCCGACAGGTCGTCTTGGCGATTCGGGTTAATCACGGCATAGGCTTGAGGCAATTCCAGTTCGGCCTGGTGGTGGTCGACAATTATGGTGGTGAAGCCGATTTTTGCCGCGTGGGCCAAAGGATCGTGGCTGAGAACGCCGCAATCGAGCGTAAGCAAAAGTTCTGCACCCTGTTGCTTCAATGCAGACACAGCCTTTTCGCTGGGGCCATAACCTTCCGAAATTCTATCTGGAATATAAATGATCGCATCGCTGCCAACGGCGCGGAGAAACCGTACAACCAAAGCCGCCGAGGAGACGCCGTCAACATCATAATCACTAATCACGCCAATTTTTTCTTTTGACATTATGGCGTGGGCCAGTCGCGCCGCGCCCTTCTCCAGGTCCATCAGGGCAGAAGGTTTGGGCATCAATCCGCGTAAGGTGGGGTTAAGCCACGTTTCGGCTTCATCAATGCCCACGCCCCGCGCCGCCATCACCCGACCAAGAATTTCTGGTAGATCGTTTTTCTGGGCAATGCCTTGGGCCAAGCGCTGGTCTTGCAAGCGCGTTTGCCAACGTTGACCTTTGGCCGAGCGGGTGATGTTGAGAAACGCCTCAGAATCGTTCAATGCGGATCACTCTGGGAGGGCCAGCAACATGGCCATCACGTTCGATTTTAGTCATTGCGGCTTGCAGGGAAGACTCAAGCGTATCGTGAGTAATCAAAATGAATTGCGCGGTGGCTCGTGGCGCTGATGCATCAGTTTTCCCACGTTGAACAATGCTTTCTATGGAAATTTTTGCAGCGGCCAAAATCGTGGCGATGGCAGCCACAGCACCGGGCTTATCATGCAGATCTAGCGCCACATAAAAACCACCCTCATGGGCACGCGGTGAAGAATCTTTGTATTTTTTCAAGCTCGCCGCAGGGATGCCAAAAGTGGGACGGATATTACCGCGGGCAATGTCCACAATATCGGAGAGCACAGCTGATGCGGTTGGATGACGGCCAGCACCGCGACCTTCCAGCACCAAATCGCCCACAAAATCGCCCTTCACCACAATGGCATTGAACACGTCATCGGTCTCGGAAACGGGAGAGCCGCGCTTAATCAGCGTAGGGTGCACACGTTGTTCGATTCCGCTTTCATAATTCACGGCAACGCCGAGAAGTTTTATTTTGTAACCAAGCTCAGCGGCATTGCGGATATCCGCGAGTGCCACTTTCTCGATGCCTTCTATCTTGATCGCGCCAAGATTGACTTCGGTGCCAAAGGCCAACGAGGTGAGCACCGCCAACTTGTGCGCGGTATCGAATCCGCCCACGTCAAACGTGGGGTCATCCTCCGCGTAACCCAGCTCCTGCGCTTCCTTCAGCACATCAGCAAAACCGCGGCCGTCCTCGCCCATTTTGGTGAGGATGTAGTTGCAGGTGCCATTCATGATGCCGAACACGCGTTTTGGCGCGTTGCCAACCAGGCCTTCGCGCAACGCTTTGATGACGGGGATGCCGCCGGCTACTGCGGCTTCAAAATTTAGTGCCAGGCCCTTGGCTTCAGCAGCGCGGGCCAAGGCTACACCGTGATGGGCGAGCAAAGCCTTGTTTGCCGTAATTACATGCTTGCCCGCCCCGATGGCGGCTTCAACTGCGCCTTTGGCAGCGCCCGTGTGTCCACCAATCAGTTCGACGAAAACATCTATCCCCGCCGATTTGGCCAGCTCTACCGGGTCATTATGCCATTCCAGATTTGAGAGATTATGACTGCCGCGCGGTTTAGACTGGCTACGGGCAGAAACCGCCGTCAGGCGTACAGGCCTGCCTGCCCGGGCAGCTATCAGATCGCCATGGACCGCCAGAATATCCAGCACGCCCGTGCCCACCGTGCCGAGGCCAGCAATGCCAATTCTTAATGCATTCGTCATGGCTGGAGCTTATGGCCACTTCGCTCCGATTTGTCTATTATGCTCACGGTTTCTTCAAAGTTGTAGAGTTAAAGATGAGCCATGGCTGATTCCAAAACGAGTGTCTCTGAATTTAAACTGCCCGACATGCTGAAATTGGCGCAGAACATGACGCAGGTTTTTCAGCGCGGTGCTGAAGTTTTCGGTGCCATGGCCGCACGGCCCGACTTGCAACAACACGAAGCCGAGTCAAAAATTCTACCGATGGAACAAGTGTCTAAAACGCTGGGTGCCGTTTACGAATACTACAAAAATAACCCGGCCAAACTGATGATGGCGCAAATGCAGCTTTGGCAGAGCTTGACCATGCTTTGGCATTCAGCGTGGGCCAAAGGCTTGGGCCAACAGATTGGGCCCATGATTGCGCCAGCTAAATCTGACAAGCGCTTCAATGATAAAGATTGGCGGGACAATGCCACCTTTGACTTTATCAAGCAGGCTTATTTGCTTGGCGGCAAATGGGCACAAGACATGGTTGCAGGGGCAGAGCTTGATGAGCACACGAAGCTTAAGGCCCGGTTTTATCTTGAGCAGATCATCAACGCGGTTTCACCTTCCAACTTTCCACTTTCAAACCCCGAAGTGTTGAAAGCCACTCTGGCGTCGAACGGTGAAAATTTTTTGCATGGCATGGACCGGCTGGAGAAGGATTTCACTTCTGCTGATGGACGCCTGCGCATAACGCAAACTGACAAGAATGCCTTCGCGCTCGGGCGAGATCTTGCCTTGTCGCCCGGCAAAGTGGTGTTCCGCAATGATGTATTTGAGCTTATTCAATATGCTCCGTCTACGGAGCAAACGTTCGAGACGCCCTTGATCATCTTCCCGCCCTGGATCAACAAGTTTTACATTCTTGATCTTACGCCGCAGAAGAGTTTCGTAAAATATTGTGTGGACAATGGCATCACGGTTTTCATGGTGTCGTGGGTGAACGCCACAGAGGCCCAAGGCCGAAAGAGCTTTGGTGATTATATGCGCGAAGGCTTTTTGACCGCAATTGAGCAAGCACAGAATGCCACGGGCGCGAAAACATTTAACACCGTGGGCTTTTGCATCGGCGGCACCCTGGTTTCAGCGGGCCTCGGATACATGGCAGCAAAGAACGATGCCCGGGTGGGTGCCGCCAGCTTCCTCACCACGCAAGTGGATTTTGAAAAGGCGGGCGACCTCTGCGTTTACGTGGATGAAGAGCAGGTGAAATGGATCGAAGGCCGCATGGAAGACAAGGGCTATCTGCCTGGTTCGCGCATGGCCGATGCGTTTAATTTGCTGCGCTCGAATGACCTCATCTGGTCTTGCGTGGTGAACAATTATTTGCTGGGCAAAGACCCGATGCCGTTTGATCTGTTGTATTGGAACAGTGACTCTACACGCATGCCGGCGGGCGTGCATTCATTCTATTTGCGTGAGTGCTATCTCAACAACCGCTTGTCTCACGGCAATATGATTTTAGAGAACACGCGCATTGATTTGGGAAAAGTGAAAATTCCAATTTATAATCTGGCGGCGCGTGATGATCACATCGCACCCCTGCCCTCGGTGTTCCGCCTGCAAGACCATTTTGGTGGGCCGGTCAAACTGGTGGTTGCTGGCTCTGGGCATATTGCCGGTGTGGTGAACCCGCCCCAGTTGAAAAAATATCAATTCTGGACGAATGACGCGGGCGCAGCTGATCTGGATGAGTGGATGGCAGGGGCGAAGGAAACACCTGGCAGCTGGTGGCCGAATTGGCTGGAATGGATTTCGGCCAAGAGTGGTGAAATGATTACCGCGCGCGTTCCGCCTGATGCCGGGCTTGGAGATGCGCCTGGTGAATATGTGCAGGTGAAGGGGGAGTGAAGGCGTTTTCTTACTGGTAAATAACATACATCGTCCCATAAACCGCTTCTCTAATCTCGAAATCGATGTTCTTGACTAACTCTTCTGGCTCTTCCACGGCCACTCAATGGCGCCCGAACAATACAGTGCCCACCACACCAATACGGGCTGCAAGGCAAAGCGCGGGATATGATACCTCCAACTATTCGGCAGCGCGCCCACGTCGATGTGATTTAGGGCGTGATTGATATTCGCGGGGAACACGGCCACAGCATAAAGCGCCAAGCCCCAGCCTGCTGCTTTGCGAAGGTGTGGAATAAATAAACCCGTTGCCCCGGCAATTTCGCATAACCCCGTTAACCAAACAACTTGGGCTGGCCAAGGCACAAAACTTGGCACGATCAGAATGAAACCAGCGGGGGAACTTAAATGCAGAATTCCCGCGGCGAAATAAAATGCCGCCACGATGATGCGCATGTAAAATCGGGAGTTATACGTCAATCTATGTTTTACTTCTCTGGCAGCACTGTGAGAACCATATAGTGAAATTGCACCTGCAAAATAGCTCGGAACAAACTCTCAGGTTTGGATTTTCGATACTGCTTGTATGAGCACCTTTGCAAAATCGTCAACGGTTCTCAAATGAGTTTGCGCTGCCGCCTTATAGCTCGTGGCTGATAAAGCCTTGGCCACGGCCGCTTGTGGAAGATCAACAGCTTTATCAACTAACGCCACAGTTTCTAAATTTTCTTCACTTGTAAAGTTGCCATTGAGAACGATCACGTTTTTTCTGAACCAAAGGCTCTCACCGAGGGGCAGGCCCCAGCCTTCGCTTAAGCTGACGAAAATGGTGAAGGCACATGATTTATAGAGTTCCGCTAACTGATTATCCGTCGCGTTATTAAGAACCAAGACGCGGCCGTCACAATAATTGGTTGACTTGAGGAACGCTTTCATTTCATGCGCGCCCTGCCCCCATTTGCCCACCAATACAAGTTTGGGCATTGCATTGCCGAATTTGGATGCGAGTTCACTCCAGGTTTTCAAAACGGCGGGAACATTTTTGCGGTTTTCTATGGTTCCCACCATCAATGCGAAAGAACTTTGGTTGAGACTTTTCAGAAGGTTGGAATAGCTTTTTCGCTGCCGAGATTTTTCCCTGGCATTTATGAGCGCATGAAAGGGGTGAAAGCCCAGCTCCGCCATCACCTGAAATTCATGAGCCAGCGGAACCTGTATAACTTTCTTTTCGGCCAATCCGTTTGCAGCAAGATATTTCGTGATATCACTCTGTGCAGCTTTTGAACTGGTGACGAGCAAATCTGCGCAATTTGCAACGTGTACAAAGCCGATTTTGAAACTTTCAACATGATTAGCCGCAACAAACTTTGGCCGCATGATGGGAATGAGGTCGTGAATAAAAAAAACCGCTTTGGCACCGCAAGCAGCCTTCAACTTCACAAAGGTTTGTAATGCAGGTGGACGCCACCACCAGTTGCCGACGTGAAACAGCGTGTCATTTACTTGCGGCGCGGCTTTGGCCCAGAACTGGACAATCAACGCTGCACCGAGTGGATGTTCAGCAAAGAGACTGCCACCGCTTGGCTGTCGGTAAAGCGCTGCCAACAGATTGGCTGGCTTTTCGCGCATCACCCCTGCCAAAGAGTCGTAAGCCAGCAAGCGCACGGCGTTTGGCCCATAAGCATTGACGAACCCTGCAAGTGATTGAAGGATAACACGGGTAATGCCGTTGAGTGGTTTGCCAAGCAGCAAATGCTCCAGCAAATCTGACACCTCAACATAGACTTTGCCCACGTTTGTTACCTTTATGCCCGCACCATCAAAGAAGATAAAACTCTAATAGACAATTTTGCGAATGTGAATTCAATTGCAGCTCTTCGGCACTTGTGTTGCTGCCAACGCGGTTATGCCATCTTTTTTAGCCCATGCGCCCTTGGCTGAACTCACACGGTTGAAATCCAACCAAACGTGATCGCCATTGTTGAATTTCAAAGCCCGACAAACGGTGGTTTTTTGCTGCACCATCGTCCAACGCTTAGATTTGAGAAAATGATCGTAGCCGGGCCAACCAGTGGATTGCGCAAGCCAGCAATAGTCAATGAGCTTTTTGCCGAGCAGTAACTCACAAACTGCACCGCTGCCATAGGCTCCGATTTTATAGCCTTCCGGCTTTACCGTGGCGTTTACCTGCTCAAAGTAACGCAAGATGGCCGGGTTCATGTCAGAGGCGCCAATCGTCGCAACGGGTTTGCCAAAAATGCGGTGATTATATTGCAGGAAACGACCATAGCGCCTGATGTGGCGCATAAAACTGCGATCGGCATGAATGAGATGTCGGCGGCGCTTTTTGGTTATGGCATGGCCATTGCTCATGCCGTGTTCAAACACCATGTCACGGATGGTTTGATCCACGCCATCAACTGAAAAATATATCGCAGAGCCTGACGGCTGACCATTGGCGTGTGCCAGGGTCAACGCTTGTTTAGCATCCGTTGTGCCGCGCGTTTTCACGAAGAAGCTTTCAGGATCGTCATTCTCGTGCTGAAATACTGAGATGATGTTGAACCCTGCGGCGATTATGGCATCCGATTCTGAAGGCAAAAGCGCCTTGCAGGAAATGTCTTCATCATTCACCCAGTCATAGTAGCGGATGATGGTTTTTACGCCGATAGACTTCAGTGAGGCATAGCCGCCTTTACCGAACTCTGTCGTAATGCTGTTGGTGGGTTGCGACATATCAACCGCCGTCATGGCTTTATGCGCAACACAGGACGGGCCGCCGAAATCGGATGCCATTGCCGGCCCTGCCATTATCGCCAGGGCCGCCACGGCCCTATACCAAAACCGCATCTTCATTCCTGAAAAAGAAAGGGCCGCATTGCTGCGGCCCTCCCATGAATATGTGACAGAACTTAACGCTTTGAGAACTGGAAGCGTTTGCGGGCCTTTGCGCGCCCGTATTTTTTGCGTTCCACAGCACGGCTATCGCGTGTAAGGAACGCACCCTTTTTTAAGGTTGGACGCAACCCTGGCTCCATGTTGATCAGCGCGCGGGCAATGCCGTGGCGCACGGCACCTGCTTGGCCTGAAAGGCCGCCGCCAACCACGGTGCAATCCACGTCAATTTCTGTCATACGGGAAACTGCAATTGCGGGCTGCTGCACAAGCATGCGCAGAACCGGGCGTGCAAAATAGGTTTCGATGGTTTTGCCATTCACGGTGATTTTGCCTTTACCCCGCTTCACCCATACACGTGCAACCGCGTCTTTGCGGCGGCCCGTAGCGTAGGCCCGGCCTTGTTTATCAAGCTTTGGCTTGGCGTCAGCAATGATGGCCGCGGCAGGCGTAGGGGCCACACCCATGGCTCTGCCAAGATCAGCGAGTGTTGTTTGTTCAGCCATGTTCTCAGCCTCTCACTACGTTTTTGGGGCTCATCGCCTTAATGTCTAACACCACTGGGTTCTGCGCCTCATGATCATGAGCAGGCCCTTTGAAAATGCGCAAATGCGTCATCTGCATGCGCTTCAGAGATTCTCCGGGCAACATGCGCTGCACCGCCAGTTGCAATACACGCTCTGGATTCTTGCTGACACGGATTTGATCAACCCGGCGCTCTTTGATGCCGCCCGGAAACCCGGTGTGGCGATAATATCGCTTCTGCTGATCTTTTTTGCCGGTGAAGGCAATCTTTTCACAATTTATGACGATGATATTGTCACCGCAATCCATGTGAGGTGTGAAGGTGGGCTTGTGCTTGCCGCGCAAACGGTTGGCTATGATGGCGGCCAAACGCCCCACAACCAAGCCCTCAGCGTCAATCAATACCCATTGCTTTTGAATTTCACTGGCTTTGGCCGAGTAAGTCTTCATGGCGTTAAAGTTCCATTTTCTAAAGGAAAGCGCCCCGGAGTTGCGGCGCTGATCGACGGCGGCATAGGTGGAGGCGATGGCCAAGTCAAGCAAATACTGGCCGAAATGCATGTGGTAATATAGTACCTGTATTTGGCACTTGCCACAACTCCCACACAATTTGCTGGCTGAATCAGGCCACGTTCCGTAAAATGAAATCATAAAAGGTCTATGATCAGATGTACGAGTCTCGGCCCCTGTTGTTCGGCTTTATATTTTCGGTTGCTTTGGGCATGGTAAGCTTTGGCGCGTTGGGCCAGCAAGCCGTAACACCCGATGTGAAGCCCCCTGTTGTGGCGACCCCTGATGTGAAACCGCCCGCCGTGGCGACGCCTGATGTGAAACCGCCCGCCGCTGGGGTACCTGATGCCCCGCTCGATCCAAGCGCTGCCGATAGCCAAGGAGACGGAGATGTCTCCCTTGGTGAGACCGCGATTGAGACGGAAGAGCTTACGGCGGATCTCGCTCGCAAAGCGCTGGACGGATACACGCTCGTACACGAAAAATATAAGGATTCGCCATGGGAAGACTATACAGACCTGCAAGAATTTGTTGATAAGGACGCGAAGGGCAAACAGCTCGATGACGATATTAAGGCACTCGGTTTCAAGTCGGTGTCGGATTGGAATTTGGCCGTCACATCAATCAGTGTTGCCTATAACAATGTTCTTGATGATCAAACTGCTGACATCAAGCAACAAATTGAAGACGTGAAAAAAAGCACGGACATGGCGCAGGATATGAAAGACAGCACGCTTAAAACCTTGCAAGCTTCCATCCCTTCGGAAAACAACACGAAGATTATCCAAGATTTGATCAAAGACGCGGCCTATAGCGAAAAGATAAAGCTGTTGGAAAATACCGAAGAATAATTTTTGGTTTTTGGGTCGCAATTTTATGACGCACAATAGCTATAGTGACCGGGACCTCAGACGCATTCTGTGTGAAACCACAAGCATTGCATTGGTGGGCGCTTCTCAAAAACCGGAGCGGCCCTCTTTCGGCGTGATGCAATTTCTTTTGAAACATGGATATTCGGTTAGCCCCATAAATCCCGGTTTAGCGGGCCAATATATTCACGAGCAGTTAGTCCATGACAGTTTAGCCGCCGTTACGATGTCTATCGACATGGTGGATGTTTTTCGAAATAGCCGGGAAGTGTCGGGCCTTGTCGATGAAGTATTGGCGCTTAAGAAACGGCCCAAATTTATTTGGATGCAATTAGGTGTTTTTGATTTGGCGGCGGCAAAGCGGGCGGAACTGGCAGGCATTGAAGTGGTTATGAACCGGTGTCCGGTGATTGAGATTTCACGGTTGCAAATTTAGTTTGGCACTTTGTAGAGAACTGAGGCTTAAATGCTGTCACGCTTGAATAATTGTCGGAGTTTGGAGAAAGCTGCATGTTAGTAAATGTCCAACGTTACAGTTTGGTTGCCATCATATTGCATTGGGTTTCAGCCCTGCTGTTGATTTATATGATTTTCTGGGGCGAAGGTTTGGTTAGGGGCCAACCATGGATGAACCCGCCAATAGCGCCAACCAATCCGGGCCTTCATGCATCATTAGGCATTCTTATTCTCATTATTGCAGTTGCCCGTTTGGGTTGGCGATTGATAAACCCGCCTCCGCCTGATGTGCCAATGCCTGTATGGCATGCAACGGGAGCACATATTATCCACTGGGCTTTTTATGCGCTAATGATATTTATTCCGCTTTCCGGCATGGCCGAATGGGACAAATCGATCAACGGCAAACATCCGGAATTTGCCAATTTCAACTTTTTCGGACTGCTCCCGATCCCACACTATTCATTGAGTTGGTTTGGCGGGCTCCATGGCTTGATGACCAATCTCGCCATGTTCTTATTGTTCTTGCACGTTGCCGCAGCTTTGAAGCACCAATTTATTGATAAAGACAAATTGATCAACCGCATGGCACCACATTGATTTTCTATTCGACAATGGTGCGGCGGTGAAGGTTCCACACTGCTGCGAGCAGCACAATCATCGCGCCCGCTTGATGCACCAGCCCTAGCGAAAGGGGCACATGCAGCAGCAGAGTAAATATACCAAGTGCCGCTTGCATGAGCACGATATAGAACAGCAAAAATGATGAAACGCCAAATGCGATGACCAGATTTAGAAATGTGAGCGCAAAAATAATATAGGCCAATGTGCGGTGTTCAAACTGCACCGTCAGTGCATTTTCGAAGATGTTTTTCCACCATGGGTCTATCGCACCCAGGCCTTGCGGCACCAGAGCACCATCGATCAATGGCCAAGTGTTGTAACCCTGCCCCGCACCCAGTCCTGCTACAAAGGCCCCGGCGCACAATTGCATAAAAACGAGAAACAGAA
Organism: Hyphomicrobiales bacterium; assembly: GCA_025359265.1. GTDB lineage: Bacteria > Pseudomonadota > Alphaproteobacteria > Rhizobiales > Aestuariivirgaceae > Aestuariivirga. Next base: position 14,380 of record JANYHB010000071.1, on the reverse strand, counting down.
GCAGCACCGCCAGTAATTCCGGACCGCTGCCGAACCATTTGTGTTTCGCGTTGATCGAAAAACGCAACCAAAGTGCCAAAGCAAAAATTGTCGAAGCGCAAATCAGATGCGCGGCCAGCCAATATTGTGATACCGATATCCGCGCATCCAGCCCAGATTTCACCATATACCAACCCAGCAAGCCTTGCACGCCACCAAGAGCCAGCAACAGGATATAATACGGCCACTGCCCTTGCGGTAGCAGCCGCCTCGCAGCAAAATATATAAACGGCAAAATCGCTACAGCGCCAATGCTGCGCGCCAACACACGGTGCGACCATTCCCACCAATAAATATTATGGAACGCCGCAATCGTCATGGTATTATTTTGTATTTTAAACTGTGCCGTCGCTTGATATTTTGCGAACTTCGCTTGCCAATCGCCTTCATTCATCGGCGGGATAATACCAAGCAAGGGTTGCCACTCGGTAATTGAAAGGCCGCTTCCAGTCAATCGCGTGGCACCGCCCACCACAACAATTGCGAACAGCATTGTGGCAAGCAATGAAAGCCACGTGCCAACCGAAGCTGAGTTCAATTTGGGCATGGAATTATCGGTCATAACTCCGATTTCGCTGAATTAGCCTGCGACTGCAAGTGCCTCTTGGCCCCAGTGGCGTTTCGCCCTATCTGCAGTTACATGAAACTTCGTGCTCGAAAATTCCTGGGTGTAATTCTGACTTTGGCTTGGGTGGTGAGTTATTCACTCGTCATGATGGCAATTGGTGGAGTGTTTGTCTTGGGCAAGGGGATGTTGGTTGAAATTGGTTTCTATCTGATCGGTGGCTTGGCATGGTTGCCTGTCGAGATGGCAATCATCCGCTTTATGTCTTGGCCGGACGTCGCTTAACTGACATTCAAGTGTCTGAACCGATTGGCCATCGCCGTTGGCAGACCCGAAATGAGAGTATCGATGAAGCCTAGCTCTTGATAGCGGCCAGAGACCATAATGCGCGGCAAGGCCTGAAGGTGTTTGGCGTGTTCGGCAAATACAACACCTTTTCGCGTGGTGAGAGATGCATCATAGCCCGCCGCTTGTGCGAGTTCGAAATCCCGCGCGGTGGCGTTAGGCTTATCGCCATAGGGAAAGGCATTGAAGAGGGGAACTTTTCCTAAATGTTTTTCCATAAGTTGGCGCGTGGCGCGGAGCTGAACTAACGCATCATCCGTACTCATCCGTCCAACTGCGTAATGATTGACAGTATGGCCGCCCAGCTCGCACAACCGATCATCGGCAATGGCGCGAAGTTCACTCCAATTCATGGCGATGTCGCTGCAATAGGCATCTACGTCAATCCCATAGCTGGTGGCGAGTTTCCGAATTTCCGATCTTTGCTCAAATTGATCAAGATTTTCAAAAACGGGATAAAGAACTTGCCAAGCACGCCATTTCTCGGCTTGCGTGGCACAAGAAATATCCCAAGATCGACCCGCAATAACACATCGTATGCGTTTACTATGGAATATCACGTGTTCAAGATTGCGCCACCATATTTCGGCTGTGCCATCGGCAATGCGCGGGCAAATGAAGATTGTGTAAGGGCAATTGTGGTGTTGAAAAACCGGTTGAGCATATTGCGCATTGTCTTTGTAGCCATCATCCATGGTGAAAACGGCAAATGGCTTTTCAGATCTTTGGTCAGATTTTATGAGCTTTACGGCATCCGCAAGTGACAGAGTGTGATAGCCACGCGCCCGAACCAATTTAATCATGCCGTCTAAAAAAGCTGGTTCACATTCCAGTTTGCTGTTTGGGGCAAAGCCCGTTTGCCGACCCCCGTTAGGCAAAACATGGTGCAGGCAAAATATAACGCCAAGCCCACGCAAATGGGGCCTTGCCAAATTGGGCAACCCGCTGAACTTCAAACCGCGAAGTGCAAACCGCAAAACCTTGGGCGAAACCATATTTGCCTTATGCTGAAGCTGCGGCCATGGGCTGCGTGGCAGCTTCCAGATCAAGCTTCAATATAAGGGTTTTTGCATTGCCCTGTTCTTCCAAAGCCAGCGCCGCTTCTTTGGCATCTTCCAAGCGCAACACCGGCGCCAATATAACCGCAAGGTCGCCAGCCGCAACAAACGGTGCGGTTGCCACATTAGCTTCACCCGTGTGCAATATGATGTAACTATAGATGGTGCGCAAAGCACCCAAAATCTGTTCGAGTTTTTCACTGAGAAGCAGTAAATTTTCAGCCGTTGGTCGACTACCCAGCCGGATTATATGTACATTTGAAGATGCTTCGCGTGTTACAACTTTGGTGAAATCTGCCTTGCCTGCCATAAGTTCAGTGAGCCCTGGTCCTGATCCTATTTTTGAAAGAGTTTCAACCCCCACCAATCCAGGTGCCAATTCCAAAACAATTACTTTTTCACCCCGTGAAGACAGTTCACGTGCTGTAGCGAGAGCAGCCAACGAAGCATTGGGAACAGAACTGCTGCCCACGGTGGCGAAACAGCAGGTTTGAAGACCCTGTTTCAATTTGAAATCCAACAGAGTGCTTGCGAGTTTTTTTGCGCATGAAGCCAGTTTAGCGTTGTTTCCGCTGGTTATTTTCTCTGACATCACCGCCAAGTGATCTAAACTGATGGCCCCCGGCATCGCGCCAAATAATGCGAGATCATTAAGTTGTGCTTTTGTTGTGCGCGCGTTGTTTTGTTCGCCAAAGCCGTGACCAGTTGGACGAACGCCGATCACGGGCAGCGTGGCTGGCGTGGCGTCGCCGTTATTCAAAGCGTGTTTGCGCATTTGCCTCTGGCTGCGCGGAATGGGCATTACGGGTGCTTTAAGCAGCTCTAACACAAAAGCCAAACCAAAGCCCATGGCAAATCCCGCCAAAGTGCTGAGCATGAGAAGAGGCCCGGCTTTCGGAAAATAGATTGACGGCGATACTGTGGCAGTTTGAATAATTCGCGCAAATCCCGGCTGCCGACTTGCATCTTGGCGCGCATTGGCATCAGCATAACGGTTAAGCATGGTCTGCAATAGAGTGCGGTTTGCATCATCATCGCGCTGCAAGGCTTGCAACTTCACATCAGCGGCATTGGCAACGGTTTGGCTGCCTTTTTGCCTGGAAAGTTCGGCACGCAATGACGCGGCGCGCTGATCTGCCACTTTCGCCTGGCCTTCCAGACTTTCGGCAACGCGCATGGCTTGCGCGCGAACTTGGCCATTGATGGCGCTCAACTCTTTTTGGGCGGCGATCATCTTGGGATGGCCGGGCAAATAAGTGGCCGAGAGTTCTGAAACTTTGCGCTCTGCCCCCACCTGCTGTTCACGCAAATTCTGAACTACGGTATTGGCTAAAATATCAGCTGAAGCCTCCACAGTGCCGCGGGCCGCCAAAAGCCGTCGAAGTTCATCCACTTTGGCCTGCGCATCACCTTTTGCTGCTTCCGCCACCGTAATTTGCGAGTTCAATTCTGAAATCTGTTGTGTGCCCAGCGTGGCACTGGTGCCTTTCAGAAGCCCTGCCTCGGCGCGATATTTTTCCACAGCATTGTCGGACGCTGAAACTTTGGCGCGCAAATCATCGATCTGGGCGCTCATCCAGCTGCGCACGCGGTCATTCGATGTTGCGCCCAGCTCGTGGGTGGACAGCACATAAGTCTTGGCCACACTATTTGCGGTGGCCTCGGCCAGTTCGGCACTGGTTGAGACAGACTTTATCCCAATCGCATTGGTATCTGGAAGCGGATAAATCGTCAGGCTGGAGATCAGCGATTTGGCTGCCAAGTCCTTAGGCGTAAAAAGTTGCGGATCATCTTTGAAACCCAGAACGATGGCTAAGTTTCCGATTAAGCCGCCCGCCTTTAAGTTTGAGTTATATTCGGGTTTATTGTCGAGGCTTAGTTGATCCACCACCCGGGCGGCAATATCGCGCGATTTCATCACTGAAACTTGGCTCTGCACCATTTTGTCGGTGATCAAATCAACGTTCTGCTCTGGCACAGAATTTGTGCGGTCAAAAGGTGTGGCCAAATTTTCGATAAGAACTTGAGCCTCAGACAGATAAGTTGGCTTACTGGTCATCAGGAACAACTCGCCGGCCAGCACGCCCAGCAGCGTCAGCGACAACAACAGCAATTTGCGCCGCCAAACTCCAGCCAAAACATCAGATAAATTGGTGGCCGTAACTTCTTCGGCAAAACGCTGCATGACTCAACCTGATTATGGAGCCTCCATATCAAGCCACTATGGTAACCAATGGGTTAACAAGAACCCACGCTCGCGCGCTTAAGTAGTTGTTCACCATGATTGTTTAGACAATCAGTAGTGGGTAAATTGGAAAGTGGCGTTGGTATGCGTAAAACATCGGTGTTGGCATTATTTTTATTAAGTGGGTTTTTATCGGGTTGCGTTGAGGATTGGAATGGCACCGGGCCCCGTGCAGCGCCAGGTGGCATGGGAATTCAAACCAACGGCATCGTGGCCGACGGCCCGAAAACTGTTTCATCAATTACCCAATTACCCGTCGGAAACGCCAATGGCCCAATCCCGCCATTCGGAACGCGTGGCCATGCCAATGCCTATGAATTTGCAACAGGCTACCGGGTCGGCGCCGGAGACCGCATTAGTATCCGCGTGGCGGGTGAGCCTGATCTAACCGGAGAATTTCCGGTGGATGCATCGGGGGCAATTTCCATGCCTTACGTACAATCGGTAACCGTTGCAGGCCTCACCACACAACAAATTGAGCAGATGATTGCAGGTCGGTTGCGCGCTGGGTATTTGCGTGATCCCCAGGTTTCGGTGCAAACCGTGGCGCTGCGGCCCTTCTTTATCATGGGCGAAGTGATAACGGGGGGTTCGTTTGCCTATCAACCCGGCATGACAGCGCAGCAGGCAGTCGCGATTGCTGCGGGCTTTGGCCCTCGCGCTGACAAGACCGCGGTTTTACTTACGAGGCGCGATGCACGCGGAACCATCACCAAGCTTGTGCCTCTGGTCACACAAGTATTCCCCGGTGATATTATCTATGTGCGCGAACGTTGGTTTTGAGCTTCATCGTTTATGAAAATAATGCATGTCTTCAGAAGCCCCGTGGGTGGGTTGTTCCGCCACGTTAGTGACCTTGCGCGTGAGCAGCGGATTCTGGGCCATGACGTTGGCGTGATTTGCGACCGCGAGACTGGCGGTGCCGCTGCGGATAAAAGTCTCGCGGCACTTGAACGGGTTTGCAATCTTGGCCTCACACGCATTGCCATCGGCACTCTGCCCGGTATTGCAGACTTCACAGCACTTCGCGCCATGAAGAAAATTGTAGCTGCAAGTGGTGCGCGGGTGATCCATGGGCATGGGGCCAAAGGCGGCGTTTATGCACGACTGACGGGCCGCAAACTTGGCTTGGCGTCGGCCTATTCACCGCATGGCGGCAGTTTGCATTATGAGTGGTTAAATCTGCCCGGTGCCGCCTTTCTGTCAGCTGAACGCCTTTTGCGCTTTTCAAACAGTGGAATTATTTTTGTCTGTGACTTTGAAAAACACTTGTTTGAACACAAAATCGGCATTGGCAAATGCAAGAATGCCGTTATCTATAATGGGTTGCAGCCACAAGAATTTGCAATGCGTGAGCTCTCGGCAAATGCCGCGGATTTTTTATTTGTGGGTGAAATGCGCCGATTAAAAGGTGTTGATGTTCTGCTTGATGCTTTGGCACAGGCGCGGAAAACCCAGCCGTTTACCCTGAATTTAGTGGGAGACGGGCGCGATCTTGCAAAGATTAAAGCCCGTGCGGAAAACCTTGGCATTGCTGGTGCCACGTTTTTCCTGGGGCGCAAAACCATTGGCGAAGCCCTGCCCCTGGGGCGCGTGTTGGTGCTGCCGTCGCGCCATGAAAGCTTTCCCTATGTTGTACTTGAGGCGATTGCAGCACGTGTGCCCATCATTGCTTCACGCGTGGGTGGCATCCCTGAAATTTTAGCGGAAAACCAACTGGTCACCGCTGGCGATGCCAAAGACTTGGCACAGGCCATGGTAGAAGCGGCGTTGCATCCTACCGATAGGGTTTCGGTGGCCGAATTACAGATCAAAGCCGCGCAACTTTTCACCGTTCGGCGCATGGCAGAACGGACCCTGGCATTCTATAACCTGCTGCATTAACACTTTTTTAACCATGGTAAATTTGCCAGCGGCTGGCTTTGGGTTCGGCGTGGCGTTTGCATGTTCAGGTCCAAACGGCGTCTGTGCCAGTTTGGTGCATAATGAAACTCAACCCAAAAGATTTGAAATTTGCCACTCGGGTTAACTTGAATGAGCTTCTCAAATCTGAGAACCGCACAGAATTTCGTGCTGCGGTTTCCGACAATCTGGGCCGCAAACGATTTTTTTCACCACGAATGGTTTTGGTGGCGGCGGCTGCAACAGATTTTTTAGGTACATTTCTTGTTGGCATCGCTGCGGCATGGAACCATCCTGGTGTTTTACCAACCGTTCCTTGGGCGCTTTATGCCTCTGTGATGTTGGTTGCGAGTGTTTTGCTGGTGGCTTTCGTCAAGACCATGGGCTTGTATCAATTCGGCAATCTTATCGCTTCCTATCGAAAACTTCCGAAGCTTATCACGGCTTGGGTGACCACCTTTGCAATTGTGATCAGCTGGATTTTCCTGCTGAAAATTGGGATTGAAGTGTCCCGCGTGTGGCTAACATCTTGGGCCGTTGCAGGCTTATTCTTTTTTGTTTCATGGCGCATCTTGCTTGGCGCGTTTCTCCGGCGATTGAACCACGACGGCCATTTTAATAAAGCAGCAGTCTTGGTGGGCGGCGGCGAAAATGCCGCAAAAGTTATTTCAGTTGTCGAAAATTCCAAAGAAAGTGGTGTCAACCTCATTGGCGTTTTTGATGATCGCGATGACAGCCGGGTGCCATCTGTCACGGGCGGCCTTTTCAAACTGGGTAAAATTGACGACTTGATTGAATTTGTTCGTTCAACACCAGTTGATACGCTGATCATAACGCTGCCCACATATGCCGAGGAACGCATTGTGCAACTGCTCGATCGGCTGTGGATTTTGCCTGTGGATATTCGCATTAGCGCACAAGGCCAGAAAATGCGCCTCAGGCCACGGGCCTATTCCTATATCGGAAATCTGCCCTGTCTGGATGTTTATGATCGGCCCTTGGGCGAATGGGGGCCGCTGTTCAAAAGCCTGATGGACAAATCCATTGCCACTGTGGCGCTGATCGTGCTTTCGCCTGTTCTCGCCGCGATTGCAATTGCCATCAAGCTGGATAGCAAAGGGCCGGTGATCTTCACGCAAAAACGCTATGGCTTTAATAATGAGTTGATTGAAATCTATAAATTCCGCTCGATGTTTGCAGACGAAGCCGATGCCCACGCCAGCCGATTGGTGACGCGCAATGATGGCCGTGTCACACGCGTGGGCCGCTTTATTCGCCGCACTACACTGGATGAGTTGCCGCAATTGGTGAATGTGTTGAAGGGTGATCTGTCGCTGGTTGGCCCGCGCCCGCATGCCACCCAGGCCAAAGCAGGGGCTGAGCTTTATGAGCATGTGGTAGACGGCTATTTCGCCAGACACCGCGTCAAACCAGGACTTACCGGCTGGGCACAGGTTAATGGCTGGCGCGGCGAAACCGACACAGCAGACAAAATTGAGCGGCGTGTGGAGTTTGATCTCTACTATATTGAAAACTGGTCGTTAACCTTTGATCTTTACATTTTGGCAAGAACTCCACTCGCGTTGATCACCACCCAAAACGCCTATTGAGAAGCCATGACATCACATTCTGGGAACCTTGCGGTTCAATATGAAAGGTTCTCATTTGAGGGTTTTCGCGAACTTTCAGTGGCCCTCATTTTCATCTCTTCTTTCTTTGTTAAAATCGAACCGGCGTTGACGGATTTCTTCGTATTGCTAGCCGTCATGCTCTATTTCCGCAGCGGTCTGCATTTCTCGCGTTATTTGGGGCTACCGCTGTTTTTTCTATTTGTGTTTGTGCTTTCTGGTCTGGTTTCCAGCATTGCTATTTCAGCGCCAAGCCGGTTTGAGGCTAACTATAGCCCACTCACTTATCCTTTCGTTCTGGGCTATACGAGCATCAGCAGTGTATTTCTCGCCGCTTACATTGCGGCCGATCCAATGCGCAGGTATCTTCGCATAGAGCGCGCCTACTGGATTGGCGCCACAATCGGCGCCGTGCTTGGATTGGCGCTTTATGCGAAGGTTGAACCACTGCTATCGATATTTCGGGCCCTTGGTACCACCAGTTACGGCGACTATGCGTGGCGGGTGACAGGTGGATACAAAGATCCAAATGTCTTTGCCACGTGGCTGGTTTTTCCGGTGATTTCAATGCTTCATGCGTTAATGGTGGGGCGGCTTCGCATCACGTTCATCAGCGCAGGAAGTTTTCTGGCAATGACGGCCGCACTGCTGTTGGCATTTTCACGCGGCGCTTGGCTTGACGCTTTTGCATCGGCAATATTGATCATGCTGCTTGGCGTTGTGCTTTCACCATCAAGTCGTCAACGTCAACGGATGGTTCTTACTTCCTTCGTGGCGTTTGTAATTGTCGTTGGCTTATTGACCATTTTGCTGTCCATTCCCAGTTTACAAGCTGCATTTCTTGATCGGTTTGCACTGGTTAAAAACTATGATGCAGGTGAAACGGGGCGCTTTGGCAATCAATTAAATTCCATTCCAATGTTACTGGGATTGCCGTTGGGTTTTGGTCCCTATCAATTCCAAGAAACCTTTGCCGAAGCGCCGCACAACACGTTCTTGAATGCTTTCGCTTCTGGTGGCTGGCCCGGTGGGATATTTTATTTTTTACTTTTCTTGACGAATGCGTACATCGCTTTCCAGCTGGTGTTCACACGTTCGAACTTGCAAAGTTTGGCGATACCGGTTGCTGTTTCATTTTTGGTAATGACATTACAAGGCATCCAAATTGACAACGAGCATTGGCGCCATCTCTATTGGCTGATGGGGTTGAGCTGGGGATTGTTTGCAGCAATGCGGGAGGATCAATCCCGTGAACAGACAGACGAAGCGTTACCTGATGGCTGGGCGCTTTCGTCGCGAGTTTCATAATTTTGCACTCTGGTCGAAGCATAATGTTTGCTGGCGCATCATCGCTGCTTATCAAAGTATTTGGCGCTGTTTTAAGTTATGCAATGATCGTGGCTTTCGCCCACCTTCTGAGCGCTGATGAATACGGTCAATTTGCATTAGGGTTGAATGCGGCCATTATTATCGCCTCTGTGGCGGGCTGCGGATTTAATACCGGCGCGCTGCGTTATTGGCCGCAACAATTGGTGGCTCATACTCCAGCCCTCGCCAAAGGCACCGTTCGGCTGGGATATCTCATCACCCTTTTGTCCAGTGTGGTGCTTTTGGTTTTGGCAGTCTTGCTGAGTTCTGGCCTTTCCAGTGCATTTAACGGCAGTTCACGCAGCTATATTGCGGTGATATTCTTGCTCGGCGGTGTAATTGCGGTCGCGGATTTTTCGACAAACCTGCTGAGAGCGCAAGGCAGCACGCTGGTTTCCATGTTGCCGCGTGATGTGTTTTGGCGATTGGCAACCCCCGCAATCGCCTATCTTTTGGCGCGCCAGGCAGCGGGCTTAAATAGCACGCTGGCGCTCGGAGTTTCAGCGCTGGTTTTGGCGGCGCTCAACATTTGGCAGGCCACCTGGATATCTTCTAATGTTAACGCTTTTGCTGGCACTATCAAAGCCAAGTATGATTTGCGTTCACTTATTCCAAGTTTATTGCCGCTGTGGGCCGCGGCCATCGTCTATGCCATGATTCAGCAATTTGACGTGGTAATCGTAGGTTCACTGCTTTCAAAAGCTGAAGCAGGCAGCTATTTCGCGGCTCAGAAAACAGCGCAACTGTTGAGCTTGGTGTTAATCGCAGGTGGGTTGGCCACAGCGCCGCATATGTCATCGCTTTTTCATGCTGGAAAGTTGCAGGAATTACAGTCGCTTTGTCGAAAGCTTGCCATCGCCATAGCCAGCGTAACGATAGGCGGATTTGGGTTTTTGATCCTCGCGGGAAAAGTGTTGTTAGGCATTTTTGATCCCCAATTTGTTGCGGCATATCCCATCCTTATTGCCATCGCGCTGGGAACCGTGGTGGATGCGGTTTCGGGGCCCAACGCCTATCTCATGCAGATGACAAAATTTGAAGGGGCTTATCTCAAAACCCTGGTGGGGTGTTATGGCTTGGTTATTGCCGCTCAATTCCTGCTTATACCGCGATACGGCAGCTTGGGTGCGGCACTGGCATCGGCGGGAGGAATTGTTACGTGGAATTTTCTGGCTATCTATATCTTGAGACGTAAAGCGGGGCTGGACCCGTCTTTATTGGCCGTCATCATGCCACCACGCCAAGCAAACAGAATATAACGCACACTGCGCCGATTTACTTTCTTAAAATGGTCGGAGCGACAGGATTCGAACCTGCGACCCCTAGTCCCCCAGACTAGTGCGCTACCGGGCTGCGCTACGCTCCGACTTGGGCGTGATCTAGCATCCCTGCCCGCAAAGTCCAACATAAAGCTAACGCTTGAAAAACAGCCACAGCAAATCACCACGACGGCTCAAAATGGATTGGGCCTGATAGGCGAGCAACAAGGCCCAACTTAGCTCTGCTATGATTACCGCATAACCGGAAGCATTGAGGCCAAAGCCGGTTTGCAAAACAGCCCAAGTGGCGGCGAAGATTATCAGCCCCGTTAGGCAGGCCATGGCGGAACGCATTTGCTTGCCCGCAATCGAAATCAAGTTTTGGTTCATCCCGCTGAGGGCGCGGATGGATTGCCCAATCAGGAACAGAACGAGAAGCCGGTGGCCATCGGCGTAGTTTGGGCCGAAAAGTGACAGCAGCCAGCGGCCAAACACAAGTGCGAACACCAGGCCAGCTGCAAGCGTGATAATTGTCAACACATTGAGGCGCAGCAGCAGACTATCGGCTTTTGCGCTTTCGCGCTTGGCCAGGGCGTGAGTCAAATCTGGCAAAACGAATTGCTGCGCGGCCTGAACCACAAATCCGGCAATGGCGGCGAGCCGCACCGCAAGGCCTAAAATGGCCAGTTGCTCATGGGGCAAAAACCACCCACCCAGCATCGTCACGATATCAGCGAACATCACCGTCACCGCACCCACAACCGCGAGCGCCATTGAGCGGCTGCGCAAGGCGCGCGAAAGTGCCGGCCTTGTCATGTTCCAATCCTGGAATGTTATGCCTTTGGCGCGCACCACAAAACTTTGCAAAGCCGCCACAATTACGTTGCTTGCCACATAGGCGGTGAGCACAAGTGGCAGAGTGGAGGCGGAAACCACCACAAGACCTAAGAGAACATAAAGCAGGAATAGACTTGGCCGCAAAATAAAGTCGGGCACATATGCCCACTGATAGAGCCGCATTCCGTTGGCCAAAACGCTGTTGTAACGCACGATTGCCGATGGAAAAGCAGAAAGTGCGCCAAAAAATATCGCAGTGCGACTGCCCGCTGAGAGCGGCAAAACGAAAAGGCAGATGAGAGTGATGATTAATACAGCGCCAAGCCCTGCAACCAAATCACGCAGAAAAGTGCCGTGAAAAGCCCGCACCAGACGATTGAGATCAAGTGCAAAAAAACGCGGAAGCTGGGTTAAAGCCAACAAGGGATAACCCACTGCCGCCACCATGCTGAAGATAGCAGCCATAGACATGGCCAAAAAAATCACCCCCACGTCATTTTGTGAAAAGGTTCGGGCCAGCACCAGCTGCGTGGCGAAGCCCAAACCAGCACCCATAATACGAAGGCCCAGGCTGCCCGCCATCAGCTGCAGCATGCGCGTTACTGTCATGAAAACTTAGCGGCCGTTATCAAGCAGTTTGCGGGCATCACCCAAATCTTTAAGCGCGGCGCGCAGGGCTTCAGCCTGATTATTGGAAAGTTTGTGAATTACTTTAGGCGCCTCGCCGATGGGCCGTGCCAATGGGGCCTTGCCCACACGCGGTGCAGCTTTCGCAGTGCCGGGAGCGGGGGCACCCAACAACGCCATCTCACTTTTTCTCGGCAGCACTTCGCCGCGACCGATGGCCGTTACATAAGCCACACCCTCTTCCTTGAGGATGAGTTGCACACCGCGTATCGTATAGCCCCGCTTATACAATAAATCGTGGATGCCGCGCAGAAGTTCAAGATCAGCGGGCCGATAATAGCGCCGACCACCGGCACGCTTCATCGGCTTGATTTGTGAGAAGCGTGTTTCCCAAAACCGCAGCACGTGCTGCAATACACCAAGATCTTCGGCCACTTCACTGATGGTTCGAAAAGCGTCTGGTGATTTTTCAATGGTCATTGTTCAACGCCCCCGCTTTTGACCGCAAAGTCTTAGGGTCAATCCTCATCTCCGGGCTCCTGCCCGTTTACGATATTTTTCATAATCTGGCTGGGGCGGAACACCAACACGCGGCGCGGGGTGATAGGAACTTCCACGCCAGTTTTAGGGTTGCGGCCCATCCGCTGGCGCTTGGCACGCACCATAAATGTGCCAAACGAAGACAGTTTCACGGTGTGGCCTGCGACAAGAGAGTCTGAAACCAAATCGAGGATAGAGTTCACCATTTCAGCAGACTCCGTTCGGGATAACCCCACCTCACGGTGCAACACTTCGGTTAAATCCGCGCGCGTCAGTGTTTTTCCACTCATGGCAGTCCTCAACAGTTGATTCGAGATTACGAGATTTCGTGGCTCTCGGCAATCAAGATTTACATGTTCTCAATAGGTTACAGGTGACTTTTAACAAAACTGCAAGTTAAAAACGAAGCAGCACACCACCCCAAGTGAAGCCGCCGCCCATGGCTTCCATCAGAACCAGCTGCCCACGTTTGATCAAACCGTTTTGCAGGCCGTGATTAAAGGCCAGGGGTATGGAAGCCGCAGATGTGTTGCCGTGGTGATCCAAGGTTATGATAAATTTTTCACGCGCCACACCCAGTTTGCTGGCGGTACTGTCTAAAATGCGCTTGTTGGCTTGGTGGGGTACAAACCAGTCGATATCCGCCATGGCTATGCCAGCAGCCGTGGTTACTTCCAGCATATTTTCAGCCATGTTGACGACAGCATGTTTAAAAACTTCGCGCCCCTCCATGCGCAAGTGGCCCACTGTCCGGGTGGTGGATGGCCCGCCATCAACGTAAAGCTTCATACAATGTCTGCCGTCAGAACGAAGTTTTGATCCCAAGATTCCGGCATTGCCGCCCTTTTGGGCCTGCAGCACAAAGGCCCCTGCGCCGTCACCGAACAAAACGCACGTTGCACGGTCTGACCAATCGAGAATACGCGAAAACGTCTCTGAGCCTATCACCAGCGCGCAAGTGGCCTGCCCGGCTTTCAGCAAAGCATCTGCCGTTGTCAGCGCATAAACGAAGCCAGAGCATACAGCCTGCAAATCAAAGGCTGCACCTTTGGTTATTCCAAGTTCAGCCTGCACTTCGGTGGCCGTGGCAGGAAAGGTGTGATCAGGTGTTGATGTGGCAAGAATGATCAGATCAACATCCTCAATGCTCAAGCCTGCGTTCGAAAGGGCCTGGCGTGCGGCCGCCACAGCCAAAGTTTTCGTGGTTTCGCCCTCCCCCGCAATATGACGCGCCCTGATCCCGGTGCGCTCGGTAATCCATTCGTCTGAGGTGTCGACGAATTTAGCTAAATCATTGTTGGTCATTATATTTTGCGGCAGCTCAGAACCCACGCCAACAACAACAGACCTGATCATTCAGCAGCATCCTCATGCGGCACTGGTGCCTGCAAAACGTTATGCACCGCAGCCACGTCATGCGCAATGCGCTGGGTGAGACCATTGCGCACCATTTCAATGGCCACTTCAACGGCTGTGGCATAGCCCAGCACGTCGGTGCTGCCATGGCTTTTTACCACAACGCCATTCAGGCCCAGAAACACTCCGCCATTGTGCTTGCTGGGGTCCAGCCGTTCGCGCAGTGCCGCAAAGGCCCCGCCCGCCAGAAACGCTCCTATTTTTGAAATGAGCGTTGCGTTTAGTGCTCTGCGCAGAAATGTCGTCATCTGCTTTACGGTTCCTTCGGCAACTTTGATAGCCACGTTGCCGGTAAAGCCTTCAGTGACAACCACATCAACGCGGCCTTTTCCAATGTCGTCGCCCTCAACAAAGCCCTCATAACGCAATGGCAACTGCAACTCGCGCAGCATCCGACCGGCTTCCTTTACACTGTCGTTGCCTTTGACTTCTTCAACACCAATATTCAATAAGCCCACAGTGGGTTGCGGCTTGCCGAAAAGACACGAGGCCATGGCCTCGCCCATAATCGCAAATTCAACCAGTTGATGGGCGTCAGCCCCAACGGTGGC
>JANYHB010000034.1 GCA_025359265.1 Hyphomicrobiales bacterium | reverse complement strand
GCATTTAAAGGACGAGGCAACGCCGTTCATCCGTCGCATCATTACAAAAGCTTAAATCGAAATCCCGCCATCCACCACAAGTGCCTGGCCCGTCATGAAGATGCTTTCATCACTGGCTAGAAATAGCACGGCAGAGGCAATCTCTTCGGCCTGCGCCAAACGGCCCATGGGCTGGCGCGCAATGAAAGCCGCGCGGGCCTTTTCGTAATCGCCTTGCGCCTTCATACGTTGGTGGAGGGAAGGTGTGTCCACCGTGCCCGGGCAGATGGCGTTGCAGCGAATACCTTTCGTCACATAATCCGCTGCGATTGCTTTAGTCAGCCCGATCACCGCCGCTTTTGATGCGCCATAGGCAAAGCGGTTCGCCAGGCCCTTAATAGAAGAACAAACTGAAGCCATGTTGATGATAGAGCCTTTGCCCTTGGCCAACATGCCCGGCAAAAACGCCTTGATCATATGGTAATGGGCCGTGACGTTTAAATTAAAAGAAAAATCCCAGTCTTTATCATCCGTTTCAAGAATTGTGCCGGAATGCACAAAACCGGAGCAGTTAAATAGCACGTCGATACCGCCTATTTTATCGGCGGTAGCGGCAATGGCCTCGGCCTGTAGAACATCCAATATCAACGTTGATATATTTGCCTGCTCATGGGCCAAACTCTCCAGCAAATCACCGCGAATATCGGTGGCCCACACTTTGGCTCCTTCGCGTGCCATGGCCAAGACCGACGCTCGCCCAATGCCTTGCGCGGCTGAGGTTACCAAAATGGTTTTGCCGTTAAGTCGCCCGCTCATTACGTTCTCCATTTTTTGCGCTACTTAAGCCGAAATCAGCAGCGCCCGCAAACGCCCCGGTGATGGTTAACACAGCGTTAACGCTTGCCCACCAAAATGGGTTACGATTCGATATTGGACAATATGCCTCGTGATGAACTGAAACAACCGCTGCAAAGGCGGAGCTTGATCCAGCGCCTATGGCAACAACGGCCATCAGCGCTAGTGGCTGCCTATGCGGTTATGCTTGCCACTTATGCAGGTTCTGGCGTGTGGCTTGTGCATCAGAAATCGCCATATGCCGGCGAGCCCATCGTCACTGCGCAAATCCCCTCTCTTGAAACTGTACAAAGCACAAAATCGGAGGTGATTGCCCGCTCAACCAATCCAAAAGATGGTACCGATGTTGAAACAGCCTCAACGGACCCGGTTGATGTGCCCATGCCCGAAATATCCAAGCAAAAAATCACCAAGCTTGATAGCCATGTCACCATTATCACCAATTCAAGGCCATCCTTGGTCAAAGCCCCTGTTGACGAGCTAGCTGAAAAGTCGGAGCAAGGCTTGCTGCCGCGCATTGCAGCCAACGGCAAAAAGCCATCTGATGTCTATGCCAAAACAGTCAGCTTCAATGTGATCCATTCTGACTCACCAAAAATTGTGCTCATCCTCGGCGGCATGGGGCTGAACGAAAAACTCACCCGCAAAGCCATTGCCGATTTGCCAGCCAGTGTAACCTTTGCTTTCGCGCCCTACGGCAACAATTTGCAAGCGCAAGTGGATAAGGCGCGCGATCAAGGCCACGAAGTCTTTTTACAACTGCCATTGGAACCTGTGGGCTTTCCCGCTAATAATCCCGGCCCGAAAACCCTGTTGGCAGATGCCGATGGTGCAACCAACCTGGACGCGCTTTATTGGCACCTCAGCCGTTTTGCGGGCTATGCGGGTGTGATCAATTATATGGGCGGGCGTTTTCTCTCAGCCCCTCCAGCGGTAAAATCTTTGCTGGTCGAGTTAAAGCGCCGCGGCCTTGCATTTATTGAAGACAGCTCTCTGCCAATGTCGGCCACCGACGAAGTGGCCAGTGCCATGAACATGGCCGTGCGCCACGGCACTGTGCAGATCGACCAGAATCCCGATGCCGCATCGATTATTGCCGCATTACAAGACCTTGAAAAGCAGGCCAGCGGCGGTGGCATTGCCATCGGCACTGGCTCAGGTTTGGAAATCACCGTGCAAACCGTTCGAGATTGGGCCCAGGACGCTGCAAGTCGGGGCATCGAAATCATTCCAGCCACGGCCGCCTTTAAAGGCAGAATCGGGTGATGATCCGCCCCGACATCACCGCCTATCGCCCTTGCGTGGGCATCATGTTGCTTAATGCCAAAAACCAGGCGTGGATTGGCCGTCGCTTTGAAAAGCAAAATGGTGATGGCATCGGCAAGTGGTGGCAAATGCCGCAAGGCGGTGTGGACGACGGCGAAGACCTGAAAGCCGCAGCGCTGCGTGAGCTTTATGAGGAAACCGGCGTTACCCATGCCAGCTTTGTGGAAGAATCGCCGCGCTGGTATACCTATGACTTGCCTGAGCAACTGATCGGCAATAGCTGGGGCGGCAAATACCGCGGCCAAAAGCAAAAGTGGTTTGCCCTGCGCTTCGAGGGCCAAGACAGCGAAATCAAACTGATCGTGCCCGGCCACAAACAGGAATTCGACGAATGGCGCTGGGCCAAATTGAGCGAGCTGATAGACCTGATCATCCCGTTCAAACGCGGCGTCTACGTGGAATTGCTGAAAGACTTTGGCCACTTGGGGTCTTAACTTATTTTCCTATACTAGCAAAATAACTCTTGACAGTGTACGGTGGAAGCTCTATATCCGCCCATACTCCACCATTGGGTTCAAACTCCCGCCCCGCCAACAAGTCTTGCAAGCTCACGAAGACGACGTTTGGGGGAAGGGGCGCGAGGCTCAAGTGGTGCAGCCCTCAGCATTTAACTTTGCCTCATCGCGAGCTGATTGATTTTGACTTTGGCGCATACACGGACATCTCTCACCCCTCATCAAAGCTCCCCCGCCTTGCCGGTGACCGCCGTCTGTCGGTGTTGGCGGGTGGCAGGGGTGGGATGTCTTCACCCGCAACCGCCTGCTGCACGCGGCGCAGGATCACCCCGCGCTGCTTGTCTGTGACGGCTTGCTTGAGCTGGTCTTGCAAGTTGAGCAACAGGTTTTGATAGTCATTATCCCAATCCGGTTTGGCCACTTGCGCGTGATCCATGCGCGGGGGCAAGGCACCTGAGCCGACCTCCACCAATTTTGCAACGGAGCCTGACAAATCATAGGCCTCATCCAGCGCCGGGCGGATGATCCGCTCTGCCGGCACCAGGCGGCCCTTGATGCCTTCAGCCAGCGCAATCTGCCGAACTTCCTCGCCGTGCGTGAGGAAGAGATTGCGCGCAATGGGCAAGCGCTTTTCAATCCAATGCTCAAGCTCTGGCCCATCCGCATGGCCGGAATAATCCTCAATGCTGCGAATGGCAGCTTCCACCGCAACATCCTCGCCCATGATGCGCACTTGCTTGGCACCACTTAAAAGTTGTTGGCCCAGCGTTCCGCCACCTTGATAACCAACAAGCAGAACCGTGGTGGATTTCTTCCATAAATTATTTTTGAGATGGTGGCGAATGCGCCCTGCTTCGCACATGCCAGAAGCCGAAATCACGATGAAGAAGCCTTTGAAGAGATTGAGGGCCTTGGAATCTTCCACCGTTTCAGTGCACTTCACCAATGGTGAATTAAAAGCCCGCACCAATTCATCGCCATTGTTCAACTCCGGCGCGTGTTTGCGAAAAACCTCGGTAGCTTTGCTGGCCAGAGGCGAGTCAATAAACACATTGGCTCTAGGCGCCTGTCCCATTTCAATGACGCTCACAATGTCAGTGACCACTTCTTGTGTACGTTCCACGGCGAAAGAAGGGACCAACAGCGCGCCGCCGCGGGCAGCCGCGTCTCTAAGCTCCTGCGCCAGCAATTCACGGCGTTTTTCTGGGGCACGCTCAAAGCGGTCTTTGCCGCCATAAGTGGATTCGCAAATCACATAATCCCAATTCACCGTGCCTTGGGGATCATGTTCAAGCAACTTATGATCGGGGCCAATGTCGCCGGAGAACAAAAGGCGCAATGGCTTGCCGCCCGCCTGTTCAATCTCAACTTCAATCGACGCAGAGCCCAGCAAATGCCCTGCATTCCAATAACGCATGCGAATGCCCGCCGCAGGCTCAAACCATTCTTGATAGGCATGTGCGATGAATTGCGTCAACGCGGTCGTTGCATCCAACAGTGTATAAATCGGCTCAACAGCGGCAATGCCCTTGCGTGCATTGCGTTTGTTCAACTGCAACACATCCATTTCTTGAATGTGCCCAGAGTCTGGCAACATGATCGCGCAAAGATCTGCTGTGCCCGCCGTGGAATGAATGGTTTTCTTGAAGCCTTGCTTCGTCAGCTTTGCCACAACTCCAGTATGGTCGATATGGGCATGTGTCAACACCAAAGCATCAATGCCAGCAGGCTGAAACGGGAAAGGGCGATAATTCAAAGCATCCATGCTTTTAGAGCCTTGAAACATGCCGCAATCAATCAATACTTTGGCGGTGTCAGTTTCGATCAAATAACATGAGCCGGTAACCGTGCGCGCCGCGCCGTGGAAATGCAGCTTGATCGTCATGACACAATGAGCCCGCGTTTTAACAAAGCATCCCAGGCCTCTTGTGGCGTATTGGCAAACGTGAATAGATCAAGATCTTTCGGTTTGATCAATTTACAGTCCACCAGATGTTGGAAATTCAACGTGGTGTTCCAGAATTTGGAATCATAAAGCACGACGGGCAAGTTTTTCGTCATCTTGCCGGTTTGCCGCAAGGTGAGAAGTTCAAACAACTCATCAAAAGTGCCAAAGCCACCGGGGAACACAACGAGCGCCGCGGCCCGCATCGCAAAATGCATTTTACGCATGGCAAAATAATGGAACCTAAACGTTAAATCAGGGGTGGAATAGGGATTAGGCTCTTGCTCAAAGGTCAACGTGATGTTGTAGCCGATCGACGGCGCTTCAACATCATGGGCGCCACGATTGGCGGCCTCCATAATGCCGGGCCCGCCGCCGGTGGCGATGACATTCTGGCGGGGCTTGCTCGAGCCATCTTTAGCGCCGCCCCGCACCGAACAAATGCGGCCGAATTCCCGCGCTGCTTCATACCAGCCCGAAGCATCCCCCTCGCGCACGCGGGCTGAGCCGAACACCACCACTGTTGATTCAATGTGCTGCGCGCGCAAGCACTCTTCGGCCTTCATATATTCCAACTGAAAGCGGATGCCGCGCGTGGAGTCGCCCAGCAGAAAATCAGTATCCAGAGTGGCAAGGCGGTATGCCGAATCGTGGGTCTGCTGAAAATTTGATGGGTGCTCCATCATGGGCTTTTTATTGGTCATTGACATCAGCCTACAGGCTTAACGCACACCATGCAACGCAAAGCCCAGATATTCGAAAAAGCCGGGGTGATACCACACTTTGGATGTGCCAGAGATAGGCTTGGTCTTAAGCGTTCCATTTTGAATATCGCGCACCGCATTGACGATAAGATCCAGCGCCTTGGCGGTTTGCAGAAATGGATAGGTCACGAAGCTGTCTTTCTTTTCGGGAGCGATGAAACCTTGTGCGATGATGTTGCCGGTGTCGATTCCTTCGTCTACCAAATGGACTGTTACACCGCAGTGCTCCGGATCGTTTTGTGTTAATGCCCAATAAGCACCGTGGGCACCGCGATAGCCCGGCGTTATGCCTTGGTGGGTGTTGATGACGGTGGCATTCAGTTTTGCAAGTGTGGCACGGTTCAAAATTCGCGTGCCGTTCACAACCACAATATCAGGTTTCAATTTTTCAATCAGAGAATGACAGGTCGCTGCATTGACATTGGCAACTTGGTAAATGGCGTCCGACAGGGGCCGAACGGTTTCAAGTCCATGCAGGCGGCCGAGATAGTGCAAACGATTCGCGTCACGCCAACGCAAAATGGGCCGCAACAGCGCTGCAAAAAGGATTTGGCTAACAACCCGTCTCAGCCCAATCTTTTTCAATCTATTGCGCAACAGGGCGCGCCGCGAAAGTGACTCTTCAATGATCGCGGGAAACTGGCCAAATTCAGCCACCAACTCGTTGTAAACAATCCAGGTGGTGGCGTTATCACTGCCGAGTAGAAGGATTTTGGTTTCCATCGCTCAATTCTATCGCAGAACTGCAAAAGATGAATAGCGCCCGCCATAATCCAAAATTCATGCTTAAGAACCGCTTAACACCACTCTCACACGCTTCTGCAATTCTGGCACCACTTCAGCTTCGAACCACGGGTTTTTCTTCAACCAGATATTGTTGCGGGGGCTGGGGTGCGGTATTGGCACAATGCTCGGCCCGTAGGATTTCCAATTCAGCACGGTTTGCGTGAGCGTGGATTTTTTGGCGTTGCCCAAATGCCAATCAATCGCATATTGGCCGATGGCCACCGTCAGGGCAATTTCCGGCATCGTGGCCAACAGGGGTTTGCGCCAAGCGGCAGCACATTCAGGGCGCGGCGGCAAATCACCTGATGAACCGCGCCCTGGATAGCAAAAGCCCATGGGCAGCATGGCCAATTTCGTGGCGTCATAAAATTCGCCGCGCGTGATGCCCAGCCACCACCGCAGGCGTTCGCCACTGGGATCATTGAAGGGAATGCCCGTGTCGTGCACGCGGGTGCCCGGTGCCTGGCCCGCAATTAAAACTCTGGCGCCGGGATGAACCTGAAACACGGGCCGCGGCCCCAGAGGCAAATGCGCGGCGCACAAAGTGCAGGCCCGCACGGCGTTGCTTAAGGCGAGAGACTCAAAGTTCACCTAACACACATTTTTTGGCCAGCGCCTTATATTGCTTTTCCGTGAAGGCAACCGGATTGCCTCCTGCAGAAGGGTCTTTCATTGCCATCTTCGCAATTTCATCGAGGCGCTTCACGTCAATGCCAATGTCCGCAAGCTTGTGCGGAATTCCAACCTCTTTGCGCAATGCAAGAAGCCATTTCAGAAATCCGTCAAAACCGCCTTTGATGCCAAGATAAGCCGCCGCACGATCCATATCCTTTTCAATTTTCTTGCGATTGGCTTTGAGAACATAAGGCAGAATGATGCCATTTAGCATCCCGTGGTGTGTGTCATACAACCCGCCGAAAGGATGCGATAAGGCGTGAACCGCACCAAGCCCGCGCTGAAAAGCCGTGGCCCCCATGGTGGAGGCCATCAGCATATTGCCACGCGCAGCAAGTTCAGTCGGGGTCTTCACGGCCTTGGCAAGGTTTTCCTTCACCAGCAACATGCCTTCGAGGGCAATGCCCTTCGCCATCGGGTGGTAAAAGGGCGCACTATAGGCTTCAATGCAATGGGCCAATGCATCCATGCCAGTGGCAGCCGTGAGATTGGGCGGCAAACCCACAGTCAATTCCGGATCAAGAATCACAACCTTCGGCATAATCGCCGGATGAAAGATAATCTTCTTCTCGTGGGTATCAGGATGCGTAACCACGCCGGCGCGGCCCACCTCAGAACCTGTACCTGCCGTTGTGGGAACGGCAATGATCGGCGAAATTTTGGATGCGTCGGCGCGCGTCCACCAATCGTCTACATCCTCCAAATCAAAAACCGAAATCGATTGCCCATGCATCAGCGCAATCATTTTGCCGATATCAAGACCGGAACCACCGCCAAAAGCAATCACGCCGTCGTGCATGCCGGCTTTATAGGCCTTTACACCCGCACTCACATTTGCCTCAACCGGATTGGGCCGCACCTCGGAAAACACCCGCACGGGCAAATCTGACGCCTGCAAATCTTTGACGATGGCCGCAACCATCGCCGTTGCCGCAAGCCCCGGATCAGTCACCAGCAAGGGCCTGCGAATGCCCACCGCCTTGCAGTGGGCGGCCAATTCCCCAATGCGACCAGAGCCGAATTTAATCGTGGTTGGGTAGTTAAAATTACGATGTGGAATAGTCATTCCGTCTTCCTCGGCTAATATCTCTCAAAACCGCGCTTCAGTT
Organism: Hyphomicrobiales bacterium; assembly: GCA_025359265.1. Taxonomy (GTDB): domain Bacteria; phylum Pseudomonadota; class Alphaproteobacteria; order Rhizobiales; family Aestuariivirgaceae; genus Aestuariivirga. Next base: position 30,661 of record JANYHB010000034.1, on the reverse strand, counting down.
CCAAATCCGTGATGCGCCGATCAAATTCGAATTGTTCCCACTTGGCCGTATGCACATAGTGATCGACAACATCATCACCCATGGCGCCGCGCAAGAATTTGGATTCATCGAGCAAAACTGTGGCATCACGCAAAGTTTTAGGAATGTCTCGCAGTTTGCGAGACGCATCATATACATCGCCGGAAGAAACCGCCTCAAGCTCCATCTTGTTTTCAATTCCGTCCAACCCTGCGGCAATCAGCGCCGCAAAGGCCAGGTAGGGATTAAGATCAGCTCCGCCCACGCGGCATTCAACCCTGATGGCTTTGCTGTGCGCCCCACAAATGCGGAAGCCTGCCGTGCGATTGTCGAAACTCCACACCGCTCTGGTGGGCGCAAAGGTGCCCACCATAAAGCGCTTATAGGAGTTGATGTAGGGTGCGAGGAAATAGGTAATCTCACCAGCGTGCGCCAGTTGTCCTGCCAGATAATGTTTCATCATGGCACTCATGCCATGATCAGCCGCCTTGTCGTTGAAATGTGCAAGCTTGCCATCCGCAGACCAAAGCGATTGATGAATATGCGATGAGCTGCCCGCCAATCCATAATCCCACTTGGCCATAAACGTGACAGCCTTGCCCATTGAATGCGCAATTTCCTTCGCGCCATTTTTGATGATCGCATGCACATCCGCCATGCGCAGCGCTTCATCATATTTCACATTGATCTCTTCTTGCCCCGGCCCCCATTCGCCTTTGGAATTTTCAACCGTGATGCCAGCCCCCGCCAGACCATTGCGCAGGGCACGCATGTAAGGCTCATCACGCGTGGTGTGCATGATGGAATAATCTTCAATGTGATAATTGGACGTTTTCAAGCCCCGCAAGCCTTTGGCATGAATCTGCTCATAGCTGTCATCAAACAAGAAGAATTCAAGTTCTGAGGCCATGTAGGCCTTCATCTTCATTGCCGCCAACCGCGCCAACTGTTTCTTCAAGATTGCGCGTGGGCTGTGCGGCACCGGTTCATGCCTTTGATGATCAAGTAGGTCACACAATACCAAGGCAGTGTGTGGCACCCATGGCGTGCGGCGCAGCGTGCTCATATCCGGCTTCAAAACAAAATCGCCATAGCCCTTCTCCCAGGAGATGGCTGCATAGCCGGGCACTGGCTCCATCTCGATATCAACACCCAGAAGATAATTGCAGGCGTGGGTTTCTTCGTAAGCACCGTCCACAAAATATTGGGCGTGAAAGCGTTTGCCCATGAGCCGCCCCTGCAAATCAGCAAAGGCCACTACCACAGTGTCAATGGTTCCCGCCTCCACTTCAGCCTTCATCTCTTCCAGCGTCAACATCCCCTTATTCATTTCTTCTCTCCCAGCTTGGCAGCGGCTTGTATCAGCGGAACTGACAGGCGCTGCGCCCATTGTTGTTGCTTGCGTTCAGTTTCGATGAGGTCATTGCAGATTTCAACCATCAGGTGTTGCAGCCCACGCGGGGCACCATGCAGATTCATGAGATGCATTACGCCGTCTTTCGGGCCGTAGGGTTCATTAAGCTGGGTGTTTATGTCTGGGAAACTTTTCATCAAAGCATGCGCCAAAGTGACATCGCGGTCAAACAACAAACCCAAATCCACTGCCCGGCGTTTGCCATTGTAAACGCGCGTGAAGGAGTGAATGGAAACCAGGCCGGTCACTTTGCCAGCAGCGGCACGACCATCAAGGTGACGTTCCAACGCATGATGAAACGGGCGGCAAACCTGCAAAATGCGGGCCGCCTTTTCTTCCGGCGATAAATCGACATTGCCCGGGATTTGAAACGCCTCGCTGACCATCGCTATGGCACCAGCCGATTCAGGCGAGCGATTGCAATCATAAATCAGCCGCGAATACCGCTGTAAAATCAGTGGCGCATCCAGCAGCCGCGACAGCAAACGCGCCACTTCGGCAGCGCCCAGATCATAGGCAATATGGCGCTGCAAATCGGCTTCACTCAATCCCAATCGATTGAGTTGCGGCGGCACGAAGTTGGACGCATGTTCACAAATCAAAACAAACGGCGATGCGCCCTGTTCATTCACCCATTCGAAAACCGGTTCGCCGTTTGACACAATTTTCATTAGCATTCCTTTTCACCATCATCTCAAACTGAAAGACCGTTGCCAAGCGCCATCAGCGTGCTGCCGTTCACGCCACACCGAATGTCGCATTTCATTCGAGGCGTCAAAGCCGGTTCAGCGAAACATGGCCATGACCAAAACCTATGATTTCATCATCGTTGGCTCAGGCTCCGCCGGATCGGTTCTGGCGGATCGGCTTTCGGTTGATGCCAGGCACAGCGTGCTGGTTTTGGAATATGGCGGCACAGACCGGGGGCCGCTGATCCAAATGCCTTCAGCCCTTTCTTACCCCATGAATATGGGGCTGTATAATTGGGGGTTTGAAACCGAGCCGGAGCCGCACCTCAACAACCGCCGCCTCGCCACCCCGCGCGGCAAGGTGATGGGCGGTTCGTCTTCGATCAATGGCATGGTTTATGTGCGCGGCCACGCCAAAGATTTCGACACTTGGGCCGACATGGGTGCCACGGGCTGGTCTTTTGCCGATGTTCTGCCCTACTTCAAACGCCAAGAACATGTGGAAGGGGGGGAGCCCGATTGGCGCGGCCATCATGGCCCGCTCTATGTGAAAAAAGGCCCGCGCGCCAATCCACTTTATCAAGCTTTCATCGAGGCGGGCCAGCAAGCGGGTTATCCCGTCAGCAAAGATTACAATGGTCACCAGCAAGAAGGCTTCGCTGCCTTTGAAATGACGGTCCATAATGGCCTGCGCTGGTCTGCCGCCAATGCCTATCTTTGGCCCACCATCCGCAAGGGCCGCATTGATATGGAAACCCGCTGCATGGCCCAGCGCATTTTGCTGCAGGGTAAAAAAGCCATCGGCATGGAATATGTGCAAGGCGGCGAACTAAAACAAGCCTTCGCAAGGCGCGAGGTGATCATCTCAGCTTCCACCATCAACTCTCCCGCCATTTTACAACGTTCTGGCATCGGCGCGCCCGATACCTTAAAGGCCGCAGGCGTGGGGGTGGTGCATGCCCTGCCCGGCGTTGGCGAAAATCTGCACGATCATTTGGAAGTTTATTTTCAGCTGCGTTGCCTGCAACCCATTACGTTGAATTCGCAACTGGGCCTTTACTCAAAAGCGAAAATCGGATTGCAGTGGATGCTTTTTGGCACCGGTCTTGGCGCCACCAACCATTTTGAATCCTGCGGTTTCATTCGTTCGCGTGCAGGGATTGAATATCCCGACATTCAATATCATTTCCTCCCAGCCGCCATGCGTTATGATGGTAAAGTGGCATTTGCCGGTGATGGCATGCAAGTGCATGTGGGGCCGATGCGCACAAAATCCCGCGGCCATGTGCGTATCAAATCTGCCGATGCCAATGAACATCCCGCAATCCTTTTCAACTATATGTCTCATGCTGATGACTGGGAAGAGTTCCGCGCCTGCATCCGCCTCACGCGTGAGCTGTTCCAACAACAAGCGATGAAGCCCTACGCTGGTGATGAAATTCAACCTGGTGCCGCCGTGCAATCTGACGCGCAAATCGACGATTTTATCAGAGCGCACTGCGAGAGTGCCTATCACCCCTGCGGCACCTGCAAAATGGGATCAGTTAAAGACAAAATGGCTGTGGTTGATCCGGAATGCCGCGTCATCGGCTTGCAAAACCTGCGTGTGGTAGACTCATCCATCATGCCGCAAGTGACCAATGGCAACCTCAACGCCCCGACGATCATGATCGGCGAGAAAGCGGCAGATCACATTCTGGGCAAACAACCACTTCCGCCGTCAAACCTGGAACCGTGGATCAACCCGAATTGGAAGACGAAGCAGAGGTAACCGCCGCTTGTTCAGCGACTGTACTTCAGCCGCAATCGCTTCTGTCCACCGCGCACAGTCCACGCCTGGCCGAGATAGTGGCCATTATGGCGCCCGATTACATAGGCGATCTGACCTTCAAACTGACCTATATTCTTGATATCTTTGATGAAGTGCTTTGGCAAAACAAAGCTGGTCAGGGTGCTGCATGTCCAATACATGGAGGCGAATTTCACTTCCGTCCACCGGTTGCCGGCAACCGTAATTGTGTTGCCGCTGCCATCTTCCACAAAATTTGGGCCTGATGCGCTCACCACAGAAACTGTGCCTGTCATCGGTGCCTTGACGTAGAAGTCGACATACTCACGCTGCCCGCGATGAACATTGCGCACCGTGGTGATGGAATTCGGTGCGGTGCAATTGGCCGCGAAGGCTGACGAAGCAGTAGACAAGAGCAAAAGCAAAACCAGTGTGGATTGTTTCACGATATCGGCTCCCTGATTAAATCGGCTTTCTGATCTTATAAATCCCCACGTCAATAATCCCCTCGGCGAAGCCTGCTTCGCAGTAACAGAAATACAGTGTCCATAATTTTTTAAACCGCTCATCAAAACCCAGCGGCTCAATCTTGGGCCAAGCGGCTTCAAATTTTACACGCCACTGACGCAGCGTTTCAGCGTAACTCAAACCAAAGCACTCAATTTTCTCCAATAGCAGCCCCGCCTTTTGCGCCTGTTCACGCATGATTTCTTTGGTCAACAACATGCCACCGGGGAAAATATAGCGCTGAATGAAATCCACCCCCGCTTGATAAGCCGGGAAATTTTCCTCTGAAACGGTAATGCCCTGAATGGCCGCCGTGCCGCCCGGCTTCAAGCGATTGAACAGTGTTTTGAAATAAGTTGGCCAGTGCGGCTCCCCCACCGCTTCAATCATTTCAATAGAGGCGATGGCGTCAAACACGCCTTGGGTGTCGCGGTAATCTTCCAGCACCAACTCCGCCTTGCCATCCAAGTTCTCACGGTGCAAACGCTGTTGTGAAAAAGCCAGTTGCTCCTTCGATAGCGTGATGCCGCGCAACGTGGCACCTGCTTTGGCCGCCATCTCGGCAAAGCCGCCCCAGCCACAGCCAATTTCCAAAACCCGGGAGCCCGCCTTGATTTCGGCCGCTTCCATCACCATTTGATATTTCAACTGTTGCGCGGCCTCAAGACTGTTTACCTTGCCGTCAAACACCGCCGATGAATAGCTCATCGTATCATCCAGCCAGAGCTTATAAAATGCATTTCCCATATCATAATGCGCAGCGATATTATCGGCTGATCCCGCACGGCTATTATCGCGCATTTTGTGCCACAACCTATCGATAAACGATGCTCGAAACATGCTGGACGCACCGTCCAATCCACTGCGATTCTGCAAATAAAACCGGAAAAAAGCGGTGGGATTCTGGCTGACAATGTCGCCAGCCAAGTAGCGCTCAAAAAAACCCAGTTGGGCGCGGCGAAAGCCAGCCCATAGAACCCGGAAGTTGTGCAACGTCAAATCCGCCTGCTCGCCGGGCACATCCCCGCCCAGTGTTACAACCTGGCCCGAAGGCAGGGTGAGAACCAGCCGACCTTTGAAACTTTTGGGCAGTAAGCGCGAGACAACGCTTGAAACAGCCCACTCAAATAAACCAACGCGCATGTTCACACCAGAAGGTTACTTTATTTTTAGCCAGATTGAGGCAGAATTTGAAGTCTTGCAAGTCCCTATCAACAAGCACAATTGTTAACCGATTTGATTTGACCAGCTTTAAAACCCATGCAAGCATATACTATACGAATTCGGCACCAAGCCGGATCACGAAAAGCGGGGACGGATGTTGGGTCAAGAAGCGGCAAATGGCTTGCCGCTGAAGGTTGATTTCCTCCATTGTTGAAAAAAGAGACGGATCAAGGAGATACATATGTCTGAATTTGAACACAAACTTGCTTCGGCACAACGTGCCGTTGGGCTTGGAAAATTGTCCAGGCGCGATTTTATGCAATTTACCATGGCGGCGGGCTTCACTTTGGCCGCATCGCAAACCATGTTTGCCAGTGCGGCACGTGCTGCACCGAAAAAGGGCGGTGCCTTTAAGTTTGGTTGCGGCCACGGCCAAACCACCGACTCCCTTGACCCCGCAACGTGGTCAAACGGCTTTACCTTCCATTTCGGCAAATCGCTTTTTGCAGCGCCACTCACCCAAGTGGATGCAAAGAACACGGCCGTGCCCCATGTGGCTGAAAGCTTCGAGCCTTCAAATGGCGCCCAGAAGTGGGTGTTCAAAATCCGCAAGGGCATCACTTTCCACGATGGCCGCACACTCACCGCCGATGACGTGGTTAACACGATCAATTATCACATTGGCGCTGATTCAAAGTCTCCTGCCAAGTCAGTTTTGTCTTCCGTCACCAGCGTCAAAGCTGATGGCAAAGACCAAGTGGTGTTTGAACTGAAGGGTGGCAACGCCGATTTCCCCTTCCTGCTCACAGATTATCACTTGGGCATTTACCCATCCAAAGATGGCAAGATTGATTGGGCCAAGGGCATTGGCGCCGGACCCTATGCGATCACAAACTTTGAACCCGGCGTGAAAATCCAGGCTGAGCGCAACAAGAACTATTTCAAAGACACATACTTTGACTCAGTTGAAATGCTTTCCATCGTTGACGTTGCCGCCCGCACCAACGCTTATCTCTCGGGCGAAGTGCATTACATCAACCGCGCCGATCTCAAAACCATCGACATGCTGAAGAATGCCCCAGACACAGAACTTTATAACGTGTCAGGCTTTGCGCATTACACAGCGCCGATGCAGGTTGATCAAAAGCCCTTCGACAAGCTCGAAGTGCGCCAGGCTTTGAAATATGCCATTAACCGGCAAGAACTTGTTGACAAGATTCTTTACGGCTATGGCACCCCCGGCAACGACAACCCGATCTCAGCCGCCATGAAATATGCGGTGAACCCTGCTCCGGCTTACAGCTATGACCCAGACAAGGCCAAGAGCATACTCAAAAAGGCCGGCCTTGATGGTTTGAAGGTTGATCTTTCGGCTTCTGATGCTGCCTTTGCCGGTGGTGTAGATGCCGCCCTGTTGATGGCTGAGCAAGCCAAAAAAGCTGGCATAGAGATCAATGTGATCCGCGAGCCGAATGACAGCTATTGGGATAACGTCTGGCTCAAGAAGCCATGGTGCCTGTGCTATTGGGGTGGTCGCCCGGTGGCAGATATGTTCCTCTCAGTCTCCCTTGCCGCTGATGCCGCTTGGAATGACACGCATTGGAAAAACCCACGCTTCAACGAGTTGCTGCTTGCCGCTCGGGCTGAAACCGACGATGCGAAACGTGGCGCACAGTATGCCGAAGCCCAACAGCTGGTGCATGATGACGGCGGCCAGATCGTGCTCATGTATAACAACTTTGTTGGCGCCATGTCGCACAAGATTGGCCACAACGCCTTCAACTCAGACTTTGATGATGACGGCGGTTATTGCTGGGAACGTTGGTGGATGGCCTAAGCCATCGGGTAATAAATCTTACAAAACCCCGGTGGCAACACCGGGGTTTTTTTGTTAAGATGAAGTCATGTACCGCTCCACGACCAGAAATATCGTGATCACCGCCCAACCGCATTTCCTCGAAGGGCAGTCGCTGCCCCATGAAAATAAATTTGTTTGGGCTTATACCATCACCATCGCCAATCAAGGCACCGAAACGGTGAAGTTGCTTACCCGCCATTGGATCATCACAGATGCTTCGGGCCATCGCCAAGAAGTGCAAGGCCCCGGTGTGGTGGGCGAGCAACCACGCCTGGGGCCCAACGACAGTTTCTCATATTCGTCGGGCTGCCCACTGCCAACACCCTCAGGTCTTATGGCGGGAACTTACGGTATGGTGACTGATGCGGGTGAACATTTCGAAGTGGCCATTCCCGCATTCTCGCTGGATAGCCACTTCGATAAACACAGCGTAAATTAATGCCATCCACCGCCACAGTTGAGATGTTGGCGCGCCTCATCGCGTTCGATACGACAACGCGCAATTCAAATGTGCCGCTGATCGCATATGTGGAAGATTATCTTACAGGTCATGGCATTTCCCACATGCGCATTGATTATGCAGAAGGCAAAACCAACCTTTATGCCACCATCGGCCCTGATATCTCAGATGGCATCGTACTTTCGGGCCATACCGATGTTGTGCCCGTGGATGGCCAAGATTGGGCAAGCGAGCCCTTCATGATGGAAGAGCGCGGCGGAAAATTCTATGGCCGTGGCACAGCCGATATGAAAGGCTTCATCGCCGCTGTTCTGGCGCTTGTGCCCCACTTCAAATCATTGAACCTGAAAACGCCAATCCATCTGGCACTTTCTTGCGACGAAGAAGTGGGCTGCAAAGGCGTGCGCCCCTTGATGGCCCATATGCGCGACCATCTGAAAAAGCCACGTGCGGTTTTTGTGGGCGAGCCCACCATGATGCAAGTGGTGAATGGCCACAAGAGCGCTGTAACCTTCAACACCGAAGTGTTGGGCCACGAGGCCCATTCCAGCCTTACCCACCGGGGTGTGAATGCCATCATGGTTGCCGCAGAGGTGATAGGTGAAATCAATGTTCTGCGAAAAGAACTGATCATGAAAGGCGATTCATCAGGTCGCTTTGATCCGCCTTATTCGACAATTCATGTGGGAACAATCAACGGCGGCACGGCGAAGAACATCATCCCGCGAGGCTGCAATTTCCAATGGGAAACGCGCTTGCTGCCAAACGCTGATCCGGCATTTGTGCCCAGCCGCATCGAAGCTTTGCGGTTGCGATTAGAACCAGAATTGAAAGCTATTTCACAGGATGTGGGCATCACCACAATTTCCACCAATGAAGTGCCTGGCCTTGCACCCGAAAAGGATTCAATTGCCGAGCAACTTGCACTTCAAGCCACCGGCGGCAACGCCACGCATGCGGTGTCTTATTGCACTGAAGCCGGCCTGTTTCAGCAAATCGGTTTGCCAGCCATTATTTGCGGGCCAGGAGATATCGCCCAAGCCCACAAGCCCGACGAATTTGTTTCGCGCGAGCAACTGAAGCTTTGTGAAAACTATTTGATGCGATTGGCCGAAGCGTGCCTTTAATCCAGCAACGCCAATCGCGCCGCTTTGCGCCTGCGCCACACCTCATAACCAATGGCACCGACAATTGTAACGCCGATGAGAATGGTGGCTAAAGCATTGATTGAAGGCGAAGCACCGGATCGGGCCTTTGAACCGATATAAACCGTCAACGTGTTGGAAGCACCACGGGTAAACTTCGTGATGTTGAAATTCTCAACGGATTGAAAAAATGCCAGCAATGCACCTGCGCCAATGGCTGGATAAAGATGTGGCAACAAAACCCGCCGCAATGTCTGCCAATGGGACGCACCCAGATCAAGTGCGGCTTCTTCCAGCCCGGCATCAAAACTCTGCAGACGTGCCAAAACCATCAACATTACATAGGCCGCGATGAAACTGGTCTGCCCCAAGATAGAGAGATGCAAGCCCGCCGGCACACTGAATTTAGACCAGAAAATCAACGTTGAAATGCCAATCACAGCGCCTGGGGTGAGGATCGGCGAAATCATTGCTGCATAAAGCAAACTGCGGCTGCGACCCTTCAAACTATTTACCAATATTGCACCCGCCGTGCCGATGGGCACCGCCAAGGCCACAACGGTAAGTGCCACCCACAAGGTATTCTGCGAATACTGCCAAATGTAAACATCGTGATAAAGCTCATCAAACCATCGCCACGTAAAACCTTTCCACGGCATCACCGAAGGAAACTTGTCATTGTTAAAAGCTGCCCCTGCCATGACAGCCAATGGGGCGAGCAAATAGACAATGAAACCGACGGCATAGACCCAAAGTAAAATATGGCTGGTCTTCTTGGTCATGACACAGCCCTCACTTCGCAATATCAGCAAGGCCGACGCGGAAATAACGCATCATGCCGGTGACGAAAAAAATGCAAACCAGAAGCAACAAGAACGCATAGGCCGCGCCACCATTCCAATCATTCTGATCAAACATGCGATTGTAAATGACTTCGGTGAACCAGCTAGATGATGGTGAATTCAACAACGTGGGCACTAAAATAGATCCTACCGCCAACATAAATACAGTGACGCTGCCTGAGGCGATACCTGGCTTCGAATGCGGAATAATCACACGCCAATGCGTCTGCCACCATTTGGCGCCCAGATCTTCAGCCGCCTCAATCTGATTGGTGTCCAGCGACGTCATGGCGTTATAAAGAGGGAACAGCATGAAAAGAATATAGGCATAGGTCAGGCCAATCAGCACTCCGCTATAGCCCCACAACCCCCACGTCCACCGAATTGGCTCTGCGATCACGCCCAAATTTTGCAGCGTCAACGAAAGCGGACCCTTGAAAGCCAGAACAATAAACCACGCAAAAGCCCGCAGTAATTCGCTCACCCACAGCGGCACGACCAGCAACAGCAAAAAGGTGGCAAGGCCCTTGGGCGAAATGACCTTGGCCATGAAATAGGCCAGCGGGTAACACATCAGCAAAGAGACGATGGTGGTTAGGCAGCTGAAAAGGATTGTCAAAATGAAAACCCAGAGGTGGATTGTCATCGGAAAAGTAAAGCCAAAAAAATGCCAATCTGCGTTTTCAAAAATCGTCAGATAGTTGTTCAAGGAATAGACATCCTTCGGCCCACCCACATCAACGGCGGGCAAATAGGGCCGGAAAGAACTGGCGAACATGTCGAAATAGGGGAGAATGACCAAGAACAACAACCAAAACGCCGTGAGGAAAACGGCCAATCCGGTTAGCGGCTTTCCGTAACGTCGGAGAAGTTCGTTCACCGCTCACTCCTTCTCAGCATAAGCAGTGGCCTCAGAGTCTAACAATACCAGGGCCTTGTCTGGCGCGAAAACGATGTTTGTTGCGCTGCCCACTGCTGGCGGCGGACGTGCCGGATCATTGCGAACCTCGGCCAAAAGTCGGCGCGCCGCCTTGTCTCTCATGTGAACCACGGCGAAATTACCCTCAAAGGAAACGTCTTCAACTGTTATGGGAACGGAATTGAAACCCGTCTTCGGCTTGAGCGTGAACTCGACGTGTTCGGGCCTCACATAAAGGCGGCATTTGGATTCGCGCGAAACTCCCTCGCCCAAAGTGACGGAAAATGACCCGACGTCGGTTTTAAACTTGCCTTCAGCCTTGGATACTGAGGTGAGCGTACCTGAAAATTTATTGTTCTCCCCCACAAAACTGGCCACAAAGCCATTGGTTGGCGTGTTGTAAATCTTCTGCGGCACATCCACTTGCTGGATTTGACCACGGCTCATCACGGCGACACGATCAGACATCGCCAAGGCCTCACCCTGGTCATGGGTGATATAAATAAAAGTCACATTGGTGCGCTTCTGAATGGCGCGAAGCTCAGCCCGCATATGCTGGCGCAGTTTCAAATCCAGCGCCGACAAAGGTTCGTCCAACAGCATCAACTTTGGCTCAACCGCAAGAGCGCGCGCAATCGCCACACGTTGGCGCTGCCCTCCAGAAAGCTGGGCCGGCAAGCGCTCAGCCACACCTTGCAGTTCCACGAGGTCAAGCAGTTGCTCGGCCTTTGCACGCCGCGCTGCTTTATCAGCGCCGCGCACTTCCAGCCCGAAAGCAATATTCTCCCAAACCGTCATCAGCGGAAACAGCGCCAAATTTTGAAAGATCATTGCAGTTGGCCGCTTGTTGGGCCCAATGCCGCGCATATCCTGGCCACCAATTAAAACCTGGCCCTGGGTTGGCTCAATAAAGCCGGAAACCATTCGCAAAATCGTGGTTTTGCCGCAGCCTGATGGCCCTAAAAATGAAAAAAATTCGCCTGGTTCAATCTTCACCGAAACATTATCGACGGCTCGATATTTATCGAAATCCATCGACACGCCGCGTAACTCAACACTTGCGGTCATCACCCCTCGCCCCGTTACCCGATTTTGCTCATCTTTATAAAGCAAAATCCGGGAGGCCGTGAAGGCCCCCCGGACATTTAAAAATCTAGGCTATCAAGCGGCTTTCCACTTGTCTGCATATTCACCGCGCAGCTTGAGGAACCAGGCAGCCTGTGATGGCCACCAGTAAAGCTTCGAGAGTGCATCGCCAGGGAATGAAGAGGCATAGAACTTCGACACTTCAGGATCCATCTTGTCGATTGCACCCTTCGATACCGGGTTTGACGAGAAGGCGGAAGCCCAAGCCGCAGCGCCTTCGGCAGTGGAAACCCACTTGGCGAATTCATGCGCCTGATCAACGTTTTTGGCACCGTTGAGCAACAAGAAGCCCTGACTCCACGCAAAGGCACCTTCCTTTGGCGCGATATAGCCGTAGCCATCCTTGCGGAGGTTATAGCCCGTCGAATCCCAGGTGAGGCCAAGCTCAGCACCGTTGGTTTTGAACGCCGCTTGTGCTTCGTTTTCACCGCTCCAGAACTGGGCGATGTTCTTCTTGTGCTTGGTGGCTTCCGCGAGAGCAATGTCCCACAGCTTTTTCATGTTGTCTTCGTTTTTGTAGCTGTCAATCCAAGGCATTGGCAGTTTGCCTTGTGCATCAAGCACGCGGCCCATGGCAGCCAGTGAAGAGTGGCCGCGAACCGTCACCTTGCCAGCCATCTTATCGTCAAACAGATCAGCCAAAGTGGCTTTGCCATATTCGCCATTAGGATAGTTCTTGGCGTTGAAAGTCAACGCCTCTGTGCCCCAAACCGATGGCAGGAAGTAACGCTTGCCATCAACATCGCCAGCAGAGCCGGCCTTGGCGCCAGGAACACTTTCCAGATAGTTGTCGACCGCAACTTTTTTCAAATCCCAGGGCTGAACAAAGCCATCCGAAACCCAAGCCGGCAAACGGTCAACCGTTGGTTCCATCACGTCCACAGCGCCAGAGGCAATCGCGGTTTTAGCATCGGCGCGCATGGCGTCTTGGCTGTCAACTTCCTTGAAGTTCACTTTGATGCCGGTGGCCTTTGCGAAGGCTGGCATAACCTTGGCTTTCAGATCATCATAGCCAGACCAACCTTCAAAGTTCAACTCGCCTGAAGATGAGAAGGCATTGGTTACTGTAAGTGGCGCTACAAAACCCACCGCTCCAAAGGCCACGGCAGATTTCAACAAGCGGCGGCGCGACACCGTGGCGGCGCGCATCAGCCCTTGCGTATCATTCAGTTTCGTCATGTTTTTGCTCTCCTTGCAAATACCGTCAATTATTTCCGACCAGTGTCGGATATAGCGATATTAAGGGGGACTATGACTCTAGTATGACATTGTTGCAATCCCCAAGACGATGGGGCCAACTTTGTCATACAGCTGGATTCAGGCCGGTGAACCCTGGCGCACAAATATTAGGCGATAAGCTGAATTTCCTTCAATATGGCCTCACCCATTTGGGTGGTGGAAGAATTTGCCGAATGATCTCCAGCGATGTCTTTGGTGCGCAGCCCGCGGGCCAATACGGCTGAGATCGCTTGGTCTAACTTATCAGCCCATTCACCCAAGCCGAATGAATAACGCAATGCCATACCGAAGGACGCGATCATGGCAATCGGGTTGGCAGCGCCTGTGCCCGCAATATCAGGCGCAGAACCATGCACCGGTTCATAAAGGGCTTTGCGCTGCTTGGTCTTGACATCCGGCGCGCCCAATGAAGCCGATGGCAACATTCCAAGCGAGCCCGTCAACATCGCTGCCACATCTGATAGCACGTCACCAAACAAATTATCTGTCACGATCACGTCATATTGCTTCGGCCATCGCACCAACTGCATGGCACAATTATCGGCCAACACGTGCTCAAGCGAAGCTTCGGGATATTCTTCCTGGTGAATGCGCGTTACGATTTCATTCCAAAGCACACCCGTTTTCATTACGTTGCGCTTTTCAGCTGATGAAACCTTGTTACGTCGCGTTTTCGCCAATTCGAAGGCCACGCGGGCAATACGCTCAATCTCGAAAGTATCATAAACTTGCGTATCAATGCCGCGCTTCTGGCCATTGCCAAGATCCGTGATGGTTTTGGGTTCACCAAAATAAACACCACCGGTTAATTCACGCACGATGAGAATATCCAGGCCTTCAACCACATCGCGTTTCAACGAAGAGGCATCAGCCAAAGCGGGGTAACATATCGCGGGGCGTAAATTGGCAAATAGGCCCAAATCCTTTCGCAAGCGCAGAAGCCCTGCCTCTGGCCGCACATCATAAGGCACTTTATCCCACTGCGGCCCACCGACGGCACCAAAGAGCACAGCATCTGAGGCCATGGCCTTGGCCATATCGTCTTCTGAAATTGCCTTGCCGTGCGCTTCAAAGGCGCAGCCACCCACCAGCCCGCGATCCGTTTCAAAATTGGCAATGCCTTGCGTTCTGAACCAAGCCAGAATCTTTTCAACTTCCTGCATCACCTCGGGGCCAATGCCATCACCTGGCAGCAAGAAAACGTTGTAAGACGCCATGATCAAATCCTCTTTTGTGATGGCAGCCTCTAGCATAAAGTTTGAAAAAGCAAAGCCCGCTGTCGAAGGGCGGCAGCGGGCTTTGTCGGACAGATTGGCGCCTCAGAAGAAGAACGCCAAAGGCCGATTGTCAAAATGACGCTTACATTTTTGGCAGAAGAACCTTGTCGATCACATGGATCACGCCGTTTGATTGTTCAACGTCAGCAATTGTAACATTGGCAACGCCGCCAGCTTCGTCTGTTACAGTTACCTTGCTGCCATCAACCTTCAACGTCAGTTCACAGCCGCCAACAGTTTTCACTTTATGCATGCCGCCATCGTCTTTCACCATTTTCATCACATCGGCAGCCATGGCCTTTGCGCCAACCACATGGCAGGTGAGGATTTTTACCAACTTGTCCTTGTTTTCAGGCTTCAACAGCATGTCTACTGTGCCAGCAGGCAAAGCCGCAAACGCATCGTTCGTAGGGGCAAACACGGTGAATGGGCCGGCACCCTGCAACGTGTCTACCAAACCAGCCGCTTTCACGGCGGCAACCAATGTTGTGTGATCTTTAGAGTTCAGAGCATTTTCGATGATGTTCTTGGTCTTGAGCATCGCTGCTCCACCAACCATGGGGTTATCGGCAAAAGCTGTGCCGATTGAAACAGCAAGAAATGCTGAAGCGGCTGTGGCAAGAAAGGTTTTACGGGTGATCGTCATTTGAGTTCTCCGATTGTTTTCCGCTCTGAATCGGGCGGTCAGGGGGAGAAACGAGGTTGTTATTTAAAAAGTTTCATCAGTTGTTCATTATAATTGCGATTTTTTATCTGGCCAAAACATCACTGTTTGGGTTAGTTAGAAAATGCCCCGGCTTCTGACGGCGGGCCCTTGGCGAGAAACTATCCTAGATGCAGATTCCCGCGTTAAGCCCAACGCCAATAAAAGACTCTTACGACATCGTCATCATTGGCGGCGCCATCATGGGTTCCTCCACTGCCTGGTTTCTAACCGATAACCCAGATTTCAAGGGTTCCATTCTGGTTATTGAAAAGGACCCCACTTACGAAAAAGCCGCAACGACTTTAACCAATTCTTGCATTCGTCAGCAATTTTCAATGGAACTGAATGTGCGCATTTCGCAATTTGGCGCCGAATTCTATAAGAATTTGCGCCATTACATGGGCGGGGATGAACGCGTGCCGCTACTTTCAATCCGCAATTTTGGTTATATGTATTTGGCCGACACAGAGTCTTTCGCCCAGATTTTGCGCAACAATCAGAAGGTTCAGCTTGCAGCCGGTGCTGCCACGCAACTCATGACGCCCGACGAAATTCAGAACGCCTATCCCTTTTACAACACTGATGATCTTATCCTGGGCAGCATCAACTGCGTTGATGAAGGCTATTTTGATGGCTCGACCATGTTTGATTGGTTGAAGCGAATAGCGCAAGACCGCGGCGCAGAATATGTAACCAACGAAGTCATCGCCCTGACTAAAAACAAAAGTGGCACAGACATAGAGAGTATAACGCTTAAATCTGGCGAAGTAATTCGGTGTGGACAGGTGGTGAACGCCACCGGCACGCGAGCAGCCATCACCGCCAAAATGGCCGGAATTGATTTGCCAGTTGAGCCGCGCAAACGACACACGTGGATTTTTAAAGCCGAAAACCCGCTCTCTGTAGATTTGCCGCTTACCATTGATCCATCCGGTGTACATATGCGTGAAAACGGTGGTGGCACGTATATGTGCGGCGGCCATGCCGAATATGATCCAGTGGTTGACCATGATGATTTTGCGATGGATTTTTCTCTTTGGGAAAACCATATCTGGCCCACAGTCGCCACACGCATACCACAGTTTGATGCCGTGAAAGTTATCAGCGAATGGGCCGGACATTATGATTTAAACGTGTTGGATCATAATGCCGTCACTGGCCCGCACCCGCACATCAAAAATTTTATTTTTCTCAACGGTTTTTCCGGCCATGGTTTGCAGCAATCGCCGGCGATGGGCCGTGCCACAGCGGAATGGTTGACCTATGGCAAATACCAAACGCTTGATTTATCGCCGTTCCACTTTGAGCGCATTGCTAGCCACACGCCGATTTTCGAAAAGGCAATTATATGAAGAAGCTCGTTCTCACGGGTGCTGCGGGACGCCTGGGCTCGTATCTGCGCGAACCGCTTTCCAAGCTTTGTGAGCAACTGGTGTCGTCAGATATTGTCGAAGGTATTGGCAAACTCTATGGGGGCGAGCGTTATCAACGTGCCGATCTGGCAAAATATGATGAGATTTATGCGCTGTTAGAAGGTGCGGATATGGTTGTTCACTTTGGCGCGATAGGCGATGAAGCCCCATTCCAAACACTTCTTGGCCCTAATTTCATTGGGGCATACAACGTTTGGGAAGCAGCTCATCAGCACAAACTGCGCCGCGTGATTTATGCCTCGTCGATTCACGCCGTTGGCATGTATAAGCGCCAAGAATTTATCGGCACCGATGTGCCCCACAGGCCTGACACTTTTTATGGGCTTGCCAAATGTTTCGCTGAGGATTTGGCCAGCCTCTATTGGGACAAGCGGCAATTAGAATCGGTTTGCCTGCGTATCATTTCAGCAGCGCAAGTTACCAGCCCCCGCGCTTTGGGAACCTGGCTCAGTTATGAAGATCTCATCCATCTGGTTACCCGCGCCATCGATACGCCGACAACGGGGTTTTCGGTGATCTACGGTGTTTCCAACAATGATCGCATTCCAGTGGATAACAGCAAAGCCACTTACCTGGGCTATCGCCCGAAAGACAACGCTGAAAAATTTGCCGGGAAAGTTCTGGCTGAATCAGCAAATCCCAACCCGAATGATCCGGCCCAAATGTACCAGGGCGGAGCCTTTGCCACGGTGCCGCTGGGCTTTAGCGGCGTTGCACAAATGAAAATAATTGACGATAAGAAATCGACCTAGCGCAGATACGCGAAACGTGGCTGAAGGTGCCTGGGCGCATATCGATCAAGGCGCCGTGAACCGATAGCGCAGAGAGATCACATTAACATTAATGGGAATGAGACATTTTATTCCTTCGTTGAAAGTGAAGTGCAAATTCAGCGATTCTATCTAAGGTTGATTTTTATTTAGAACGCCATAAACCCAGCTCCAGTTACTTTGCGGATCTACCATGACTCGCGTTAAAGATGCACCGGTGGTGCGCTAAAACCTGAAAAATAAAATTAAAATATCCGCTTTCGCAGCGGACGCAGATTTTAAACTTAATCATATCAGCTTGTTAACCAATACTTGGTCTCCAGCGCCAAGGCGATGGCGTTTTAAATTCTAAATTTTTATGCTCTCAACGGTTGTTTAATATGATAATTTTTTTGTAAAATAATATGACATCGATAGGCGCGTACGCAACTTTCGCTATTGAATTGGAATTTGAGTTGCGATATAAATCGTCAGTCGGTTGGGCAACTTTCCATGATATAATCTAAAGTTGTATAACTTATGTGAATTGCGTCGTGCTTAGTAATTAAATCACATAGGCGTGGACGATGACATTTAATGAACCTTCCCATATCGAGGCTGCGCAAAGGAAAATGGAAATTCCGGTGCGCGTCAATGATGTGATGCTGATTAGCGAGATTGCAACTGAAGTTGGCTTAGAGCCGAAAACCATCCGTTTTTACGAACGCGCAAAATTGGTCAGCCCCAAAAAGCACGGTCGGATTCGAATCTTTCGCAGCCAAGATGTTGCTCGCTTGTTGGCCATCAAGAAATTGCGACAATATGGCGTTGGCCTATCAACAATCAGATCAATCATCCAAACCGAGGGAGATTTAACGCTCGATACGGTTCATTCACCCGCTGTCCAAAAACTTCTGGCGCAGCAATTGGTGGAAATGAATCGAAAGCAGCAGTTTATGCAAGAGCAAATTGCCGATCTTCAAAACAGATTGGAACATAAGCGAAAAGAATCTGTCCCTGAAGCCTAGCTATGCATAAGCAACCGCTTTCCCTTCGACGGAGGCCAAATCAATAACGATAACATCGGACGTCAGATCCGCGATTTGTTTCAAAAGGGCACGCATTCTTGATTTTTTAGTTTTCGCCACTTGCGGCCAGTGCTTCGAGCTGTGCAACAATTGCGGTTGGGTTTCGATTTTTTATCCAAGCAATAAAATCCACAACGCGGCGATCAAGTTTGAGGCGGTGATGCTGCGTAATATCGCTGAGACGATGATTTAGAAATGGATTTTCAAACCGCTGCAGTGTGGTTAAAACATAGGCCGCCGCTTCATCCCGCATGTCATGGCCAGCAAACCCTGGAATTACCTCGTCTCGGTAGAGGCCCATGAGGCGGTTCTTGATTGCAGGATCACCCAGAATCTCTCGAACTGTTTCATTGGGGCTGCGTTTCTCGGACTTCCAAATTTCAGCAAGAAAACTGTGCCCAAGATTGAGGATGTGAAGTTTAAGCCGGAGATATGGCTCAAGATCATCCGTCACCACAACGGCGGGATGGGTGAAGGGAATTTCGTGGGTAGCTGCAGATTTGATGGCCCACAGAGCATAGGGCTCAGCAATGGCACCAACGGGTTCAATTGCTTCTGACACGATGCGGTCAACCAAAGTATCGCAAATCGTTATTTGCGTTGCCAGCCACGATTTAAAACCACGATCAAGGCGCCATTTCTCCGCTAATCCAGCTAAAATTTGGCGAAGGACTTTGCCGTTTTCAGAAATCAATTCGCATGGTAAAATCAGCAACGGTTTTGCATCGGCCAGATAGCGCGCATGCAGCAAACTTAAAAGTTTTGCCGGAAAACTTGATGCGACTTGGTTGGCACTGGGGGCACCGGCTTCATCTTCGGCGGATAATGCGTAACCACTCTCGCCCACATTGGAAATTATCACCTGGGCCTCAGTGACAAAAAGTCTTTTCAATTCTTGCCAATCGCGATCTGCAATCAGCGCGCCATCAATACTTCTCACGTTGATGGTTTTGTTGACAGACTTGTTATCTGTGACGCCCCGAATGATGACCGGATAACCCGCGTCATTGCCAAACGCTGACACCCTGCCGGATCTTTCCACACCTCGCGTTGTTTTAACAACTGTAATCGGCCCGATATCCTGCCCGGCACTGCGCGCTTCATGAATGAACAAATCAGCATGAGCTTGCAAAAATCGACTGGTGCCGAATTGGATGATGCGTTTAGTCATTTCACGAAATTTCAACCAGAGCCTTAATCAAACCCTTTTTATCGGATGACCAAAGTGGCAGATCATGATCAATTTTAGCAAACGAGGTGCGGTGCGTTAGAAGTTTTTCAATTGGCACTTTCTTGGATTTGATTGCCGAAATAACGTGATCAAAATCCACGGCAGTGGCGTTTCGGCTTGCCATCAGTGTCATTTCACGTTTGTGAAAATCGGCGTCAGAAAAGCTGATGTTGTCTTTGACCAGTCCCACCAACACATAGTTGCCGCCATGGGCCACATAGCTGAAGCTTTGCTCCATCGATGCCCGGCTACCCGTTGCGTCAAATACTGCTTCAAAGCCATCGCCATTTGAGGCCTGCATGATTTTAGCGGAAGCATTGGCATCAACAACCAGCGTGCTTGTAATGCCAGTGGCAGCGCTTGCCAATGAAAGCCGATCGCTGTCACGGTCAAGCAAAGTGACGCTGGCACCAGCGATTTGCGCAAAGATTGCCGTACCCAAGCCAATGGGGCCTGCACCTGCCACCAAAACTTTTGCGCCATTGCCAACGCCTGAGCGCCGCACAGCATGAGCACCGATTGCCAAAAATTCCACCGTTGCCGCTTCATCCAGCGAAAGACCTTCTGCTGAAATGAGGTTACGCTCTGGCAAGCTGATGTACTCGCACATTCCACCATCACGGTGAACACCAAGCACAGCGATGTTCACGCAACAATTTGGTTTTCCAATTTTGCAGGCATGGCAGATGCCGCAAGCTATATAGGGATTGATAACAATTTTCTGGCCAATTTGCAGTTTACTTAGCGCCGACGTTTCAACAACTGTGGCGGCAAGTTCATGCCCAATAACGCGCGGATAATTCAGAAATGGATGTGAGCCTTCGTAAATATGATAGTCGGTGCCGCAAATCCCCGCCCGCTCGATTTTAAGCAGCACCTCATCTGGCGCCCGAGTTGCCGAGGGTCGCATGTCAACGGCAATGGCATGAGGTGCAAGACAAACAACTGCTTTCATCATCGCGGTTGAATTATCTCCACTCATGTCCAAACCCTCCAGCGCTCCGCAAGGGAACCTTACTTTTTTGATCATCGATAGCGACACTCGCGTGCGGCATCGACATTTTAGATTAAAGACCGCTCTGCCGCTTTTTCTGCAAATTATCCAAATAAACAACGAGGGCAATCAACAGGCCTTCCAACACCATTTCCCAGAAAGGGTCAATGTTAAGCAGCACCGCCCCGTTGCCCATTGTGGTGAAGAGGATTGCCCCAGCAACGGCACCAAGAACAGTTCCTCTTCCCCCAAACAGACTGGCACCGCCAACCACGGCCGCAGCAATTGCCTGGAGTTCATAGGCGTTGGCCATCGACGGGGAAGCTATGCTCAAGCGCGAGACCAGAAGAATGCCGGCCAAAGTCGCCAAGCCAGAACTCAACACGTAAGCGATCAGCGTCATTCTAAACACAGGAATGCCTTGCCTGCGTGCAGCTTCACTGTTGGAGCCAATCGCATAAAGATATCGCCCGGTGCGGGTGTAACTCAGAAGGTAATGGACAATTATTGCCACCACCAGCATGGTTGTGAATAAATTTGGAATGCCCAACAGCGTGCCACGCGAAAAATCCTTGATTTGTGGTGGCAGTCCACCAACCGTCATGCCGCCTGACACGAGCAAGGCAAACCCGCGATAGACCTGAAGTCCAGCTAACGTGACAACGAAGGCCGGAATTCCCAATTTTCCCACGCCCGCGGCGTTGATTGAGCCGACCAAAACACCCGCAAGCAAGGTAAGGCCAACGGAAATGGGTATTCCGTAGCCGTGCGATAAAAGCTGAGCGACAATAACGCCGCAAAATGCGGCCACCGATCCAACCGACAGATCAATGCCAGCGATAATGATCGTGCATAATACGCCAATGGCAATGATGCCCGAAATGGAAACTTGGCGCATCATGTTGCTGATGTTGTCGACCGTCATGAAATTGGGCGCTGTTGCCGAGAGCATGATCCATAGAATGACCGTGAAAGTCACCACGTAGGTCTCAACGGGCAAGCGTTGGAACAGCGCGCCTAAATTATCATTATTCATTGATACCCCGACGAAAATAATCAACCAAAATCGGCACCGGGGCGCAGCAAACGCCCCGGCTTGATTGTTTTTCGCTTTTAGTTGCCCGTGTAGGGAGACATTTTGCGCTTCGTGACATCCATCAAACCAGCGAAGGCAGCGTCATTCATATTTTTCTTAGTGACAGCCCCGACGCCAGTGTCAATGTTCTTAGGAAGGCGAACGCCATGTGCGGCGGCGAAACCATTAAACACACCACCATAGCCCATCATGAAAGGATCCTGGACGATGACAGCGTAGATTGAACCATCATTGAGATGTTCAACTTCGCCCTTGTCGGCGTCAAATGCCACAAGGCACAACTTGTCGCCCAGCTTCTTCTCGCTGATCGATGTTCCCGCACCTGTTCCCATCTGGGCATTGTCAGCGAATATACCGACGAGATCCGAATCCTTGGTCAGCATGTCGGCAGTGAGACTCATGCCTTCGGCTTCTTCGTTGTTGGCAACACGATTGCCTACCAGTTTGAGATCAGGATAGGCGGCAACGCCATCTTTGAAGCCCTTGTCGCGGGAATCCAAGGATTCATGGCCGGCCATTGCCGTGATGAACGCCACTTTGCCAGCAACTTTGCCGGTGCGCTCCTTGATGCATGAGGCCATGGCATCAGCGGCGGCTTTGCCACCGGCCACATTGTCAGTGGTTAAAAACGAGGCGAACTTGTCAGTCTTGGCGCCTGAATCGATGATGATCACCGGAATGCCAGCCTTCGTAACCGCGGCAACGGGGTCACCGAGTGCTTCAAAGATAGTTGGCGAAATAACAATCGCAGCTGGCTTCTTGCCGGCGGCACCTTCAAGAACGGCGATCTGCCCGGCGGCATCATCCTTAGGCGTGCCGAGTTCTTCAATCTTGACGCCGAGTTCCTTGCCGGCTGCTTCGGCACCCTTGAAAACCGTCTGCCAATATTCTGAAGTGGTTGCCTTAACAATCACTGCAATGGTGTCTTGCGCGTGCGCTTGCGGACCAGCCATGAGTGCCAGTGCGGCAACCGATGCTGCAAGTGTGATTTTCCTGAACATTTCAATTTCTCCCAAATTATTGTGCCGTCAAGCGGCAATTTCCTTATCGGTGTAACCAGTCATATATTTAATCAACTTCTCCTGGGTGGTTTCTCCTGCGGTTGTTAAGTGAACGATGGTGCCGCGAAACATCACGGCAATTCTGTCGGCAACTTCGAGGATCTCGACCAAATTATGGCCAATATAAATGACACCGGCTCCTGATGCCGCAAGCTCTCGCGCGTATTTGATGACGTTTTCCCGCTCCATCACCGCCAGTGCGGCGGTCGGCTCATCCATGATCACGACCTTGGCCTTCCAGTAAATGGCCCGCGCAATGGCTACGGCCTGGCGCTGCCCCCCTGAAAGCCTGGCGACAGTTTTTGATTTGGCTGGAATATGGCTTTTAATACGGTCGAGAAGTGATGCTGTTTCATTGCGGATCGCGCGCTCGTCAATATAAGGAAGAACGCCAAAAAGCCGCCGCATTGGCTCTCTCCCAAGAAATATATTTGCCCCCACCGTCAAATCATCAGCAAGCGCCAAATCCTGATAAACGGTTTCAACGCCCCGTTCGCGCACCTGACGCGGCGAAAGCAAATCCATGCTTTTCCCGTCGAGTTGAATTTCACCTGAATCAGCGCGGTAAACGCCGGAAATGTGTTTGATGAGCGTAGTTTTGCCAGCGCCATTGTCGCCAACCAGTGCCAACACCTCACCCGGGACGAGATCAAGATCGACGCCGCGCAGCACTTCAACAGGGCCAAAACTCTTGCGCACGTTTCGGATCGTTAGAACAGGTTTCATTGATGGTCCCATTGACAGCGCAACAATTAAGGTTGTCTCTTTTGGATAAAAGACCAATATTGACTCCCGGAGTCAAACTGTTTTTTATAAACAAAAAAATGGATTAAAGTACAAGTGCCGTAAGCCGGCTCAAAGAGGAATAACAATATGCGCGGCGAAACCGTTTTCAAGAAAACCTTCAACCGGACATTGGAATATCTGATAACCAGCGAGCTCAAGCGCCCACTGCCGTCGGAGAATATATTGACTGAGAGGCTGAAGGCCAGTCGCACCACCGTAAGAAAGGTTCTGGAAGAACTTCATGCCCGCAAAATTATCAAGGGTTCCGCGGCGAAATGGCTTGTTGCCAGACATCCAAAACCTACTGATTTTTTTCCGGACAACGAAACCGTCACAACCTCTGCGCAAGTTGAAAAAAAATTCATGGAATGGATGCTGCGCGGAGATCGCAAGGCTGGGGATATTGTAAATGGGCTGGAGCTTGCCCGACAATTTGAAGTTTCAACAAGTGCAATACGGGAATACCTGAATCGGTTTAGCCGCTTTGGGCTTATTGAACGACGGCCAAATTCAAGCTGGATTATTCGGGGATTTACCAAGGAATTTGCCTTGGAACTTTTCGAGATCAGGGAATTGTTTGAAACACGATCGGCAATCGCTTTCGCGACCCAGTCCGAAAATTCGCCCACGTGGCAAAGCCTTCGGAAGCTGGAAAGCGAACACCGCGCACTTTTGAAAACAATTTCCAACCGCCATCAGGATTTTTCTGATCTGGACGAAAGATTTCATCGGTTGGTCAACAACGCATCAAAAAATCGTTTTATTGTGGATTTCTATGATATCATCTCACTGATCTTCCACTACCATTATCAATGGAACAAGGTTGACGAGAAGCAGCGCAATCGGGCTGCCATTCTGGAGCATCTTGATTATATTGATGCCCTGACAAGTCGAGATCCAAAACGCGTTGTGCTGGCCTGCATGAGCCATCTCAATTCGGCCCGCAAAACCCTGCTGGCTTCGATTAATGTTCAATCGGCCAGCGCTGCAGATCAACAACAATGAGTGCAAAGAAATTTATCAGTGCAGGCGAATGTATGGCGGAGCTTCAAGCCATGAATGATGGGCTGTATCGACTTGGCTTTGCTGGAGATACCTTGAACACAGCCTGGTATATGAAGGCCCTGACGAACCCCTCGCGTGTTTCCGTGGATTACCTGACGGCAATTGGCGCAGATCAACTGTCACAGAAGATGCTGGCGTTTCTCCAGGCGGGTGGCATTGGCACGCGATTTGTAACCGAGATTCCAGACCGCACCGTTGGGCTATACTTGATCACGCTTACTGGCGCAGAGCGGTCCTTCACCTATTGGCGCAATGCATCAGCTGCCAAGCTTTTCGCCAGAGACCGAGCAGTTTTGCATTCTGCTCTCGATCAAGCTGATGTCATTTATTTTTCGGGCATCACGCTGGCGATTCTTTCGCCGGCACACCGTGATATTTTTTTGGCGGTGTTGCGAAAACTCAAAAGAAAAGACGTGATGATCGTGTTTGATTCGAACATGCGTCGCAGGCTTTGGCCATCTGAGGCCGCGATGAAGCAGGCGGTGATCGCGGGATACAAAGTTGCAACGCTTGCCTTGCCAACGTTCGATGACGAACGCGCGGCTTTTGGAGACGCGTCACCCATCGGCTTGATCGAAAGAATAGCAAGTTACGGAGTGCAAGAAATTGTGTCAAAAGACGGAGAGAACCCCTGCCTCGTTTTTGCAAATGGTAAACTTCTCCCGGTTATGCCGGATCCGGTTTTGAATGTGATTGATACCACAGGCGCCGGCGATAGCTTTAACGCGGGTTATATCGCCGCGCGGTTGGCAGAAGAAGAGCCAGCCCAAGCCGCAAAATATGCCCACAGCATTGCGGGCCGGGTTATTTGCAGTCGCGGTGCGCTCGTTGCCATGTCTGACTTCAGGGATCTGGCGTTCAGTTAGGGACATTCGACCATGATCGACGGGCAGCGCCATTGGCGCGCTGATTGTGGCATTCATTCAAAGCGGAATCATCGCGGCAGGATTGACGGGCTTCTATGTTCAATTCTTCGACGGATTGATCATCATTCTGGCTTTACTTGGCCATCGCTGGAATCAAACACAATACCGTTAGGGGTAGCCAGACACCCTTTTATTTCATGAGCCCCTCGCGAATGGCTTTCAGCTCCAACTGCCGCTTTGCGTCTGCTTTGGGATAGCTGAGCTTCATGCCTGCCAGAGTTTCCACCACAATGTGTGAAATCACCAGTCGCGCGGTTTTTTTATCATCGGCGGGCACAACATACCACGGGCTATCGGTGGAACTTGTTGCACTCAGGCATTTCTCATAGGCATCCCTGTATTGATCCCAGAATCCGCGTTCTTCGACATCGGTAACGCTGAATTTCCAGTTTTTTTCCGGCTCATCGATCCGGTTGAGCAGGCGCTTGCGCTGCTCTTCCTTTGAGATATGCAGAAAGAACTTGATGATTCTGGTGCCGTTGAGATGCAGATGGCGTTCCAGATTGCAAATTGATCGATAGCGGTTTTGCCAAACTTCACTGTTTCCGGTTGGCGCATCGGGAATGCCCTCGCTTGCAAGAATGTTGGGGTGCACGCGGGCAATCAAGACTTCCTCATAATATGAGCGATTGAAAATACCAATGCGGCCGCGTTCAGGAAGATCACGCGTGGTGCGCCAAAGAAAATCATGCTGCAGCTCATTTTCGGTGTTATGGTGATTAAAACCAGCGGCAATCTTGGTAAAACCGCGGCCCTCGCGTTGGGGCTTCAGCACGTCACCACCACTCATGTTGTTTTGCTGGATGCAGACTTGCTTGGCCTCACCGCCCTTGATGTCACCAGACTGATCGCGCCGGTTGCCGAAGGCCTTGCCGTTGCATCGATCTCCCTCCGCGGCAATGCACCTAAACTCTGGCGGATGATTGGGCTCGATTATATTTCAGGAGAAAGAGCCTTGCCGTTTGATATAGTGAAACCGCACCTCAGCAGTCTAAACCACCTGCCGCGCTTTGGCTTCGAAGTGTTCTTAAACCGCCTGTTGATCAAGATGAAGCAACCCGTCGCCATCGTGTCTTTTCAAAACGTTGCAAGTCCATCCAAAGCTGCGAAGCACGGGTTTTGGCGCGGCATTCGCGCCGATGCGCTGATGATCCGCGATATATTATTTACGGTATCACCGGCAGAAATCCTAATCCAGATAGTGGCTCTCAAGCGCAACCGCCTGATCGGCTAAACCAATGCCGATAGTCTTCCCACCTTGGCGCGCGGAAACGTCTTCCCTACTTTGAGTGATTGCGCGCATTTATCAACCTGTGAATTGCACTTCTGGGAGAACAGACTTCAAATTCACTTCCGCCACCAGCGGCAAATGATCTGATGCCAATTGTGCCAATGGCGTATTATGAACGGTGAGATGGGTGATCAAACCGGGTGGCCAATCCAGTATGCGATCCATCGGAAAAAACGGCAGGCGTGATGGAAAACTCGCCAACACAGGAAGCAATCCAAAGACGGGTTCGAGTACCGCAAGTGCTGAGTGTCTGACACGTCGCCATTCGTTGAAATCGCCTAGCATGATGGTGGGCATTGGCTTCAAACCAAGAAAGGCGTCTAAAATCGCTTTTGTTTGCAGCAACCGTGATCGGCGCAACAATCCAAGGTGGACTGCGATAACGCGAAAAGGCCCCTCGCCCAAATCAAGTTCGGCAAACACGGCCCCGCGCGGTTCAATACCCGGAAGATGTAAGCGTGAGCGATGGTAATGCAGCGGTTCACCACGCACCAAAAGTGCATTTCCGTGCCAACCATGGCCATCAACGACATCGGATTGAATCAGCAATTTTAAGCCGGTCTCGCTTTCAATCATCGCGGGATTCAAAAGGCCGCTCCGCGTCCCGATGCGATGATCCACTTCCTGAAGTGCAACAAGATCGGCGCCTATTTCTTTGACCACGGCAATAATCCGCTCGGGCCTCACCATGCCGTCCACGCCGCGGCATTTGTGAATATTATAGGAGGCAACTTTCATAACGTTCTCACCAGCACACTTTAAAGATAGGGCATCAATAACCGTGTTGCCGCATCACGGCATTTCACAAAAATTGAGCGGGCGTCCAACTCCCCTAAAGTTAGCGTTGAGACACTGCTCTGGTCAATAATTGCAGACAGTTTAACCGCCAGTTGCGGATCATAGGCTTCGATGGCCAATTCAAAATTGAGGCGCAAACTGCGTGTGTCCCAATTGGGGCTGCCAAACAGACACCACGTATCATCAACAACCATGAGCTTTGAATGATCAAAGGGCAGAGGCGCTTGCCAAATGTTGCAACCGGCCTGCAATAATGGGCCAACGTGCGCATGCATGGCCCAATTCATCGGCAGGTGGTTGCTGAATTTCGGAATGACAATCCGAACGTCAACGCCGCGAATTGCTGCCAATTGCAGGGCAGTCATCAATTGCTCATCTGGCAGAAAATAGGGTGTGGCAATTCTGATTGATTTCTGCGCGGCAGATATTGCCGAAAGCAAAACCAACGATAGTTGCTCAGCGTCTTGATCCGGCCCAGAAGCTATAACTCGAGATTCGACCCCGCCAGTTTCATGTGTTCCGGGAACCCAGATTGACTCTTGCAATTCCTCGCCCGTGGCAAATAGCCAGTCATCGGCAAAATCTCTAGTTATCTGGTCAACCACTGGGCCTTTGATTTTGAAGTGGGTATCGCGCACGACGAGCTTTTGTCGCAGGCGGCCGGTGTTTTCGTCAGCGATATTCAATCCACCGATAAAAGCAGTTGCTCCGTCGATCACGAGGATTTTCTTATGCAATCTCAAATTCATGAATTGCATCTTCCAAGGCAAAATCGAATTCATAAATTGGACGACCGGAACGCCTTGTTTGAGGAAAGCACGGTAGGTGCCGGCCAAAAACATCCCACTGCCAAAGCCATCGAGCAGCACCCGAACCAAAACCCCCCGCTGAACGGCATTTGCCAAAGCATCAATAAACTCTCGACCAATCTTGTCTGAGCGGAATATGTAGGAAGCGAGAGCGACGCTTGTTTTGGCATTAGTGATTGCGGTGAGCATCTGCGGATAGGCATCATCTCCGTCGTGCAGCGGCAACGAAATATCGGCAGAAGCCAAGGATTGGTGCGTCAGTGCGCCCACCGTCGCTTTCAGATTGCCAAACGGTTCTGATGATGAGTTGGATTTCCCCACGCGCTGGCGCGGCCTTTTCACCGAGCGGCGCATAATTCGCGCACGCCGCCGGACACGATTTATACCAAAGGCAAAATACAACAATGCTCCGATGAATGGAGAAAGCCAAACCAGGCTAATCCAACCAATGGCCGAATGCACATTGCGTTTGTATTGCAGAATATGGATTGTAGCAGTCGTCGAAATTCCGAGATGCAAGGCAACCCAAATGACATTGGATGCTGACCACATGTCAAATCAAAACCGAGTCAAGCGGTCTTCGTAGGGAATATGGCATGATCGGCCCATAGCCAAACCGCATCACAACATCAGGCCTTGAGCCCTGCATTCCAATAAGTGCAGCCAAATCCGATCTGAACTTTGCAGCTTCAACAGGTTGGTTCATAAACGCCGTCTTAAGCCCAAGGGCCGGGGCCTGCAAAGTCAATCTGCTTGGCAGATTTATCATTCCCGGATTTTGCTTAGGCATAGTGCAGAGTTAAATTCAAGCACCAGCCCGCTTCCTGCGCCCGCCACAGGCCGATGATTTGATTGGCGCCCATGGCCATTACACAACCAGCCCAACAGGGCATATTCAACCGCCAGAGCGAACTTAAAACTGGATAGAAGTTCGGGGCAAGGTCAGCGTCAGCTGACCATCTTTTGGATTATAGATTTGATTGCCATCAACTGCTTTTCCATTTTTTTGCTTTTCGCCATTAAATCGAAAAGAGACAAAATAATCATACTCAGAGAGCGCGCTTAGATTTTCTTCTGTTAGTCTTGCCAATTCTTCAGGTTCATAAATGCCATCACCATTGGTATCCATCCCACTAAGCGCATCTTGAGCGTAGACCTTATCTGTAGTCCATTGCACGCGTACACCGGTAATTTTTCCATCATCAGATATCTGCAATTGCGAGGACATGTCAGCCCAAACGTGTGGATGGGCGGTCAGCGGATCCACAAACGCAATACTTATTATAACCACCAAAATCCATTGGTAGCTTCTTTTCCAGACTTTTGACTGTTCATTGGCCAAATTAGATCACTCTCGCTATACGATATCACAAATGAATGATGTGCCCAACATAGGCCACAAAAATGCAAAAATTAGAGTTCAAAAAAGCAACCGTGAGACTGTAAAAGTGTTTTCTTCATTTTTAATTGTTCACTTCTATTGTTCGTAAGGTTTCATGGCGCATGCTTGACAATAAAATAACCTATTCGTTGAACAGACTTATCAATACCTCACATTTTCGATTTTAGCGCAGTTCGAAAACGGTTAGTATAAGATATTTGAAATCTTTAAGATAACAGGTAAATTAAATACCAACATTTCGGTTAACGTCGACCAGCAATAAGCTTTCACCGATATCGATTTGGGAAACCCAACCGGAAACACAAATTGTCAGCTAGACAACAGACGGACAACGCTTTCACAACTATGCTGGGCAAACGTCCGGATTTTCAGAAGACGGTCAATCGACGAGAGCATTACCGGTGGCGATTTGCTGAGCTCGACGTTGTCGCTTATTGTAGCTCTGCTTCTCTTCGGTGATCGCAATGGCCAAATGTGCGGTTCATCCCTGTGATGATAGTAACACTCGTCATGGGCTTGTGCTACACTGTCTATAGCGAATGGATAAACACTTTCGTCAGCAAAACTTGGGCCTATTCGAATCTCATGCCAAAATTGCCCATATTTGGAACTGGGCTATCACTTTTTCTCCAATGGATTATGGTACCAACTTTAGGTTTCGCAGCAATTTCATATTTCTTGCCGAGGTCAAGCCCCAATTTTTCGATATAGTCAAAATGGAACCTTCGACACATCAAATCGATTGACATTAAGTTGCCT